>CATVXH010000006.1 GCA_958347955.1 uncultured Sutterella sp.
CGCCGATGATAGTTGGTTGTATTTCCAGTGAAAGTAGGACATTGCCCGGCTCCCCCATTAAAAAAGCCTCGAAGTTTTATCGCTTCGAGGCTTTTTTACTTTTCAGTCGTTGTACTGTTCTCAGAGACGGTATGTAAATCTTCAGTTCTGAAGACTATTTAACCTAGCCATTAATTGATTGGCTCCACGCACTAATGCTGTCCAAGCACTGTAAAAGCCAAATGATTGTGGATCAGCCCCTCTCCAACTATCATATGCTTTGTTAAATAAACAGGTCGCACTTTGTCCAGCGGGATCTTGCAGCCCTGCCGGTGCGGCGCTGTAAGCGATTGCGACGATTTGCTTGAGGGCTTTCAATCGGCTTGCCGCATCGTGCTTTTCGACCTCTTTGAGATAACTCTCAATTTCCGTGATTTTCCCCTGTAGCTCATTCCATACCGGTTCGGTTTTAAAACTTTCACTGATTGGATCTTGGAAGTCGGAGGAAAGAATTGTTTCAAGCTTTGTAACGATGCTATGACTAAATTCTTGCCACTCAGCGCGTAAATCCAGACATGACGGTCCCAGATTAATAGCGTGAATCAAACCTTTTGTGAAAATTACTGCATCTCTTTCAAGGGCGATCGGGTTAATCCCTTTCAAAGTATCATCCGTGCTGTGCCAATAAGGTCCATAAACACCGGCAAGCCCCGCGACTTTCATGGATACTCCATCGGTTGGCGGGACTTCCGAGATATTTGAAAATACCGAAGGAATGCCGATACACATGAATGATTGATCGCACGAGCGATTGAATTGAGTGAATTGCTCGGTGATATTGAAATCCTCGTGAGCTTTGAGGGCTAGAGCCTTAGTGCTCGCCATAACCGGCGTTTTTCCCAAAATGGTTGAACCTTGGGCGCCAAGACAGTCACAGTTCAGATTAACAAAAACATTGTCATTGAGCCAGCTGAAATGTTTATCAAACCAAGCAGTACTGCCGGCGTATCGACCATGGCTATGGCCGGACCACACAACGTAGCAAACATCATTAGGGCGATTTTTGAGTCCGTTGATTTCCTTTGCGCTTGCTACCATCGTGGCGATGCCGGAAGCATTGTCTAATGCACCCGCTCCCCAACTGTCGATGTGAGCAGTGACAATGGCTGTAAACGCTTTAACCGTCGGATCAGTATGCTTGATCTGAGCCATCAGTACCGGAGACGTAGTCCAACGGCTGTTGATAGTAAGCTCCAATGAAATGGCCATGCCGCTTTCGAGCGAAAGGGCATCAGAGTGCTTGATACAGGCATTGGGCATGTTCACATACCGTTTCTCACAGCCCGGGGTTGGACTGCCCCAAACATCGCTCACAATCATTCTGTGAATGCGCTCGCCGGTATCGAAAATCACAGCGGATACACCTAAATTCTGAGCCTTTCGTAAATCATTCAAGTTAGCTAAACCGGTCAGGAGAATAATTTCATCATCAAAATGTTTGGTGTAGGAAATCCAGTCTTGAGCAGAAACAATTCGTAAGTGTCCTTGGACTGAAACAGTGCCTTGCCGACAGGAGTCCCCGCAAAGCGGTAATGTCATGGCGTTGCCCAGTGCGTCAATGTGTTGTCCATCCGCTTTTAACGAAACACGATCGACTGTCGATACAAAAAGCGGGACATCTTCGATTTCCACTTTGGCACCGACTTTTTCAAATGCCTCAGCGATTACCTTGAATGCATTCATTTCAGCTTCATTTGACAGCCTTTCACCGGTATTGGCGATGTCTTGGAGCGTTTGCATTAAAAGCGTCTGGTCAAGCATTGCGGGACTCCTGCGGTCAAAGTTATTTATCCAATGGAACGCGACGTAATTCTTCGGTCAATTCGACAAAGTAATTAACGACCGCATCCAACATTTCCTTGCCCCATTGCGCATTGGCTTTTTGACTGTCAATGCCGCCGAAGCCACCCATGGGAATTCCTTTTTTGATGTCTCGGATTAACTTGATGTGAGCATCCGCGAATTTCACTGAACTTAAATGAGTGAAGTGAAGCTTGTCGCTCAAATCGTTGACAGTGGTTTGCGGGCAGGAGGCGATATCGATGAGTTCAGGCTTGATATGCATAATGGCCGAGACTTCCTGAGCGTCACCATGACCGGTTGTCCAGGCTTTATTGAGTTCAGGAGCAATGCCCCACCAATCCAGTAGGGTAATCAATGCGCCAGTTTCTCTGGCCAATTCCAGACCGGCCTTTTCAATTGCCGGATCATTGCCGCCGTGGCCGTTGACAACGATAAAGCGTCTGGCTCCATGTTTGGCAAGATTTTGAAATACGCCTCGCATGATATCGATCATGGTTTCCAATCCCATGTCGATCGTGCCGGCAAAGGAGGTGTGATGGGTCGCCACACCGAAAGGAATCACCGGCGTGACAAGAATATCTGTGCGTTTTTCCATTTCAGCGGTGATCCACTGTGGAATCAACCAATCGGTGCCAAGCGGACCGATTGGTCCATGTTGTTCCGTGCTTCCGACAGGAATGACGACCACGGTGTCAGGATTAGAAAGTTTTTCCTGGGCTTGACGCCAATTCAAATGAGCTAATTGCATAATATGCCTCTTAGTGAAAAGCCCGAGAAATCGGGCTTTTCAAAGTTAACCTTTAACGCGTTCGAGGTCCGCAAAGTGACGATCCAGTGTTTCTTGAGAAACAGGTTTTGTCACCAAACTGACAAGAACAATCACGATCATGGCAAAGAGCCAAGCGACGATCAAGGGGTTAAAACCGAATGACCAACTCGTGAACTTCAATGTAATGAGCACGTAGAGGATTTCAGCGGAGATGACACCGACGTAAACACCGGTGGTTGTCGTGCGCTTCCAGTACATCCCGAGCAAAATCGGAGCGGCCCAAATACCTAAACCACCGAAAGCAAACAAAACGATTTGGAAAATAGAGCCCGGCTTCATGACACCGATACCGATCGCGATAATGCCCAATACCACGGTAATGACCTTGGAGAGCTTCCAGGTTTCTTCGTCGGTTGCGTTGCGACTCAAAATCTTTTGATAGATGTCACGCGAGGCGGCAGAGGTCGCCGTCAAAAGCAAAGACGAAATGGTGGACATACCGGCCGAGAAAATACCGGCAACCATCAAAGAGGAAATAATTGGGGGCAAACCGCCTTGTAAGATCAAGGGCACCACAAAGTCGGAATTCTTACCTTCCAAGCCGGGGAAGGAGATGATGCCTGTGACGCCGCACCATTCGATGAAGGAGGCTGAGAACCACATGCCCAAGGTACCTAAGATAACGGCCTTGAACATTGTCTTGTGATCCTTCATCGTAAAGAACTTCGTAAAGAGGTGAGGCTGACCAATGGCAAAGAAAGACCACATCACAATCATGGAGACGTAGTTTTGCCACGGATAGGCATTATTGTGACCCGGGAAGCTCACGTAATTGGTATCCATAGCTGCCAATTTTTCGTTGATCACTTCAAGTCCGCCACCCAACTTCAGGGATACGAAGAAGGTCACGACAGCTGTAACAACCATCAAAATACCTTGAATTAAGTCGGTGAGCATGACAGAACGGATACCGCCGGCCATGCAGTACAGGATCACGGTAACACCCATTACAACAATACCGACCCATTCATCGCAGCCTGTGTAGGTGGAGAAAATCACCCCGCCGCCAATGGTCTGAGCACCCATCATGGATACGAGGAAAATCAACATTAACACCGCCAAAAGACCGCGGATACCGGTGGAGTCAAAACGATCGGCCAAATAATCGGCCATCGTCAGCATTTTGTAGCGATGGCCTAAAGTGATCAGACGGCGACCGACGAGCAAGGCCGGGATTAACATGGAGAAAGCGATACCCGGCACCGACACGGACATACCGGCGTAGCCTACATGATAGATGGAACCCGGCACGCCCATGAAGGTTGACATGGAGTATTGAGTTGAGAAATAAGCCACACCGGTGAGAATGGCGCCTGCTTTACCCGACATTGTGAAAAAGTCGGCGAGGTTTTTATTCTGTCTGGAGCCGTACCAACCCAAGCCGGTCAGAACGACGCAGTAGGTAACGATCACGCACAAGAACGGGATCGTCATGCTGCCTGTATCAATAGAAAAATGCATGATGGTTATTCCTCTTCATCGAACTCGTGATATTCCGGACGCTTCAGGCATGAAGAGGCCCAGAGGGCGATACAAATAATGGTCAATAAACCGTATATCAACCATCCCCAGATGAAAACAGGAACCCCGAAGAAACCGGGGTTGTATTCGGTGTCGTAAAAGCATGGCAGAGGCAACATGATGAATCCCCATAGGGCCATGAAGAACCAGAACCATTTCTTTTCAAATTTGTTTGTAAAAGGATGCATGAAAACACTCCTTTGAGAAAAGTAACGTTCCTAGTTTACTTGAATCTTCTAGTAAAGATAGTTTTACGTAGGTGTTAACCTATAATAAATATCGTTTGGATCAAACTGTAGATAAAAAAAACGCGCCCGATTTTGTCGGACGCGTTTTGCCTGAAAGAGAAATCAACTATTCGTTAACAACCGCCTTCACTTCAACGCCGTAGCTGTCACGGGTTGTGGTCTTGATGTTCAAGAGCACGGACCAACGACGCAACGTACCGATGATCACAAAGAGCATCAGAAGCATCACGATGACGGAGAGTGAAGCAAGCAGATATTGACCGGCCGGGAGGTATTGATTAATCACCAACCAGCAGCCCGCCCAAATCGTGATAAAGGTCATGAAGAGACCCGGCACGCCGGTGATGGGGGCGTACTTCGTCTTGTTCAGACGCAGGATCACGGTGGTACCGATCAAAAGCGTAACGGAAGCAAGCAATTGGTTGCAAATACCGAAGAGCGGCCAGATGGAGCTGATGTCGCCCGAGTAAACGAGGTAACCCCAGGAACCCGTGAAAATCAGCGAGGTGATGATAATGCCGGGCCACCATTCCTTGTCGGAGAACTTCGGCCAAACCTTGCCCATCATTTCCTGCAGGAAGAAACGACCGACACGGGTACCGGCGTCCACAGCCGTCAAAATGAAGACAGCTTCAAACATAATGGCGAAGTGGTACCAGTAGGCCATCAGATTTTCCATGAAGGGAATCTGAGAGAAGATGTGAGCCATACCGACAGCCAAAGAAACGGAACCGCCCGGACGAGCCATCAAGCTTTCCTGAACTTGAGCTTCCAAGTGGGGCAATTCCTGAACGGCCATGCCGAGAGCGGCAAACTTATCGGCCGGAGCGTTAATAGCGAAGTAGTCTGCCGGGACGAGCACACAGGCTGCCACCAAAGCCATCACAGCCACAAAGCCTTCCATCAACATGGCGCCGTAACCCACAAAGAGCACGTCGCGTTCGTTTGAAAGCATCTTCGGGGTGGTACCGGTACCGATGGTGGCGTGGAAGCCGGACAAGGCACCGCAGGCAATCGTAATGAAGATGAACGGAATAACCGGACCGCCGACGATCGGGCCACCGCCCTTAACAAATTCCGTGAATGCGGGCATGTGGAATTGCGGCATAACGAAGAAGATGCCGATGGCTAAGGCGGCGATCGTACCAATCTTCAAGAACGTGGACAAATAGTCACGAGGCAAAAGCAAAAGCCAAACAGGCAACACAGAGGCCAAGAAACCATAGATCGGAATCAACAGGCTCATTGCCGGTTTGTCGATGTCAAGCCAGCCGAAATATTCGGGATGTGAGGCAACCCAAGGGCCGGACAAAATGCACAAGAAGAGCAATACAACGCCGATAACCGTGGCTCCCTTCACATCACCCTTGCGCCAAACTTGCATGTACAAGCCCATGATAATGGCAATAGGGATCGTTGCAGCGACGGTATAGGTCGACCAAAGGGAGTTGTGCATGGCGTTCACAACGGCGATGGAAAGTCCGGCCAATGTGAGAATCAAAATTGCCAGCACAGCCCAAGCGGCGACAAGACCGGTGGTCTTGTCAATTTCGGTTGTGGCGATGTGGGCCAATGAACGACCACGATGACGAACCGAGCAGAAAAGCACGACCATATCGTGTACGCCGCCGGCCAGCACGCAACCGATCAAAATCCACAGCAGTCCGGGCATGTAGCCGAATTGAGCGGCAAGCACCGGTCCGAGCAACGGGCCGGCCGCAGCGATAGCAGCGAAATGGTGACCGAAAAGGACGTACTTATTGGTGGGGACGTAGTCCTGACCGTCTGAGTAACGCACGGCTGGCGTTTGACGGGCTTCATTGACATTGAGAACTTTTTGGGCGATGAACAAACCGTAGAAACGGTAAGCAATCGCGAAAACACAGAGTGCGGCGAAGACGATGGTGACAGCGTTTACGCCGGTTTGAGTATCCATAGGAGCCTCCGAAAAAATGAGTCCACCTTTAGTCTATCAGTATTGGATTTGTCCACAAAATTTTTCTTTAGGTAAAGAAAAGAAACTTTGTTTAAAGTCATATCAATTTTGAATGATTGAAAAAGCTCGTGAGCAAATTTTGAACATAGCGGACAATGAGGCTGCCAATTTATCGATGAGGTCAGCTGCGGGGTCGCACCTTTATCCATCATTAAGCAGCACATTGAACTGGAACACACGCCCTGGTAGCCGATTATTTTAATGTCGGAGCTTTACGAAACGAGTGGTAAATTGGCGTAATACTTTTGGTAAGACTGCTGTATCTGTTCGATTTAACTTAAAAGATTAGCGCAGCGATCGTGTATCCGGAGATCCTAAAGGGTGGAGCACGATACGCTGCGATTGACAAGCTATTTTTTGCTTTCGTCTAAAGGTTTTGATGACTGAGGTTGATTTTCTTCCACCTCAATGGTTTCACCGCTGCCGGGATCCTGATTCTTCGGGCGCTTCAGATAAAGCAAAATAACCAGAAGTATCATGACAAAGCCGTGAGCCATCACCACGATTGAATTTGTCCAGTAAGTGGCCATCAGGCCGCCGAAGATCGGGCCGCAGACCGAGCCGATTTGCTGCGCGGCGTAACTTAAGCCGTAGACGCGACCGCGCTCGTTGGGCAATGTGTTCTCGGCCAACAGGGCATTGATGGCGGGGAAAATGCCGGCAAAGAAAATGCCGCCGATAAAGCGCCAAATCACAAACGGGGTGATGTCACCCGGGATCGCTTGGATGACACCGAAGACGCCGCCTCCGAACAATGCGACGTAGAGCGCCCAGCGATAACCGATATTGGTTCCCAAACGCCCCCAAATCGGAGCGGCAAAAACACCTGAGATACCGACCACGGAAAACACAATACCCGAGACCATCACGATGTTATCCATCGAGCCCTGCAACTCGGCGATGTAAAGCGGCAAGACCGGTTGCACCAGCATGACCGCGAGTTGCACCACACCGGCGGCAAAAAGCATTCGCTGGATGACAGGAACTTTAAGCAATTTCAAAGAACCGCCGTCATTCTTTTTCTTATCGGCGGTAGCAATAATTTTCTTTTGTTCTCCGCCTTTAATGAAAAAGACCAGCCCCAGAGCTATCAGCCCCAAAGCGGCGCCAGCAAAATAAAACGAGGCGCGCATGCCGAAAAATTCCGCGAGAAGTCCGCCGATCAATGGACCGAAGACGCCGCCGGCGGTCATTCCGCCTTGCATAAGCCCCAGACACCAACCCATTTTGTCTCTGGGCGCAGTGGAAGTCATAATGGCCAGACAGGCGGGCCAAAGTCCGGCGGAGAAACCTTGGAAGGCGCGCATGGCAAATAGCTCCCAAGGCGTTTGAACAAAACCGCCCCAGGCGTATGAAATGGCTAAGCATACGGCTGCGCGCACGGCCATCGCTTTATGGCTTTTTTTATCGGCCAAAGCCCCCCAGATTGGGGCCATCACGGCGCTGATCAAAAAGGTTGTGGAAAAAATGATTCCTGACCAAATATTGACATCAGCCTGAGCGACACCCAGCTCCTCAATCAAATACATCGGAAGGAAGGGGACAAGCATGGTGTAGCTTGCCGACATGAACACAGAAGTGACGGTTAAAAACCAGACCAGCGCTTTCCAATATGGCATTTGATTTCTCGGTACAAAAACGTCAAATGTTATATAAACAGATATTCATGATCCATCTTAAGCTGAAAAAAATCTTCCCGTTGCGCCTTGAATCAATATCAAATGAAATCAATTAGGGTACTTTCCCTAGTGAGACGATAAAAACAGTCGGGCCACGGAGGAAATCCGTGGCCCGATGTAAGAATGGAAGCGTCACAACCGTGTTACTCGTTTTCGTTGTCAGAACGGCTGTGAACGGTGATGAATTCCGCTATATCGGCCACCTCGTCGGGGCAGATTTCATGCATCATCGGGTAATCGGAAAATTCCACCGAGGCGCCCGCTTTGTTGAGAATTTCAAGGCCTTTGCGCGCCTGCGCGATAGAAATGACGGAGTCGAGCGTGCCGTGAGCCATAAAAATCGGTGTTTGCTTGGCCACGTCGCTTAATTCGGCAAAGCGGGGATGCTTGGGAACATACCCCGACAAGGCGATGATGCCGGCCACCGGAGTGATTTGGGACATGCCGACAAGAAGCGCCATTGCCGCCCCTTGTGAAAAACCACCGAGCCAAATCGGAGAATTCGGGTGTTGGCTACGTTGCTCTTCAATGAGGGCGTTGATAACGGCGGCCGATTGATTCATTCCTTCGATGTCTTCTTTTTGTTGTTCGTTGAAGTCTTCTTCGTAGAAATCATACCAACCGGGCAGTTTCATCTTGTAGGCCGTGATATCACGCATGGGGGCAGAGGGCAGCACCATGCGGACATTGTTGAGTTCGCCGAACTGCGCTAATTCTTTTTGAAAGGACTCAAAGTCAGAACCGTCCACGCCCAGACCGTGGAGCCAAATCATCGTGATCGGCTCTCGACTGTCATCGAGCGGTTCTTGAATAATCGTATCCATACTAGAGATCTAACGGTTTAAACAGGGCGCTTATTGTAGGGAAATTTCAAAAAAACTTCACAAAAGCGTACGTTAGGAAGTGTACAGTTAGAATTTGAAAAAAGAAAAAAGTTTATGTGTGAAGATAAAGGAGAGGCGCCATGACAAAGGTGCTTTTCGTATGCGCAGGCAATATCTGCCGCTCACCCACTGCCGAGGCGGTGTTTAGAAAACTGGTTGAACGCGCCGGACTTTCCGCGGAATTTGAAATTGATTCAGCCGGCACCGAAAGTTATCACGTAGGGGAACTGCCCGATCCTCGCGCCATGCAATGCGCCAAAGCCAGAGGTTATGACTTGTCCGCTCATCGGGCCCGTCAGGTGCGCAAAGATGATTTCGAACACTACGATTGGATTCTTGCCATGGATCGGGACAATATCAAAGAGCTCGAACGCATGGCTCCCGAAGGCTTCAAGAATAAGGCGATACTGCTCATGCGCTTTAGCGCGAGCTACGACGTGGCGGTTGTGCCTGATCCTTACTACGGAAACAGGGATGGATTCGAAAAAGTTCTCCATTATTGTGAAGATGCATGTTATGGACTTTTGTCCTTTTTAGTCAATCGAGGAGGACTAAGTGCGAAAACCCTGTAACGAATACGGTCTTTAGTCTATAACGACTATAGACTTTAAATTTTTGGCGATTATATTGAGATGATTTTTTATTCTTTTATAAACATATAGATAGAGTCTTTGTCTCCAAAAAATCAAGACGATTTCGTGATAAAAAATCTTGCGTTTAAAAGTTGAAGTCAGTAATATCTACTTTCGTTAAAAAAGGCAGGGTTTATCCCTAGCCGTCAGACGGCCTTGCGACTATATCGAAAAAGACCGCATCAGAGAAAAAGCTATGTTTCGCTGAGGAGCGCAAATTGAAAAAACCTGTGTATTTGGACTACGGTGCCACCACTCCGGTTGATCCTCGTGTGGTTGACAAAATGATTCCCTGGCTTTATGAGCATTTCGGCAATGCCGCCAGTAATTCTCACGCCTATGGGCTTGAGGCTCGCGAGGCTGTCGAAGAGGCGCGCTCCCAGGTTGCTCAGATGATCAATGCCGATCCGCGCGAAATCGTCTGGACATCCGGCGCAACGGAATCTGATAATTTGGCTATTAAGGGAATCGCTCATTTTTATAAAGACCGCGGCAAGCACCTGATTACGGTAAAGACTGAACACAAGGCTGTTTTGGACAGCATGCGTCATCTTGAAACCGAAGGCTACGAAGTCACCTATATGGACGTGTTGCCCAATGGTTTGCTTGATCTTGACGCCTTAAAAGCGGCCATGCGCGATGACACGATTTTGGTTTCCGTGATGGCTGTCAATAACGAAATCGGTGTTATTCAGGACATCAACGCGATCGGTCAGATGTGCCGCGAACGGGGAATCTTTTTCCATGTGGATGCCACGCAGGCCATCGGCAAACTTCATTTTGACATGACAAAGGATCCCATTGATCTGATGAGCATGTCCGGCCATAAAGTTTATGGTCCGAAGGGAATCGGCGCTTTGTATGTGCGCCGCAAGCCGCGCGTGCGTCTGGAAGCTCAGATTCACGGCGGCGGTCACGAGCGCGGCATGCGTTCCGGCACGTTGGCAACGCACCAGATCGTGGGCATGGGCGAGGCCTATCGCCTGGCCCGTTTGGAAATGGATGAAGAAAATGCCCGCTTTAAGAAGCTTCGCGATAAGCTTTGGGCCGGCATTCAGGAAATCCCGGATGTGTATCTCAATGGCGATTGGGAGCATCGCGTAGCCACAAACCTCAATGTGAGTTTTGCCTACATTGAGGGTGAAAGCCTGATGCTTGCGCTCAAAGACGTGGCTGTCTCGTCGGGATCGGCCTGCACTTCGGCCAGTCTCGAGCCCTCTTTTGTGCTTCGCGCGTTGGGCCGTGACGATGAGTTGGCTCACAGTTCCATCCGCTTCACATTGGGCCGCTTCACCACAGAAGAGGAAATCGATTTTGTGGTTGCCCAGCTGAAGGAAAAAGTCGCCAAACTCCGTGAAATGTCGCCGTTGTGGGAAATGCACCAACAAGGTGTTGACCTCAACCAAGTGAAATGGTCCGAGCACTAATTAATAAAGGATATCGCTCAGATGCAATACAGTGACAAACTGATGGATCACTACGAGCATCCCAGAAACGTGGGCACGCTCGATAAAGACGAAAAAGATGTCGGCACCGGTATGGTGGGAGCTCCCGCCTGCGGTGACGTGATGCGCTTGCAAATCAAGGTTAATCCCGAAGGCATCATTGAGGATGCGAAATTCAAAACCTATGGTTGCGGTTCCGCCATCGCTTCGAGCTCGCTTGTGACCGAATGGGTTAAAGGAAAATCTTTAGACGAGGCGATGCAATTGTCCAATGAGCAGATCGCTGAAGAGTTGGCTTTGCCCCCGGTGAAGATTCACTGCTCAATTTTGGCCGAAGACGCCATTAAAGCGGCAATCGCCGATTATCGTCAAAAACAAGGAAAATAAGTATGGCCGTCACTTTGACAGAAAACGCTGCCCGTCACGTTAACGCCTATTTGACCAAGCGCGGCAAGGGCATCGGTTTGCGCCTGGGAGTGAAAACTTCCGGATGCTCCGGCATGGCCTATAAGCTTGAGTTTGCCGACGCCATTGAAGAAGATGACCAGGTCTGGGAATCTTTCGGTGTCAAGGTGGTGGTCGACGCCAAAAGTTTGCCCTACATTGACGGCACGCAATTGGATTACACCCGTGAGGGACTCAACGAAGGCTTTAAATTCCACAATCCCAATGAAAAGAGTCATTGTGGTTGCGGGGAATCTTTCCAAGTGTGATTGACTCTCGCATGACCTCAAAAAATTATTTTGAACTTTTAAATCAACCGCAAACCTTTGCGGTTGATTTGTCATCTCTGGAAACGGTAAAGACGGCACTTTTGTCACGCCTGCATCCGGACCGTTTTGTCACCGCGAGCGCCCTTGAAAAACGCATCGCTCAGCAAATGAGCGTGCAGGTTAATGAGGCCTATAGAGTGCTTGCCGATGATTTGCTGCGCGCTCAGTACCTTTGCAAGCTAAAGGGGTTTGATGTGAACGAGCATCGTCCGATGCCCGCCGACTTTCTCATGCGACAAATGCAGTGGCATGAGGCGCTTGACAATTGCGAGCAAAAGGGCGACGAGAGCTTGCGACTTGCCCTTTGCGAAGAGGTTAAACTTGAGCGCGACAAACTGATAGAGCGCGTTGGCAAAGCGTTTGACGAAACCCGCAATGACGATGTTGCTTTTGAAGCGACGCGTGAACTCATGTTTGTCAACAAACTTCTTGCTCAGATTCAACACTAGGACTTTTTTCATGGCTTTATTGCAAATTGCCGAACCGGGCATGTCGGCCGATCCCCATCAGCATCGCCTTGCGGTTGGTATTGATTTGGGAACGACAAATTCATTGGTGGCTACCGTCAAAAGCGCGGAGACCGTGGTGCTTGCCGATCATGAGGGCAGAAAGCTCTTGCCTTCGGTGGTTCGTTATTTGGCTGACGGCTCCGTTGTTGTCGGGCAAGAGGCCCGAGCGCACATCAGCGAAGATCCTGAAAACACGATTGCCAGCGTTAAGCGTTTTATGGGACGCTCAAGCGCCGAGCAAAAGTTGGCCTCGAGTTTACCCTATCATTTTGCACAATCCGAAGGGATGCTCCGCATCCAGACGGTGAGTGGCGAAAAAAGTCCAGTTGAAATTTCCGCCGAAATTTTGAAAGCCCTGAAAAATCGCGCAGAAGAAGCTTTGGGGGGCGAGCTGGTGGGCGCGGTTATTACCGTTCCGGCTTACTTTGATGATGCGCAGCGCCAGGCCACGAAGGACGCGGCCCGATTGGCGGGGCTCAATGTGCTGCGCCTTCTGAATGAGCCGACCTCGGCCGCCTTAGCCTATGGCTTGGATGAGGGCGCAGAAGGCCTTTATGTTATCTACGACTTGGGCGGAGGCACCTTTGATGTGTCAGTGCTTCGGCTCACTAAAGGCGTCTTTGAGGTATTGGCAACAGGCGGCGATTCGGCTTTAGGCGGTGATGATTTTGATCATCGGATCTTCTGTTGGGCGATCCGTGAGGCCGGTGTGACAGAGATTCTGTCACCAGAAGACAAAAGCCACATTATGGTGGCGGCTCGGGCAGCCAAAGAAGCATTAAGCCAAGCTCAGCAAGCGCCCATGCGCGTGACGCTTTCCTCGGGCCGTGTTTTGGAACTGACACTGACGCGCGAGATTTTTAAAAACCTGACTTGCCGTTTGGTTAAAAAGACCATTGACACGCTGCAAGCCGTGATGCGCGACGCCAAATTGAACCGCGATGAAATTCAGGGTTTGGTGTTGGTGGGCGGCTCAACCCGTATGCCGGTGATTCGAGAGGCGGTTAAGGAATACTTGGGATTTGATCCTTTGGATAACATCAATCCCGATGAAGTTGTGGCGGTGGGCGCTGCCAAACAGGCTAACTTATTGGCGGGCAACACCGCCGGCGATGACTGGCTTTTGCTTGACGTGACGCCGCTATCTCTTGGACTTGAAACCATGGGCGGCCTGGTTGAGAAAATAATTCCGAGAAATACGCCGATTCCGGTGGCGATGGCTCAGGACTTTACGACATTTAAAGACGGTCAGACGGCCATGGCCATTCATGTGGTGCAGGGTGAGCGGGAGATTGTGGACGCCTGTCGCAGTCTTGCGCGTTTTGAGCTCAGAGGGATTCCGGCGCTAGTGGCCGGCGCGGCCCGCATTCGTGTGACCTTCAGCGTCGATGCCGACGGCCTTTTGTCGGTGAGCGCCCGCGAAACGCAAACGGGAGTTGAAGCGCACGTGACGGTGAAGCCCTCTTATGGATTGACCGATGAAGAGATCATGCGCATGCTCAAAGACGGTACGGGCAACGCGGAGGAAGATATGCGCGAGCGCGCCCTGCGTGAAGAGGAGGTGGAGTCGCGCCGGCTCATCGAGTCAACGGTGGGGGCGCTGGCAAGCGACGCCGATTTACTCAGTAAAGCCGAAGAAAGCCAAATTCGTGATTTAATCACGCGTCTTTTAGCCGCCGTGCAAACGCATGAATTGGAAACAATGAAAACGCTTGAGAAGGAACTGACGCAGGCCACCGAAAGCTTCGCGGAGCGTCGCATGGATCGGGCCATTGCTCAGGCGTTGTCGGGTAAAAGTGTAGAAGATATTGAAGGAAAGTAACTATGCCGAAAATCACCGTTTTACCTCACGCGACGATTTGCCCTGAGGGGAAAACCTTTGAAGTCAAGCCCGGGGTTAAATTGGCCCGAGCGCTTCTTGCCAATGGGATCGGCATTGAACATGCCTGTGAATTTTCCGGCGCCTGTTCGACATGTCACGTCATCATTCGTGAAGGTTTTGACTCCTTAAACGAGCCCGAAGACGAAGAATTGGATATGCTTGATCAGGCTTGGGGAGTGACAGATGTGTCGCGTCTGTCCTGCCAAACGGTTGTCGGCGACGAAGATTTGGTGGTTGAGATTCCCAAATACAGCCGCAACCATGCGAAGGAACACTAATCATGCGCTGGACCGATACACGGCAAATCGCCGAGGCGCTTTATGATGCGCATCCCGATGTCAATCCGTTGAAGCTGCGTTTCACTGAGCTTCACGCCATGGTGCTTGAATTGGATGATTTTGACGATGATCCGCAAAAGAGCACAGAGGCGATTCTGGAGGCCATTTTGCAGGCCTGGCTCGATGAGCTCTAAAGGAACCGATCATGCGCTTTGATGTCATCACCTTGTTTGAACCGATGTTTAAGGCGGTGTCGGAAAACGGCATTACCTCGCGGGCGATTGAGCGCGGACTGTGGTCGCTTCGAACCTGGAACCCGAGAGAAGAAACTGAAGACAATCATCGGACGATCGATGACCGTCCTTTCGGCGGCGGTCCCGGCATGGTGATGATGGCCGAACCTTTGGCGAGAACATTAAAACGCATTCGACGCTCGGGCAATACGGGGCGGGTGATCAGCTTCGCGCCCAACGGCACGCGACTGACGGACGAAACAGTGCGGCGTTGGGTGGCTGAAAATCAGGACATGGTTTTGATTTGCGGGCGCTATGAGGGAATCGACCAGCGCTTTTTGGACCACTACGTGGATGAAACGGTGAGCGTCGGCGACTTCGTGCTCTCGGGCGGTGAGCTCGCCGCCATGGTTTTGATTGACGCGGTGGTCAGGCAGTTGCCCGGAGCCATTAAAGAATTGTCGAGTCTTGATGAATCCTTTTCAACCGGCCTTTTGGATGCTCCGCACTATACGCGTCCGGAGGTTTGGGAAGAGGAGGCAGTGCCTGAGGTGCTCATGTCCGGGCATCACGCCAACATCGCCCGCTGGACGCGCGAAAAGGCGCTTGAGATAACGCTTCGCACGCGCCCGGATTTAATTGAAAAAGCGAAAAATGAGGGCAAGTTGACTAAAAACGATCTGCTTTGGCTTAAAAAACAGGCTTAAATCGATGCCATTAGTCTTGCCTTAATCCCGTTTCGCTCAAAAGATCTACCGAAAAGTCGGTAGATTTTTTTGAAAATACATAATTTTGCTTATTGCTCGGCTTTAAAAAATCAATCACAATATTTGAAAGTTTCAATTATTTTGAGATCGCCTCTAATATGTTGACGAGCAATCGCTTAGATACACGACAGACAAGCTTGCAGGAAAGTTCCTGTCAGTCTTGTTGCGCGATCTCATCAGTCAAACCGATAGGCCTTTCGAGTGTTTCTCGTAAGGCTGTTTTTTTCAGCTTTAGCATCGGGGAACGATTTAGTCGTTTCCCGCTTCCGTCGTTTGTTGTTTTCAGCTTTAGACACTGACAAACAACAGGTTCTTATCCGAACCACCTCAAACGGTCTGAAACACCGTCACTGAATAGAAAAACAGTTTAAGTGTATTCAGACATTTTCAAAATCTTGAAAATTTGGAAGTTGCTATGTATCCGTCCATCCGCGGCGTTGCTGAAATAAATGTCGGTATCGGTTCAATCCACTTGAATTCTGTTTTCGTGCCTTGCGCGAGACTCATGCGCGCCATGCGTCAAATCGGCCCACCAGTTTATCGATTTAGCCACTTTCTCTTTCGTTGCTGTTTTTGAATCCGATTGATCTTTTAGGAATGGAAAAATGAGTGAAAAGCAAAAAAATATGAATGAAGAAAAAGTGACGGTGGGCTGTTATATCTCATTGGCCTTGGCCATCGTGTTTTTCTCAGGCGTTGCGGCGGGCAGCGGCTATTTCTGGAGTTTCCTGGACTTCACAACGCTCATGGGGAGCGCCGGAAAAGTCGTAGGCAAAGTGGCGGAATCGGGTGACGGACTTGCCGTTACCATGACGACTTTGCGAGGCATCGGCGGTTCAGGCGCCATCGATGGCTTCATGCTGGCAATTTCCCTGATTGTGCCGGGCGTGATGCTGGCAATGGGCATGATCACTGTCTTTGAGCATTACGGCGCCCTGAGGGCGGCACGCAAACTTCTCACGCCGCTGCTTCAATTTTTCATCGGGGTGCCCGGCACCGCCACATTGGCTCTCATCGCCTGTTTGCAGTCGACCGACGGAGGGGCGGCTCTTACTCGGCAGCTCAAGGATTCTGGCGCATTGACTTACACAGAGATTAACAATTTCTCCGCTTTCCAAATGGTGGCTTGCGCTCCCATTACAAATTTCGTCACGTTCAGCGCGGCCGTATTGGCCTTCAGTAATGCCGACGGCTCGGGCGGTGTTCCGCTTTCCATGGGGGCGGGGCTCGCTGTTTTGCTGATTGCAAAGGTAATCGGCGCCAATATCATGCGACTGATTCAATGGCAAATGGCCATGAAAAAGCAGACATCAGCGTCCGCTTTGAAAAACAGTCCTGTTGCATTAACGATTGAAAGGAATTGATCATGACAGAACTCAGCACTCAGAAACCGCTCATCACGGAAGTATTTGTTGACGGCGCCAAGCGTGGTTGGGAATTGGCCACGAAGTCCATGTTGCCCAACTTGGTGATGGCTTTCGTGCTCATCAAAGTGTTAACCGTTTCCGGATTGTTAAATTACGTCGGCATGGCTTTTGAACCCATTATGTCTGTTTTCGGTTTGCCCGGAGAAAGCGCCATGATTCTTGTGAGCGCTTGGATGTCAAGCGGCGGTGCGATTGGTGTGCTGCTTGCGTTTTTGAGCGACGGGGTGATGACCGGTGAACAAGCCGCGGTTATTTTGCCCTCGATTTTCATCATGGGCGGTCAGCTTCAGTATATGGGGCGTTGTCTTGGTGTGATCGGTATTAAAGATCATATGCTTTACGTCATCATGCTTATTCCGATTGTCATGGCTTTTGCGGCGCTCGCTGTGATGAGTGTTCTTATTTGACAACGAACAGTTTAAGAAAGGATTTTTTATGTTGGCATATAAAAAAGTGACTCCCGGAGAAATGGCTGAGTGTGTGGCCAAGGCAGCGGAAATCCGTCAGAAAATCCACCGGTATCCGGAAATCGGACTGTACTTGCCGCAGACGGAAAAAACGATTATTGAAGCGCTGAAAAGTTTTGGTTGCGAAGACATTCGAGAAAATGCAACTTTGCTCTAAGCGGTCTCGGGAGATGTCTCCTCAAAAAGAGGAGACATTTTTTCGCTCATATTCAACATCTCAAGGATTTGAGCGAAGTCCTTTTCTAAAACCGGATCACTGGGATAGTGATCAATGGTTTTTAAAAACCACAACCGTTCAGGATACAGTTTTGACAGAAATGCTCGCAGTTCGATCTTTACGACGCGGTTGATTTCGGATTGCCGGAAAAGCACGGAGTGAAAAAGACCGGCCAAAGAGGAAATTTTCTGATAGCTTTGAAATTCTTTGATTTTTGCCTGAACAAAGGCAAGCAGCGTGTTGTCTTCAGGCGCAATGGGCTCAAAATGCGAATTGGGTTTGACGGGCCAGTCGACAGATTGTGTTTTTAAGAAATCGAGCCACTGAAGACCGTACTCGCACCCCATAAACCAACTCACTTCATTCCAGATCGGCATCTCTTTGAGAGTTATTACTTTGTCAAAGAGTTCGGCGGTGTATTGATTGTTGGCGATAATCTCGCGTTTCAGTCCGACGAGGGGTTGAGTTTTCCCTTCGGACAATAAATCCAGGCACGCTCGGAGGTGATTGGCGATCAGAGTCGACGGACCATGAGCCGGCACAGATTCATTGACTTCAATACCATAGTCTTTGAAAAAGGTGTTGTCGGTATCGGCGGTGGCCGGATAGGTCCAGTCAACGCCGTGATACGGTTTGCCGGGAGTTTGCAGAGAGCATGGACAATGCAGAGCATGAAGTCCGGTAATGTATTGCATAATATTGATAATATTAAGGTTTTTTATCCGTGAAGAGATTCACCTTTTCAAACATTTTTTGAAGTTTCTCTTCGTCAAACGGAAGGTACTCGGCTATCGTGAAGCCCACTATATCGCAATTGTCAGAGACAAGTTTCAAGATGGACTCGAGCCGGTTCATATCCATTCGGCCGCTGCCAGAGCCATCACCCACGAGTTCGGGATTGGCAAAATAGGTGGAATGAAATTGCCTGGGATCGAGCACATCGATGTCCAAATGCACAAGCAGGTGATCGGTTTCTTTCACGAAGGCCTTGATTGTTTCATCGGACACGAAGTCCTGTGTTTGAACTTTGTAGTTCACTCCCAACCTGTTGAGAAATTCTGCCTGGTAGCCGTGCAGTGATTGCAAACCGACGTAAAGAAGCTCATCGGGTTTGAAAGGCGAGTTTTTTAGAGCGGCAGTCAGTGAAGGTTCTCCCGCGCCCAACAAAGCGCCCAGCACCATGGCGTGAGCGTTGGGATAGCCGTTTTCGGGAACTGAAACATCAGGATGAGCGTCAATCCATAGGATGCGGGCCTCAGGATAAAGACCGTGCAGATAGTCAAAGGAGGCTTGCGAAACCATACAATTGCCGCCGATTGTAATGATGCGGTCGGGACGGCTGTCGGCGATTGCTTTTTGCGCCGCACGAATTCCCGCTAAGACTTCATTTTTCCCCCGTATTCCGTCCATAATCGCTTGTTCTGAGCCATAGGGTGCAGCGATATCGACTTTAATTGTCGGCTGACTGGAATTGGCAGGCAGGATGTGCTGCAACAGATTGGCGCCGAAATAATAAGTTTCAAGGCCCCCTGAAATCCAGTCAGGATATAGCAATCGTATGGTTTTCATTTTTTACGATCATTTGAATGGAATAGGTTAATGATTTTAATAGGTTTTATCGATTTTTTTGGTAAAGGGCATCCTTCGAATGCAAAAACAAATTGATTGCTATAAAATAGCGATCTTTCCGTTTGAAGTAAACGGAGAGACTTTTGTTTAATTAAAACCCATCCTATCGGTGGTGACGATGCGCGGAGACAGATCCGACCGCAGACCACATGATGATGGTTTTGGAGAAAAAAATGAATCTTATCCAAACGTTGGAACAAGAAGAAATCGCCCGCGTGACCGCCGGCAAGACCTATCCTGAATTCGCTGCCGGTGACACGGTTGTCGTGAACGTCAACGTCGTTGAAGGTTCCCGCAAGCGCGTCCAAGCTTACGAAGGTGTTGTGATCGCTCGCCGCAACCGCGGTTTGAATTCCTCCTTCATCGTTCGCAAGATCTCGAGCGGCGAAGGTGTTGAACGTACGTTCCAACTCTATGCTCCGACGATTGCCAGCATTGAAGTGAAGCGCCGCGGTGATGTCCGTCGTGCCAAGCTTTACTACTTGCGTGATCGCGCCGGTAAGGCTGCCCGTATTAAAGAAAAGCTCTCCAAGTAATGGAGATCATTTCAACGATACGGTAGTTTGCTGTTTCGATTGTATAAACGGTTGGCCCAAAAGCCAACCGTTTAATTTTTCCGGTTTCAGATTTACTCGTTGCCTCGCAGCTTTCCTTTGACTTCTAAGGATTTGGCCGCGTAACCGTAAAGCCAAATTCCCACGAAAGTCGCCAGCGCCCCCCACATCATAGCATTGGGGCCGCAGGCGTAAAGCGCGTAAAGCGAATAGGCCGATGCGAAGGAGGCCACGATAGTAGTGCGCCTGACGATGCGGGGGTTGTTGACCGGCTCACGGTGCAAAATCACATTCACGGCGGCAAAGGCCAGTAGGTAGGGCACAAGGTTCGTGACCACCGCCAGATCTTTGAGAATGTAGAACTGTTGTTCCAGTCTCGGATCCACCGTCAGTAAAGCCGCAAGTGATTGCAAAAGCAAAATGATGACAATGCCAACGATAGGCACATTGAGGCGGCTCACCTTAGAGAATATTTTCGGGAAGTATCCTTCTTTGGCAGAAACTCGGAAGACTTCAGCAATGGTGAATTGCCAACTCGTCAGGCAGCCCGCGCAGGCAAGCGCCATCAGCGCCATGACGAATTTACCGACCTCGGGAGAAAACATTGTTGCAAAAACAAGTCCGAAGGGTGCTGTGGAGCGTGAAAGCACGGCGTTGTCGACAATGCCGAAACTGATGTTGTTGGCAAGAATGTAGACAACACCGGCGCCGATGGTGGCAAGCACCATCGCTTTTGGGACCGATTTTTCAGGATTTTCCACAGCCTCGGAATTGGCGCAGGCGGTCTCCAGGCCCAAAAAGCCCCAAAGCGTCATGGATATGGCTGCCGATAAGCCCTCAAACGGAGTCAGGTTTTGCGGGTTCCAAGCTTCGATGTAGCGATCCGCTGAGAACCAGTTCCAGCCGATGATCGTCAAAATAAAGATCGGAATGAGGATGCCGTAATTGGAAAAATGGGATACACGGCCGATAAAGCGCGCGCCGCCGATATTGGGCAGACTGCAGAGCCAAATGACAAAGATACTCGCCAAACCCATTTCGAGCGGCGTTAAATTCCAATCAAAAAGAACCATCACGTAACCCACGATGGAAATGGCAATCGTCAGATTGGCGATGATCAGCGAAACGCCGTAGCTGAAATTGGCAATGAAACTGCCGGATTTTCCGAAAGCGTAGGACGCGTAGCCGCCCAGTCCGCCGCTTTTACGGCTAAACATCCCGCATTTGGCGAAGGTGTACGCAATGGCGGTGGCGCCGCTGATGGTGACGAGCCAGGCGAGAATTGATTGGGTGCCGACTTCGGCCAGTTTGGTGGGCATCAAAATAATGGAGGAGCCCAGCATATTGAGCATGACGGCCATCGTGAGCTGTAGGCAAGTCATTTTCGGCTTTTCAATGATGGTCATTTTCTTATTGACTGGTATCTTTCTGAGGTTAAAAAAAGTGCAGGCATTGTACCGAAGCTTCGCGGTTAGTCCAATAGCGAATTTAAAAACGCTTGCGGGAGACAGTGACAAAAGATTAGAAGGCTTCGTGAGAAGCGCAAGAAAACGAATTCAGATTCGGATTTGAAATCACCAGACAGGCGGTTTTTCAAGCTGTTGCGCAATGGCTCGATAAAAATCGTAACGCTCTTGGGAAAGGGAGCCGTTTTTCAACGCCTCTTTGACAGCGCAGCCGGGTTCTTTGAGATGTTTGCAATTGGCAAAACGGCAACCGCCGACGTGCGCCGCGATATCGGGCATCGCTCGGATCACATCATTGAGTGTCAAATGAGCGAGACCGAACTCTTGAAACCCCGGAGAGTCAATGACAAAACCCCGAGCCCGATCCAAATCATAAAGGGTGGTGACGGTCGTGGTTTGACGGCCGAGATTAAGCGCCTGTGAATATTCCTGGGTTTTCGCGTTGGCGTCTTTGACCAAGAGATT
Source organism: uncultured Sutterella sp. (assembly GCA_958347955.1). Classification (GTDB taxonomy): domain Bacteria; phylum Pseudomonadota; class Gammaproteobacteria; order Burkholderiales; family Burkholderiaceae_F; genus Aphodousia. Next base: position 21,744 of record CATVXH010000006.1, read on the forward strand.
CAAAATGGTGGACTTGCCCATTCCGGATTGACCGACCAAAAGTGAATGACGGTTGTTAAAAATGCCGTCCAATTCTTCAATAGTGTTTTGGTCCGCATTTTGAGCGCTTAAGGCGTGGGTTTCGTAACCCAACTCGCTTAATGAGTGAAGAAAATGCTCAGCCTCTTGAGCTCCCTGGGACAAATCCGTTTTGTTTCTCACAATGACCGGGCGCACATCCGCCGCGTCAGCCGCCAACAGCGCTTTCCAGACAAACCAGGGATTAAATCGGGGACAGGAGGCGTAAACGATAACAAGTGTGTCAATGTTGGCCGCGAGCGTTTTAGTGCGCCATTCATCCTGTCGAAACAAAAGGCTTGAGCGTTCTTTAATGGATTCAATGGCGACGGTGTTATCGACTGCGGCGGAGCAAACAACTTCATCGCCCACCACCACGTCGCCTTTTTTCCCCCGGCGGTGAGCTTCAAACAGCCGCCCCTGATCATCGCGCACAAAGTGATGGCGTCCGTGACAGGACACCACTTGCGCATGGAAACAGTCGCTATGGCATTGCGTTTTAGGAGACATCAGCTTTTGTTTTCTCAAATAATTGGCGTTGCCGTTCAGTCATGGTTTTTAACGCCCGGGCACGGCGGGAAGTTTTACCCAAAACAGATGCCCTGGGGTTGCCTTCTTCGGAAGGCGCTTTAGCGGTCACATCGTCTTGTTCAGCTTTCGCCGCCTCTTGTGTTTCTTTCGCCTCCTTCTTATCGATTTGAGAAGACTCACTTTGAGCGCTGGCAACATTATCGCCTTTTTCACTCACAATCGGCGATTCGTCCTCTTGAGAGGCCTCGCTTTTTATATTCGTTACGATATCCGATGTTGACATCGGCACATCAGGAATCGGCGCGGTCTCTTCCGTGAACTCATTATTTAAAGAGGAATTCTCCTTATTTCCCGCCAATTGCGGGTCAGTGGCAGACGAGTCAGGGCGTTTGGGCTTTTGCAGACGGCATCGGGCTTTTTGCCAAATGTCTTCAAAACCCTCAATCAAAGTCTTGCCATACATCGGGTGATTGCGGTTTTCGGCCCCGAGCTCCGCTAGAGCGTCGTAATAATGCGGATCCTGATAAGCCTGCAACGGCAGGGCGGGTTGAGCGGTCACATCGCTTTGAGCCCGTTTGACGAGAACTTTTTCAAATTGGCGGTTAAGTTGCTGAAGCCGGCGCTCCCGTTTTTCTGCCTCAATGACTTTCTGTTCCTGCTTGGAGATCAGCGCCGCGGAGACATTTTCCAGCTGATGCAAAACAGTGAGCGAATCATTTCGTTCGACTTGCGATTGGCGGCGTTCTTGCAAGTTCTTTGACTTGAGTTCAACATGCCGAATGCGCGACATCAGACTCGGTTCGTGAGAAAACAGCAGGTCAAAAAAGCCGAGCGTGACGCTGGAGTGTCGCATCGGAGTGGGGAAAAGAGCGATTAAAGAATTCACCGTCACTTTCAGCCCCGTGAGCTTCATGGCAAAAGTGTCGGAGGCAAAAATAAGATGTCTTAGGAAGGCATCCATCGGCAATTTGAAGGGGAAAAGCAATACGGGCAGAGCCACAATCGCGAATGTGAGCACAGAGCCGTAGTAGGGTCCCGGACCATAGACGCGCAGACCGATTTCATCGAGAAACCACGATTGCGGCGCAAACCAGGCCAAGAAAGCAAACACAAAAAAGCCCGCCGTGGCGCACATAAACCAAGTCTGAAAATACATGTGACTTAAGTTTCTGGCGAGCGCGTGAGCGGCGACGGCCTGAAGGTCCGACAGCGACAGGCGGTCGTAGATGTCGCGCCGGAAAAAGAGCCTGACATTTTGCCTGTGGCCAAAGGCGAAGGCGGGGGGCAGCTCTTCGTTGTCTTTTGACTGAGTCACGCGAACTTCGGCGATGGAAATGCCGGCCTTTTCACTCAAGGCGTCCAATTTCGCTTTGAGTTCTTCATTTTGAATTTCGCGGCCTCGCGTGGGTTTAATCAGATAGCGCAAACGGCGCGCAAGGTTTAAAGAAAAGATTAAATAGACGGCGAAAATTGCCCAACCGAGAAGCCACCAAGCAGAGCCGCTGCCTTGCCAGAGAAAAAGCGCAATCCAGAGAATCGGCAGTACAGTAATCCAACCCAAGAGGGTGGTGAGAAAGTAATTTTTGAACCAAACCGAAGGCGCCTGTTTGGTGTAATCGAACGCTTCACGGAGTCGGAATTCTTTATACCAGCAAAAGGGGAGGTCACAGGCGACAAAAATCATGCCGATGCTGGCAGGCAGCATCCAGTGGAAAGCGAATTGGTCGCCCACAGTGTTCATGAGCCAGTCGGAGACGCTGTTGATGCCGTCACCGGCGGTCAGGTAGAAAATCAAAATGGTTGTGACAGTCACTTCAAGCCAATTGAGCTTTGTGCGGGCGATGTCATAGTTGGCGGCTTTTTGATGCTGCGCCAGAGTGATCCTTTCGCGCAAGGGCTCAGGCACCTCATTGATCGTTCGCTTGAGGTGTATGATCTCGGCCAGACAAGTGACGCTGTGCACCAGAAAGTAAAAGCACAGCGCGGCCAAGAAGACTTGAGCAAAAGTAAAAGTCATGGGCAATTTATGCGACAATATCGATTCCAAACGGCTAATTTTAAAGGATTTACATTCCAAAATGGCGATTGCGATTCAAAAAGATCCCCTCTTTAGCGCGGATAACTTGATTTGGGTGGATATGGAAATGACGGGGCTGCAGCCGGAAGTCAACCGGGTTATTGAAGTGGCGGCGGTCATCACGGACGCGCAGTTAAATGTTATTCATGAATGTCCGGTCATTGCCGTGAGGCAATCGGCTCGCACAATGAGTTCGATGGACGCCTGGAATACGGAGACTCACGGTCGCTCCGGTTTAATAGATCGGGTGTTGGCTTCTGATATTGATGAAGAAAAAGCCAGCGACATTCTTTTGGCGGAGTTCGCGCGTTTCGTTCCGCAGGGCAAAAGCCCCATGTGCGGCAACTCCATCGGTCAGGACCGGCGCTTTATGGCCCGTTGGATGCCCAGACTGGAGAGCTATTTTCATTATCGCAATATTGATGTGTCGACTTTTAAAGAGTTGGCTCGCCGCTGGGCGCCCTCCGTGCCCAATAGCTTTAAAAAGAGCACACGGCACGAAGCGCTTTCCGATATTTTGGAAAGTATTGATGAGCTCAAGCACTACCGCAAGCATTTGATGAATTGCTAGTGAAAAAAATCTTAAAATTTCGCCACATAGCTCGAAAAACTTTTGAAATTCGGGTAAAATGGCGACTTTCCACGACGTGGCCTAACTTCCACGTTCGCATGTTTAATTTTTTTAAAGGTTAGAAAATGTCTGTTCAAGATATTAAAAAGTCTGAAATCGTTGCCAAGTTCCAACGCAAGGAAGGCGACACGGGTTCTCCCGAAGTTCAAGTGGCTTTGTTGACGGCTCGCATCAACGAGTTGACCCCGCACTTCAAGGAACACGCCAAGGATCATCACTCCCGCCGCGGTTTGTTGAAGATGGTGTCCCGCCGCCGTAAGTTGTTGGACTACCTCAAGCGCACCGATTTGGACGCTTACCGTAAGTTGATCGGCGATTTGAACTTGCGTAAGTAATTCGAAACGGCTTTCTCGAAAGCGACCTGCACAGACAGGTCGCTTTTGGTAAGTTTTTTAGGTTTTTGGGAGTAAAGACGATATTTGTTTTCGGTTTGTGCGTTGCGATGTGAGGACTTTCAAACGTTGAGAATTTTCACACCGCAGCGTATCGGGGACACGTCTTTTTCCTGTTATTGTTAAGGAATGAAACGAAATGACGATGTTTAACAAAGTGAGCAAGTCTTTCCGCTTCGGTGACCATGACGTGACTTTCACCACTGGTGAAATCGCCCGTCAGGCCTCCGGCGCTGTCATTTGCCAAATGGACGATACCGTTGTTTTGGCCACGGTGGTTGCCAAGAAAGAAACCAAGCCCGGTCAGGACTTCTTCCCTTTGACGGTTGACTATATTGAAAAGACCTATGCGGCCGGTAAGATTCCCGGCGGATTTTTCAAGCGTGAAGGCCGTCCGAGCGAAAAAGAAACGCTCACGAGCCGTTTGATCGACCGCCCGATTCGTCCGCTTTTCCCCGAAGGCTTCTTCAACGAAGTTCAAGTCATCATTCATGTGTTGTCCGTAGACCCGGAAGTTGACCCCGATATTCCTTCCATGTTGGGCGCCTCCGCTGCCTTGTCTATCTCCGGCATTCCGTTTAACGGCCCGATCGGCGCTTGCCGTGTGGGCTACATCAACGGTGAATTTGTCTGCAACCCGAAGTTGTCTCAAATGAAAGACAGCCGTTTGGATTTGGTGGTGAGCGGCACAGAACGCGCCGTGCTTATGGTGGAATCCGAAGCCGACTGCCTGCCCGAAGATGTGATGCTCAATGCTGTGATGTTTGGTCATGAGCAACAACAAGTGGCCATCAACGCCATTAACGAATTGGTTGAAGAAGCCGGCAAGCCCGCTTGGGATTGGCAACCTGCCCCCAAGAACGAAGCGCTCATCGCCCGTATCGACCAATTGGCCTCCGAAGAACTCAAGGTGGCTTACTCCATTCGCAGCAAGCAAGCCCGCACGGAAAAATTGCGTGAGATCTACGCGATGGTTGATGATGCGTTGGCCGCTGACGAACAATTCTCCGGTGACAACGCCGTCGATCCCAACGAAGTGGCCGGCATCCTTTTCGAAATGGAAGCCAAGCTTGTCCGCTCTAAGATTTTGAACGGTGAACCGCGTATCGACGGTCGTGACACCAAGACGGTGCGTCCGATCGAAATCCGTCAGGGTGTGTTGCCCCGCACTCATGGTTCCGCCCTCTTTACTCGTGGCGAAACTCAAGCGCTGGTTATCACCACGTTGGGCACCAAGCAAGATGAACAAATCGTTGACGGTTTGTTGGGTGAAACTCACGAACGCTTCATGCTTCACTACAACATGCCCCCGTTTGCCACGGGCGAAACGGGTCGCGTGGGCAGCCCCAAGCGTCGTGAAATCGGCCATGGCCGTTTAGCCAAGCGCGCCCTCACCGCTGTGTTGCCCTCTGAAGAAGATTTCCAATACACGATCCGCGTGGTTTCTGAAATCTGCGAATCCAACGGTTCTTCTTCCATGGCGAGCGTCTGCGGCGGCTGCTTATCTTTGATGGATGCCGGTGTGCCTTTGAAGGACTACGTGGCCGGTGTCGCCATGGGTCTTATCAAGGAAGGCAACAAGTTCGCCGTTCTCACCGATATTTTGGGTGATGAAGATCACTTGGGTGATATGGACTTCAAGGTGGCCGGCACCGAAAACGGTGTGACCGCTTTGCAAATGGATATCAAGATTGAAGGTATCAACAAGGAAATCATGCAGGTAGCCTTGGCTCAAGCCCATGAAGGCCGTCAGCACATTTTGAATGAAATGCGCACGCAGGCCGCCGGCGGCGCCAAGGAGCTGTCTCCGTTTGCCCCGCGCATGATCACCATGAAGATCAATCCGGAAAAGATCCGTGATGTGATCGGCAAGGGCGGCGCTGTGATCCGCGCCATCACTGAGGAAACCGGAGCCACCGTCAATATTGAAGATGACGGCAGCGTGACGATTGCCTCTGTGGATCCGCAGGCCGGTCTTGAGGCCCAAAAGCGCATTCTTGAAATCACCGCTGAAATTGAAAAGGGTCAAATTTACGAAGGCACGGTGACGCGTCTGCTTGATTTCGGCGCCATCGTTCAATTGCTCCCGGGCAAGGACGGGTTGCTCCACATCAGCCAAATTGCCAACCAACGTGTCAACGCCGTTTCCGACTATCTCAAGGAAGGCCAAGTGGTTCGTGTCAAGGTGATTGAGGCCGATGAAAAGGGTCGCGTGCGCCTGTCGATGAAGGCTCTCTTGGAAGACGAAAAGAAAGCCGAAGAAGCGCCGGCGCAAGCCCCAGCTGAGGCTCCCGCTCAAGAAAACGCCCAATAGTTCAATTTATTGAACCTTTCTTTTGATGTTCCCCGTTGCGGCTGAGATAAAGACCGCGGCGGGGATTTTCTTAGTTACTCAACTCTGTCATTATCTGTATAAACCAAAAAAATCTCATCAGCGGTTTAGGTTCTGTATAATTCAAATTAAAATTTAAATTTAAACTTATTTCGGGAAAATGAACACTGATGCCGATTGTCCATAAGAAAAAAATCGCGGCTGTGGTTATGCTCACAGCGGTGGCTTGTTCCGCCTTTTGGGCCTACAGCGAATACGCCAATCGTCAGACCGAACTCAAGCTCTACGGCAGCATTGACATGCGAACCGTTGATTTGGCCTTTGAGGAATCGGGTCGCCTTGAGTCTGTGCTCTTTGAAGAGGGTGCTAACGTCAAGGCGGGGGAAGTTGTGGCGAAATTGGACGACACACGCTATCGGATCGCGCGCGACAGCGCGGCCGCCCAGGTCGGGGTCGCGCAAGCGCAGTTGGATCTTCTGTTGGCGGGCAGCCGTGTGGAAGAAATTGATGTGGCCAAGGCTAAGCTCAAAGCCACGGAAGCCCAACTTATTCTTTCCGAGCGCACCTGTAAGCGTTACCGCGACATGGGAAAAGCGGCAAGCGCCTTGGCCCGTGACCAGGCCTGCTACACGGCGGGGGTCGACCGCGCCACGCGTGATGAGGCAAAACGCACTCTTGAGATGCTTTTGGCCGGCACCCGCGTCGAAGAAATCGAAGTGGCAAGAGCGACGCTTAAACAAGCCCAAACAACGCTGGCCGACGCTCAACGGGCTCTTAACAATTGCTCGCTTTACGCGCCCTCCGACGGCGTGATTCGCTCGCGACTAAAGGAGCCCGGAGACATGGTGAGCGCAAGCGCCCCCATCTATGAAGTGGCGCTGATGAATCCTTTATGGGCTCGCGTGTATATCGATGAGGTCAATCTCGGGCGCATCGCAATGGGTCAGAAAGTGTCGGTGACAGCCGATAGTTTTCCGGACAAGACTTTTGAGGCAACTGTTGGGTTTATATCGACAGTGGCCGAGTTCACCCCCAAGACCGTGCAAACCGAAGCGCTTCGTACCAACCTCGTCTACGAAGTGCGCTTAACCGTTAGCGACCCCGAGGGACAACTAAGGCTTGGGATGCCGGTGAGCGCGAAACTGTTGCCTTGATAAAAAGGTGTCTTATGCAACCGGTGCCGGCCGTCTCACTGAAAAACGTCACCCGCTTTGAAAAAGAAGCGGCTGAGCCGATTTTGCATAGCGTTTCGGCTGACTTCCCTGCCGGTCACCTCATCGCATTGGTGGGAGCTGACGGGGCGGGTAAGACAACGTTAATGCGGGTGATGACCGGACTTCTAAAACCTCAGCAAGGCACGGTCAAGCTTTTCGGCGAGGAGCTTTACTCTGAGAATCTCTCCAGGCTTCAGACGCTTTGCGGTTACATGCCTCAGCAATTCGGTCTCTACACTGACCTCAGTGTCGGAGAAAACCTAACGCTTTACGCCGATCTTTTCGGTTTAACCGATGCCGAGCGACAGGAGCGTTTTTCCCGGCTTTTGGACATGACTGGATTGACGGCTTTCACCGAGCGTCCGGCGGGCAAACTCTCCGGGGGTATGAAGCAAAAGCTGGGCTTAGCCTGCGCGCTTTTAAATCGTCCGAAATTGCTCTTTTTGGATGAGCCGAGCGTAGGAGTGGATCCGCTTTCGCGGCGGGAGCTATGGGCCATTCTCCTTGAAAACGTTAAAACGGACGGCATGACCGTCGTGGTGGCGACAACCTACATGGATGAAGCCGCCTTGTGCGACGAGGTGCTTATTTTCGAAGATGGTCGGGCGGTGCTTTACGATACGCCTGAGTCCATCGCCTCGTTGGCTCAAGGCCTGACTTATACGCTTGCGGTGCCGCCCGGTGAAAAAGTCCGAGATGTGCAGGCGAGGCTTTTGGATGACACCGAGTGCGTATGGGACGCGGTGCCTAAAGCCGGCGGAGTCAGAGTGTTGATCAAAGAGGGGGTTGAGAAAAAATCGGTAGAAATTAAGCACGGTGTGAAGCTTATTGAGGAAAAAGCCGGTCTTGAGGAGGGGTATTTGGTCAATCGCATGAGAGGCAAGATCAGAAGCCCCAATTCGGTTATTGATCATGGCTCGGGAACCGATGAGCCCCACTACCATGACGCGCCCGTTGTCGTGGCGCGCGATTTGGTGAGGCGTTTTGGCGCGTTTACCGCGGTCAATCGCACCTCCTTTGATGTGTATCCAGGAGAAATATTCGGTCTTTTGGGACCGAACGGCGCCGGGAAAACCACAACCTTTAAGATGCTGTGCGGGCTCATGACGGTGACTTCAGGCGAATTGAAAGTGGCCGGTGTTGATGTGCTCGACGCGCCCAGGCAGGCTCGTGAAAATTTAGGATACATGTCGCAAAAGTTTGCCCTCTATGGGGACTTAAGCGTTATTGAAAATCTGACTTTTTTTGCAAGCGCCTACGGGCTCGATGGCGCGCAAAAACAGGATCGCATCGACTTTTTGCTTCGAGAATTCGAATTGGGCGAGTACCGTGATCGACAGGCCAAAACGTTGCCCGGAGGACTTAAGCAGCGCTTGGCCATGGCCGTGGCGCTTGTGCACAAGCCCAAACTACTTTTTTTAGATGAGCCGACAAGCGGCGCCGATGTTCCCACCCGTCGCCAATTTTGGCGTTGGATGACGGCGCTCAGCAGCGCCGGCACCACCATTATCGTCACCACTCACTTTATGGAAGAGGCGCTTTACTGCGACAGGTTGCTGATTCAGGACGCGGGGCTGCCATTGATCATGGGCACGCCCGAAGCCGTGAGAGCGGAGAGCACCACGATGGATGAGGCCTTTATCCGTGTGGTTAAGGGCGCCAGGACAATGAGGGACAAGCCATGACAACCGCGCAAGACTTCAGCCGTCATGTCCGCGCCCTGTGCTTGAAGGAAATGCGGCAGATTTTAAGAGATAAAAGCGCCATTCTTTTGGGCGTTGTGCTGCCGGTTATTTTGATCATTCTCTTCGGTCACGGGATCTCCTTTGATGTTAAAGATATCCGACTGGCTGTCGTTAACTCTCAGTCGACAGAGGCTGCCACGCTTTACACGCAGGCTCTATCGGCCAATAGCTCCTTCATCGTGAGCGTGTATCCGGATCGCACTCGGGCGATGCGGGCATTGGAGCGTTTTGATGTGGAAGTTGTGATTGTTTTTGAAAAGCGTCCCGTTGCCGGGCAGACGCAGCTTTTGGTCAACGGCATCGATTCGCCCCGCGCCTCGATGATCTCGAACGCTGTTTTGGGAACAATCCAGAGCGCGGGCTCTGCCTCAGCACAACCTTCCGGCATCAATGTGATTGCCCGTATCTGGTTTAATGAGTCGGCTGAAAGCCGGTGGTATTTGGTGCCGGGATTGTTGGTGATCATCCTGACGATGATCGGCACGATGCTCACCGGGTTAGTCATCGCCCGCGAGTGGGAGAGGGGAACGATGGAGGCGCTGTTGTCCACGCCGATTTCTCCCTGGGCGCTGCTGCTCTCAAAAATTATTCCCTACTTCGTGTTGGGAGTTTTCGGTTGGGGATTGTGCATGATCGCCGCGCTTTTTTGGTATGAGGTGCCGGTGCGGGGCGGCTTGGGAATCATCAGCCTGGCGTCGGCCCTTTACTTTGTGGTGTGCCTGAATATCGGTTTGGTGATTTCCGGGGCGACGAGATCTCAGTTCCTGTCCTCTCAGATCGCGCTATTGGCGAGTTTTTTGCCGGCGCTGATTTTGTCGGGCTTCATTTTTGATCTCAGAAGCGCTCCGCAATGGGCTAATGTCATCGCGTATATGCTGCCGCCCGTTTATTACATGGAGCTTCTGAAAGTGGGGTTTCTCACCGGCGGAATGAAGGCGTTGGTGATTAAAAACTTACTGATTTTATCGGCTTATGCGGTGGTGTTCATACTGATGGCGCGCCACTTTTGTCAAAAACGGGTGCGTAAATGAGTAAAAGGTCAGTGCGATTTAAAGCGCTCGTGAGAAAAGAGTTTCTTGCGACACTAAAGGAAAAAACAAGTCGAATGATTTTAGTGGGCCCTCTTTTGCTCTACATCCTTTTGTTCGGTTACATCGCCACTTTTAATTTGGACCGCGTGCCCTACGCGCTTTGTGATCTGTCCGGCTCTGAGGCCTCCGCCACGGTTGTTCGAGCGCTCGACAATAATCGTATTTTTAAACGGATAGCCACGTTGCAAAACATATCCGAGATCGCGCCTGTAATGGACGAGGGCGAGGCCCTTTTGACCGTTGTCATAGAGCCCTCGTTTGCGCAACACCTGCGCGAAGGTAAAGCGGCCGATATTCAAGTGGTGATTGACGGTCGCAACTCCACCACCGCCCAGCTCGCGGCGGGCTATGTCTCGCAAATTGCTCAATCAGTTAATGCCTCTGTCTCGGGTTTGGGGGAGACCGTGAAAACTCGTTTTTTATTTAATCCGAACCTGATCACCCAATGGTTCATCATGCCGGGCTTGATCGTGATGCTGTCAATGCTCCAGGTGGTGGTGCTTTCGGCCTTGTCGGTGGCCCGCGAGCGTGAGCAGGGGACTTTTGAGCAACTGTTGGTCTCGCCCTACACAACGCTTGAGCTTTTGACCGCCAAGTCGATTGTGCCGATTTTGATCGGTTTATTTCAAAGCACGCTGATTTTCCTTGTTGATCTTTTTTGGTTTGATATTCCAATGGGCGGAAGTGTCATCGCGATGTACGCGGTGCTCTTTCTTTTCACATTATCGGTGGTCGGTTTGGGGCTTGCCGTATCCGCCTACAGTCAAACCATGCAACAGGGCTTATTGATTGTTTTTGTCTTTTTGGTGCCGATGGTATTGCTTTCGGGGTTATTCGCACCGGTTGAAAACATGCCCGGCTGGATTCAAGTTTTAACTTATGCCGATCCTCTGCGTTTTACGCTATCGGCGGTTCGGCAAATTTATTTGGCAGGAGCCTCATTTATGACGGTATTGCCGACAATGATTCCTGTGATCGTCATGTCGGCGGTGACACTGCCGGTGGCTTTTTACTTTTTTAAGAAACGACTATGAGAAAACAAAGCGCAAAAATTCGTGGTGACGGAGAGAAAACTCGCAAGGCATTAATTGAGGCGGCAGGGGTCCTCGCCGCAGAAAGAGGCTGGGGCAACGTGACGGCCAAGGAGGTCTGCGATAAGGCCGGTGTGAATTGCGCGAGCGTCAATTATTGGTTCGGCGGACGCGATGAGCTTTACCAGGCCGTGCTTAAAAGAATCTCGGACACAATCTTCAGCCAGGAATTGGAAATTGAAATGGTGCAGTACGAGACGGCGGGCGACGCCCTTGAGTACTTTTTCACCCATCATATCAAGCAAAGCCTGGTTGAGCGGGGGTGGCCCATTCGCGTTTGGGCCAGAGAAGTGACGGCCAATCCATCGGACAACATCATGACGGTGGCACGCAATATCGGCGCGCCCCGCATTCGGGTGCTGCAACAGTTTTTCGCAGACTTTTTAGGCATCAAAGACTGCACAGACTACCGGGTGGGCGCCGCTTTTCTCACGGCGATGTCCGCGGTTCTTATCAATATGCTGATCGCATCACAGTTAAGAAACATCGTCATTCCGGCTTTCGCGACAGACTCGGAAAAAATGGTCCGATTGATTGTCCGCCAAGTCATGGCCGGGCTGCAAGCCCGGCGTCGTGAGATCGCCCTTGAAACGGCGCAAGACAGATAACCTTTCGGGTCAAATCACTCGATTGGGAGCCGAGCCAGTGGCAATAAACGCGCGGATATTTTCCAAGCACTGCAGGCCGGCGCTTTCCCGAGCTTCCTCGGTGCCGCTGGCTACGTGGGGAGTCATTAGGAGGTTATCCAGCGAAACGAGTCTTGTGTCAATGGCGGGCTCGCCTTCAAAGACATCGAGCGCGGCGCCCGCGATCGTTTTTTCTCGCAACGCCTCGACGAGATCATCGGTGTCAACCAATTCACCGCGCCCAATATTGATTAGGTAGCCTTTGTCTCCCAAGGCTTGGAAAATTTCACGATTGGCGATGTGATGCGTGGCTTGTCCGCCGGGCATCGCCAAAACCAAAAAGTCACACCAGGCGGCCATGGCTTTTAAGTTTTCAAAACGGCGATAGGGGACATCGCGCGGGCTTAAATTCGTGTAGCCGATTTGCATCTTGAAACCTTGGGCGCGGCGGGCGATTTCCGTGCCGATATGGCCGAGACCCGCGATGCCGATGCGCTTGCCGCTTACGCGGTTGGTGAGGGGAAAGCCCGAGAAAGTGCGAGCCGTTCGGCGCGCGTGCTCGCAAGCCTCGGGCACGCGGCGCGACAGCGCCAAAATAAGCCCCCAGGCCAAGTCTGCCACATCGTCGCTTGTGGCCGATGGGGTGTTGGTGAGAATAATGCCCCTCTGCTTCATCGTCTCAAGGTCAAATTTGTCATATCCGACACCCAGACTGGCTACCATTTGCAGATTGGGAAAGCGCGTGAAGAGGTCTTTGTCCATGCGAATCGGCGGATTGGTGATGACAACGCGCACGTCATCAAGTTTGTTTTTTTCCTCGGCGCTCAAATCCTGCCAGTACTGCACCTGAGCAATGTCTTTAAGGCCTTCCGTGAGGGAAGAAGGAATCGGACGGGGAAAAAAGCTGATGATTCTCATGGCTCGGTCTCTCTTTAGTTGGTTTGGTTTTCGTCGTCTTCTTTTTCGAGTGTGACCTCGGGGCTGACCATCGGGTGGATAAGCCGGTAAAGTTCGCGAGCGCTCTTCGGAGGTTTGCCGAGCTGAGCTTCTTTTCGCGCCGAGCGAATAAGTTGACGCACCGCTTGAACATTGACATCGGGGAAATCTTTGATGAAGTCGGTAAGCGCCGCGTCTTCGGCGATGAGCTTGTCGCGCAGGCGCTCAGCGCGGTGATGGGCGGCCACGGCCGCGCGGCTTTCGCCCGTGGCGATATCAATGGCAGCCCGGACCTTTTCGGGATCAAGCCCATTCATGCGTTTGCCGATGAGCTGAAGCTGGCGTCGCTGGGCCCCGAAAGATCGCATTTTGGCGTACTCATCAATGGCCTCGCGAACATCATCGGGCAGAGGAATTTTATTGAGCGTTTCGGCGCCCAGTTTGGTCATTTCCTTTCCCAGATCCTGAAGGGCCTGCAACTCGCGCTTGATCTGCGATTTGCTGGGACGGTCATATTCATCTTCGTCTTCAAAATCGTCTTCTCGATTGTCTCTGTATTGGGCCATGGTTCACCATTCCTTAGAATAACAAACGGATTGTAACGGGAATTTTCGTCTCTCTGCATTATCATGGTGGTTTGTATAAAAAAGAACCGAATTCAGAGAGAATTTTTGTGAGCGATATTGTTAAAACATTTCCCAATTCACCCTTTGAGCTTCACGCCCCTTATGAACCGTCCGGAGACCAACCTCAGGCGATCAAAGAATTAAACGAGGGACTGGAAGACGGTCTGGCTTTCCAGACGCTGTTGGGGGTGACCGGGTCGGGTAAAACTTTCACAATGGCCAACGTCATTGCCCGTCAGGGTGTGCCCGCCATCATTATGGCGCCCAACAAGACGCTTGCCGCTCAGCTGTACTCCGAAATGAGGGAATTTTTCCCCAATAACGCGGTGGAGTATTTCGTATCCTATTACGACTACTATCAGCCCGAGGCCTATGTGCCGAGCAGGGATCTCTTTATTGAAAAAGATTCGGCGATCAACGAGCACATTGAGCAGATGCGTCTTGCGGCCACAAAAAGCATTCTTGAGCGCCGGGACACAATCATTGTGGCAACCGTTTCGGCGATCTACGGTATAGGTAAACCTGAAAGCTACACGCAGATGCGGCTGATCATGAGAACGGGCGACCTGAAGAGCCGTTCGGACTTTATCTCGCAGCTTGTCCGCATGCAATATAAGCGAAGCGAAATGGATTTCGCCCGAGGAACCTTTCGCGTCAGGGGGGATACGATCGATGTTTTCCCGGCCGAACACGCGGAAATGGCCGTGCGCTTTGAGCTTTTTGACGATGAATTGGAGTCCATCGCCTTATTCGATCCGCTCACGGGCAAAATCGTGCAGAAAGTCACCCGCTTTGTGATCTATCCGGCCAGCCATTACGTGACTCCTCGCGACGAGATTGTGCGCGCAATCGGCACGATCAAAGAGGAACTTCGCGAGCGTAAGAAAGAATTTTTGCAAGAGGGCAAGTTTGTCGAAGCCCAGCGGCTGGAACAACGAACACTTTTTGACTTGGAGATGCTCGATCAGGTGGGGTTCTGCAAGGGCATTGAAAACTACTCCCGACACCTGACAGGATTGGCTCCCGGTGTGGCGCCTCCCTGTTTGATAGATTACCTGCCTGCCGATTGCCTTATGTTTTTTGACGAGTCGCATGTAATGATGGGGCAATTGGGCGGCATGTACAGAGGGGACCGTTCCCGCAAGGAAACCTTGGTGCTGTACGGCTTCAGACTTCCCTCGGCTTTGGACAACCGCCCGCTTCGGTTTGACGAGTTTGAGCGCAAAATGCGCCGCAGCATCTTTGTCTCCGCCACTCCTGCCGACTACGAGCTCGAACATTCCTCCCAGGTGGTTGAACAAGTGGTGCGGCCGACGGGACTGGTTGACCCGGAGGTGATCGTGCGCCCCGCGGCAACTCAGGTCGATGATGTGCTCTCCGAAATCAATGAAAGAGTTAAAAGGCGCGAGCGTGTGCTTGTGACCACGCTCACCAAACGGATGGCCGAAGACCTCACGGATTTCTTAAGCGACAATGGCGTGAAGGTGCGGTATTTGCACTCGGACATTGATACGGTTGAGCGAGTGGAAATCATTCGGGATTTGCGCGCCGGTGTTTTTGATGTCTTAGTCGGCATCAATCTTTTGCGCGAAGGTCTGGATATTCCTGAAGTGTCGCTGGTGGCGATTCTCGACGCGGATAAAGAAGGTTTTTTGAGAAGCGAGCGCTCGCTCATTCAAACAATCGGACGTGCCGCCAGAAACGTGGCCGGGACAGCCATTTTGTATGCTGACAAAATGACCGATTCAATGAAGCGGGCAATCGGGGAGACGGAACGACGCCGCGATAAACAAAAAGCCTATAACGAAGCGCACGGCATTACACCGAAGAGCGTGAAAAAAGAAGTGCGCGATATTATTGACGGTGTTTATCGACCGGATGCGCCGAGCCGGGATGATATTGCGGAAAATGTCGGCGCCATGAGTGAAAAAGAACTATCGGCCCAGATTAAAAAGCTTGAAAAACAGATGTTTGATTATGCGAAAAATCTGGACTTTGAAAAGGCAGCGGCGGTACGCGATAAACTTGCGGAATTAAAAGGCCGGGTTTTGGGCGCGGCCCATCCGACAGAGACCTAAAGGATAGCGAGTGATGTTAACGATACCGGATCCAAACCGGATTTTCGCCAACGAATACGGTACAAGTGTTTTTCTCAAAAATGTGGTCAAGGCTCCCAACATTGAGGTCGGCGAATATACCTACTATGACGATGCCGAGGATCCGGTTAATTTCGAAAAGCGCTGCGTGCTTTTCAATTATTCGGACTATTTTCCCGAAAAACTCATCATTGGAAAATTTTGCTCGATTGCGCAAGGTGTGCAATTCATGATGGGTGCGGCCAATCATCGTATCAATAGTTTGAGCACGTATCCTTTTAATGTCATGGGCGGTTGTTGGCGAGAAATGACGACTCCGCACATTGATGAATTGCCAAGAAAAGGCGATATTGTGATTGGCAACGATGTTTGGATCGGCCGTGAGGCAAAAATTCTGCCCGGCGTCAGGATAGGTGACGGAGCGATTGTCGGCGCCTACGCGGTGGTGGCTAAGGATGTGCCCGCCTATAGCGTGGCGGTGGGCAATCCCGCCCGAGTGGTTAAAAAACGTTTTTCCGATGAATTGACTGAACTTCTATTGAAAGCGCGTTGGTGGGATTGGCCCGTCGAGGAGATCACAGAATTTTTGCCGGTTTTGACAAGTGGGGACCTCGTTGCGGCCGGTAATGCATTAAAGGAAAAAATCACCGGGTAGTTTCTTGCTAATTCTCGAAACCCAGCCTTTCGCTCGGATATCTTATCGCAGTGGCGGTTTAAGCTTTTTAAGAAACGTCTAAAATGTCAGACGTTAATGATTTTGATAGAAGGTTTTGAAATGTCCATTACTACAACGATTCATACCGAAATGCGCCGAGAAGACCGCGCGGTGGATGACCCGACGATCATCAAGGCTTTCTTGCATCGCTGCAAGATGATCACTTTGGCTATTCATGATGAGCCGTTCCCGTACATTGTTCCGTTGAGCTACGGCTATGAGGTCAATGATGACGGTTTAATTTTCTATTTCCATGGCGCCGCCGAAGGTCATAAAGTGGACCTTTATCACAAAAACCCTCACGTGAGTTTCTGTGTGGCGGAGCCTGCTGCCACCATTATTGAAGACAATCCCGCTTGCCGTTCCGGACAAAATTATTTCTCCGTGGTTGGGCGCGGCGTCATTGAACGGTTGTCGGGATCTGACCGTGTCAAAGCCATGGATGCCATCATGCATCACTACATGGGGGATAACGGAGAATTTTCTTGGACTTATCCTGAAGAGGTGCTCGATAAAATGGCTTTCTGGGCGCTTCGTGTGCATGAGCTTTCCGCGAAAACCCGTCAGGAAATGGCTTTCAGGAAATAAGGGTCATGAAAAATTTCCATGATTTGGTTGGGGGCTTTCATCACTTCCGGGCCAATTATTTTCTCAAAGAAAAAGAATTCTTTGAGACATTGGCTCACTCGCAAAGTCCCAAGACGCTTGTGATCGCTTGCTGCGATTCAAGAACGGATCCGGCCATTGTCTTGGGGTGCAAGCCCGGAGATCTTTTTGTCGTTCGCAGCGTGGCGGCGATAGTGCCCGCGCTTGAGCAGGCGGGTGAATATGACGCGGTGATGGCCGCCGTGGAGTATGGCGTGAAGCACCTCAATGTGGAAAACATTGTTGTGATGGGACACTCCAATTGCGGCGGTATCGCCGGCCTCCTCAACCCGCACAAAATACAGGGCGAGCGTTATATCAGCCGTTGGGTTTCATTGGCCTGTCCGGCAATAAATAAAATTAACGAGGAAAATCCCGGCCAGCCCGAACATGAGAAATCACGCTTGTGCGAAGAGGCCGCGGTGCTATTGTCCTTGGAAAATCTCCTCTCGTATCCGTGGATTGAAGAGGCGGTCGAAAGCGGGCGTCTTACGATTCACTCGATTTACTATGACATGCGGCAAGGCGTGCTAAATATTTGGAATCCTCACACGGAGGATTTTGAGCCGGTGACTTTGCGCTGAAAAATGAAAGGGCCGCTAAAGCGGCCTTTTCCAATGAGAACAGAAGTTTTAAATCATAACTTTTTAGTAATCAGCACGCGCAGGGCTCCTGAGCCGCCTTCTTCAGCGGGCGACTGAACAAAGGCCTGGACTTCCCGCATTTGCCGAAGCCATCGTCTGACTTGACCCTTTAACACCGGTCCTTCCTCGCCGCTATTGATTCCTTTGCCGGTGACAACGCGCACACACCGGATACGGGCTTCACGGGCCTGCAAAATAAAATCCACGAGAGCGCGCCGCGCCTCTTCTGTGCGGTAGCCGTGCAAATCCAGATGAGCCCCCACGGGCCAAAGCCCCCGGGAGAGCTTTTGAGCGAGATCCACTCCACAGCCGACGGCAATATATTCTCGATCGCTCCAATCATCGGCGCTGGCGCCGTCATAGCTGTCGGATAAGCCCACCTCGGCACGAAGCTTCACGGGCGTTTGCTCCACAATCGGACGGGGAGGCTTTTTAGCCGGTTGCGCGCGTTGACTGCCGCTCTCAAGCTTAACAACGCCAAGTCGCTTCATTTCTTTTTCGAAAAGGTCTTTTTCAGACACGTCCCTCTCGGTGGGGGTGACGCCGATTCTTTTCATTTCTTCAGCGAAAAGCGCCCGGTCATCTTCAGCCTTTTCACGGCGCTCAAGTCTTGCGGCCTGTTCTTTTTCACGAATGACGGCTTCTTCCGAAAGCCGTGCTTTCATTCCTTTTAACGCATCAAACCCTTTGGCGCGCATGGTGCTTTACTCCAAGTTTTCCAGATAGCGTTGAGCGTCGAGCGCGGCCATGCATCCCGAGGCGGCACTCGTGACCGCTTGCCGGTAGACGGGATCCTGACAGTCGCCCGCGGCAAAGACCCCTTCAATATTGGTGGCGGTGGCTGCCGAAGTGCCGGTGCCCCGCGTGACTATATAACCGCCCTCGAGCGTGAGCTCATCGGCAAAAATTTTGGTATTGGGCGAGTGACCGATGGCAATGAAAAGCCCGTCAATGTCGACAGTTTCATCGGGCTTGCCGTTTGTGCTTTTCAGTAAAACGCCGGTCACTCCCTGGTCATCGCCGAGGACCTCTTTGACTTCAGCGAAAAGATGCAAGACGATTTTGCCCTCATCGACCGCGTGCATGAGTTTGTTGACCATGATGGGTTCGGCTTTGAAAGTATTCCGTCTGTGCACGAGGTGGACCACGCTGGCGATGTTGGATAGGTAAAGCGCTTCTTCAAGCGCGGCGTTGCCTCCTCCCACAACCGCCACGGGCTTTTTGCGGTAGAAAAAGCCGTCGCAAGTGGCGCAGGCCGACACTCCGCGGCCCTTGTATCGGGATTCCGATTCCAGCCCCAGGTATTTGGCGCTAGCGCCGGTGGCGATGATCAACGCGTCGCAGGTGAAAGTTTTCCCCGAATCGGCTTCCAGGCGGATCGGTTTTTCTTTTAAATGGGCGGCCGTGATTAGATCAAACTCAATGCGCGTGCCAAATCTTTCAGCGTGCTCCATGAAGCGCTGCATGAGATCAGGTCCCGGCGTGCCGTTGACATCGGCGGGCCAGTTTTCAATTTCAGAAGTGGTCATGAGTTGACCGCCTTGTTCCATGCCGGTGATGAGCAACGGTTGAAGGTTTGCTCGCGCCGCGTAAACAGCGGCAGTGTAGCCCGCGGGGCCCGAACCGATAATGATGAGTTTTTCGTGTTGAACCGTATCTGACATTTTCCAGCCTCGTATTCTTAGTTGAACGAATCCATTTTATCCGAGACTTGGCGCGAAAAGAGCGGAAAAATTGCAAACATTGGTCAAGAAGCGATCATTTCATGACACAAACACCGTACAATGTTGGGGTTGAGTACAGAAGTGTTGTTGATGAAAAAACCGGCATTAATCAAAGAAAAAGCGAAAAAAAATATATTGCAACCGTCAGCCCGCAAATCGACACGAAGCAAAGCGGCCACCGTTCCGGTAACAGTGAGCGCGGTGGAAAACAACCCCATTGCAGTGCAGGATAAACGCAAAAAAGTCAGGCTCGGATCGGTGGCGGGCTTTTGCCTGCTCGTTTTCGCTGTGCTTTATCTGTTGATGTTGCTTTCCTACAATCAATCAGACCCCTCCTTTACGCACGCGGCGCCCCAGGTTAGTCCCAAAAATTGGATCGGCTTATTGGGCGCGTGGGTCTCGGATATCGCTCTTTTTGCTCTCGGATGGTCCGCATATTGGTTAGCGCCCGTTTGTTTGATGAGCGCTTGGCGCGCGGTAAGTCCCAGTTACCGCAAACCCGCTTTTGGGAAAATCAGTCATTTATTCGGTCTGATTATTCTGTTGTCGGCAAGCACTTCCCTTGAGGCGCTGCGCCTTTATTACCTCGCCGACCCTTTGCCGGGGCTGGCGGGCGGCATTCTCGGCCAAACCTTAATGACGACCTGCGTGCCCGTTGTGGGTGCCTTGGGACTGACACTTTTGATGATCGTTTTTGCCATGTTTGGCGCGGCGGTCTTTTTTGATTTCTCATGGTTGGATGTGGCGGAAAAGGTCGGCACAAGGCTGGATCGATTGTGGCACTTTTTTACCGACAGGCATGAAGCCCGTGTGGACGAGCAAAAGGGCAAGACCGCTCAGCAAGAGCTTGCTCAACACTTCAGTCAGGAGGCTTCTGAAGTGCCCGCCTTGGATAAGGCCGCCGACATGGCCGCGGAAGCCAGCCCTCCCGTTCAAAGCCGTCCTGTGATCAACCCCCAGGCCAAGGTGAAGAAGTCCGAGGTGGCCCTTGAAGCTCAGCAGGACACGCTTTTTGAAGACGCGGCGCAGCCCGTGCGCCCCTCGCTTCGCCTTTTTGATCCGGCGGGCAACTCCGAACCGTCAATTGATAAGGCTTCTCTGGCGGTCATGAGCGGTCTGATTGAAAGTAAATTGGCCAGCTACGGAGTTTCCGTCAAAGTGAAAGCGGCCAATCCCGGTCCTGTTGTCACTCGTTACGAAATCGAATTGGCCGAAGGGGTTAAGAGTTCCAGTGTGAAAAGTCTTGAATCGGATTTGGCCCGGGTGCTTTCCGTGCAGTCCGTGCGTGTGCTCGATACGGTGCCCAACACCCCTTACATGGGCATTGAAGTGCCCAATCCAAGACGCCAACTGGTTCGCATTTCAGAGCTTTTGGGATCTCAAGACTTCGCCAAGTCCAAGGCATTGTTGCCCTTGTGTTTAGGAAAGCGCATTACGGGCGAACCTTTCGTAGTGGATTTGGCCAAGATGCCTCACTTGCTTGTGGCCGGCACCACGGGCTCCGGCAAATCGGTGGGCGTCAACAGCATGATTTTGTCGCTGCTTTATAAGTTTGAGCCCTCGGCGCTTCGTCTGATTCTCATCGACCCGAAAAAAGTGGAATTCGCTTACTACGAGGACATTCCTCATTTGCTCTGTCCGGTGGTCGATCAGATGAATGAAGCCAAGCACGGCCTGCAATGGTGCGTGAAAGAAATGGAGCGGCGCTACAAACTTGCTCACAGCATTAAGGTGAGAAACCTTGAAAGCTACAACGCTAAAGTGCGCGAAGCCAAAGCGGCCGGCGCTCCTTTGATGAATCCTTTGGCCAAGAACGCCGGCGAAGAGATCGAACTGGAAGAGCTGCCTTACATTGTGGTGGTGGTCGATGAATTGGCCGATTTGCTGATGGTTGACAAAAAGGGCGTGGAAGAGTCGTTGATTCGGTTGGCGCAGAAAGCTCGCGCGGCAGGCATCCACTTGATTTTGGCCACTCAGCGCCCAAGCGCGGATGTGATTTCAGGATTGCTTCGGACAAATATCCCGTCTCGGGCGGCTTTCCAAGTGGCCACGGGATCGGATAGCCGCATTATTTTGGATCAGACTGGGGCTGAAAATCTGCTTGGCAATGGCGACTTCCTTTTCAAGATGCCCAGTTTGCAGGTGCTGGAGCGCATCCAGGGCGCTTTCGTTACCGATGAGGAATTGGAAAGAGTCACCCAATCGTTGCGTCAAATGGCTAAACCCAATTACGTGGACGATGTGCTTGTGAGCGATGAGGAGGAAAGCAGCGCTTCTGATGAGCCTAGGGGCACCAACGGCGGTAAGAAAGATCCGCTTTTTGATAAAGCCGTTCAGATTGTGATTGAAAGCAATAAGTGTTCGGTGACCTATCTTCAGAGACGATTGGGAGTCGGTTATCCGCGGGCAGCCAATATTGTCGAGGACATGGAAGCTGAGGGAATCGTCAGCCCGGCCGATTCCAGCGGTCGTCGCACGATTAACGCCAGAAATAACGAGGAACTTTGATGCGTAAGGTTTTTGTCGCCGCGCTCGGCGCGCTGATGTTCGCCTCCATGTCGGTGATGGCTGCGGCCACTGATGATTTGGAACGCTTTTTAAATTCTGTCACAAGCGCGCAAGGCACTTTTGAGCAAACGGTCTATACCCGTGAAGGGGAAAATAAAGACGGCGCCGGCAGCGGTGATTTCGCTTTTTTACGTCCCGGGAAATTTCGCTGGCACTATAACGCGCCTTTTGAAGAGTTGATTCAAACCAATGGAAAAACGCTCTGGCTTTATGACACGGAATTGGCTCAGGTGACTGTGAAAGCGCTTTCCGGCGCCATTCCTGCCTCTCCGGCCTCGTTATTGTTCGGCGCGCGCGATTTCCGTAAAGATTTTGACGTTCAAAACCAGCCGGCCAAAGATGGGTTGGATTGGCTTAAAGCAACTCCGAAGGACAGCGCTTCCGGCTTTTCCGAGGTGACGATCGGTTTTAAAAATGGTCTGCCTTACCGAATGGTCTTAACCGACAATTTTGGGCAGCAAACGCGGCTGACTTTTTCTGACTTTAAAACCAATGTCAAACTCAAAGCTTCAGACTTTGAATTTAAAGTGCCAAAGGGCGTCGACGTGCTCAAGGACAACAGCGCTTACTGATTTCAGTTGTGTTTCAAAAACAAAGCCTCGGCAAGTTTTTTGACCGAGGCTTTGTTGTTAGAGGGTGATCATCAACTCGCGATCATCCGAGAGTCTCTGTGTTGAGACTTTTGATTGATGGCGTCTTTTTTCACTTTTTGTGTCAGGTGATAGATCACGTAGCAGAGGGCCGTGAAAGGCACGCCGCAGTAAAGCGCGATGCGTTGATCGGGATCGATTCCCATGCCGATCATTACAACGACGCACATGACACCGCCCACAATCGGCACCCAGGGGAAGAGGGGGCTGACATATTTCAATTCAGAGAGGCTGCGCCCGGAGGCCACAAACTGCTTTCTGAAGCGGTAGTGCGCGACGCAGATGCTAAGCCACACGGCAACAGTCGAAAAGCCCACGATCGAGGTAAGAATCACAAAGACGGTGTCGGCGGCCATGACGCTGGAAGCCAGGGCAAGCAGCCCGCCCAGCATGCTGAATGCCAAGGCGTTCACTGGCACTCCGCGCTTGTTGAGTTTGGCAAGGCTGGCGGGCATCATGCCGTCGTGACCCAAGGACCACACCATGCGGCCGGAGGCGAATAGCCCGGTATTGGCCGATGACAGGATTGCGGTGATGATCACAAAGTTAAAAATGTCTGCCGCGTAGGGGATGCCCATTTGCTCAAAAACGGTGATGAAGGGGCTCTTGGACACTGAGGCGGCTTCAGGCGGCAAAAGTGTGGCGACAATCAAAACCGTGCCGACAAAAAACACCACAAGGCGCAACAGTGACGCGCGCACCGCCATCGGGATCACCTTTTCGGGGTTGTTGGTTTCACCGGCCGCCACACCGATCAGTTCAGTGCCGGAGTAGGCGAAACAGACAGTCACCATGGTGAAAAGAAGCGGGGTGATGCCATTGGGCAATAATCCGCCGTCGCCCACAAGGTGGGTGAGACCCGGAGAGCCGGATTCGCCGAAAGGAATCACGTCAAAGAAAGCGCAGGCGCCCAAAACAATGAACACCTGAATCGTCACCACTTTAATGATGGAGAGGAAAAATTCGCTTTCAGCAAAAAAGCGGGTGTCGATCACGTTGAGCAAAAAGATAATCGCTCCGAAAATCAAGCACCATGACCAGACCGGTACCTGCGGGAACCAGTATTGCATGGCAAAGCCCACCGCGGTGAAAGCGGTGCCGAGGGTGACGGTCCAGTTAAGCCAATACAGCCAAGCCACGGCGTAGCCCGAGGCCGGAGAAATGTATTTGCTTGCGTACAAGTGAAAGGAACCGGGTTCTGGATGCGCCACGGAAAGCTCTCCGAGGCTTAACATGATCAGATACACCATGAAGGCGCCGATCAGATACGCCAACACGGTGCCGAAAGCGCCGACGTTCGCGATGATGTGACCCGTTCCGAAAAAGAGTCCGCTGCCGATCACGCCGCCGAGACTCAACATGATAAGGTGGCGCAATTGCATCGAGCGTTGAAATTGGGACTCGTTGTTCGCCGTAATATTTTGGGAGTTCATAATGCCTTTCCCCCAAAGTGCTGTCATTGCGATCTAGCGCCGAGGGTACAGGCTTTTACCCAAGGACTCAGGATCTTGTCTTCGACGAGTAATTTCTCGCTTCGAAGCTAGTCCGACAATAACAACGTGTTTTCAAAAGATGTCCGTCGTCCAAACGTTCATCTAGCGCTTTTCTCGGAGGTTGTCTCCTCCGATACGGTGGTCAAAACATTTAACGGTTTTATCGTTTGACACCGCGATCTTAGGGATAAATGCCATCGATATCAATAGTTGTAAGAAAAAAAAATAATTTCCTCTAAAGCTATGCACTAAATATGCCGAGTAAAAGCGCCGGGTCGGCATATTTGCCATTGGATGGTGTTTCTTTTTTGGAACAAAAATTGCTTTTCCTCCCCTCAACACCTTACTCAAAGAAGTTATCGAATCGTTAAAATTTGGAAGATTCTTCAATGGGAGACAAAAAATGTCCGATGCAATGTGGGGCGGTCGTTTTGACCTGCCGATGGACCATCTGGTTCAGGAATTTAATGCGACAATTTTGATTGAAAAGCGCGTAACGCCTTTTTCCATTATCGGCAGCACGGCTCACGTGCATATGCTTGCCGCCCAAAATATTTTGACGCAGCAAGAAGCCGAACAGATTTTGCAAGGGTTGGATGCCGTCCGAAAGGAAGTTGAGGACGGCAAATTTGTATTTGATGTGGCCGATGAAGATATTCAAATGGCCATTGAGCGTCGGGTCACTGAGATCGTGGGGCCGGTGGGCGGCAAGATGCATACGGCTCGATCCAGAAATGACCAGGCTCAGCTTGATGTGCGTCTTTACACTCGCCACGCCATCGTCGAAATTATTAAAGCAATCCGTGAACTTCAGCGCGCGATCATTGCCAAATCCGAGCAGTATATGGGTGTGATGTTCCCGGGTTACACGCATTTTCAAACCGGTCAGCCTATTTTGTTCTCGCATTGGATGATGGCCTATTTCTGGATGCTTGAGCGCGATATCGGGCGTTTTGAAGATGCGTATAAACGTTTAAATGTTTGTCCTTTGGGCGCGGCGGCCATGGCGGGCACCACGTTTCCCATTGACCGAGCCATGACGGCGGCGGAAATGGGGTTTGAAGGACCGAGTGAAAATTCTGTCGATACAATCGGCGACCGTGACCATTTGATCGAAACCGACTCCGCGGCCGCCATTTGCATGATGCATTTAAGTCGCCTGTGTGAGGAAATCGTGCTCTTTACGAGCCAGGACATTCACTTTTTCGAATTGTCGGATGATTTCTGCACGGGTTCTTCCATCATGCCTAATAAGAAAAATCCCGATATCGCTGAAAAAATTCGCGGAAAAGCGGGGCGTGTGTTCGGAAATCTGCAGGCAATGCTAACGATGATGAAGGGGTTGCCTTTGGCATTCAACACCGATATGAGTGAGGATAAGGAACCCACCTTTGATTCCGTTGACACGCTTCACATGAGTTTGCGGATTTTGAAGCCCATGCTTGAAAAAATGACTGTCAATGCGCAGCAGAGCCGTTTGGGCGCGGGCAGAGGGTATTCCAACGCAACGGACTTGGCCGACTATCTCGCCCGCAAAGGCATACCGTTCCGTCAAGCCCACCACATTGTCGGACACATTGTGAATTACTGTGTGAAACACAACACGGATTTGGAAAAGATGACACTTGAAGAATACCGTCAATTCTCCGATGCCATTGAAGACGATATTCACCAATTCATTACGCTTGAGGCTTGCGTGGCGGCTCGCCGTTCGTTTGGCGGAACCGCGCCTGAATGCGTGATAGAGCAAATTTCACGCGCCAAAGCCCGTCTGAACGTAACGCATTGCGGAGTTTAAAGATGCTCACATTATCTCAAGACGATGTTTTAAAGATTTTGCCCAAGGTGGATGTATTCACAACCGTTGAGGCGATGTTTGGCGCGTTGGGGCGGGGCGAAGCCGTTCAACCCAAGCAGGTGCAGACACTGTTTCCCGGCAATAAAGGCGATTACATCAATTACAGCGGCGTTTGGATGAGCGCGGGAGTTTATGGTCTTAAGACCTCTCCTTTTATCGTGCACGATAAAGGCTACACCGTGACGGCTTGGACTTTGTTGATGTCAACCGAAACCGGCGAACCGATGCTGCTTGTCGACAGCTCCCGTTTGACTCTTGAGCGCACGGCCGCGACGACCGCCGTGGCTGTGAAATATCTGAGTAAAAAAGAAGCGAAAAAACTGGCTGTGATCGGTTCCGGCGCTCAAGCCCTTGCCCACATCCGATATGTCAGCGGATTGAGAAATTGGGAGTCGATCAAAGTTTGGTCACTCAATAGCGCGGAACTGACCGCCGAAAAGCAAGAAGAATTTAAGCGCGCGGGCAACGGTGTGTTGGAGTTCGCGCCGACAAAAGAAATCGCGCTCGAAGAAGCCGACGTCATTTTGCTTTGCACGAGCGCGGCGAGCGCTGTCATCAAAGCCTGCGATATTAAAGGCTCTGCCCTTATCACCTCAATTTCCACCAATGCGCCGGGCGCGCACGAAATTGATCCGGCGATGTTGGCGAATATGGAAGTGTACTGTGATTGCACGGCAACGACCGCGACGGTGGCAGGCGAAATGAAGTTGGCCGCTCAATCGGGTTGCTGGAGTCCCGAGATGGTCAAAGGGGATTTGGGAGCGTTGGTTAACGGTTCTTGTCCGGTGCCGACCGGTGACAAACCTGTCTTTTTCCGCTCAATCGGTCAAGGTTTGGAAGACGTGGCGGTTGCGTTGGCGGTTATGAAAGAGTTTCAAAAATAATGGTGATCAAAAATGAAAATTAAAGTGTTCGGTGTTGAACAGTGGATGAACGAGTGGGAAACCAAGTGCGCCTACAACGTCGCGGAAACCTGTGTGGAATCCATTACAGTTAAAGAACTTTTGCAGATGGCGGGAGTGACTCCCGAACAGATGACACAGGATTTGATGAGCAAAAAGCTCACCTACGGGTGGATTGAAGGCAGCACAAAAGTGCGTGAGCTTATCGCCGGTCTTTATCAAAAGCAAAGCGCCGCCAATGTGGTGACCACCCATGGCTGCATCGGCGCCAACATGCTTATTCACGAAACACTTGTTGAGCCCGGTGATCATGTCATTTCAGTGATTCCTACCTATCAGCAACACTATTCCATTCCGGAAAGTTTTGGCGCCAACATTGAGACATTGCGCTTAAAACCCGAAAACGGTTTCCTGCCTGATCTCAATGAATTGCGGGCGATGGTTAAACCCGACACGAAGCTTATCTGCATCAACAATCCCAATAATCCGACCGGCGCTTTGATGAATGAAGCGATGCTTCGAGAAATCTGTGATATCGCCCGTTCTGTGGATGCGTGGCTTTTATGTGACGAGGTTTACCGGGGATTAACTCAAAGTGAGGAGTACAGCCCTTCTGTTGCCGATCTCTATGAAAAGGGCATCAGCACCGGCAGCATGTCCAAGGTCTTTAGTTTGGCGGGGTTGCGTTTCGGTTGGATTGCGGCTCCCAAAGAACTTATCGCTGCGGTTCTGTATCACCGCGATTACAACACCATCAGTGTCGGCATGCTGGATGAATACTTCGCGGAACTCGCGCTTGGCGCTAAAGATAAAATCTTGGAAAGAAATCGCGCGATTATTCGTGAAAATCTCCAAATTTTAGACGATTGGGTTAAAACCACTCCGAGAGTCTCTTATGTAAAACCCAAAGCCGGGACAACCGCCTTTGTGCATATTGATACCAAGCTGACGTCGCACGAATTTTGTGAGCGCTTGGTTAAAGAAAAAGGGGTGATGTTCACGCCGGGTTCGGCCTTGCACACCGAAGGCTTTGTCCGAATTGGCTATGCGAATAATAAGGAAGTGCTCAAGAAAGGCTTGGAATTGACAAGCGAATTTTTGAAGGAAGTGCCGTAACGCAGCTCCCGAGGATTTCTCGGGAGTTTGCCTGAAATTTCTTTTGAATCAAAGAAAAAGCCTGCTCGCGGAGCAGGCTTTTAAAATGGCTCCCCGAGTTGGGTTCGAACCAACGACCTGCGGATTAACAGTCCGTCGCTCTACCGACTGAGCTATCGGGGAATGAAGAAGTTCAAAATTTGAACTCAATCATATAAATTGTGTGGCTCCCCGAGTTGGGTTCGAACCAACGACCTGCGGATTAACAGTCCGTCGCTCTACCGACTGAGCTATCGGGGAATCGAGATTGAGAATTCTACGCAATCCAACAAAAAAAGCAAGGGTATTTGAAAAAATCTTTTCAAGAATTCGCTCCTGTCCGCAACGATCCAAAATAATTTGATTTCTAAATTAGGTTCAATTTCAGATAACTTCTCAACCGATTAAATAACCCAAGGTATTAGAGAGTCTTTTCAGTCTCTCCGGCGGCAACGCCACCGATAAAAGAATTCGCCATCGGTGAATTAAAGAAGTCGCTAATAGCTCATTTAGCTTCTGTCAATACGATGACCGTCAATCATCAGTGCGTTGGTCACTTTATTTCAATACAGCGTTAAAATCGAAGAAGCGCCCACCTAACGCAATTAACGACCATGAAACGCTTTTTCTGGCAAATCCCTGTTCTTGGCATTCTTGGAGTTTGCTCTCAGATCTCCTGGGCTAGTTATGATCTCTTTTTCCCTGAAGACACTGACTTATTTCGGTTGCACATTCTTGAACAAGGCGAATCCGATAATTTATGGGGGGTCGCTGCGCAAGGTACGGTCGATAAGAATGAAATCAACAGCCTCTACGAGGGGCTCGATTATTGGGCTCGGATACTGGCTCCTCAGGCAGCCAATACAAACCCCATTCCCATACTTATTTTCCCAAGTAACGCAGAAGGTGCCGCGGCGCTTAGCGTTTCTACTGTAGATTTCGATGATCTGACTTTTTTAGCGTCAGCTCTCACTCATGAGGATTATGAATCGCGGTTGCAAAACTTCCTGGCCAGCCTGCCGGAGGATGAATGGGTATCTTTTGACGATTTCAAATCAGCCGCCATACAAATAGGTACTCTTGACTGGTCACACGAGCCGCTCCATGCCCTTCCTGGCAATGGCGATGAGTTCCACCTGCCAGCAACGATTGTGCATGAGCTTACCCATGCTCTGGGCATCTTGACACAAGTCTCAATAACTCCTAACGGCCAGTATGCTTTTATGAACGATTATTTTGGCCTCTGGGGCCAGGGACTGAGAGATTCCAACGGAAAGCAAGCAGAAAGCGGAATGACAATTTCCATTGGCGGCACAGAGTATGATGAAAATTTCGTCTTAGACAATAACACCTACTATTCCGGTGTCTACTTTACAGGCGATCATGTTCAGGAAGTTCTGGGCGAGGGGACAACGCTTTCTTTTCCGGAAGTCGGACTGAAGCAATATGAAAAACTAGTTCCTGGTCTTCCTGTGAACGGAGCGGAACCTGATTCCAACGGAGTTATTTCCCCTGAACTTTCCCATATTGAGTTGCAAAATGGCCTCTTGAGCCATCAAAATTGGCGCAACTGGACTATACCCATGGAGGCAGAACTGGCAGCTTTGCAAGATGTGGGCCTCAAGTTCGACAGAAAGCAGCTTTTTGGCTATTCCATCTACGCCAGTGGCTCGGAAGATAAGCTAAACGAGTTCACTAATACTAATGGCTATTACGCCAGAGAAAATGGACAGTGGCTCGTGGGAACGCCTAATGAGACCCGTCTGGGTATTGGTTTGCACATCTACGGAAGCTACAACAAAGTTACTCAGGCCGCCGACATACTCACTGTGGGCGAAGACGCTGTGGGTATTCGTGTAGAAGGCGTGGAAAACCACCTCACCATTGACAAAAATATAAGCATTAAGTCTGACGGTCCCAGGGGGGCCGCTTTGCTTGTTTCATACGGTCGGGATCATACGATCAATCTTGAGGGGGACGTTTCTGCTCTGGGCGAGCAGGGTATCGCCGCGCGATTTGACTTTGGAGACAATATCCTCGGCAATGACCAAGAATATCGAGGATCTTGGTTGTGGCAGGGTGGTTATGCGACTGATGATGAGATACTGTCCAAGATTAACGGTCCTTTGGTTAAGGTCTTCAATGTATCCGGAAGCCTCAGGGGCCGTGAGGCAGCCATATATATTGACGAAAGCGCCTTTGTCAAAGAAATCAATATTCTTCCCGGAGCCACGCTTGAGGGTGACATTATCTCCAAGTGGGACCCTAACAATCCCAAGATCCATTCTTTAGCTCCTGATTCCGAAGAACTATACACGTCTCTTACCTTTGGCTATGACGTCTCGGATGATGGCTCCGCCCTTCAGTCGGGGGATTCTGATTTCTCTCTGAACTATGCCGGAAATATTAACGGCCCCTCCATTGATATGACTCATAAGAGCGGCGATCTCACTCTATCAGGAAAGATCAATGTCCATTCCTTACAAAATGAGGGTTTTCTGACTTTAACCGGCAAAGATGTGAGCAAACATCAAGTCACTGTGGAGGACACATTTATCAATACTCGGGGAGCGACACTTGAGACGGGTTTTGATGCCGGCGGTCATGTCAACAGCATACAGGCCGGCTCCGCGGACCTTAAAGGAACCCTCCTCGTACGACCGGTGCGTGATTTCTATGCATCTGAAGATACCATTGAGCTTCAGTCCCCGGTGGATATTCAGGGATCGGGCGCTCTTAAAGCAAACATGACGGTAGCCTTGGCTGAACAGATCGACTCGCCTACTCTGTCATTTGCTATGAAAGTGGACAATTTTACAGATAATGGTTCAATGCCTTCTGTATTTGCGAGCAGATCTGATAATGCCTACAGTCAATATGCCCTTGATACCGCTTCCAGATCTACGGGGCATGCGTTGGATTTCATTGCCGATAAGGCTCGCGGAGACATGCAAGATCTTCTGGAAGCTCTGGATTGGTCAGCGCCCGACGGCAGTGACGTAGCGGACGCTCTGAAGCGGCTTGGTCCGGGAGCCTATGACGTGGCTGCCAGAGCCTCGTTGATCCAGCAAAACGAAATTAATCTGCTTGTTTTACGTCGACTGATGGCAACGCAAACTGACGGAGTCCGGGCCGAGCATGGCCTCTTCGTAGGTCGGAACGACGAAGGCTCTCGGTTGTCCGGCAGCCAGCGTGAAACCAAAAACACCGACACTTGGCAATTCTGGGTCACACCTTACGGTGGCAGCTCTTTTCAGGATAGTCACAAAAATATTTCTTCCTGGAAGAGCAAAGGTGTGGGCCTGATTGTTGGCGCAGACCGTCATTTACAATCCGATCTGGATGTCGGTTTTCATCTGGCCCTGGCCACTCGACGCACTCATGTGAAAGACAACGAGAAAGCTTTGGCCGACACAACCTCCGCCTTCTTTGGTCTACAGGCTATTTATGCCCCAGACTCTTGGAATGGGCTGTACCTTACGGGGCAAGGTCGCATTGGTGTTGAAAACGGTAAGATGGATAGAACCATTTCCATCAACGGCTACAACAGACAGGTTGAAAGTCGTTGGACCGGTTTGGCCGGATCGTTGCAAGCGGGTCTGGGCTGGGACGCACATTTTGACTTTGAGCCGGGCCGTTTCACGATGGGACCTCTGGCCTTCGTCGAGTATGCCTTCTTGCACCGCCCATCCCTGGATGAGGACAAGGGCGGCGCAGCTAATTTGGATGTGGACGACACCACGTACGATTCTCTGCTTATGAATCTTGGACTCCATGCGGGGTGGCAGACAATTCTGCCCGGTGGCAATCATCTTAAGTGTGATGTTCTGGCGGCTTGGCGCCATGAGCTTCTCGACCTCTCCTTTGCTACCTCTGCCGCATTTGTCGGCTATGGAGCTCCGCGCTTTGAATCGGACACCGATCTACCCGGCAGAGACAGTCTGCTTTTACAGGCGGGATTCGCGCTCTCAAGTAATAAAGACTTCACGGCCAAATTGGACGTAGGGGGCGAGTTTTTCCGTCAAGATTACACGGGGATGAACATAGGCTTAGACTTGTCTTGGCAGTTTTAATTTTTTCGGTTGTACACCTTGACTTGATGTGAAATAAGGTCGTAGTTTCGAAATTTTGATTTTCATTTTTTTAAATACTTGACAGAAATGAGGATCAAAAGGAACAAACGTTATTCTGAAGAATTAAAAATCAACCTTCATCCGTGTCCAAAACGGATGAATCTCAACTTAGCGTTGCCGAGATCGGTTACAAAACACTAAATCGTTGATCTACTGCTCTTAGATGGACAGTAGTGTTCAAAAATCGCATTGCATTCACAGCGTTCCAAGATAGGGTTTTACTCCAAAATCATCTTTTTCTACTGTTTTGATTAAAGGTCTCAAGATACTTTCGGGCTGCTATTAAAAATTTTGGAGCCATTTCACAATACCAACTGAAAAATTCATTCCATCCTTTTTCTGTTCCTTTGATATTACCTGGGGTTTCAACATAGATTCTCAGAGTATGCTTCCCTTCCCCATGCCAAATTAATTCATGACCGATTTCTCGTTCAAAGTCTTGCTTATGAGCAGATAGGTAATCATAAAAATCTCTATTCCAAACAGTTAACTCTGTTCCTATGACTTTACGCTGAGTATTTACCAGGCAACCTACAGCAAAAGAAGCTGATCCCGCCCGTAATGTTAACCAATGTTGTGGTTTTGTCTCAGGAATACGGAAATATTTTTTAAATTCTTCTTGATTTTGCAAATACTCAACAAATGCGTCCCAATATCGTAATTGCAGTGCTTTTGTTTCCGTTAAGTTTTTATTCGACCGCATTTTTCTTTCCCATTCATTTGGCTTTTCGATTAACTCGAACTTTACCGCTGGACGAGATTGACCAATACGTAAAACCTTAATTTGCACAAGGTAGAAACCCATGTCCTCATCAGTATGTTCATTGAGCCATTGGATAGCCTGCTGATGTTCATTGCGAGCTTCCTCAACAATCCAAACAATAATTTGTGCTTTCTTACCAGCTGCGTAGGTTATGAGTTTCCCAAGATGGTCATGATTTGTTTCTGTTAACTGATTTTCAATGATGACCATCTTGACCCCATCATCATCCTCAGTTGTAGCCAAAATATCTACAGAAAAAGCCCCCACAGAGGATTCTGTCTCACTAAGTTGTAGATTTCTGCCTATTGCCTCTCCAAGTAGTTCTAAGTTTTCTGATTCACTGAGCCAAGGAGTGAAATTTCTAGCTTCATCTGGCCAAATAGATCGTAGATCATCAACCACTTCAATTTGGTCAAGCTCAACCTTCGTATGCTTAGTCATACCATTTATTCCATGCATCAATCTCTATCCAAAGGGTGAATCTCCAGTAAAGGTAAATTCTTAACAATTTTAATTGTTTCTAAACTGACGGTAATCACTTTTAGGAACAGCTCAAGCGGGTACCGTTCGTTACCTTGTTCGGCAGCGTACTCTATGTGAACGAATAAAAAACTTCCTTTATATGTTCACTTAGGGTATTATTCTTGAATATGCGAACAAATTTGTTCGAAGATAATCCTTAATGGATTGAATGATGATGGAGGACATCATGTCTACCCCAAAGACGATTAATTTTTCACCTGTGAATTCTGTTAGCTTGAAAAAGCATCCAGAAATCAATGAATCCTGGGTACAGCAAGTTTTATATGATACTGGG
Organism: uncultured Sutterella sp.; assembly: GCA_958347955.1. Lineage (GTDB taxonomy): Bacteria > Pseudomonadota > Gammaproteobacteria > Burkholderiales > Burkholderiaceae_F > Aphodousia. The sequence goes on from CATVXH010000006.1 coordinate 55,235, forward strand.
TTTAAGTCCAACCATTACAGCTAGAGATAAAGAGCGAATTCAGCCTTCTGGTGGCAGATTAGATCTCTTATTACAAGACGAAGAAACCAATGTTCGTTACGAAGTAGAAGTTCAATTAGGGGCAACGGACGAAACCCATATCATCAGAACTATCGAATATTGGGACGTAGAGCGGAAACGTTATCCACAATACGATCATGTTGCTGTCATTGTCGCAGAAGACATTACTGCCCGATTCTTTAACGTCATTTCATTATTCAATTCTGCAATTCCATTGATTGCATTAAAAATGACGGCTGTTCAGAACTCTGATGGAAGTATTGGTCTTCTTTTTACGAAAGTTTTAGATCTTGCTACCCCAGAATCAGAAGAAGATGATCAAACTGTTGAACAAACAGATAGAACGTACTGGGAAAAGCGATCCTCTAAAGATATTTTGCGGTGTGCGGACAAAGTGCTTGAAACAATTAAGGAGTTCGAACCCAGAGCTGAATTAAGTTTTACTAAGTTTTATCTAGGGATTTGGATTGAAGGTAGAGCAAATAATTTTGTTGTAATACGACCTAGACGCAATTATTTTTATGTGGATATTAAATTGGAGCGAACAGCAGCCATTAATGAACTCATTGAAAATAGCGAATTTGAAGAGTCAATATATACGAAAGAGGGGCGTTATCGTCTGCGTATGGACTCTAAGACTTCAGAAAACGGACGGCAACTGGTTAAAAAACTCATGCAGATGGCTTACGAATAGTAAAAATTATGTCTATTGCGGCAAAAGTGGGCTATGCCCGTGTTAGTAGTTCCGATCAACATTTAGATCGTCAACTCGCTCAATTCGAAAAATTAGGGGTTGATAAAGTTTTTTCTGACAAAGTTTCTGGGAAAAATACTGATCGTCCGGGGTTTCAACAAATGATTGAATTTGTCCGTGATGGGGACGAACTCTATGTATGCAGCATGGATCGTATGGCTAGAAACTTAAAGGATTTGCTTTCAATTACGGAATCGCTACAGAAAAAAGGTGTTTCGATCCATTTTTTAAAAGAAAATATCTCGTTAATTCCCAAAGGCGAAAGTTCAGCCATGACCAAACTCTTGATGGCAATGATGGGAGCAGTCGCAGAGTTTGAACGTTCATTGATTTTAGAAAGACAACGAGAAGGTATTGAACTGGCCAAACTGAGAAAGGCTTATAAGGGAAGAGTCCCAATCAATCCAGAAAAGATAAAAAAAGCCCGATCATTAATTAACGAAGGTGTTTCCAAGTCAGTTGTAGCTCGGAAATTAGGGATTGGACGGACAACTTTATATAAATATTTAAAAACGCCATAATTAAAAGAAAATCTAACCTCAAGAGGCAAAAAATGCCGGTAGAAACAAATCTTCTAGAAAATCATTACGAAGAAGCTATTATTGAACACTTAATGGGGCTTGGATATCAACATCTTTTCGGACCAGATGTTCCCAGAACTTCAGCTTTTTACCGTGATGTATTTTTAGTCGACGTGTTGGAAGAAGCTTTAATCAGAATCAACCGAGAACTACCTAAAGGTGCCATTAAAGAGGCACTCCGCATTATTTCCTCTATTGATCAAGGAAGTTTATACGCCCGAAATCAAACATTCTTTGAGTATCTGGTTTCAGGTGTTCCTGTAAATATTTTTGTAAACAATGAACAGAGAACTGAACGTGTATGGTTGCTGGATTTTGAACATCCCTCAAGCAATACATTCCATATAGTTAATCAATGGAGTTTTGTTGAAAATGAACCTAAACGACCAGACGTTATATTATTTGTTAATGGGATGCCTCTTGTCGTCTTTGAACTGAAATCTCCATCTCGAGAAGATGTGGATTCATCAGATGCCTACTTACAAATCAGAAATTATCTTCATGCGATCCCCTCTTTATTTGTTCCCAACGTTTTTTGTGTTTTAAGTGATTTAGCTGACACCAGAGTTGGGACTATCACGGCAAATGAAGATCGTTATGTCCAATGGAAAACTGTTGATGGAGATTATTCCAAAAATAAATGGGCTGATTATCGAACAATGCTTGACGGCATGTGTTCTAAAGAGAGATTGCTAGATATCATCCAGAATTTTGTTTGTTTTAGTAACACATCTGAGTCAACAATCAAAATTCTAGCGGCTTACCACCAATATTTTGCAGTAAAAAAAGCTGTACAAAGCACAATAAAGGCGATAAATAGTGATGGGAAAGCCGGCGTCTTTTGGCATACACAAGGTAGCGGGAAATCTTTATCTATGGTTTTCTTTGCGCACCTTCTTCAACAAGCAGTTAATAGTCCAACGATTGTTGTTATTACCGATCGCAATGATTTAGATAATCAACTTTTTACTCAATTCAGCAAGTGTAAGACGTTTTTACGTCAAGAGCCTGTACAAGCTAAATCTCAGAAAGACCTCGTCAAACTTCTAGAGCATCGTGTTGCTAACGGCATCATTTTCACAACGATGCAAAAATTCATTGAAAATGAAACTGTACTGTCGACTAGAAAAAATATCATTGTCATGGCTGATGAAGCCCATCGGGGACAGTACGGAATTTTGGAAAAATTGGATAGCAAAGGAAGAATCAAAACCGGTGCTGCTGGGTGGGTTCGTCACGCATTACCTTATGCTTCATTTATTGGATTTACGGGCACCCCCATTTCAACGCAGGATAAAAATACACGGGAAATTTTTGGAGACTACATAGATGTCTATGATATGACCCAAGCCGTTGAAGACGGCTCTACACGTCCCGTTTATTATGAGAGTAGAGTTGTTGCATTAAAACTTGATAAGGGTACGTTAGAAGAATTAGATGAACTCTACCAAACGGCGGAAGAAACGATTAATCAAGAAGCTCTCGAAAAAAGCAAACATACTTTCGCCAGTCTGGATGCTGTGTTAGGTTCACCTAGTACTATTCAATCTCTATGTAAAGACATCGTAGAACACTATGAAAACAATCGGGCGAACCTGCTTACAGGAAAAGCTCTGATTGTTGCATACAGTCGTGACATCGGTATCAAAATTTATAAAGAAATTCTCAGATTGCGCCCCACTTGGCAAGAAAAAGTTGCGGTTGTAATGACTGCCAGTAATCAAGACCCGGAAGAATGGCACTCCATTATCGGCACAGAACAACATAAAAAGGATTTAGCCAATAAATTTAAAGATGATGACAATCCCTTAAAAATTGCCATTGTTGTTGATATGTGGCTTACGGGGTTCGATGTCCCTTCTCTCTCCACCATGTATGTGTTCAAACCTATGAAGGGACACAACTTGATGCAAGCAATTGCGCGTGTTAATCGAGTGTATAAGGGAAAAGAAGGAGGACTGGTTGTCGATTATATTGGCATTGCCTCTGCTTTAAAGCAAGCCATGTCAGATTACACCAAACGAGATCAAAAGAAATACGGTGAAATGGACATTGCAAAGACGGCCTATCCTGAATTCCAGAATAAGCTTTCTGTTTGTAGGGATATTTTCCATAACTTCAGTTATTTGGACGCTTTAAAATCCAAAAATTCCAAACAAATTACAGATAAGGTTTTAGAGGGGGCCGATTATCTACTTTCTCCTGATAAAACTGAGGACTGTACAAATTTCTCCAATCAAGCCAAACTGATGGATCAAGCGCTCAGTCTTTGTAAAAGCCTTGCAACTAAATCCGAACAGCTAGAAGCCGCTTACTATCGAGCCGTTAGATCAGTCATCGTGAAACGCTTGTGGCAGAACCCTGACAAACCAAAGAAAGGACCATCCCTTAAAGAGTTAAACGAACGGATTTCTCAAATTGTTGAGCAGAGTGTAAAAAGTGAGGGAGTGCTTAATCTCTTTTCTGAAAAAAATACAGAAATTTCGCTTTTTGATGAGTCCTTCTTACAAGAAATTGCAGCCATGAAGCAAAAAAATTTGGCTTTGGAGATGCTGAAGCGGTTAATTGAAGGACAAGTTCGCAAGTATCGGAAAACAAGTGTTGTGAAGGCCCAAAAATTTTCTGAATTACTTCAAAGCACTGTTAATTCATACCTCAATGGCCAACTGAGTAATGCAGAAGTAATGCAAGAGCTCTTGAATATGGCCAAAGAAATGATGGCTGACCGCAAAGAAGCTAATGAGTTGGGATTAAATAACGAAGAAATGGCCTTTTACGATGCCTTAACACAACCCAGAGCAATTAAGGACTTCTACGAAAACTCTGAGTTAATTGCAATCACTAAGGAATTGACCGAGACACTTCGCAAAAATAGCACGATTGATTGGCAGAAAAAAGAATCTGCACGAGCGAATATGAGGCGAATCATCAAACGACTGTTAAGAAAATATAAGTATCCTCCTGAAGATCAACCAGAAGCCACTGAGACAATTATGCGACAATGTGAGCTTTGGGCTGACTACTCCATGGATGTTTAGGGATAAATTAATATGGTCAAATCCAAACAACAAAAAGAAAATACAGCTGAAATCGGTTTCGAAAAACAAATTTGGGCCGCTGCTGATAAATTACGCGGTAATGTTGACCCCGCAGAATACAAAAATGTTGTACTAGGTTTAATTTTCTTAAAGTACATTTCAGATACCTTCGAAATCAAACATGCTCAATTGGTAGCAGAGGGAGAAAACTTCGAAGAAGACAAAGATGAGTACACAGCTGACAACATCTTCTGGGTTCCTCCCGAGGCCCGTTGGAATGTAATTGCAGAGGCTGCCCACACCCCTCAAATCGGCCTTGTGATTGACAAAGCGATGAGGAGAATTGAAGAAGAAAATCTTAAGCTTAAAGGTATTCTTCCCAAGAATTTTGCTCGTCCAGAACTCGATCAAAGACGCTTGGGTGGTGTTGTAGATTTGTTCACCAATGTTGCCATGGCTGAGGGTGGCGACTCAAAGGATATTTTAGGAAGGACTTACGAATACTGTTTGGCGAGGTTTGCGTCTCAAGAAGGGAAAAATGCTGGTCAGTTCTATACCCCTTCTTGTATTGTTAGAACATTAGTTGAGATCTTACAACCATTTAAAGGCCGAGTATACGACCCTTGTTGTGGCTCTGGCGGCATGTTTGTTCAATCGGCAAAATTTGTTAAAAATCACGCCGGAAATATCAATAACATCTCCGTCTATGGTCAAGAGTCCAATCCAACAACCTGGAAAATGGCCATGATGAATTTGGCCATTCGTGGAATTGATGCCAATTTAGGCAAATATGCTGCCGATACATTCTTCGACGATCTACATAAAAACGAACGTTTTGATTTCATACTAGCTAATCCCCCATTTAACTTAAAAGACTGGGGAGGGGACAAACTTGTAGATGATCCCAGATGGGATTACGGTGTTCCACCTACTGGCAATGCTAACTTTGCTTGGCTTCAACACATGATTCACCATCTATCCTCTAAAGGGAAAATGGCTGTAGTGCTTGCTAATGGAGCTCTTTCATCACAACAAAGTGGTGAAGGTGAAATTCGACAAAGAATTATTGAAGCCGATCTCGTAGATGGAATTGTTGCCTTACCAACTCAACTCTTTTATAGCACCCAAATTCCTGTTTCCTTATGGTTTATCAGTAAAAACAAACAACAACCTGGTAAAACACTTTTTGTTGATGCCAGAAATTTAGGAACTATGGTTTCCCGCAAACTTCGCGAGTTGTTTGACAATGATATTGAGCGATTAGCTCAAACTTTTGAAAAATTCCATGATGGTACGCTTGAGAATCAAGCAGGGTTCTGTTATGTAGCTACAACCGACGAAATAAGAAAACAGGACTTCATTTTGACACCAGGCCGTTATGTTGGAGTAACCACACAGGAAGATGATGGTGAGAATTTTGAAGAAAAAATGACTCAATTAACAAAAGAACTGTCGACTTTATTTACGGAATCAGAGAATTTACAGATACAAATTAAGAAAAATTTAAAAGATCTTGGCTTCGACATATAGTTATGAATTCCAAAATCTTAGGAAACTTTTTGGGTAAACGTTTAGAGTTGAAAAACATATTGATATTATGAGCGAATACATATACAAACAATTAGGAGAATTGGTAACTTTCCAAAGAGGGAAGGACTTACCAAGAACATCGATGAAAAACGGTCCATATCCTGTAATTGGATCAAATGGGATCATAGGTTACCATAATGACTTTAATGTTCAATCGCCGTGTATTACCGTTGGTCGTAGTGGGAATGTTGGTAAGCCTTATCTGCATTTGGGGGAGGCTTGGGCTCACAACACTTGTTTATATGTTAAAGAATTTAAAGGATGCGATCCTTTATTTATTTATTACTTACTAAAAACATTAAACCTAGAACGACAAGCTGGCGGAAGCGCTGTGCCAACGCTGAATCGGAATCATATCCACCCTCTCATAGTTAAAGTTCCTAAGTCCATAGAAGCTCAAAAATATATAGCAACTGTTTTATTCGGTTTTGATCAGCTCATTTCACTAAACTCTCGTACAAATGATAATTTATCTTGCTAAATTATCCTCAAAAAAGTTTTGACAGCAAGATATCTCGTAACTTTTCTAATCGTTTATTTTCTTCACTGTGTAATCTATACAACTTGAAGAGAGGAGCGATTTTGTTTGACAGTTCTTTAATTATCTTTTCCGAAGGAAGTACAACCTTTAAGGATTTTAGGTTTTCCTGATTAATTTTGGGTTGAACCGCACCGGTAACTATATTTTTAACACTTGTCTTTGACAACAAGAGATACAATATTTCAGTCGTAATTTCGTTTCTACCTGTCAAAACGTGGGCGTGATTATTTACCCAAAATTTACCCCAAACATATTGCAATATTGGGAAACCTTTTTCGCTGATAACAGTTCCATCTTCTCCAAGCAGTAAGTAAATACCGTCGAACAGATATTTATCAACGTAATCCATCTTGGAAGCCGCCCCATAGTATGGATAAGTTTTTTCCATGTTTTCTCGTTGCCTACTTGACAAAGGAATTCGTTTTGAATCGTGTATGTCAACAATTTGACCTAATTTTCTCTCGTTAGTGCCACTTTTACCGACTTCTTGATCGAACAACGTCGAAGCTAGAGCAAGTAAATTATCATTTACCAGCTATCCGATAAATTTCCTGTGTGACATTTTTACGTTATGTTGCTTAACCAACGCGTAATGTAAAGTAGTATCGATTTTTTGATGCCCTAACAATTGCTGAACTTGTTCTATGGGCATTCCTTTGTCTATCGCAACCGTTGCCAAAGTTCGGCGAAACTTATGAGGATGCACTCGGCCAATATTTAATTTTTCGCCATACTTTCGAAGTCTCGATTCAATTGCTCCAATTGTCATAGATCGTGAAGGTATTTTTAGTGAAACAAAAACAGAAGAGTTATCGTCATTCCTTGATTGTAGATAATCCTGCAAATGAAGTTTTGTACGCGCATCAAAATAGACAACTCGAGCTTTGTTGCCTTTACCGAACACAACGCATTCACGCTCTACAAAATTTATATCTTCTTTTTTCAAATGAACAAGTTCACCAACACGCATACCCGTTGATGCCAAAATATCGATCATTGCTAAATCACGAAGAGAAGTACAGTTATCTCTCAAAATCTCGAGCTGTTCGTCTGAATAGATTTCTTTGATTTGTTTTTCTGCCTTTACTTTATGAATCCGTCTAACAGGACTTTTGATGATGAGGTCTTCATCTTCCATCCAACCAAAGAAGCTTGATAAAATCCGGCGCACATTATCCAGTGTTGTTCTACTAATCCCACGTTCTAGTTGGTAATTTTCCAGGTACTCCCTCAAATCATCAGTCGAAATTTGGCGGACTGGTTTTCTAACATACTCATTAAGACGACTGAGAGTTGACTCATAATAATGAATAGTTTTATGTGAACAACCTTCTACTTTCTTGGCAGATAGAAATCTCTGAATGAAATCCTCATCATTATCGGTTGAGGGTAATTTATTCAAACCCGACTGAAACATGTCATCATTCAATCTACAACTTAAAACTTTTTTTAAGTGAAGCAGTTGCTCATTGGAAAGTAAGCCAAACATATCCTGCAGAATCGAATTAATCAGAAGATCTTTCATAACCGTTCAAACCTAAAGTTGTTTATATTGCAGGCAAGTCTATACACAAGAATTTTTAACTCAAATTTTTCATTAGACCTAAAGGAGAGTTTTGAATTATCATTTTTCTAATGGGATTCCATTAGAAAGAAACGTTGTAATATATTGATATTACGATAGAAATTTTTGTTAAAAGTGCCTAGGGAGGCTGAGTATGACCAAGCCGGGCTATCAAATTAGCTTTTCCAACGCCGACAACGTTTCGGCATGGGGTGGAATGGCTCTTTGGGCACAATTTTTAAAAGGTCTTCGCTTTAGAGATCAGCTGACTCGATGGTCTTTGCCTCATCCCCAATCCAATCGCGGCTATGATCCCTGTTTGCTTGTCGAACAATTTGTCACCAACGTTCTTTGTGGGGCCAATCGATTCTGTCACATGAATACTTTACGCACTGATAAGGTGATCCCTCAGATTTGCGATTGGTCTAAGATGCCAGAGCAAAAGGCTTTCATGGGCTCTGGTCACGCTAGAAGCGATATTACTATGAAGATAGGTTAGGGGAGCCAACTCCATTTTTCCAGTGCGGAATAATGCCTTCATTTTTCGGGGGCGACGACAATGCTGGGGAGAGATCCTTGAAGACAGTCTTCGCCTACGGATCCAGCTTTCCTGAGTTATTGGCTCCCGTTCGTACGCAAAATTAAACCTTCTTTACTCGACAGAGTTTTAACTACAAAATAGTTAAAAATTAGTTGTAGGGGATAAACCCCATGAAAATAAAGAGGTTAGATTCAATTTGATATAAGTGATTTTTGATAAGATGAAACTTAATGCCATTTCGGCAAGTGGACTCACCGAGCGATTCTATTACAACTATGTCTGAAGCTGAACTTTATTTGGTAATCGGTATCGCTATTGTGCTCGCCGTCATAGTAGTGATACGTTTTTGGTTAGTAGCTCAAGCCAAAATCTTTTGTGATCGTATCGGCGCACAGACTCTTTTTTGCGATGATCAGTCTAAAAACAGAAATGCGTTTATCAGTTTACAGTCCGATTTGGAAAAAAGCTTTTTTAATCAATTTATTAGAGCGAATGATGAAAAAAGATTTATTGATCATTACTCTACCATTGCCTCTGAAGCAAAAGTTCTTCAACGCCGCTTAGAATTTTTCTCTCTAAAAACCCCAAAAGTTATCACTAATTTTTTAGCGGATTTTGATCGGCTACATTCTTCGGTTAGGACACATAACGAGACTTTCATCCAAGCAATTCTGGCTACAAACAAGGATTTCTTTGACCATTGTTTGAAATATCCACTCGATGAACAACAGCGTCGCGCAATTGTCTCCGAAGAAAACAATTGTTTGGTTGTAAGTAGCGCTGGTAGCGGAAAAACCTCCTCTATCGTTGGGAAAGTCAAATACCTAACAGAAGTTAAAAAGATACCCCCCGAAAAAATCCTTCTAATTAGCTATACCAACAAGGCTGCGGCCGAGTTGACCGAAAGGTTGGGGGTAGCCGGTCTCAAAGGTTACACTTTTCACAAGTTGGCAATGGATTTGATTGGTAAAGCCACAGGACAAAAGCCATCTATTTGCGATAAAACGGATGCTGTTTTTCTAAAACTTTATCACGAACTTCTAAACGAACGAGATTTTAAACGTCATGTCGTTGAGTATTTAATCGATAGACAGAGTTTGTTAACAGATAACGAGAAAAAGGAACGGGAATATCGACAACGCTTATCCGAACTTAAACAAGATCGGTTAAAAGCAGATTTTCCTGATATGGATGGAAACGTTATTTATGTTAGAAGCGAACAGGAGCGAAAAATCTGTCTCGCACTATCTTTACTTAGTGTGAAATTCCGATATGAGGAACCTTATGAGCATCAGGTTGCTGATGAGATGCATTCACAGTATAGACCGGACTTTTCCATTTATTTTGAAAAAGAGGGGCAAATAAAACGCATCTATTTGGAGCATTTTGGCATAAATGAAAAAGGTCTCGTTCCTGTTTGGTTCGCAAGAGACAAGGGAATTTCTTATGAAGAGGCCAACCGAAAGTACAATGATGGCATTACTTGGAAAAGGGCACTTCATGAAAAATTCCACACGGTTTTGCTGACCACCTCAAGCGCAGACTTTCTCTATAGCGACATCAAAAATAAACTCAAGCAGCTGTTGCAAAATGCTGGTGTCCCCATTGAAGAAAAAGGTGAAGAGCAACTCTATGAACTATTTTTACCCAGAGACAGCATTGAAGAAAAGACTTTTATTCGATTGGTAATCAGTTTTATCACACTATTGAAAACGAGTTGTAAAACGCTTGACGAAGTCATAAACGAAGTAAAAAAGGCTCATGACACCCAAAGCCTTTTTGCCATTAAATACATTTTTAAGCCAGTATATGAACGCTACAATAAAGCATAAAAAAGAAAGAATTAGATAGACTTAACTGAAGTTCATTAGAAAGCAAACTAAAATAGCAACGCTTCTCATCCTGTTCAATACGACTACATCATAGTGGATGAATTCCAAGATATTTCGGTAGACCGCTATCAATTTTTGAATGCACTTCGATCAAGTTCAGTGCCAGCAAAACTTTTCTGTGTCGGTGATGATTGGCAATCGATCTACCGCTTCTCTGGCAGCGATATGTCGTTATTTAATCAATTTTCCGATTATTTTGGTCCTACAGAAATCGACAAAATCGAAACAACCTATCGATTTGGAGAACCATTAGTTAGTTTATCCTCCGAATTTATTCAGAGAAATCAAGCGCAGATCAAAAAGGCAATTCATCCTTTTAACGCAAACGTAAACACGCAGTTAGTATTTCAATCTTACGATAAATTCACTTATCGGGATCTTATCGAAGAATTGGTTAGCAAGGTTCCTGCAAATCAATCTCTATTTTTGTTAGGGCGCTATTCATTTGACGATTACCACTTGTCATTGCATTTTAAGTCAATCAAAGAAGGTGGGCGCTTTTACTACTTAATCAACGGAAGAAAAATAGAATTTTTGACCATTCATAAGTCAAAGGGTTTAGAAGCGGATTACGTAATTGTTCTTCAATGCAACAAGGACAGATACGGTTTTCCGTCGCTTCTCAGTGATGATTGGATACTGAATTATGTTCTGACTAAATCCGATAAATATCCTTATGCTGAAGAGCGTAGGATTTTTTATGTTGCAATTACGCGGGCTAAAGTCAAAACCTATGTGCTTTATCACAAATCAACACCCTCAGTGTTTATCGATGAATTTTTACATCCAAAGAAAACAACTAAACCAAAAGTCAATTTGTATGCTAACCGAATGAAGCCTTGGACATTGGGCGAAGAGAGATTTTTACTGAAGCTCTATGAAGAAGGCAAGAGTACCAATGAAATTGCTTTTAAACTTAAGCGCACCCCTACGGCTATCGTGATGCGCTTGGGAGAAATCCAAAGTCGAGGATTTAAAAAGCGTTATCGCGCCAGATATTAAGTCTGAGTTTCAAAAGATTTAAAATTTCTATTTATTAACTCTACCTCTGCGTCATTTTGTGTGTGAAATCCTATAAAATTAGCCAACTCAAGAAGATAATGACCCCATGGTGAAACAGGATATCACGATAGCCTCCTAAGCTGTAATTCTGGGTTCGAGTCCCGGTGGGGTCGCCAATTTCCTGGCCTCGGTTATTTGAAATTCTTAAGACTTGAACATAGGAGCCTCGCTGCTGACACGCTGGCGAGGCTCTTTGCTTTTATGGTGGCTCCTTGTTGAAATGGGAAGCTAACCGCTAAAAATTATCAGTAAAATAGCGAACTTGCGGAAAGATTTCGGGGAATAAATTCTCAGTTGTTCTTTGAAACGACTTTTAGTGTCAGCATCTGGCAAATCTTTGAGTGCAAATTTGTTGTCTTTAGGTTCTTGGATTGATTTTCAATGGCTACTAAACGTTCTGAATACGGTGAATCCAGTATTAAAGTTTTAAAAGGTCTTGAGCCGGTCAAACAGCGTCCGGGCATGTACACGTTAACCGATAACCCCTTGCACATTATTCAGGAAGTTATCGATAACTCCAGTGACGAAGTTTTAGCCGGCGGCGCTTCCCGAATTGAAGTGACTCTGCACGCGGACGGCTCTGTGACCGTGACTGACGACGGCCGCGGTATTCCGGTGGGCATTCATAAAGAAGAGGGAGTGCCCGCGGTGCAGCTTGTTTTCACACAACTGCATGCGGGCGGCAAATTTGAAAAGGATTCCGGAGGCGCGTATTCGTTTGCGGGCGGTTTGCACGGCGTCGGCGTTTCCGTCACCAACGCGTTGTCAAAACGACTTGAAGTGACAGTGTGGCGCGAGGGAAAAGAGCACCGCATCGTTTTTGCCGATGGAGACGTGATCGAACCGTTGACAAGCCAAAAGAGTCCGAGACCGAAATCTTCTACCGGCACATGCGTGCATGTGTGGCCTGACCCAAAATACTTTGACAGCCCCAATATTCCGGTGGAGCAGTTGGTGCGACTTTTGCGTTCCAAGGCGGTTTTGATGCCGGGCTGCGAAGTGGTCTTTAATAACGAAAAGAATCAAACAACGCAGACTTGGAAGTTTGATGGCGGACTCAGAGAGTATCTTTTATCAGAAATGACCGCCGAGCCCATGATTCCTCCTTTTGAATCCAGCGGTTATGCGGAAGATGAGTCCATGGGTTTTGCCGTGGGGGAAGGCGCGAGCTGGGTGGTTGCCTGGCAGGAAGAGGGGGTTCCCGTTCGCGAAAGCTACGTGAACCTGATTCCGACGCCCGCCGGCGGCACACATGAATCGGGTTTGCGCGAGGGGCTGTATCTGGCAATTAAAGCGTTTATTGAAGCGCACGGTCTGATGCAGAAAAATGTCAAGCTTTTGACAGAAGACGTCTTTGCCAGGGCGAGCGCCATTTTGAGCGCAAAAGTTCTCGATCCCCAATTTCAGGGGCAAACAAAGGAGCGCCTCAATAACCGTGATGCGCTGCGATTGGTGAGTAATTTTGTTCGCACGCAATTTGAATTCTGGCTCAACGGCCATGTGGAAGAGGGTAAAAAACTCGCGGAACTGGTGATTAAGCAGGCCCAGGCGCGGCAGAATTCGGCTAAAAAAGTCATAAAGCGCAAGGGCTCAAGCGTGGCGGTGTTGCCCGGCAAGCTCACCGATTGCGAAAGCGAGGATATCAGTAAAAATGAGCTCTTTTTAGTCGAAGGGGATTCGGCAGGCGGTTCCGCGAAAAAAGGGCGCGATAAAGATTTTCAGGCTATTTTGCCTCTGCGAGGAAAGGTGCTCAACACTTGGGAAGTGGATCGGGACCGCATCTTCGCCAATAATGAAATTCACGATATTTCGGTGGCGATCGGCGTCGATCCCCATGGTCCCGATGAGGAGCCCAATCTGTCGGAACTGCGTTACGGCAAGATTTGCATTATGGCCGATGCGGACGTGGACGGCTCTCACATTCAGGTGCTGCTCCTGACACTCTTTTTCCGTCATTTCCCGGCTTTGATCCGCAAGGGTCATGTGTTTGTCGCCCGTCCGCCGCTTTTCCGCGTGGATGTGCCAAAAACAGGCCGCAAACCGGCGCGCACCGTCTATTGTTTGGATGAACGCGAATTGGCCGTGGAGCGCAAAAAGCTCGAGAAAGAAAAGGTCAATATGGAAAAGGTGAAAATATCGCGCTTTAAAGGTTTGGGTGAGATGAGCGATCAGCAACTTTGGGAGACCACGCTCAATCCCGAGACGCGCCGCCTGATGCCCGTGACCTTCGGGGATTTAACTTTTGCGGAAAGCCGCGAGATGTTTGACATGTTGATGGGCCGTTCGGAAGCGGCGATGCGCCGTGCGTGGATGGAAAACAATGGCGACCAGGTTGAAGTGGATATTTAAGGAGATCGGACGTGACTAAAAATCAAACGCAAGATTTGTTCTCGGCTGATCTTTTCAGCGGTGAGGATAAGAAAGAGGAAATCGAGGTGAAGACTGAAGAGCCGCAAGGCGATTCCCTCGCAGACTTCTGCCCGGAAGGTGAGTCTGAATTGCCTGATCCTCAGTCTCAAGCTCAGGAGCAGGAGCCCGAACCCGAACTTGAGCCCGAGCCTGAGCCCATTCCGTTAGAGTCTCGCCCGGTGTTATCCGGTGATGACGGGGAGCGTCTGACGCTTGCCCATTTCGCGAGCCACGCCTATCTTGAATACGCCATGTCGGTGGTCAAAGGGCGCGCTCTGCCGGCGATAGGCGATGGACAAAAACCCGTGCAGCGTCGCATTCTTTACGCCATGCACGACATGGGATTGGGCCGTGCCGACGCAAAGACCGTAAAGAGCGCCCGCGTGGTGGGTGACGTGTTGGGTAAATTCCATCCGCACGGTGACTCGGCCGCCTACGAGGCCATGGTTCGCATGGCGCAAGACTTCAATATGCGCTATCCCCTGGTGTTGGGGCAAGGCAATTTCGGAAGCCGAGACGGAGACGGGGCTGCCGCCATGCGTTACACCGAAGCAAGGCTTACCAAAATTTCCCGCTTACTGCTCGATGAAATTGATGAAGGCACGGTGGACTTTATGCCCAACTACGACGGGGCCTTCATGGAACCGCAGATGTTGCCCGCGCGGCTGCCCTTTGTGCTTTTAAATGGCTCGAGCGGCATTGCCGTCGGCATGGCCACCGAAATTCCGCCTCACAACATTAAGGAGGTGGCCGCGGCTTGTCTGATGCTTTTGGACAATCCCGAGGCCGGTCTTGACGATATTCTTTCCGTGATGCCCGCGCCGGACTTTCCGATGGGTGGCCAGTTAATCAGCAAAAAGGACGATATTCGAGACGCTTACCGCACCGGAAGGGGAACGCTGAAAGTGCGCGCCCGCTACACGTTTGAAGAAATGCAGCGTGGCCACTGGCGCCTCATTGTGACGGAGTTGCCGCCAAACACCTCCGCCCAGCGAGTTCTCAATGAAGTGGGAGAAATCACCAATCCGAAAATCCGTCCGGGGAAAAAGACATTGTCAGCGGAACAGCAACAGGCCAAGGCCGCGATGCTTGCGCTTTTGGATTCCGTGCGAGATGAAAGTGACAAGGAAACCCCCACTCGATTGGTTTTTGAACCCAAGAGCAAGAACGTTAACCGCGATGAGTTTGTGAACGCCCTGTTGGCGCAAACAAGTCTGGAAAGCAACGTCTCAATGAACCTTGTGATGGTGGGCTCAGACGGCAAACCCCGTCAGAAGTCGCTTGTGGACATTCTGAACGAGTGGCTCGCTTTCCGTTTGCAGACCGTTCGGCGCCGCACTCAGTTCAGACTCGATAAAACACTGGAACGCATCCATATTATGGAAGGGCGTCATTTGGTGTATCTGAATTTGGATGAGGTGATCGCCATCATTCGAGAGTCCGATGACCCCAAAGAGGCCCTGATGGCCCGCTTCCCCTTAAGCGAAGTGCAGGTTGAAGACATTTTGGAAATTCGCTTGCGCCAATTGGCTCGCTTGGTCGGCATCAAAATTGAAGCGGAATTGGCTGAACTTAATAAAACAAAAGGCTCTCTGGAGAGACTGTTGGGTTCAGACAAACTCATGCGCAATCTGGTCGCCAAGGAAATCGCTCAAGATGCCGCGGAGTTTGGCGATGAAAGACGCACGCTCATTGAAGAGGCTTCACGCGCGGAGATGAGTCAGACGGTGGTTGACGAACCGGTCACTGTGGTCATCAGCCAGAAAGGCTATGTGCGCTCTCGTAGCGGGCACGGTCATGACGCGACGGTAATGACCTACAAGATGGGGGACGCCTTCGGGGTGGCGTTTGAATGCCGCACAACCGATCAGATGGTGGCTGTTTCCGACACCGGCCGCGTTTACACGATCGCGGTGTCGGATTTGCCGAGCGCCCGAGGCGATGGATTGCCTCTAAATAGCTTTATCGATCTTGAAAAGGGATCTTCCATCATCGGTTACTGTGTGGCAAAACCGCAAGACAGAATCGTGATGGCCACAAGCGAAGGCATGGGTTTTGTTTGCCAATTCAAGGATCTTTTGGCAAGAGTTCGCGCCGGTAAGAACTTCATCAAAGTTGATGAAAAGGGGGTGAAGATTCTTGTGCCGCAGGTGGTCCGCGAAGGTCAGACGCTTTTGGCCTGTTTGTCCGAAGAGGGGCGCTTGTTGATTTACGACCTCAATGAGGTACGGGTGCTGCCCGGCGGAGGCAAGGGGGTGGTTCTCATGGACCTTAACCTTAATGAGTCGCTCGTGCTCGCCAAGCCCATCGACGCCGAGGGAGTTCTTGTCACCGGCATCGGCAGGGGTGGCAAGGAACGCGAGTACGCCGTCAAGAAAGCGGTGCTTGAATACCATATGGGTCATAGGGCGAGAAAGGGCAAGGCGTTGGATATTCGTTGGAAAGCGACGGATTTGAAACCGTTGCCTAAGAAAGAAGGCGGGAATCAGGAACCCGAAGAGAAAACCGAGGAAGTTTCCGACACGCTTTTTTAGCCTAGATCGGGACAACGATTGGCTCTGAACAATACCCCGTTAGCCAGACAACCGGCCAACGGGGTATTTTCATGGGAAAAAAAGTGTGTCAATTTTCGTTTTATCTCAGAAGCGGTAGTTGGCGTAAATCCCGCACTCATAGTTTGGTTTAACCACTTCGGAGGTAAAGGCCGAGATATCGGCGCCGATGGCAAAATCGGAATTCATTTGCCAATGAGCGGCGAATTTCAAGTAACCCCAGGATTCCTGCAGATCTTCCGTTTCAAAGACTTTTGAACTTTGTTTGTCAAAACCGGTTAAATCTCTCGATTGGTCGAATCGATGCACCCAGGCGGCCTGAGAGTAAAAAGAAAACGATTCGTCGCTTCCGAATTTTTTGCCGACCGTAAGTCCCACCTTGGTCAGCGAGCGGTGGATTTTTTCAGTTTCAAAAGAAACCCCGTCAAACTTGTTGCTTTTGTCGATATCCACCCAATAGGTGTAGCCGCTGACAAACGGCTCGAGAAACCACCCCCGCGGTAAATCCGGATACGCAAACCCGAAGTAAAGCCCCGCGCCGTAAGAGCGCGAATCCAAACGGTAGCGAACTTTTTTATGTTCATTGGCTTCTCCGAAAAAGCCTTCGGTATTGATGCGATTGTCCCCCTGTCCGTAATGGGTGAAAAGGATTAAACGGTAGTTGTCATCGGTGAGACCATGAAGGTAGAAACCGAATGCGTTTTCATCCATGTCACCGCTGTCTCTGGCTAAATCACTGTCGCTTTGATTGACAGAGACCCAAAGGCCGGCCGCCCCTTTATTGAAAAAAGGCACATTGAGGTCTGCGTCATAACCCACGGTGAGTGATTGAGTTTTAAGCGTCTGACCACGGGTGCGTCTTTCAAGATTTAATTCTGTCTCACGGGTTTGAACGCTAGCCCAAAGCCCTCGCTCTTTTCGCTGTGACAGACGATCGGAGACCGCGGAGAAAACACGGTCGGCGTTTTGCTCATGAGAAATGCTTAAGCCCGAGGTGAAATCAAGCATGTTTTTTACTAAATCGGAGGGGCCCAGCAAATCTGTTTTGATGCCTGTTAACACGAAGCCGTCCTTGCCGTCTGTGCCTATGGTGCCGTAGCTTTTAAAGGCCCCCAAAGCGGTTTCGTAATAAGAGGGAACAGATTCGGCAAAAAACTTTGTATGGGAGTCATTAACGTTGTCGACTTTGATCAGACCGACATGAATGTTTTTTTCAGATTGATCGGTCCGTTGATCAATGATTTCAATGAAAACCCTGGAGCCCTCGGGGCTGATCGGGGTGACGGTGCCGAGTTCGAGCTTGTAGCCTGCGTCTTGAAGGTCTTTATCTGTGAGGCTGATTTTCAACCGCGCGCCGTCTTCGATTCGGGTCTCGGAGATGGTCTCGCCATCGCCACTGTAAGATTTTATGAAAGCGTGACCGGCGCCATGTGTGAGATCGAGTACGCCGCCTTTGCCCCAGTCAAAAATATCCAGACGGTTAAAGCCTTCGGTTGTCCATTGAGCGCCGGAAGAAAGAGAAAGGCGCGTTGACGAGTCCTCGACTTCATTAACGATTCGTCCCTCAAAAACATCTCCGGGTCGGTTAAGGCCCAGATAAAGATCTGAGGCTGAGTCCACCAAAATATTTCCGTGAATCTTGGACCCGCCGGTGCTTTCAAAGTGAAAGCGGCTGCCCCACAATTCGATGGCCCTGATATTTTCTTGATTTTCACTGTCGCTTGCGCTGATAACAAACCGCCCTTGGTAGGCGACATCTGAATCACTGATCAATAACGCGGCGGCGGTTGCTCCATCAGAAAGTCCCTTTGTGTGAAGAGTCAAATGGATTTCTTCGGGAGCGCCTCCGCTTTCAGAGAGTTCGCATGCGCTCTCAGATATATTCCAGGTGACGGCATAATCCAACTGATTGAGAGCGTGCTCGGCCTCAAGCGCGATCTTCAAAGCTTTGCTTTCCTTCCCAAAGCCTTGGAATTTTTCTGTTCTTAATCCGGCGACGCTTTCTGCGCCCTGACTTTTAAGGGAAAGCGTCGCGCTTTCGGTCAGCGTGATTTTGCCATCGGCGTGAGATAAGAAAGCCATGTCAAGCCAGTCGGCTTCGGGTGTGGCTTCACGGGAAAAATTGAGTTCGGAGGGTTCTTTCACGACCAGCGCGGTGTCGCCCGAGATTTCCCGGTAGTTGAATAGGCCGAATTCGTTTTCCCGGAGATCATCAAGGGTGAGTTCTTCGGATGTCAGCGTGATCTCAGAGTTAGCGAGTGTTGAAGGGGAATGCGCATTTAAGAGCGCGTGCACGGTAAAAGAGAGGAGGTGGTTATGAACAGCGGCCACTTCTTTTCCTTTCGTTGATAAAGAGAGAAAGGGCGGATTGTATCGGTAGCTCAGAGCGAAAAATGATGAGAAAAATCAAAAATAAATTTTTACCTCTATGTTATGGAATGCCTGAAAATAAGGCGTTTGGCGGTAAAATAGGGCAAACATTTTTGAATATCAGACTATGAAAAATCATCAACACACCGATCCCTGCGGCAATCTTTTTTTCTCTGAAGAGGAGGGGTTCCGCTATTTGCATTTCGGCTCGCCGTGGATTCAAGGGGCGATGAAAGTGGGGCGGCCCTACGAGCTGGTGTTGGAGTATCCGAGGCAGATGATGGCTTGCGGGCTTTTTTATCCCAAGCCTGAGCAGATTGTGCAATTGGGGCTGGGAGCGGCTTCTCTCACTAAATTTTGTTGGAAATACACAGAGGCCAAAATTGATGTGGCGGAAATTTCAGCCAATGTGGTGATGAGCGCTCACCAATGGTTTAAGTGCCCCATGCCGGATGAGCGTTTAACGATTCATTTGGCTGACGCCCGGGACTTTATCGGCGCGAGAAATGATTTCAATCCGTGTGATTGGCTTCAGGTTGACATCTACGATCAGGAAGCTCGGGGACCGGTTTATGACGACGCGGACTTTTACCGCCTTTGCCGTCGCGCGATGAATAAGAGGGGAGCGGTCGCATCCTTTAACCTCTTCGGCAGCCGATTTGATAAGAGTTTTTCGGCTATTGACGAGGCCTTTGAAGGCCGCACGCTAGTGATGCCCGAAATTGACGAGGGCAATCGCGTGGTGCTTGCGTTTGCCGGGGCGAAACTCGCGATAACCATTGACGAGTTGTACGAGAGGGCGAAGGCGCTGCGCGCCCGCTGGCGCATGGGGACAGTTAAATGGGTAAACGGTCTAAAGGCGCTTAATCCTGTCTTCAAAGAAGATGTAATTACTTTATAATCAATTATTTCAAAACTTTTTATCTCTGAATAAGACATGGATGCAGAGCGTATAAACCTAATTGAGGCCAAAATCTCGGACCTCACAGCTCGTTTGGTTGAGCTGAGGGGGTATCTTTGACATCGACCGACAGGAACGCCGGTTAGAAGAAGTCAATCGCGAAATGGAAAATCCCGCTTTGTGGGACAATCCGGAAAACGCGCAAAAAGTCAGCAAAGAAAAAAAACGCCTGGACGATACTGTCGGGTTATTTAAAACACTCACCAATGGTGTCAACGACGCCGCCGAGCTTTTCGAGCTGTCCACGGCCGAAGAGGATTACGCCAGTGTGGAAGTGGTGGGTGAAGAAGTCTTCGAGCTTGAAAAATCAGTTGAAAAGCTGGAATTTCAACGCATGTTTAATCAGCCTATGGACGGCGCCAATTGCTACTTGGAAATTCAGGCGGGCGCGGGCGGCACTGAGGCCCAGGATTGGGCAAGCATGCTCGAGCGCATGTACCTGCACTATGGGGAGCGCAAAGGCTTCACCGTGGAGCTGCAGGAAGAAACCGAGGGCGATGTGGCCGGTATCAAAGGCTGCACGATTTATATTCAGGGCGACTACGCCTACGGAACCCTGCGCACCGAAACCGGTGTGCACCGTTTGGTGAGAAAAAGCCCCTTTGACGCCAACGCGCGTCGTCACACCTCTTTTGCGAGTGTCTACGTTTATCCCGAAATTGATGACAGCTTTGAAGTGGAAATCAATCCCGCGGATCTTCGTATCGACGTGTTCCGCGCCTCCGGCGCCGGCGGTCAGCACATTCAAAAGACTGAGTCTGCCGTGCGCATCACGCATATTCCCACGGGCATTGTGACCGTGTGTCAGAACGACCGCAGTCAGCACCGCAATAAGGAACAGGCGATGAGCCAATTGAAAGCCAAGCTCTATGAGGCGGAAATGCGCAAGCGTCGCGAAGTGCAGCAGCAGACCGAAGACGCAAAGAGCGATATCGCCTGGGGGCATCAGATCCGCTCCTATGTGCTCGATCAATCCCGGGTTAAAGATTTACGTACTAATGTGGAAACCGGCAACACGCAGGCAGTGTTGGACGGTGATCTCGATCAATTTATTGAGGCTAGCCTCAAGCAAGGCGTCTGACAGGCGCGAAAATAAGGACAAGAAAATGGCAGAAAACAAGGTTCAAGAAGCCGCGATGTCGGCCGAAGATGAAAACCATATTATCGCTGAGCGTCGCGCTAAGCTCGCCAAGTGGCGTGAAACGGGTCACGCCTACCCGAACGATTTCACCCGAAAAGATCTCTTCGGTGACATCCGTGAAGCCTATGGTGAAAAAAGCGCCGAGGAGCTCGAAGCCGAAGCCCATGTTGTGGCGGTTTCCGGCCGCATGATGCTCAAACGCGTGATGGGCAAAGCCGCCTTCGCCACGGTGCGTGATTGCTCGGGCACGATGCAGTACTTCCTGTCGCCTTCCGAAGTGGGCGAAGAAGCTTACAACGAATTTAAGGGCATGGACATCGGTGACATTGTCGCCGCCGAAGGCACGGTCTTTAAAACCAAGCGCGGAGAGCTTTCCGTCCGCGTGAAAAAGGTTCGTCTGATGAGCAAGGCGATTCGACCGCTCGCTGAAAAGTTCCGCGGCTTGGCCGATCAGGAAATCTGCTACCGTCAGCGCTATCTTGACCTCATCATGAATGAGGACAGCCGCAACCGTTTCATCAAACGCAGCAAGATCATTGCCTGCATCCGCAATTACATGCTTGCCAATCGTTTCATGGAAGTGGAAACGCCGATGCTGCACCCGATTCCGGGCGGCGCCAACGCCAAACCCTTTATTACGCACCACAATGCGCTTGACATGGATATGTACCTTCGCATTGCGCCGGAACTTTATCTGAAACGCCTGGTGGTGGGCGGTTTTGAACGTGTGTTTGAATTAAACCGCAACTTCCGCAATGAAGGTCTCTCCATTCGTCACAATCCGGAATTCACGATGATGGAATTCTATGCGACTTATTGGACCTACAAGGATCAAATGGACTTCACCGAAGCCATTTTGCGTCATGTGGCTCAAGAAGTTAACGGCTCGACGATGGTTCACTACCAAGGTCACAATATTGACTTGGGCAAGCCTTTTGACCGTCTGACTCCGCGCCAGGCCATTCAAAAATACGCTCCGCAATACACCGATGAGAAGTTGGCCGACGAAGCCTTCTTGCGTTCTGAATTGAAGCGTTTGGGCGCTCCTCAGCCCGACTATGTCGGCATCGGCGCTTTGGAAATGGCCCTGTTTGAAGAAGTGGCCGAGTCCAAGTTGATTGATCCGACCTTCATTGTTGACTACCCGGTGGAAATTTCTCCCCTGGCCCGCGCCTCGGACACCAATCCCGAATTGACCGAACGTTTCGAGCTCTATATCGCCGGTCGCGAAACCGCCAACGGTTTCTCTGAATTAAACGATCCGGAAGATCAGGCCGCTCGCTTTAAAGCCCAAGCCGATGCCAAGGCTCACGGCGATGACGAAGCGATGTACTATGACGCGGACTATATTCGCGCATTGGAATTCGGTCTTCCTCCCACGGGCGGCTGCGGTATCGGTATCGACCGTTTCGTGATGCTGTTGACGGACGCGGCGAGCATCCGTGACGTGTTGCTTTTCCCGCATATGCGTCCCGAAGCCTAATCGCTTAATTTACAGGAGTGCTCCGATGAGTCAAATAAACGCTCAATCCGTTTTCGGCACCTACGAAGTTTTAAAAGCACGGATTAATCAGCCGGTTCCTGCCGACTATGTGCCTTTTTGCGCCGGCAAGGAAATTATCGGCTGCGTGAAAAAGACTTTGGCGATGAAACTGGCTGGTTCAACGAGCGACTTTCGACTGATGGACAAGCTTTACCTGGCTGAAGAAAATTGCGCCACCGTTGTTCTGCGCACGGCGGCGATGCAAAAAGCGGCAAGAATATTGAGCGAGCTCGGCGAATTGCCCTCCGAGGTTGGCGAGCTTGTCGATATTCGTGCCACGGTTTATGACGGAGTCTTTTGCCAGGCGCCGAGATTGCTTTGCCGCAAGCTCGGACTGATGACCACGTCCATTCGTTTGACCGCTTACGATAAAGAAGGTCGTGTGGTGTTGGCCCGTCGCAGGCCCGGCAAGACGATCGCGGGCGGTCTTTGGGACAGTCTGGCGGCCGGACTGGTGAAAGCCAGCGAGGAGCCGGAGCACGCCCTGTATCGGGAACTTTATGAAGAGGCCGGTCTGAGTGCGGATGATCTTGAGGTTAAGGAAAGCGCCCGCTTTGTGCAGGAGTTTCCCGTGCCCGAGGGTTATCTGAGAGAGGTGGTGAAAAACTACGTCGGCAGCCTTAAAGAAGGCGCCACTCCGGTTAACCGGGATGGCGAGGTTTCAGAGTTCGCGGCTTTTGACTGCCATGAGGCGCTCCGCATGGCCGAGCAGGAAAAACTCATGTATGCCGCCGGGGTCGGCATAGCCGAAACCACGATGATTCATCTCGGTCAGCGCATCGAGGAAAAATGGCTTCACTATCGCGGTCAGATCATTATCTAAAAAATTCAACCTCGCAATAAACAACGCCCTTGGAATTTAAACCTTGGGCGTTTTTTATAACTGGATTAGAAAAAAGGTGTTGCTCGAGTCTGTCAAAGACTTTCACAACACCTTTTTAATTTACAGTTCTGTCAGAACTAAACGATGATCATCGCCAAAATAATAACGCCGACAAAACACGGAACGATTGTGCGTTTGGCAACTTCAACCGGGTTGGCCATGGCGATGCCGGCCACAACCATCATGGCACCGGCGATCGGGGAGGAGGTACGACCCAAGGTGCCGGACAAGAAGGCCAAGGATCCCAGATGGGGAATGTCCATGCCGAAAGAGGCCGCATGCGGCGTGACGGCTTCATTGAAGGCGAACGTGGCGGCGTCACCGGAGCCGGTGATGGTGCCCAAGAACCACGGGCCCAAGGAACCGCCCCAGCGGGCGATGTCATTGGATTCACGCAACAGGGCAATGAACGTGTCAATTAAGCCTGCGGCGCGCAAGCCCGCGGCAAAGACACCCGCGGCGATGATGATGCCCAAAATATTGCCGTAGCCGTTACCCAAGCCCTTGAAGAAGGTCTTGGAGAATTCCTGAGGATTGGCGCGGGTGATGAGGATGCAGAAAATGGCGCCCAAAACCATGGCTTGGGCCACGCCCATTTTGATTTGCGGCACGACAGTGTTGCCCAACACCAAGATCACGATCGGAAGCAGCGGAACCAATGCGTAGATGACGTTCGGACGATCAATGACTTCTTGCTTGTGTTCAAGATTCACTTGAATGTTGTCGGTGGGTTCACCCTTATCCTTGAAGATAATGCACATGACCAAAACACCGACGATCCCGACAGCCCAAAGAACCATGCTGTAAGGGGTATGCAGGGCGATCAAATCCATGATTTCCATGTTGGAAATCTTGGCGATGTAGGCGTTGTGAGCGGAACCGGGCGAAAGCACGCCGCCGGCTGTGCCCATCATTACGGCGGCAGCGGCCATGGCGGGTCTGACGCCTGCGCGAAGCATCACAGGAATCAATGTGGAGCCCACGGCGGCGGCGCAACCGGAAGCCGAGGGAATGGCGATGTTAATCACCATTGTCACTGCGGTGCAGATCGGCACCAAGAAGATACCCAAGCCGCGAATCGGCTTAGAGAGCAAATGCACCAAATGTTGGTCGCATCGTGTGTAAGAAGACACATACGCAAAACCCATCGATGCGCAGATAGCCATGATCAGGCCGCCGTTGGTCATCGATTTGGCAAACGCGTTGAAAGCCGCCATCGGTTGCAATGAAACGCAACAAAGAACCAAGCCGGCCGTAAACAAAACCAAGCGTGTTTCGTAACGCTTAATTAAAGCGGCGATTGTCAGAATAACGACAAGCACCGCGACCCAGTTTAGTAAGGTCATTGTGAAACTCCTGAGGATTGGTTATGCGCGCATTTTAATTAAGCACGCCTTGCCCCGCCTTAAGGCTTACCCTAAGATTAAAAAAAAGATATTTGTAACTTAACTGACGGAAATTAAACATCATTTTGGTTTGCTGTCTTGAGAGGTCAGTCCAAGTCTTCTTTTTTCCAGTTAAATTTTTGAATACTCTTTTTCTTATTTTTAAAAGCCTTCGTTTTAAACCGTGAGTCCGAACACATTATCCTGGCTATGGGGTTGCGGGGTTTGGGGGCATTTCCTTTAATGAGCATTTTTTTCGGTTTAAGCATATTTTTGTCCAAAAACTCGACTATTTTTTTAATGTAATGTTTCGAATGTCAACTTATGATGTTTTTCGCCTTGACAGCATGAGCGATGTAAGGCGAATGAGAGAATGCGTCTTAAAAAGAAGGAGTTGCCGCTAAGCTAACTATCAATAACAGGAAAAGAAGGATTTGAGATGCCGATCGCGCAAATTTTTTCGGACAACTTATTGGTTCCGGTGAAAGTCTGGACCAAAGATATTGATTTGATCTCGATTGAACAGCTTCGCAATGTTGCGAGCCTTCCTTTTGTCTTTCATCATGTGGCCGCGATGCCGGACGTGCACGCCGGCATGGGCGCCACGATCGGCAGCGTGATTGCGACAAAAGGCGCGGTGATACCGGCGGCTGTCGGCGTGGATGTCGGTTGCGGGATGCTTGCCGCGAAAACCAATTTGAGAAAAGAGATGTTTGATTTTCGGGACCTTGGGCAACTGATGAGACAAATTTTGAATTATGTGCCAGTTGGTCGCGAACAAAGAAAAAAAGATCAGATTCAGACGCAGGCTTGCGAGCCGTTTGAAGAGCCTCTGGCAGAGATTTTAGCCAAGCAACCGGATATGCTAAAACCAATGGTGAGAGCAGATTGGCGCGCCCAGCTCGGAACCTTGGGCAGCGGCAATCACTTTATCGAACTTACGGCAGATGAAGAAGGATGCTTGTGGATCATGCTGCATACCGGCTCTCGCGGTGTAGGCAATATCATGGCATCGTTTTTCATCAATAAGGCAAAAGAACTCTCGAAGGCTTGCGGAGAAGTTTTGCCGGATATCAATTTGGCTTCGCTCAAAGAGGAAACGGAGGAATTTGATCTGTATATTAAATCGGTTCACTGGGCTCAGAGCTATGCAATGACCAATCGCCAGGTCATTCTCGAAGATGCTTTGAAGGCCTTGCGTTCGCTTGCTCCGAATGCATCGCTGGAGGGCGAAATTGTTAACTGCCACCACAATTATGTGGCGCAGGAAACGCATTTTGGCGAAACCGTTTGGGTAACCCGAAAAGGCGCAATTAGTGCACGGGCAGGCGAAAATGGCATTATCCCGGGAAGCATGGGAGCCCGCAGCTACATTGTCGAAGGTCTTGGAAACGCAGAATCTTTTTGCAGTTCGTCTCACGGCGCAGGACGCAAAATGAGTCGCACGGAAGCAAAGAAGCATTTCACGATAGAGGACTTGAAAATACAGACTCAAAATGTGGTTTGCCGAAAGGATAGCGGTGTATTGGATGAAATTCCGGGCGCCTATAAGTCCATTGAAGAGGTGATGCTTAATCAATCGGATTTAACGAAAACACTGCACGAGCTTCGACAGGTTCTGTGCGTGAAAGGCTAAGATAGCAAAAGAGGAAGTTGTTTAGACAAACTTCCTCCTTTTGAATCTGGTATCTCCAACGAGATTTGAACTCGTATTCTGACCTTGAGAGGGTCATGTCCTAACCGTTAGACGATGGAGATATAGGGGCAGGACTCCCAAAATCATTTAGAACGTCATTGTACGACTATTTTTCAAAAAATAGCGAACTTCGGTCAATTTTTTTTCTAGCTAAAGCCAATGGGGCGTTTTTTTGAGTGAGCATTTTTCGTTTGACACTCTTTCTGCAACCTCAAAAACAATTCACTGGGAGAGGTCACCGGATTGAATCGGGCTTGGCTGGCGACAGTGGCAAAGTCGCCCGGAGCGAGTGACTTAAGTTTGCCGACTTCAGTCAAGATGCCACTGTCCACATCTGTCTCAGGACAAAGCTTTTGCGCGTAGCGTTTGAAGAGCTCGCAAGCTTTGTCGCTATCGAGGTAGTCAAATTTAACCTTTAAATCAAATCTTCTCAGGCAGGCCTCGTCCATTGATTCAAGCTGATTGGTCGTGGCAACAAAGATGCCTTCAAAATTTTCAATCTGCGTAAGCATTTCGTTGACCTGTGTAACTTCCCAGCTATGAAAGGCGCCGGAGCGCTTTTGCAGAAAACTGTCCGCTTCATCAAGCACAAGAATCGCCTTTTCACTTCTGGCTTCTTGAAAAGCGGCGGCAATATTTTTCTCAGTCATGCCCACAAAGCAGTCCAAAAGATCGCTGCAACGTTTAACAAGCACTTTTTTATTCAATTGATGACCTAGAAACATCGCCCATGCGGTTTTACCCGTTCCGGGGACGCCATAAAGACAAAGGCGGGCGCCGTGGGATTGGGCAATGCCTTGCGCGATTTCTTTCAGATCAGTGTCAGCGGTGCTTAACTGAGGATCATACAAATCATCGAGATTGAGTTTTTCGGTGACTGTGACAGCGCGCAATCCCATGGATGAAAGACTGGCATTCAGGTGAGTGAAAAAGTATTTTTGCAGCTCAGTTTTTGTCGCATTGATGGTGGAAATAACTTTGGCTGTTCTGTCAATGAGAGCCGGCGCGATATCACTTCGTTGGGCAATGCTGCGGATGCCCTCGGGCAGCAGGAGGTTGCCGGCTTTCTGTTGCAGAATTTTGATGCGCTGATTTTCGGGCGGAACCGGCACTTCGAGACAAAAATCGAATCGTCTGATGTATGCCGGGTCCATCTCATCGATTGAGTTTGTGATCCAGAGAACCGGCGTTTGATTGCTTTCCAACATTTTGTTGGTCATGCCTTTATTTTGAATGTTTTTTCCTCGTCTGCTGATGGCATTTGAGAGAAAAGGCATCAAATCAAAATTTTTGAATAAGTCCTGAGCTTCATCGAAAACCAGAACGGCAGACGAATTGCCTTTCAGTTGCGCAAGGTTAAACATTAGACTCGACATTCTGTCCAAGATTATGTCGCCGTCGGCATCGGCCACAGGCACTTCAAAAACTTCCGCTCCGATCGTTTTTCCGATCACACGACTTAATTCAGTTTTTCCCGTGCCCGGAGGACCATAGAGCAAAATGTTGACGCCGCGCTGATTGGTTTGACGAGACTTTTCCAAATACTTGATCAAAAGTGGCAATTTGGGTTTAAGGTATGAAAAATCCTCGATGGCCAGCGTTGGTTTCGGCGCTTTGATTAAGGACTTTTGAAGTAATTCTTCAATGTCGGTGTCAACATTGAGTAATTTTTCTCCAAGATCATCTCGCATGCGGATGTACTGTTCAAACGATCCCGGATCATCATCAATACTAATGATTTGGTTTTGAACCAATCGTGAGTTAATTGAGAGAGCTTTCCGAATCGTCTCAAGATCAGAATCGCAAATGGTGGTTAAAAAATCGGCAAGAATATCTCGATACGAACGTGGACCGGTATTTTTAATGCGAACAATGTTAAGCAAAGTCAGACAGTTGAATTCTTTTAAATTGGTAATTGTCAAAAAAATCAGGATATCTTTTTCAGTTTCTGAGAGCCCGAAGGTGTCGGATAAAAGTTCAACGTTCTTTTTCAAGCTATCGGGCACTTCCGGCGCGCGGTCATTGAATTGAGCGTATTTTTCCTCAAGGAGTTTATGGATTTGACTTTGCTTGAAGATAATATCATCGGTCTTTTTAATTTCATCGGGTGTGAGTTCAAGCAGTTGCGGCAACTCCAAAATACAATCCCAGTTGAAGTCGAAAAAATTAATATCGACGCCACGGTTGTAGCTATTGGTCACACTTTCCCAAATATGCCGATGAAGCAAAATCGATAAAAGAATAAATTGGTAGAAGCGGATTAATTGTCTGTCGCTTGTATCGACTGTGTTTTTTGAATTGCACTTGAACATCGTTAACCTCTTGATTTTATGCTCAGT
The DNA here is from genome assembly GCA_958347955.1 of uncultured Sutterella sp. GTDB lineage: Bacteria > Pseudomonadota > Gammaproteobacteria > Burkholderiales > Burkholderiaceae_F > Aphodousia. The sequence continues at coordinate 84,137 of CATVXH010000006.1, forward strand.
GTAAAAATCAATACTTCATTTAATGATGTTTCAAAAAGCGCAGAGGTTATCTGGTGTGATCCAGAAAATAGCTTGAAAATGGCTCTTGTCGAGAGAATAATGAATTAAAACAGTCAGAAAAGGAGTTATCGGATGCCTGATTTGAAAAATTTAGTTTTTAAAAACGATGCGCTTTATAACGGAATTGTTTCTTCAAGCCGAATGCTTGGCCACCTTAAAGACAATCGCCTCTATGAGGGAACATCCACTTCTTCGTCCAAAGTGCTTTGCACTTTTAAAGACGGCAAAATTTTTGAGGGGACGGTCATTTCGTCTTCGAGACAACTGGGTTTTGTCGACGGTGGCAAAGCATACAAAGGCACGGTCAGGTCTTCTTCGCGTGTTGTACTGAGTTTCAAAAACGGATCTGTCTATGAAGGAAATGTTGTTTCTTCGAGTCATCTTTTAGGCGATATTAAAGGAGCGCAGTATCTCGATGAAGCATATCTCGCGGCAATGATTCACTTTTTTGTTCAGCCGATTTTTTAATATCTAAAAACTTCATAATGTGACATTTAGAGAGCTATCTTCGGGACTGTCTTTTGGTTTTGAAGGAGCAAAACGATGTTGGGAGCTATCGTTGGGGATATCATCGGTTCGAGGTTTGAACTCTATAGACAACAAGCCAAGAATTTTGAATTGTTCACGCCGAATTGCCGTTTTACTGATGACACTGTTCTAACGCTTGCCTTATGCCAGGCTTTTATGGACTGCAAAGGTGACTATAAAAACTTGGCCGATTGCGCTCAAAACACCTTTCAGACATTCACTTTGCGTTATCCGAGAGCCGGTTACGGCTCAAAGTTTTTGGCTTGGGCGCTGTCCGAAAAACCATCAGCTTACGGCAGCACGGGCAACGGTTGCGCCATGCGCGTGAGCCCCTGCGCGATCGTTGCCACTTCAATTCGGGAAGTCAGAGACTTTTCTCGCGCGGTGACGGCGATCACTCACAATCATCCGGAAAGTTTCAAGGCTGCCGAAGCGGTAGCCGTGGCGGGCTTTATGGCCAGAATAGGAGCGCCTAAAAAAGATATTGCAAAAGTCATAAAAGCCGACTACTACCCGATCGATTTCACAATTGAGAGTGTCAGGCCGCATTACCGATTCGGGCATTCTTGTCTTGAAACGGTTCCGTATGCCTTGGAGGCTTTTTTAGAGGCAGATTCTTTTGAAGAGACGATTCGGCTGGCGGTAAGTTTGGGAGGGGACACCGACACTTTGGCGGCAATGGCGGGCAGTGTGGCAGGTTTTTACTATGGAATTCCTCAACCGATCGCAGAAAGTGCCCGCACCTATCTCGACGAGAATTTGATGACAGTTTTGGATTCTTTTGAAAAGTGTTTCGAAATCTAAGATTTCGTCCGCCCGAAGGCGGACGAATCGGTGGACCTAAATCAAGGTGACAGGCACCGGACCGCGAGAGGGGACACGGTAAGCGTGTAAAGTTTTCTTCCCAAAGCACAGGGCGCACCATGCGGTTTCGCCGTCTTTAATGTCAAGGAACTCGCGCACTTTTTCCCATTCGGCGGCCTTTGTCGCATAGCCGGCAAAACAGCAACCGATATCAAACGCCTCACAGGCTAGGTTAAAGTATGTGAGCGCGATGCCGGTGTCTACTGGACCCCATACATGATTGCTGGGACCGATGCAATAAGCCACGTGCGGGGCTCCTCTCAGAATAACGTCTTTGCCTTTATTGAATCGCTCCAAAATCGAGTCAATGGCGTAACGCTTTCCATAGACGGGGTGGTGGCGCGCCACCTTGTCAAACCACTCGGCAATCAGAAGAGTCAATTGCTTTGTTTTTTCCGGCGACTCAAAGACAATCCAGCGCAATTTGCGATTGTTGCCGCCGGAGGGCGCGTAGTTGGCCGCATCGAGAATTTTGACAATTGTGTCTCGATCAACCGGCTCAGATTGGAAATTTCGATAAGAGCGGCGCGAGATTAAAAAACTCAGATAATCTTCTGTTTTTTGGGCATCGTAAACATGCGCCTTGGGTAGCGTCAATCCCTCAGAGAGCACTTGAGAGGCGCAGCCTTGCGGACAATAAGCCACGCATTGACCGCAATTGTTGCAACGAGCGGAAAGCTCTTCACTCATAAAGGGCGTGCCGTCCTTCATTTCAATCAAGCCCTTCGGGCAAACTTGGGTGCAGATTCCGCATCGAATACAGACGTTAGGATTTGTTGTGAATTTAGCCATATCTGCCTCCGTCTTTTAGAAAAGAGTAAATACGCCGATCATGATGGTGATCATGCCCGCGCACATCGGAATCCATGTTCTGCGAACAATCGCAAGGGGACTGACACCGGCGGCGCCCGCCACGGCGATGATGACGCCGGCAACGGGGCTCATGGCGCGGAACATGCCGGAGGCAAAGTGCATCGGCGTGATGAATTCGGCCGTTGAGCCGCCAAGAGCGGTGGAGATGTCATTGGCCAGAGCCGCGAAAGCCGCAAAAGCGCCGACGCCCGATCCCGTCAGGAAAGTGACTGCGCCAACCACACCGGTCATGACGGTGGTCATGCCCGTAAAGCCGAAGCCTGCGCCCTGGGTGGACATAATCAAACTGTCAATGAGTCCTGTGACTTTTAAGCCATGGGCGAAGAATTCGGCGCAGAAAATCAACACCACGATGCTTGAGAACATTTTGCCCATCACTTTGAAAGCGTGATTGGCGTCCACGAGGGCTTCCTTGGGATTGCGCCTGCGGATAAGTTCAGTCAACATCGCAAGGAACCAGACAAGGAGCAGTGCGGAATTTGTATTGAGCTTAATGCTCGAAACACCGAACTTGCTGAAAATAACCAACAAGATAATCGGAAGAATCGGGAAAATGGCGTACCAAAGAGGCGCGTCCCGGTTTTCATCCTTTTTGATTTCAGAGGCTTCTGAATATTGATCATCGTTTTTCTTGTCATAGTACTTCTGAACGAAGTAATGACAAATGGCGACAACGATGAGCGTCGGCACCCAAATCTTCATTTGATAAGAGACAAAATAGACAATCGGTTCGATGCCGGCCACTTTGGCGGCCAATAAACCGTTGCCTGAGGCTGGTCCCACAGTCATGCCGCCCGTGGTGCCGATCACAGCGGCCGCAGCTGCGGCCGAAACACCGACACTGCGCAAAATCGGATAAAGGGCCACGAGCAAAAGCATGGCAAGGCCCGCCGCGCTCGGAATTACCGCGATCAACATTGAGCCGATGATGTAGCCGATGGCCAATACCACGTAGGGCTGCGAGAAATGATGAAGGGGTTTCAGGGCGATGGTCACCAAAGACTTGGCGGCGCCGATTTTGTCCATATAACCGGCAAAACCGCCGGCGACCATGATGAGAAAGCCCGTTCCTGCGGCCTGTTTGGTGGCGAATTTGCACAACGTGTCAAAGATGTCAAACAAGAAAAACCCGCTGGGTTTGACGCCTTTGGCGGCTATATTGTCAACGCCGCTTGCAAGCGCGAGCAAAATCAAAACCATCCCTGCCATAAAAAGCACCATCGCGGTTTGATACCGCTTGAAAATGAGCCAGCCGGTCAGAATAACGATCGCAACCGCTATCCATGGAAGTAGAGCTTGCATGGTTCACTCCTTTGAGAACTTGTTTCAATAATGAATTCAAGAAATCACAAGAAAATTAGAGAAAGTGACTTTAGATTGAAAAATTTCGATCTATTGAGTTAATCTTAGATGGAAGATGTTTCAAATAATGCAACAAGTATTGAATTTTTGGAATGAAAAATGTCGATGTTTATTGATGAGCGAAAACTTCGGGTCTTTATTCGTGTGGCCACAAGCAAGTCATTAAGGGAGGCCGCAAAAAGTTTGAATCTTTCGGTTTCCACGGTTAGCCGTATTATCGCTTCATTGGAGCAGGAGGCGGGTATCGCTTTATTTGACCACGGCAACTACCGACTCACCTTAACCGATGACGGTTTGGCCTTTTTCCAACAAGCCCAGGAGATTCTTGCTGGCATGGCGCAACTGTCGCGCTTTAAAGAGCATCGGCAGCTATATGCCAAAAAGCCGCTTCATATCGCCACCTTTCCGCGGCAGGCCGAAACGCTTTTAGTGCCGGCTTTTGAAGTGCTGACTGAAAGGCTGCCCCAATTTCAGCTGATTTTGGACGTGCATATCAGCCGTGATTTCTGGCAGTCCAAATTCCTGCATCCTTTTGATATCGGTTTCGGAAACTATAAACCCAACAATATTGACAATATGCGGGTGCGCCCTTTGGGAACCACGCCTCTTGTGGTTTGCGTTCCGGAGGGCAATCCCTTGCAGCGAAAAAGTGTCTTGGCCCCCAATGATTTGCTCAACGAGCGGTTCATATTGTTGACAGGCGACACGGCGGTGGGTTCCACTGTGAGCCGCCTCTTTCCCTTTGTGCGAGCCTCACAAATAGCGGCCATCAGCTCCAACACATCGACCGCACTCGCCATGGTTTCCCGCGGTATGGGGATTCATGTCACGGACGCTCTCGGGGCGCGTTCGGCTTGTCTGAAAAACGCCTCGGTGATTCCTTTTGAGCCAGAAACGCAGGTCATTATTTCGGCTTTTTGGCCCAATAAGGCACTGATTGCCGAAGAAGTGATTTCGGTTTGCTGCGATACGGTCAAAGAAGTTTTGCAACAGGCTGGCGGCAAACTAATGAATTAGCCAACAAGGTCAGAGACTTTCTTAAGAACGAGAATCTCTTCGTTCTTTAGTCAAATTCAACCATGAGGCTTGACATGCCCAGCATATAGTTTTCTTTCATGCGGTCGATGACTTCCATCGGAATTTGTTTGTGAGCGCGCTTTAACATCCGCTCTTTTAATTGATACTCATTAGGCAACTCCAGCACAATGGCGGCCGTGCGGTAACCCTCGGCTTTAAGGCGCTCAAGAAGTTTTTGTCGTTCAATAGTAGAAACGTTGGTTTTGTCGATGACAAATGAGCGCCGGGAAGCGATTAAGCGGGTTAATTTTTTCATCAAGAATTCGGTTGGCATCGTCAATGACTTCGGGCCAGAGTGAGTAGTTACCGCAGGTGAGCGCCATCACTTCGTCATCAAGTGATAAGACGGGCATTTTGTTTAGCCACGTGTGTTTGGCAATAAAGGTGGATTTACCTGAATAAGGGATGCCTACCATGAAAATGCAAAGGGGAGAGTCAGTCATTGTGTTGTGCGTTGTTTAAAGTCCTGTAATCGTTGAGGTGTAACACAAAAATAATCAGTGCCGTCCAAATAGAAAATATGCATAGGTTAATTTCTGGGAGTCCTTTTCAATAAATACAGGGCTTGCCAGGGTAGCCTCTAAAAGTAGGCCCTCTGACTGATTTTTACCCAAAATTAAACTCCACTTGTTGCTGTTTTTTAGGCGGCGACTGCTTCTGTATTCGAAAATCCGGTCGATTTATCCATACGTCCAATTTTTATACGTCAGAAGATTCAAACCTACAAATTTCAACAGTCTCGAAAAACTCCAACGATAACGAGCAACGCGCCTCAATATCTCAATCAGTAGGGTTGCGACGGCTGCTGTCCATATTTGAGTCATCACGGCATTTTCCAAGGTCCCTATAAAGCTTTTAATCTTTAGATTCTGCTTGAGCTTTTTGAAAAACAACTCGATTTGCCAGCGCTTACGGTATAGATCGGCTATCTGTGTGGCCGTCAGATCGAAATCATTGCTCAGGAAATCAAACCAGCGATTATTCTCAGAGTCATACCATTGCACCAGTCTGAAGCGAGTATTTCCGCAAACTTTTCTCGCTTGTTCTTGTGTGAATTGAAAGCCATAGTCCCCATAGTTATCTTTTTCCTCAATGATGTCATCCTTTAAACGTGTGGTTTTGGCATTATCTTTGATGCGCGTGACAAACTTCGTTCCCCGTTGAGTTAACCACATAAACAGTTTGTAGTCGTTATAACCTCTGTCCATGACGACGGTGATATCTTTTGATCCTAAAGCTTCAATGGCCGCCTTGGCTTCTTTCACGTCAGCTCTTTTCCCGTGGGTCATATTCATGACAACGGGCAGTTGCAGATCTTCATCCAACACAGTATGAAGCTTAAAACCGCCTTTAGCTCGTCGATATCGAGCCCATTGGAAACGTGATAGGCACACAGAAATGGTTGTGGAGTCCAGTGCGTAGACGGGATGCAAATAGTCTTGGTCCAAATGGCCTTTAAAAAGCTGGGCGTAAGTTTGCAATAAACGAAAATAAAGACTCTTAGCTATCTCATAGGAACGATGCTCGTTGGCGTAGGCCAAGGTGGTTCGTCCCAAGGTCTTAGCGGATGCATGTTGAAGTTTGCTGACGACAGAAATGAGACCGTCTTCAATCTCTCTTAACGAGTCACAGTCAGCCAAATGGCAAAACAGTAAGGAAACCAGTTGATCCCAAAAAGTAAATTGACGAGCATTACTTCTAGGGCTTAATCGTTTATCTTCGTCAAAGATCCAGGCTTGGGGGAGATATTTCAACAGCTGCGCAAAGAAGCTGATCGGAGCATTTTGGTTGGCAGTTTCGCTAAAATAAGTGTCCATGGCGGTTTTTTGATTTTTAGTGTGGAAACTCAAAATCTACAAAGAAAACCGCCATTTTTCTGTCCGTTATTTCCCTACCGCAAACGTACAGAATTTGACTTCACTTTTTAAATTCTATTTGGACAACACTGATTTTGAATATAGGCCGTCAATTGTTGACGGCTTACTTTCCCAGTCGCTACGTCTACAATTACATCGCTTAGTCCCGCAGGTACACACGTCACTAGGCCATTTCTTTTTAGGAACAAATAAAGTGTATTGACTGCGGTGCGCTTATTAGCATCGCTAAAGCCGTGTCCTCTGGCGATCACCTCGCAGTAGACAGCGGCAATCGCTGCAGGGGAGTTGAGTTCTTTGTAAGCACAAATAGACAGAACACGATTGCAAAGTGCTTCAATTCTCAAAGAGAGATCAGCAGTTTGGAGTACTGTTAAGCCACCATAGCGCTCTAAAAGCTTTTCATTTAAGTAGATTAATTCCCAGGCCTTGATTTGTTTCATTTGTCGAAAAGTTCCTTATTGACTTGGTCGATCTCTTTGAAAACGGCTTCAATTTCTTTTTCGAGTGATTCAATGCTTTTTTGAGGTATTTCTTCTTTCTTCATGCTTGATCCGTATCTAACACTATGTAATTGATATGTTTCGGGATTAATTTTGACTCTGTCGTCAGTACCCAAAGTGTCGGGACATCTTCTTGTCCTTTTGTAGGATAGGGGGTAAGACCATCGGTCAGGATAACACAGGCATCCACTTCGTTTACATCTTCGTTATCTTTCACCCATTTATGGATGGCAGTCATATCGGTTCCACCTCTGCCATGTGCTTCAAGCGTAAAGGGAACCTCGTCCCAATTGTGCCGTTCAGCTTTTTGGACTTCGGTATCACACCACAAAACAATCACCTCCTCAGGTTTACATTCCTCGATGACATCGAAAAGGTGCTTGCCAAAAACCGAGAGTGTATGAGAGTCAATTGAGCCTGAAGTATCGAGGCCGACAATGAGCTTACCCATGTGGGCTTCTTTATCCGTCGATGGAAGATAAAGGTTAGAGAAACGTTTATTGGGCCTGCGCCAACTTTGGTTTTGAGTGACAAATTTATTCATATAACGACTCAAAAGCGTATACCAAGGTAGTTTCTCCGTGAGTACACACGCTTGAATTCTTTCAAGAAAGTGTCCACGGAGGGTACCGATTTTCTTAGACATTTTTTCTTTTGTAATGCCCTCGGCGACAGCAAGCTTAATTTGATTTCTGATTTCTCGTATGCTCGCTTCATCTAAGTCTTCTCCGTAAATGGCCCGAGCTTCGGCAAGGCAGTCGTCTTTGGCACCATTTTTGCCGGCAATACCTTTTGATCTGTCACCTGAAAAAATGATGTCAAGCGGCACTCTGATAATTGTGGCCAGAGAGATCAGTTCATCATAAATTCCTTCGGCAGTTCGGTTTTCTGCCCCTGGCATCCTTATGCCGTTTTCAATAAATTGACCGATACCCATAGCAATTAGGGTTTCGTTAATGACAGCATCACAGGCAATATTAAATATGTGATGATCCCGACTGTCGCGACGAAGGGAATGTGCAAGCGCGATATGCATCACCTCGTGACAGAGCAAAAAGATTATTTCTTCGACTGTCAAATTCTCAATTGCTTTAGGGTTGTAGAGAATTAAGCCACGAGGTGTAACTGCCGCGATAGGAACGAGATCAGTTTCCTGCATCGGAAATCGATAAAGAATCGTGCTGAAAAAAGGTTCCGTTAACGATAGGCGTGTTTTGGCTTGTGTAAGTTTGTCAATTACTTCTGTCATCAGAGTGCCTTACTGATTTTCGTTGCGAGATTTTTAAATACAGGACTTGCGACTAGCTTTGCTTTACCTTTGCTATTAAAGAGTTCACGAACCGCCATGGCTTGCATATCAGTTGCGGGCACTCTGCAGATGTAGGTGAGCGCCGCGTTTGCTGTTTCCTGAGAGCAGGTCTCTGACTGAATCAGGTCGACGAGTTTCATAATCGTTGCCCACCTGACGCTTAAGTCTTCGGGGATTGGGTAAGTCCTAGCTTGACTCAAAAGAGTCGAGAAGTCCGGTAAATTTAGATACATCTTTCTGAACGCACAGTATGCGGCGGCAGCCCCTTCGCCCACATCTCCTGCTACAGTTTCTTGGAAAAGACGCTCTTTTGCTTTGTCATTTCCCTGATAGCTTGGAATAAGGCTAACAGAGGCCCAAGAACGGGGAGTGGGATTGGTTTTGCGAGTCGGATCAAAGTCTGAAAGAAGCTTGGGCTGAAACTGCAAAAACTTAATTAGCGCGTCATCAATATCGTGTTCTTTTGACCACTTCACCCAATCATCTAAATTTTCGTCAAAGGGCAGACAACGTAGACGGTTGCCCAGTTTGGTGGACATACGGCTTGCGCCCGACTTATCTTCTACGCGATTACCGGTGGCGATGATAAAAAGCTTGTCACTTAATTTCACCGATCCGGCCCAGCGGTCCAGAATAATTCGGCACATTGGGTTTTGCATAGACATCGGTGCATCCGTGAGCTCTTCAATAATCAGAGCGCAATACCCCACGCCTTGCCTTAAGTTGTAGAACTCTTCTGGAGGCAACCACACGTTATGAGTGCCGTCTTCGTGCTTAAAAGGAATGCCTAGTACGTCAACGGGGTCACGAAGTGAGGGATTAAATTCAATAATTTGCTCATCAGCAATGTTGAACTTCTTTTTCAGTTCAGAGACGATCTCTCGGGCACAGGCGGATTTTCCACCACCGGGCTTGCCTTCAATAAAGGGGACTATAGCGTTGCCGCCCGGAACTAAAAATTGTTCGAGGATGGTTTCTTTTAAGTCTGAGAATTTCATAATTGCCTCTAAGGGATTTTTTTGTTTGGTTTACGGGGCAGGAGAGTCTTCACCTTGGAATTCATACGCTTTGGCAGCACACGCAGAGAGGAATTTCTCATCGTCAATTGTTACAGACGTGTGTTTCCCGCCAGTGAGCGCTTCAATATCGTGGATAACCACATTTAGCGGCTTATCGTCAACAAAGAGTTGCGCTAACGGGGACCTGAAGGAAAGAAATTGCGTTTCAGTATCATTGAGTTCCAACAAAAGTCTGACGACATCGTCAATACCACTGCAGTCAAGACTCGCGTCTTGAGACCAGGCCAAAATATCAAGTACCTCACTAAGTGCTTTATGCTCATAATCAGCCGTTCGGTCGTGCGGCAGGTATTTCCACATTTGTGTGCTGGTCAGGAAGTACTTCTCTTCAGGCTGGTACATGAACCATCTCCAGACGTGTTTTGGAATAAACCAAACTCCAGTTATTTCTCTGTCAGCATTAACCTCACGTATACAAATGCCAAGAAGTTTTTCTCGATGTTGGTCATCAATTTTCATTTCCACGAGAAGTTCTTTGCTCGTGCTCAGATGAAGGGCCCTGTCGTCCACTGTTATTAACTGAGAAGCTTCGCGGGTAGGTTTATAAAGCGCTCCTCGTGTTCTAAACTGTCCAGACCAAAAACCGTTAACGATGTAAATTGGATACTTCTCTTGAGAGAAAATGGCGAGTCGATCTATTTCAGACTCGGTGAGCTCTTTACTAAGAGGAAAGTCTGAAGATGTTTTCTCCATGGGTTTGGCTAGGCTTGCCGCCAAAGAGGCCGCGCCCGTATGTGCGCCCGTCAGCCTTTCAACTGCCGCTTTTACATAATCTGCTCGCTCTTTATTGCTAGGGGCACCAAAGTACTTTGCACCCCATTCGGCAATGAGTGCCAGCGTGAAGTGCTGGTTTATGAGACTAATACTTGAATCCAGTTCAATAAAACCGTTAAAAGCTGCTGAATAATAGGGATGCTTTTTGAGTTCTTCGGGCGGCAGTAAAAGCAGAACAGAGAGATTGTTTTTTACGTACGCCACAGGCGAATTCTTGTAACGGATAAAACCTTCGCGATTTAGAAATTCGGGATTCAGGGCGCGGGTTTTCATTGTTTTGGTCATTCTTAAAGAGTCCTTGAACACCATTTTTTACACTGAAAGAATAGTCACTAAAGCATCGTTTTATGATGTTTTTAGCCTTCAAATTAAGAAGCTAGCAATTGATAAATTTTGCCTTCTTTAGAGTAGTGGGCAGCTAGGGGATGTCTGGGGATGGGGCCTGTAAATTCAATGGCTTGTTCTGCGCAGGCTTTTTTGAAATAATCGGTTTTGAGCACAGAAAAAGTGTTCCGCCCAGGCTCGAATAATGTCACATACGAAGTCGGGTGAAAACCAAACGATATTGGATGAAATTTCAATAAATCCATTAAATGATGCTGAGTAATGAGGGTTTTCTTAAAAGGTCAAAAGGTAGCAGTAATTGCACTGAAAAGTCTTTTTTTACAAGCGCAATCGGCTCGCCCTCAAACTAGAAAAACCCAGGGCGATCCAGTTCTTTACTTGTAATATCCGTAGTGGGGAACCGGTGAGTTTCAATCATAAAAAGACCTCCTGCCTTAAAGATAGAGGCAGGAGGTTCAATTTATGATGTTTAGGAGAATAGCTCGTTAGGTTTAGAGCGTTTCGTTTTTAACTTCAGCCATAATTTTGTCAACAATGTCCCAAATTATTTTAGCGAGTTCGCCACCGTCTGGAGATTGCATCTCTTCGACCCATTTCTTTGTATCAAGATTCCGTGGGAAATAGGCTGCTTCACGATTCTCGTCTTCGATATCTTTTTCAGAACCCCACTTCCACCATGGCCACATATTTGCACGGGGATCGCTTTCACCAAAAAGATCTTTCATTTTGACAGCAAGTTTTTCTTTTTCATCCCTATGTATTTTTGTATAGACATTAATTCCCCAAAAAAAATTTTTAAGATTTTGAAGGGGATCGGTTTTCTCGAAGCTAATGATCCAATCTCTATTTTTAGGTTCAAACCATATGCGACAACGTGTATTACTAGTGTAAATGTTCTCACTACAGCTAAACGCAATCTCATCATTGTATTTTGTTTTGCATTGACTTCTAAGGACGTTACAAAAATGCTGCCAAGATGTCTTCAATAATTCCTCATAAGCATTACTGATTTCACGGGCTGCATCAAAATTGAGCTTGATCGTTTCAATCGTGTCGTTATCAATCATTTGGCCTTCTCCAATTACATATTCTCGTAAATAATCCACAAACATTTCGATGAAATAACGAATCTTGGCGGCTTTAGCCAGTTTTGCGGCATCTGTCAAAATCCTGCACAACTCAGAGAATGTTATTTGCACTGTATGCGCTAAGGTATCCGTATCATTATCGGTTGAGTATTCACTTGGGCTATGTTCACACAGGTAAACTAAAAGCCAGTTGTCATATCCGCCTTCAGTCAAGTATTTTCCATAGCGGAAAAGTTGTTTTTCCTGATCTGCGGCCCAAGGCTTGTTTTCAATACAAATACCGATCCTATTATCTGATATCACAATGTCCAATCGCCCATTTTCTTTGTCCGCTAGCTCTGTATAAACCGAGGCTCTTTCTGAGAAGGAGTCAGAATCTTTGATTGGGTTATTCTCACCACTATTACCTAATGGGGGTTGAGTCTTTACGAATTCACAGAAAGCGTTCAAAAACAAAGTTCCCTGCTTATGGTTGGCCTTCGGATCAAGCAAAAAGGCAAGTATTTTTGAAATGGTTGGCTCATCAACCCTAAACAGTTCAAAAGGTTGAAAGTTAGGGACCAAAATGGGCGCATATTTTTGCTCATAGTGATTCTGAACTCGAATTAGAGCAGCTACTTCGGAAAGTAATGCTTGAATATTTTTGTCTGGCATTTTTATTTATAGGAGCAATGTACTGTTGTTTATTGTAGTTTGATGCTAAACAAAATCCTACTAGTCAGTTAGTGTTCGAATTAAAGGGTTCAAAATATAGGTGAACCTCTCTATAGGTCGAATGCAGGGACAGGGCGTTCAACTTTTCACCGCTCTTATTCATGATGTCATCACAAGAAACAGACTCGGCAATTTTAATGAGCATCTTCGCATAAGTTCACTTTGAGAAAAACTTGTTGTTTGTCTTTAAATTGGCCCGAGCAGCAGAAAGCTAAAAACAGCTAGTTTTTCTTTTCTTTAGTCACTCTCACAATTTGAGCAATCTCTTCCCATGTCTTGATCCAAGCGTCAAGAAGCACACTGTCGACAATATCTACTTCCAGTCTGAACAACCCAGGCTCAGGTTCAGAAATGACCTGAGTCTTATTAAATGGGGATTCGAGTAAAAATTCGATTATATGATATTTCATAAAATGAAGTCTTCGGTGTTGAAATACACTTGCTTCGAAGGGGGTGGCTTAAACATGAAGAAATACGCTTGTTTTGATGAAATTCAATCGATGGAGGAGCAGATTTTTAATTTGCTTAATAAGAAACATAGGAATCGGAGTTCTCCGGATAATCTTGATCTTCACCAGTTATTTTCTGACCGTAAGCGTTTATTAAATTTGAGTTGTCCACCATCAGAAGAAAATTTCTTGGCTCTCAGAAATATTTCTAACGAATTGGACTCCTTGATTAATCTAAATAAAAAGCGCGTTTTTGAGATGGCGAAATTTATTTCTGAGGATAACGTTCTCAGAAAAAATAAGAATTGGAATATTTATACCTGTTTAATAGTTGATGGAGACTACGGGGGAATAGAGCTTTCAGATGACGGTGCTTATGGGTCGGATTTTAATCGTATGCGACCGATTCTGGCGTCAGCCAAAGAGATCATTTCACATAAACCTTATAACAGACGTTTGGATTTGTTTGCTGAGGAGGAAGTTGCTGAAGAAAATCTTTTAAAGGATCCCCAACTTCTGCATTGGAATGAACCTGACTATCCAGACGAATTGCGTCAGAGGTGGTACATGGAAAATGTTCGTGGCTGCAAGTGGATGGGACAGTATCGAACAGAGGTCTCCTATTCTCTTCAACAGCTCCTTAGGTACGGATTTTGGTCAGTTCCTGATTTGCTTCGACTCTCGCATAGCACAGAAGCTGATATTGAGCTCACGATTGATTACTCACTTGATTAAGAGACGATGATGGATAAATACCCTTGCTTTGACAGAGTGCTTGAAATTGAAAAGGAAATTTTTAAGCCCTCAAAGTTTACAGGCAAACCTCAGTACAACAAGCGAGGTAACTTGGAGTCTCTTTTAAACGAACGAAGAATCTTGATGAATCGTTCTTGCCCCTCAACGGCTGAGAATCAGTCTTTGTTTTGGGATGTTACGAAAAAATTCAGAAAACTAGTGAAAACCAATAAAACGAAAGTTGTCGAGATTGTCGGGCATCTTCTGGAATCGCCCTTTTATAAAACAGAAACAGATTGGTGCATAACGGCAGGAATTTTTATTGATCCATCGAACCCTATTATGGTTGCCGATGATGACATTAGTTATGGTAGTGATTTCTTCAAAATGCGAAGCCTTTTGAGTGAGGCCCCCAGGTATTTGCAGCATTGTTATTCCCCGACGGTAGATTTCCAATTTGGTCTTAGGGAATACTGGCGTTGGGAATGTTTGGACAATCCTGCTTTGAATGATTGGTATGAAAATGAGTACGACCCTGATGTTGAAAATTGGCTCTCAGAAACAGCTGTGCAATGTGAATGGCTAGTAGATCAGTCACTGAAAATTCCTTATATTGCTCATGAAATCCTTGATTTGAAATATTTTTCTGTTCCTGATTATTTAAGGCTGGGACTCTCTCTTAAAGGCCGTATTCATTTACTTGTTCAGCACTATGTCAATGATAACGGAGACAAAGTGATCGAAGAATAGAGGATCGCCTTAAAAGAGAGACATCTCTGTCTTTCATAAAATGATGCAAAACTGGTCAAAATTCTCCTTGGTTGAAAGGAAATGTCATTTATGATCCAGTACATCTGTTTTAATGAAGTTCAAGAAATTGAGAAGCAAATTTGGGCTTGGACAGAGCAAAACGAATTCAGTGCATCAAATGATGAAATCAAAAAGGTTCAGGGATTATTTTCTAGACGCAGAGAACTTCTAAATAAGTGTTGCCTGCCAACAGAAGAAAATGTGTTGGCTCTGAAGAACGCAATTGGAGAATTGAATTCAATCATTTTGGCGACCAGAGATCGAATACTTCAATTAGTGGATTTCGTCTTCGCTCAAAAGATTGATGAGGAAAGTCCCTCATGGAACATTAATGCGAATGTCTCTGTTCATGAAATAAGGTTGTAGTTTCGGAATTTTGATTCTCACTTTTTTAAAATACTTGACAGAAATGAGGAT
>CATVXH010000007.1 GCA_958347955.1 uncultured Sutterella sp.
CCAACTTCTGCACAACGAATGCAGTGTTCAAGGAAGGCGTACCTCGTTACGGCATGCGACCTCAAGGACTCTTAGATTGATTCTTTTCACAGCAATCCTCCATATATCAATAAAATTTATATTAAATTAAATACATATCTTAAAAATCAAGTAATCTAATTAAATTTATTGATATTTATATAAATTTAATTTATAATTATAGTGAAGGTATTAAAGATGCTCCCCGATTCCAGACAAATTAATCACTTTGTAGTGACGGCTCATTCGAAGACGTTGACTGAGGCTGCGCGCAATTTATTCATCACTCAGCCTGCGCTCAGCATGTCATTGAAAAGTCTTGAAGAAGAACTTGGGTTAAAACTTTTTCAACGCAATGGCCGCAATCTAGTCCTCACCTCTGAAGGGAAAATAATTCTTGAATACGCTGAGAAAGTCATCGAAGATCTCAAAGCTGTCACACAAGTCGCGCAGCGTCTGAATAAATCACCTCAAAACTTCAGCATTGCGTTTTGTGACCCGGGGCCTTATTGGTACTTTGCCCCGAGAATCGGGACTTTGTTGCCGGATTTGACGTTGGAAATTCGCTTGCTGCCTGATGCCTGCAAGCCGGAAAATTTGGCTAACGCGGAATTCGACATCGTTATTTCTGATCACCCTTTTTCCGATTTCAGTTCGGACTTTGCCTCTGAAATTCTCATTGAGGATCAAACGATTTTAAGTATTCCTCGGGATCGACCTGAATTTTGCAGAGCTAACGGTTTTGAGCCCGATGAAGAAAACAATCCGCTCAACAGCATATCAATCAAAGAGATCCGAAACCTTGAGATCGTTTTTCTTAATTTAAAAGGGGTTTTCTCAAAGCAAAAAGAAAAACTGCATCAACTGATGGATACCAGTGTTGTGTACGAAGAGTGCTCGGATTATTTTATTTTTAAGCATCGGCTACAGCAAAAAAATGCGGCCACCTTTACAACTGAATTAGTTTTAAGTTACAGGGATGACGGCAAGAATCGATTGCTGGTGCCGATTTCAGACGAACTGGCGAGTATCACCTATTATATTAATTGGAGAAAACAAGAAAGTTTTATCGAAAGGAATTCAGAGGAAAACGTCAAGCCGATCCTCTCCGCTTTCAGAGAGTTCGTTTCAGAATTTAATCGCACAAAACATTTTTGATCGAATCGATTTATCTACGTTTTTAAACTCTTCTCCAAATCGCTCCCCTGCTCGAAAATTTTCCCTTTGAGATCTAAAATCTGAGAAAGATTTAAGGGGCGCTGAAAGTGCATAAGTTTTTTGTTTATTTACTCTCACTTGGCCATTTGAGTGTGGATTTCGCGCCGGGCGCCCTCCCCGCCATTCTTCCTTTTTTGGTTTTATACAATGGGTTGAGCTACACGGAAGTGGCCGGCCTCATGTTCGCCTCCTCCTGTCTGTCCTCGATTGTTCAGCCTGTCTTCGGTTATTGGGCCGATAAAAGTCCCAAACAGTGGTTCATGGCGCTGGGCATCGCCATGAGCGGCATCGGTTTGGGTATTTCAGGGCTTTTTGCAAACTATTGGCTTATTTTCACTGCCATCACACTAATGGGGGTTGGCAGTTCAATTTTTCATCCGGTAGCGGCCAGAACTGTCAATCGAATATCGGAACAGAATAAAGCAACGGGAATCGGCATTTTCTCTGTCGGCGGAAATCTGGGATTTGGAGTGGCCCCGATGATCGCGGCCGCGGCGCTCAGTTTTTGGGGAACTTCCGGGACTATCATATTTTTAGTTTTCGGACTTCTCACATCCGCGCTCATGATTTGGGCGATCCCCAAAATGGTGGCAACGGTAAGAGCGGAAGTCGCTCGAACTTCAGCGAGTCAAACTAAGCAGGACGAAGGCACAAACGATTGGCGTGCTTTTTCTCATCTGACTTTTCTGATTCTTTTCCGAAGTATTGCTCAAACCAGCGTCTTGGCTTTTCTTCCCCTGTACTGCATTTATCGATTCGGGATTTCTGAAGAGTTTTCCGGTCTTTTACTCTCGGTGCTTTGTTTAAGCGGCGCTTTTATGACGGTCTTTGGTGGCTACCTTTCAGACAAGCTTGGCTTGATTCGGGCTTGCAGATTGGGTTACTTTTTCATGGCCCCCGCTTTTGCCCTGCTGCTTCTTGTTCCTTCCATTTGGTGGATCTTCCCCATACTTGTATTGATCAGTTTCACGCTAAACGGCACCTACGCGTCTTTTGTCGTTTTAGGCCAATCTTACTTGGCTAAGAATGTCGGTTTAGCCTCCGGCGTCACTATGGGACTGTCGGCAAGCTTAGGCGGGATTTTCACTCCAATTTTAGGAATGGTGGCTGATAACTACGGCATCACAACCGTCATGGTGATATTGGTTGTGGTTGGCGCGCTTTGCGCTATCTCCTCTTTTTTATTGCCGCAACCTCAGAGCAAATAGCGCAAAGTTTTCTATTTAATCTGAGTTAATCGGTAGTGGGTGTGGCCGATTCCGTTTGCCTCGGAAATGGCGGTGAGCATTGTTGAGTGCCGTTCTTCCCACGCTTGGCGGACTGTGTCGTTGGGGGCCGCGCCGAACGTGATATCAATGGCGGCCTGATCAACAGCCACCGGGTCAAGGCTGGCCAAAATACCTACATTACCCAGGTTGCGGGCATCATCGCACCCGTCTGAAGGTTCAAAAGAATCAATCACATTGATAAAAGCCCACCTTCCCTTTTTGGCTTCCATCGCGCCTTTGACAGCATCAGACATGGATTCGCACGTTGTCTTGTCGTCGCGCGATGAAAAGTGTTCCATCACTTCGCCGGCGCTATGAATGAAACACTTTCCGTCTGTCCCCGTTCCCATGCAAATTGAGAGATTTTTAAGTGTTCCGCCATAAAAGTCTAAAAAATGCGCCTTAAATCGAACGATGGAAATCAACGTGTCGTAATTGAGAAAGTGGCTGCCGGTGCGCGTGAATTTTAAGTGGTAGCCTTTCGAAACCGGCAAATCAACGAAACCTTCAGAATCCAAAATATCGATGGGCGCGATGGATTCGTCAAAACCATTTTCCTTTGCGACTTGAAGGTGTTTTTCGGTTGTATCGCGAGGAGAAAAACAATTGTTATCGATTAAAGTCGCTTTGGTGTGTTGCGCCAACGCTTTCACCAGTTGAGGATCTAAGTGAGGTCCCCCCGGTGTCTCAAAGGTCATTTTGATACCGACCTTACCGTTTAACGATTGTCTTAATGATTCATAGATGCGAATCAGAGCCTGACCGTTGACTTCCGGCACAAAGAATACTTCCGGGGCCTTGGCATCCGTCACACGGTGGGTAAGCGCCTTAGCTGAAAGCAGGGAATTCTGCTCAGCTGCCGACACTCCGGGCAATATTGCTGATCCTGCTAAAAAGGCAGAAGACTGTAAAAATGCGCGACGTCTCATATCAAAAGCTCTGCTCGGAAAAGAACCTATTTTTTAAGTGCGCGGAATGTTACCGGTTGGTTGCCGCTTTGCTTAATGGCTTCTGTGGCTTGCGCGGGCAATTTACCCATCGGCACTAAATCGGGCGAGTGCCTGAAATCTCTGATGAATACACAGACGTTGCCCCAGGGAATGTAATAAGCGAAGTCACCGGTAACCGGGTTGGTTGATCGGGGGGCGTTACCGAGCGTCAGTGAATTCTTCAGATAAGCGATGCGTTCGGTATTGCCGAAATTTTCAAAAGTTAAAGTCATGGGCAGGCGTTTAATAAAGTCTTTCGCCGCGTCATGATCTTGCATTTCAACCGGATATGTTTTATCACCGACAATCACTTCAATGGTTTCAGCCATGGCAGTTTCTCCTAACAAGCAAGCTCCTACTAAGAGACCGATAATGTATTTGGACATAATGATTCCTCAAAAAATGACACTGAGGTCTTGAAATTATTTTGAACGAGGAAACTTGAAAATTCTTTTCTAAGCTGATTGAAAAATTGCCGAATACTCTTAGCGGGGACAAAAGCACATGAAAAGGTTTTTCTAGGCAATAAATTCAGAGGATTATTCAGTGGTTGTTTTAGCCTTTGAACTATATTACTTGGCGTTGGAAAAAATCTTTAAATCGCTTTTTAGGAGTCATTTCATGTTAGGTAATTTTTCATACTGCAACCCGACAAAATTGTATTTTGGCGAAGATTCTTTGAAGGCGCTCAACACGGAATTGCCCAAATACGGTAAGAATGTTGTTTTGATTTACGGTGCCGGTTCAATTAAAAAGAATGGGATTTATGACGAAGTTATTGAAATTCTGAAGAAAAATGGCAAAAACGTTGCCGAGATAGCCGGCGTCATGCCTAATCCCACACTTAAAAAACTCTATGAGGGTGTTGAGATCGCCCGCGCCCATAAGGCGGATTTCCTTTTAGCTGTGGGCGGCGGCTCTGTTTGCGATTATGCCAAGGCGGTGTCGGTTTCTGTGAACTGCAGCGAAGATCCGTGGGATAAGTACTACGTTCGTTTTGAAGAACCCGATTGCGAAACGATCCCTGTGGGCTGTGTGCTCACAATGGTCGGCACTGGTTCAGAAATGAACGCGGGATCCGTGATTACCAATACAGAAAAGAAGATGAAGGTTGGTCATGTGTTTGCCGATGAAAAGATCATGCCGCGCTTCTCGATCCTCAATCCCCGCTACACGCTGACATTACCGCATTATCAGATGGTGGCAGGCATCTACGATATCTTCAACCATATTTGCGAACAATACTTTTCCGGCACCGATGACAACACGAGCGATTATCTTGCCGAAGCCCTGATGCGCTCGGTTGTGCATTCAAGCAAGATTGCCAATAAAGATCCACAAAATTACGAAGCGCGAAGCAATATCATGTGGACCGCAACTTGGGCGCTCAATACATTGATTGCCAAGGGTAAGACGACAGACTGGATGGTTCACATGCTGGGTCAGGCCGCGGGTGCCTATACGAACGCAACCCATGGTATGACATTGGCCGCCGTCTCCTTGCCTTATTACCGTCATATCCTCCCCTACGGTCTCGCTAAATTCAAGCGTTTTTCGATGAATGTCTGGAATGTTCAGGCTGAAGGCAAAAGCGATGAAGAAGTAGCGGCTGAAGGTTTGAAAGCGATGGAAAACTGGATGCGAGAATTGGGTTTGGCTATGAATTTGCAAGAGCTCGGCGCCACAGAAGACATGATTGAAGGCATCGCCGGGGCCACTTTGATCTTAAAGGGAGGGTACAAAGTGCTCAATCATGAAGAAATTGTTCAGATTCTTCGGGAGAGCCTCTAATGAGTCAAGTACTGGTAGCCTACTTTTCAGCCACTGGTACGACCGCCCGGGTTGCCCGGGCGGTGGTCGACGCTTGCGGCGGCGATCTTTTCGAAATCGCTCCGCAGACGCCTTATACCTCGGCTGATTTAATTTGGACAAATCCAAAGAGCCGTTGCTGTTTGGAACACAGCGACACGTCTTGTCGCCCGAAGCTATCGGAGTGGTAAATATGACACGCTGTTGGTGGGATTTCCGATTTGGTGGGGCGTGTCTCCCCGTCCAGTGGACAGTTTTTTGGACGAAATTTCTGGTTTTAAGGGACGCGTTGTCGCTTTTGCCACTTCCGGCGGCAGTTCTTCCCGAGAGTCTTTGCAACAATTAAGGAGTTGGTATCCGCACTTGGGTGTTGAATCTGTCCAACTCTTAAACGATGTTGAACTGGCCGCCTGGGTGAGATCTTTAAAACTTTAAGAACACTGAAGATGAAAATATTGGTGTTGAAAGGCAGCGCGAATGCGCAAGGCTCCTCTGCCATGTTGGCGGACGCTTTCACAGCCGGCGCCCAGAAAGTCGGTCACGAGGTTGAATGCATTGATGTGACTCGCGCCAATGTGCATCCATGTTTGGGGTGCGTTCGGTGCGGTTACGAAGGACCTTGCGCTCAGCACGATGGAATGAGCCGAATTCCTTTAATGCTTCGCTTCAGGATAAACACATGCGCAGTGCTTTGATTGCGGCGGCATGGAATAGTTTGGATTGGACCTTTGATGCATTGAAAATGCACTATTTGACATTGGTTCGGTACCTGAATTTCAAAGACGAAGGAATGATTTTGGGATTAGGTTGCGGCACGCCATCCATGACAAAAAATTCTGCCTATCCGGAAAAAGCCTATCAACTAGGACTCTCACTCAGTTGATTTTTCTCAGGCTAAAAAAATGCCCTGAATACTGTAAAAAGTTCTCAGGGCATAAATATGGGGTCTGAATCTTTGTGACCTTCAGTTTAATCACATATTAGGGTTTGTTCCAGGGTCAAAGTGTATTCAAAAGGATATTTTTGCAAAAAAAAGTTTCAAGGACTAAGGCAAAATATCTAAAAAGTATTGATTATTCAATAGATTAAAACCTTTTTGCGATTATTTAAAAACACTTTGATGACGTTTGATCATCACTAGACCGCCAGCGAGAAGCGCGCAGATAAACAGGAACGCTCCTTGCAGGGAAATCGCCGATGAAATCGCGCCGATTAAAGCGGGTCCCGCCAACAAACCACCGTAGCCGACGGTTGTTACCGCGGTGATGGCTTTAACACTGTCCATTGAAGATGTTCTGGAAGCGGCAGAAATCAATACCGGCGCCAAGTTGGCCATGCCCAGTCCCATAATAAAGAGAGCGACAAAAGCCACAAGTGGCGTCGGGATGAGAACGAGAGCCAAAAGCGTGAGCAAAATCAGGATAATGCCGCCCGCAAGCATGTTTCTTGCGCCAATTCGAGTGGTGAGATTGTCACCGATTAAGCGCGATAGCGCCATCGCGATGACAAAGAGTGTGTAGCCAAAAGCGCTCGCCTCTTGCGGGACGCCCGCGTTGTCTCGCAGGTAAATCGCGCTCCAGTCAAGCATGGCGCCTTCCGTTAAAAAAATTACCCCGCAAATGACTGCCAAAATACCGATGGGGCCGTTAAGGGTAATTCGCCCTGTCTTTGTCTTTTCTTTTTTAGGAGATTCAATTTTGTGGTTCTCGATTTTCCGTAGAAAGGCAACGAGAACAATCGCCAAGACGAGCATCAAAGTGCCGACAGCGCCCAAGGGTGAAATGCCAAGCACGAACAAGGCCGTTAAGGCCGCGGCAGATGCTACTTCCCCTATTGAATAAGCGGCATGCAATCCGCTCATCAGACGGCCTTTGTGACGGTTTTCCAGATAAGTTCCGTAAATATTGACGCTGACTTCAAGGCAGCCTAAGGTGACGCCATAGGCCAAAAGAGCGACGCATTCGAAGTAAAAACCAGGGATCATCGCCAGAAGGACAAGAAGCAGACAGGATGCGAGTCCGGAGGCGGCGATGGCGTTTCTGGCGCCGATTTTTTGTGTGAGTTTTCCGGCAAGCGGCATCCCGACAAATGAGCCTACACCTAAGCCCAAAAGCAAAATGCCGAGAATATGCGGTTTAAGCGCGAGTTCAGATTGGACAAAGGGAATAAGGGGCGCCCAGGAAGCCACGGTGAAACCGCCGGTAAAAAAACCGATGCGGGCAGCCCAGAGCTCAAAATTTGTGACATCCTGGGTGCGGTTTGCCGCATGGGTTTTCTCACCGAAAGGCAGTTCGGAGTGCTGATTATGAAGAGCGGATAAATCATGATCCAAAGGGTTGACAACGCCCGATGGTTTGCGGTTTAAAGAGTCGAAAGCCATATACTTTTAAAAAGAGTTCATCACGCTATGGATTATCTCATCAAAAAAGTGAACAATCGAGTTAGAATCTATCAATAATCTGATGGATGGAGTTTGAGATGGGACTTAAAATTGATGAAATCCGATCTTTTGTGGCTGTGGCGGAAACCGGCTCATTTTCTGCCGCCGCGCGTTGCCTCAACCGGGCGCAGTCAGTAATTTCCATGCATATTTCCGGGTTTGAAGCCGAGCTCGGCTACAAACTCTTTGATCGAATGCCCAAACCGGTGCTCACCGCTAAAGGCGCGGAACTGTTAATTGGCGCCAAGCGTGTATTGGTGGAGGCCGATCGTTTGCAAAACAGAGCCAGGGCGCTTTCCGATACCATGACGCCATCGCTTTACATGGGCATTGATCTGGTGCTAGAGGCGCCGGTGATGATTGATCTGTTGAGATTGTTTTCCAAAAATTTCCCTTCAGTCAGATTACAGGTGGAAAATATTTCGGGATCTGAAGCGAACTGGTTTTTCAGTAAAACCGCCATGAATCTTGCTTTGGTTTTCTCTTCAGAGCCTGCGGTTGAAAGTGAGGAAATTGTGCTGGGACACTCCCCGTTGGCCATTGTGGTGGCGAAAAACCATCCCCTTGCCGCAATTCCTAAACCATCGGTCGATGACTTGCGCCAGTATCGTCAAATTGCTGTCTACGCCCGCGACCCCCAGTCCCGGGGACCCAATGTCATCAATATTGACCATTGGGAAATAGACAGCGGCCAGTGGGCGTTGGGACTGGCCGCGCGAGGTGTCGGTTGGACTGTTTTGCCGAAACTGCTTCTTGTCGGTCAATCGGCTTTCAGAGGGACTGTCACGACGATCGAATCCCCTTTCAGATTAGAAGCTCAGCGATTGGTGCTCCGAAATAAAAAAGGAGAAGTCAGTTCGGACATTTTGAATTGGTGGGAAAAAACGATTGAGAAATATCGAGGCAAACTTGGACTCGAGATGCATTAACCAAAGGTTTTTATTCAGCGGGAACACCACTGAAAATTTTTAAAATCAAATAGCGTCCGCTGTGTTTGCCGTCAATTTTGTTATCGTTTGATAGTTCTTTGAGTTTTTTTTGAGGAGGTGTCATGAAAATCACAGTTTTGATGGGCAGTCCGATCACCAACGGCAATAATGACAAATTGGTACGAGCCTTCACGAAGGGCGCTTTGGAGGCTGGCCATGAAGTGGTGCGTTTTAATGTTGCCGAGATGAACATTGAGCCTTGCACTAAAGCCTATTTTGAAAAGCTCGAACAAGGTGAAAGCGCCGATACCGATGATATGCGAAAGATTTTAGAGACAATTCTCACGTCTCAGATCGTTGTGTTTTCCACTCCCCTCTACTATTACGGAATGACTGCCCAACTCAAGGCTGTCTTGGACCATTTCAACTCTAAAAAAGCGGAATTGACAAAACAATCCAAGTCAGCGATTTTGTTGGCTAATTGCGGAGGTTCCGCCCCTTGGAGCATGAATGGCATCGTCATACATTTTGACTGTTTCCTTCGTTTTTTGCATTGGCGTGACGGCGGCCATGTGTTGGCGACCGGTTTGGCAGAACGTTCCATTGAAGATACCGGCGCTCTTGAAGAAGCTTATAAGCTTGGTTTGCAAGCGGCCGCGCAGGTTCGCTAATTATTAATAGGCAGTGACTCATATGCGTTTACTCATTAAACAATTTTCAGAACTCACGACAGAAGAGCTTTTTGCCATATATAAGCTTCGTGTGTCGGTTTTTGTCGTTGAACAGAAATGCGCCTATCAGGAAGTTGATGAAGTTGATAAAGCGGCCTATCACATTTGGCTGGAAGACGATAATGGAATTGAAGCCTATCTGAGGCTTATGCCGGAGGGAATTGTTCGCCCGGAAACTTCTTTGGGTCGCGTGATTGCCGTCAAACGCCGTTGCGGCATGGGCTCGCGTATTGTCTCCGAGGGTATCCGTTTTGCCAAAGAAAAACTCGCAGTTAAAGAAATAGTGATTGAAGCGCAAACTTACGTCAAAAAGCTGTATGAATCGCTGGGATTTAAAGCGGAATCAGACGAGTTTTTAGAGGACGGTATACCTCACGTGAGGATGCGTCTGAAACTTTAAGGTTTTTTGCAGCAAGGTAGAGACAAAATATTTTGAAACTGATAAAATCCACCTCCTAACGTTCGTTAGATACCTTTAGGGGCATAGCACAATGGTTAGTGTACTCGGCTCTGAACCGAGGTATCTTGGTTCGATTCCAAGTGCCCCCGCCATTTTCTTCGATAATGAATCCTGATTTCCACTACTTGTTTTCGCGTTAATAAAAGCCATGGAAATTCGAATCTTGTGCTACTTCGTGGAAGTCGCCCGTTGCAAAAGTTTCGAACTGGCGGCGCACCGTCTGTCAGTCACTCAACCGACACCGTCGAGGCAAATCGCCGATATGGAGGTTCAACTTGATTAGTGAAGTGTTTTCAAAAGGCTGTTTTTTCTCTTTACGGCTTCAATGACAAGATGGACGATAATGCCGATGGCCGCACAGGCGGCCGCATAGAAAATAAAATAAAGAAGGACGGGTCTTTCGGGGTCCCAAAAGTCAAAGGCAAATCCCAAAAAGAGTTTTTCAAAGAGCATCCTGTCAATAAACCCAAAGACTCCGATTAAGAAAGTCAATGCGGCCAGCGGGAGCAAAGCGGTTTTGGTCAATTGATTTTCTATTTTTCTGGCAATCATCGGTCCGTGAAGCCCTAGGTGGACGGCGATCAGCACCAAAAGCCAGAAAGCAATGCCCGAATGAAGTTGTCGGGTGGTCATGCCGGAATTAATTTCAAGGAATGCGAAAAGATCCGGAGAAAGCGCGACGCCGGTGACAAGCAAAAAGACAAACCCCAAGGCCATAAGACCGTTGGTCAATGTTGAAAGCGCTCGCCTTAATCCCCAACGTCCCTCAAAGAGCCCCGTGAACCACACGCCGTGCCGCAGCGAGTGAAGTAATAGGCATAGACACAACACTATGCCTAAAAGTTCATGCTCAAGAATTCCTGTGATGCGGGCGCCAAGGCAAAGAATGAACAGCACAAAAAGCAGCAATAAAAAAGCGCCCGATTTAAGCCATTCCATCCATTTGCCTTTGAGCATGTTTATTCCTTAGATGAGCTTGTTGGATTTTAACCACTCATCAATGTCACCAGATAGCGTCGAACCGCCGCGATAGTGAACAGAGAGTCCTTCGGTCAGGTTTGAAG
Organism: uncultured Sutterella sp.; assembly: GCA_958347955.1. Lineage (GTDB taxonomy): Bacteria > Pseudomonadota > Gammaproteobacteria > Burkholderiales > Burkholderiaceae_F > Aphodousia. The sequence goes on from CATVXH010000007.1 coordinate 10,927, forward strand.
CCGGCGCCAATTTGCCGATAGCGGTCACGCTTTGCCCCAGACGGCCGCCACCGTGGCTGCAAAATGGCGCGATCGTTTTGCCGGAGAGATCATAACTTTCTAAGAAAGTGGCGATTGGCATCGGAATCGAGGCCCACCAATTGGGATAGCCCACGAAGATCGTGTCATATTAGGAAATGTTTTCAATTTTGGTTCGCAGTTGCGGCCGGGCATCGGCGCGCTGGTCACCGTTTGCCTTGTCAAGACATTGATTATAGTTGGTCGAATATGTCATAGCCTGAAAAAAGTTGACACCTTTTAACCGACAAAGGAGTGTCAAATGACGTATTTCAGGGATTCAATAGACCCGGCTTACATGAAAAGACACTCTGAGAGAAAGCTTAGAGTGTCGAACCAATCAGGTTTTAAATTTTTAGCTGTAAAGAAAATTAGGCAAGAATCAAAAAACTGTCAGCCAAATCAGTCATAGTTTTAAAAACTGTCAACCAATTTCAGGCAAGGTCAATAGTCAATAGGGTAACAAGAATAAAACTTTCTTACATTTTTCTTTATCGTAAAGCCAAGATTTTGTGCTTTTTAGAAGTTTGTATAGGGTTATCTTGGTATCACTAAATACCAAAGTTCACTAAAATCTTCGGCAAATGTCATATACATGTCATTTTCGTGTCATATTTAATGACTGAAAAGATATCTGTGTGTTTCACTGTAATCTTTCTCTTGAATTATGAAAAAATCTGACATACCTGTTGTCTGTGTTATTTATGCAATCGCCATTGCATTCTTAATAATGACACTGCAGTTGCCCGAGGCTGCCCAAGTCTATCCGATGGTCTTGATTACAGCTCTCATTTTTGTCAACACGCTCTATCTTATCCGCACTTTCCTTCATTTCCGACAAAACCATCATGTAGAAAACGACTATCCGATTGTTTTTCATGGATTCCTGCCTCTGCAGTTTTTCGGTGTGTTCGCGGCGATCGGCTTGTACTTGGTTTTGATGTATTTCTGCGGATATTACGTTTCAACCATTTTGTATTTGCTCGGATCTCTTGTGTTTTTAAAGGTCCCGATGAAATACAATCTCATGACCGTTGTCGTGATGATCGTGATGGTGGCGGTTGTGTTCTCGTACTTTCTTAAAGTCCCGCTTCCCACGGGTCTGTTATTCGGTTAAAAGGAGTCCGACATGTTAGAGACTTTATCTTTAATGGGCGCGGGTTTCATCAATGCCTTTTCACCGATAAATCTTCTCGCCATGGTCGCCTCCACCGCCCTGGGGATAACGATCGGGTGCCTGCCGGGACTGTCTGCCGCCATGGGGGTGGCGCTTTTACTGCCGGTGACTTTCGGCATGGATCCGGCCACGGGTTTAATCGTTTTGGGCGGCATTTATTGCGGCGCTATTTTCGGCGGCTCCATCAGTGCGATTTTGATTCACACGCCGGGCACCCCCGCTTCTGCCGCCACGGCTATCGAGGGCTATAAGCTCACTCTTAAAGGCCAAGCCGCCAAAGCTTTGACGGTTGCCTGTTTCGCCTCTTTCTGCGGCGGCCTTTTGAGCTGCATTTCACTTTACTTCTTCTCTCCCCTATTGGCAGAGCTGACGATGAAGTTTAAGAGCCCGGAATATTTCTGGCTCTCGATTTTCGGCCTGACAATCATTGCCGGTGTCTCAAGCCGCTCGATCCTGAAAGGCTTAATGTCGGGTATTTTGGGTCTTTTGATCTCGACAATCGGCATGGATCCGATGGAAGGTGTTGAGCGATACATGTTCGGTGTGAGCACGCTCTACAACGGTGTGAATGTGACCTGCGCTCTGATCGGTCTGTTCTCGATGTCCCAGGTCTTGATTTTGGCAGAAAAGAAAATCGTTGAGCGCGCCAAGGCGGCCAAGATCAAAGACAAGCTCACCCTTACCAAGGGCGAAGTCAAACGCATCATGCCGACCATTACCCGCTCTTGGATCATCGGTAACATTTTGGGAATTTTGCCGGGTGCCGGAGCCACCATCGCCTGTTTTATGGGCTACAACGAAGCGCGGCGCTTTTCCAAGCACAAAGAAGAATTCGGCACGGGTTCCATTGAAGGCGTTGCCGGTTCTGAAGCGGCAAATAACGCCGTGACGGGCGGCTCGCTTATCCCGACGCTCACTTTGGGTATTCCGGGTGAATCCGTGACGGCGGTGCTTATGGGCGGTTTGATTATTCATGGTCTGCAGCCGGGGCCGGAGCTCTTTACCACTTACGCCGACATGACTTACACCTTCTTCGCCGGCTTTGTGCTTGTGCAGTTCGCGATGCTCGCCATCGGCCTTTGGGGTTGCAAGATTTTCGCCAACATCGCCCGTCTCTCCGACAGCATCCTGATTCCCTCAATCGTGGTGCTTTGCGTTGTGGGGTCGTACGCCATCAACAATAACATCGTCGAAGTCATCATTATGTGTGTGTTCGGCGTGATCGGCTATTTGGTTCGCAAATTTGACTTAAACGCCGCGGCCATTGTGCTCGGTCTCATTTTGGGCCCCATAGGCGAAAACGGTTTGCGTCGCTCTCTCATGTTGAGCGACGGCGATCCCTCGATTCTTTTTGCCACTCCGCTTTGCTGGATGCTCATCGCGCTTTGCGTGGTCGGTATCTTCTCTCCCCTCTTTATGGGAAGAGTGGAAAAAGACATGATGGATAAACATAAGTAATTTTCTAAGACGCGGAGTGAATGCCGGACCTTCACTCCGCGCCGCCGACAAAAGGCCCGGAAGAACAAATTGATGACTCATCAAAGGAGTGTTAAAGATGAAAAAGTTAGCCTTTGCATTAGCCGTGGCCATGGCGATTCCGCTTTCTGTCCAGGCCTGGACGCCTGAAAAGGACGTCAATGTGATCGTGGCCTATAAGGCAGGTTCCGGCACCGACACGGGAGCCCGTCTTTTGATGACTTTGACCGAAAAAGAAATCGGTAAGGCTATGATCATCAATAATCTTCCCGGCGCTGACGGCAAAATCGGCTGGACTCGCCTGGCAAAATCCAAACCCGACGGCTACACGATCGGTTATATCAATTTGCCGACATTTACCACGCTCGCCAATGAAAAGAACGCAGCCTTTAAGGTAACGCAAGTTGCGCCGATCGCCAACCACCTCACTGAAACCGGCGTCGTTGTGGTGCGCGCCGACAGCAAGTGGCAAACGCTTCAGGATTTGGTCAAAGACGCCAAGGCCAACGACAAGCTTCGTTGCTCCACCAATGGTGTGAAGGCCTCCAACCACACCGCCGCCCAGCTTCTTTCCCAAAGCGCCGGCTTTAAGTACAAGGCTGTCCCCTACGGCGGCACGGCCGACCAGTTGATGGCTCTGCGTCAAGGCGAAGTGGACTTCTCCTGCGCCAAGATCGCTGACGTGGCTAAGCTTGTGAGCGGCGACAAACCGGTGCTCCGCCTCTTGGGTGTGTTCGACACCAAGCGGTTGGAAGATTATCCCAATGTGCCGACTTTGGGTGAACTCGGCTACTACGATCAATGGTACGGCTCAGCCCGCGCCATCGTCGCGCCTGCCGGCGTTCCCGCTGATGTGCTCAGTTACTGGGTTGACACTTTCCGCAAGGTGTTAAATGACCCGGCTGTGAAGGAAGCCCACGAAAAAGGCGGATTGACGATTGACTTTAAGGACGATAAACAATTGGGCGAACTGATCAAGGCCCAGGACGTTTTTGCCCGCGAAGTGATTTCAAAGCTCTACTAATTTCGAATTTAATTCAGATCTGACTGTTCGTTTGTGAACGAGGCCCCGGAAGGATTAAACTTTCGGGGTCTTTTTTTGATTTTCACCAATGAACGGGATTAAAAACACGGCTCACCCGCCGATTATTGTTTTTTTAGCCTTGCTGATGACGATTTTGGTCATGCGAGGGCCTATCACCTGCGTTGGCGCTGTTGCGGAAGAACTCATAACAAGTCTTCAAATCGGCTACCCTGCCTACGGATTTCTCACCGCGTTGCCCATCGCCTGTTTCGGGTTGTTTTGCGCGGCCGCGCCTGCGATGAGCAAACGTTTCGGACTTCTGGTTACCGTATTGATTTGTTTGGCGCTGATTTTTATCGGCGCGGCAGGCCGTCTTATTCTCTCTTATTCAGTCATGCTTGCGGCAACCGCTCTCATCGGAATCGGCATTGCCGTTCTCAATGTGTTGATGCCTGTTTTACTCAGAGATTATTTTCCGAATAACATCGCTTTGGTTATGGGAGTTTTCACAGGTTTTATCGGTTTTTCCGGATCAATCGGCGCTTACTTCTCTGTGCCGCTTTTGGACGCGTTTGACTCTTTGGACGCCCCTTTAGGTTTCTGGGTGCTGATGGCGGCTTTGGCGCTTGCGGCGTGGTTTTTGGCGCCCCGCGCTAAACGAATCACTGTGGCGGGCGGCGCCTTTCAGTGGGCGCTACTGAAAAAACCTCTGACTTGGGCCGTGATTTTTGTGATGGGAATGCAGTCGCTCACTATTTATACAACGGTGGCGTGGCTTCCTACTATTTTGAGCACTTTGGGTTTTTCCGCCTCCGCCGCGGGCTTGGGCTCCGCTGTTTTCTTGCTCGTGAGCGCGCCGGCGAGTATTTTGACGGCGGCTTTCATAAAAGCGGTCGGCGGAGAGCGCCCTGCCTCCCTGATTATGACGGCAAGCTTTGCCATCGGCATTGTTCTTTGGTTGTTCGGCGGGACCTGGTCCTTTGTGGGATGCGTGTTAGCCGGCATTCCCCAAGGCATTACCTTTAGCATGGCGATGATTTTAATGGCGAAAAAGACCAACAGCCTTTCTCAGCTTTTAGTCATTTCCAGTCTTGCGCAAGGAATCGGCTACGTGTTGGCGGGTTTCGGCCCCTTTATCTGCGGTCTGCTTTACCACGGAGACGGCAAGTGGTTGCCGGTGGCGGGTTTTATGTTGTGCGCGGTGGCGCTTTGGGGATTGAGCGCCTGGTACGCTTTCGGAGACCGAAAGCTTTTTGATTAGGCGCTCATTGATAACGTTTTTATAATTTTTAACTTGAACGGACGGGAAATCTTCAAGAAGCGCTTCCGTCACGTTGTCAGCCAATTTCTCATAAGGCGGCTTGATCTTGTGATAGGCCGAAGCGACAAGATCTGTCGCCAAGGCGATGTGCCAATCATCAAGCTGAGAATTCGGCAGGGAATCCGACGAGTAAGTCTTTTTGTAAATCAGCTTATCCTGAGCGTCGTGCAATTCGTAGTGAACGCGAAGCTTGGTGTAGGTGCCCAACACCGCGTAGTTATTCTGAACTCCTTCAATTCTCGTAACGAGCTTGGCATCGGCGTTATCCGATTGGGAGGTTTCCCGAAGGACCTGATAGCCCTTCTCTTCTAATCCTTTTTGGGTCTTTTTAACTAGAACTTGATAAATATCGGACTCGACGTTGTTTTTGGGTATCCCTGTGTAAACGTAGATGCTGTCGATTCCTTCAGCATTGATTTCCGGTTGATGTCCAAAGGTAGAGCAACCGGTTATAAGTACCGCACAGGCGGAGAGGGTCAAAAGCTTTGTACGCATTGGCGAACTCCGTCAAAAATGATATTAGAGTCCGCCATTCTATCTAAAAAAGGATGCGCTTTTATTTGGAAAATCGTAAAAAAATATGAATTCTCAATAAGTTAAAGAGATTCTTATCGCTTTAAGTAACACTTTAATTTTTCAATCAGAGAGAGATCCGCCGGTAACCAATTCACTGTATCTAAAGTGTCGACTGTCAACCATTTGGCGTCTTCATGCTCTTTGAGAACAAGATCGCCGTGCTTAATGGAACAGATGAAGCAGTGCATCTTCAAGTGGAACTTCGGGTAGTCATACTCAACGGTATCAATGAGATCGCCCACTTCAATGTCGGTTTCAAGTTCTTCTTTAATTTCGCGAATAAGGGCTTGCTGAGGCGTCTCCCCTGCTTCCATCTTGCCGCCGGGGAATTCCCAACCGTCTTTCTGGTCTCCATATCCTCTTTGCGTAGCAAAGATTCTGTCATTGTTTTGGATAACAGCAGCTACAACTTCTAATGTTTTCATTGATGTGCTTCTTGATAATGTTTAAACCTTTCGTGCAGAAAGTCTTGGTTAGGACGAAAACGCAACTGATTAAAATTTATGCGTCGATCTTTGATTTGTACAAAAAAGTCCCGACAAGGCTCTCCTGAAACATTAGCCAAAAGCAAATCTGAAACAACGACTCGCCCATCTGGATCAATTCCCAGTAGATTTTTGTCATAGGCGACATGAATGAGTTTATTTAGAGCGAGACCATTGCTTACCATCATTCTTGCGTATGGGTAATCTTTCCACGGAAGAATATGCGCCGCATCGATTAATTGTGGAATTGCACAACCAGAAAAAGGACATCGTGAATCGTAATTAGCAAGTACCGCCCTTCTGAATAAATTTTGTTTAACTCTGACATTTAACAAATATGAACGTTCTTGACCATTAGAAGTATTATCTTCAGTACACGATTCAGAATGGCTCTGTGTCTGGTCAGGTGATTTTATTTTTAATAAATCATGCTTAATTTTTTCTGCGTTGCTGTTTAATCTTTCAAGATCCAGTTCGTCACCATTTAAATATTTATTCCAAACTATGGCGTCCAGCTTACTGCCATGTGATGATCCTTTATGACCTAGAGTTTGACCTTTTTGATCACAGGCCGCTAAATTCGATAGCTTAAAAGATACTGCACCAGGCGTTCTACCCAAAAGATCTGCTAAATCAATAATTTCTGGATTCTTTGGGGAAATTCTTGAATATGGTGTGATACTGTACAAATTTAGGGCTAAAACAATCTGAGTTTCTGTCCAGCGCGAATTTATATTAGCCATAAGAACTCCTGGAGCTTGATCAAGTTTCTTTAGATGTTTTTTATTTCTCGTTCTAGATTAAATAATGTTTGAGTAATAAAACAAGATTTTAGTTCGCACTCCCATATGATAATTACCTTCCACCCTGACGACTCTAACGCTTGTTTAACCTTTTTATCTCTTTCGACATTTCTTAAAATTTTTTGTTCCCAATAATCTGTATTTGATTGAGGCATTCGAAATCTCTTACAGTTGTGCATGTGCCAAAAGCAACCATGGATGAAAATCACAGTTTTGTACTTTGGCAAAACAATATCCGGTTTGCCAGGCAAGCTGGAACAATTCTTTCTGTATCTAAATCCCTTTGAAAAAAGATATTTACGCACAGTAATTTCAGGCTTTGTATCCTTAGAACGGATGTGCGACATATTTTGGCTTCGAGCAAGAGGAGTTTTATTGTCTGCCATAAAAGACGTTACTTCTCACTTTCCAAAGAGTTTGCAGAAAAAACTCCGACAGTAGGTTCAACGCTAGGATATTGAGTTCTTTCTAAGGTTTTTAAAACGGCCTCCAGAATTATTTGTGCTCCGTCACAAGGAACTGCCATACCTATCTGTTTACGCACAGATTCCTTACTTCCGCAGAATACAAAATCATCTGGGAACGTCTGTAAACGAGCCCTCTCTCGATTAGTCAGTGCTCTATTTTCAGACCAGTGGTAGACATGTGTTCCGCCGCCGCCTGAACCTGTGATTGTATAAGCGGGTTTGCTCGAATCTAAACGTCGATAAATTTGGGACAAGCGTGCACCTTTGACATTGAGTCGGAGAGCTTCGGGCATACGCTTTTCTGCCTGCCATACATTTTCCCCTTCTCGGATATAAGAAAGTCTGGCGGCCACAACCGCTGATTGTTTAGTTGTTTCCTGATTTGAAGCGTTTTCGGGAATATTCTGCAGAGCTTCTTTGCAAGTTCTGACAATGCCGCTAGGTTTCGGAACATTGAACTTCAAACCTAAATCACCGCGAATCCCAATGAGAATATATCTGTGCCTTGCCTGGGGAACTCCGTACTCTTCGAACTTATAGAGATGGGCTGTAATCGTATATCCGAATCTGCCGGCATGGTTAAGAGCATGAAGGATTTTTTTAAAAGCTTTGCCTTCGTTAGCACTGCTTAAGCCTGAGACATTTTCAGCAAAAAAGAATAACGGATTAGCACGGTTTATGTACTTTACTCCGTATGAATACAGTCCTCCGTATTCTCCATCCAAACCCTTGCTTTCTCCTACATTGGAAAAGTCATTGCACGGGAAGCCATAAAGAAACCCGTCCACTGTAGGAAGTGAATCAATATCAAGTTTGCGAACATCTTCACAAATTACTTTTGCATCAGGCCACCGCTTTAAAACGTTTGTTTGATATGTTCTGCATGTATCAGAGTCATAATCAGTAGCCCAAATATGCTCAAAAGACAAATTGGAAGTATGAGCTCGGTTGAGCGCAACACCTATTCCGCCCGGACCAGAGAACATCTCTCCAACAGTTAACTTACCATAATGCAATGTTGGTAAAGTTTGATCAACAGTCAAGAGGTCAGTATGCAGTGTGGATCGGATAAAATCCTGCAAAAGCTCGCGTGCCTTCGTGGAAGGTGCAACCTTCAATTTCTCACAACAAGCGTTATAGTTCTTCAGCTCATCTTCAGAAAGACGAATACGGAGAGTTTCGGTACGCATAATAAGTCAAAAAATGCTGCTACAAATAAAGCAACGTTTATTGTACCGAAGTTTCAAACTGTTTGACCGAAGTATAGAAACAACCTAAAGAAAATTTTTGAATAATTGTCTTTAAATCAGGTTTGGGTTTCAAAGTAATTAGATCTAGCAAAGCGCCTACAGTAATAGCACTTACCGGCTTGCCAAGATTTTGCTGGCACAGTGATAAATGCTTTTTAACCAAATTCTCATTCTCAAAACCACCTGCCACATAAATGAAGAAGTCTGATGGACAATGTGTATCTAGTTCCAATTCGCACGAATTGTAATAGGTAGCTAATTTTTGGGTATCTCCAATGGGAAACTTGTATCGGTTTGTTGCTTTCGAATCCCCCATTGCACAATGGTCCCAAGAACTTGCTCTAATATAAATGTCTGGATAGCCACCACGGCGAGTCTGCGGTCTCTTGGATCCGATCCATTCAGATTGATCAAAACCCAGCTGCTTAAAAATTTCTGTGACAGCTTTTTCTAATAAAGTTGCCTGTACACCTCCGGAAAACGCAGCATCTAAAACAACTTGCCTTTCGATACTATTTCGTCTTTGAAGCAAGGGAGAAATAATTTTGTGAATTCTATTAACTCCCAACCCATAGCCTATCTTCATCTCTTGCACGAACTCATTAACATTGACACCATAGGGGTTATCTGCCAAACGAGCTGCAAAAAGCGTACTAACTAATACATCCAATCCATCATTTTTAGAAGAGTTTTTCCTTGCCCACGGTCTGACAGCTTTTTGGCTATCGTATCGTCCGTATCTAAGCTGAAAATTCTCAGGATTATTGTGATCATAAACTTGAATAGGCTCACTTCCTATTATCTTCAAAATATTCAGAGCTTCTTGATCAGAAGTGAGAAAATATCGCGTATCGTCACCTGAGTCATCAGCAACAAGCATATTACCGGCCTGAAGGTAGTTCTTAGCTGTGTTTGAAATATCTAAAGCGTCCTTCAAGCCTGCCTTGAAATCTCGATTCTTTGCTTTGACTGTATAGAAATCTTTTTTATCGAGAATCACTTTACTGAAATCATATTTCTCGTCTCGAAGTTTAAGTATGAGTTCGACGCATTTGTCATAGCAATCATCTGAATGACCATAAAGAACAGGGATCACTATATCCTTGGAAGACATTCCTCCAATTTTGGGATCATTTAGTAGCTTGCAGAGAAAAACAAAGGGTTTTACATTGATTCTGGGATCAATTTTTAAGTTTTGTGAGTATGAGTACGGGCTTGGATATTGTAGGCGGAATAATTGATAGCGGAATACCTCCATTGGCGAACGATGATTCATCATTTCAAAGCCCGCTTTAGTAGGTTCGTATAGACCAGTTTGAGGATCAGACACTACAAGTCCCAACATCTCTAATTGGGCAAAGTACGTCCGCATTCCTCCGGAATTTCCACATTGAATGTTATTTCGTGGTCGTTTGATCTTAAGCTTTTCAAGTTCTGTATAAAGTCCATCCTGAACAATCTGCGATCCAGTATCGGACTGGCAGGCTAGCAGTAAATTAAGAATTTGATCTAATTTCCAAGGTTCTATTCTCCTTATATTCCTTGGAAACATCCAGGTTCTGCGATACATTGGGTCAAAACTCAAGATTGGCACAGTCCATCCCCTCCTGCAAACCAACATTCTAATTGTAGTCGATAGGTTTTAAATTTTTAGGAAATATTCAAAAAAATCAAAAGGAAAGGGTTAGGTTCGGAATTGTTTGACTTTTAATAGACCTGAAAAAGTAAGAATAATTGTTTTTGGATTTACGATAGTTTTTATTCAATTATTAGATTGTTAATTTCAATTGTTACAAATTTTTTAGATACTAAAGCAAAACACCTAACTCATTGATAGTGTTGATTTTTCAAAAAAGACAAAATCTCCAAAAACTATATCTGGTGTCAAGCAATTTTTCTGCTCCTAAATTTTGTAGTTTCCCCACTATGAATTTCAATTTCTTGTGTTTAAAATGACACGCTCGTTGATCAAATTTTTTACTCTCGGCGTTGTGCCGGTGACCCCAAGGATGTGCCATGAAAGTTGTAAAGAAAGACCAGTCGCTTGAAGATTTCAAACCGGAGAAGATCTCCGTTGCTGTGAATAAGGCAGCCATGCGCTGCGACAAGATTGTTGATGAAGCTTCTTGTCAGAAGATTGTCGATGCCATTTTGCGCCGTATTCAAACGCGCGACCAGGTCACTGTGGCTGAATTGCACGAATTGGTGATTGCCGTTTTGTCCGTTACGGGCTTTGAAGACGTCGCCAAGTCTTACGCCGAATACCGCTACTACAAGACCAACTACGCCAAGACCTTTGAAAAGTTGCGTCAGGATGCGGACGACGTTTTGCGCTTGGGTGACCGTGAAAACGCCAATTTTGACAGCTCTCTGGTTTCCACGAAGGGGTCTTTGATCAAAGGCTATCTCACCAAGAGTCTTTACAAGCAGTTCTATCTGTCCGCTAAGGAAAAAGAACTTATTGAACGCGGCGACATCTATATCCACGACCTTCGCGACATGATTTTGGGTTGCGTCAACTGCTGTCTTTTTGACATCAAGCACGTCCTTGAAGGCGGCTTTGAAATGTCTAACGTTCAATACACGGAACCGAAGACGGTGCTCTCGGCCCTTCAGGTGATCGGCGATATTACGCTTGTGGCTACGGCACAGCAATTCGGCGGCTTCACATTGGCTGAATTGGATAAGGTACTCCTGCCCTACGCTCACAAGACCTGGAATAAAGCCTTCGGTGATGCGAAAAATGAATTGGGTTTGAACGAAGACGTAGCCCGTAAGTACGCCGACAAGATTTTGCTTCGTGAGTTGGAGCAAGGCTTCCAGTCCCTCGAATTGAAGTTGAACACGGTGCCTTGCAGCCGCGGCGACTTTGCTTTCACCACGATTTCTTTCGGTCAATGGGATATCTCTTTGCCCGAGGATGACAAGCGCCTCTTGTGCCTGATCAATTCCGTCATGCTGCGTGTGCGCAGAAACGGCCATGGCCCCGATCACAAGCCCGTGGTGTTCCCGAAGTTGGTTTATCTCTACGATAAGAACCAAGTTCACGGTGATTTGCACAGCGCGCAGCTTTTCGATGAAGCCGTCAAGACATCCTCGACCTGCATGTACCCGGACTACCTCAGCATTTCGAGCGAGTACGGCACGGTCTCGCGCCTTTTCAAAGAAGAAGGCGTCATCACGAGCCCCATGGGTTGCCGCGCTTACTTGTCTCCGTGGAAAGACCCGGAAACCGGCAAGTATGTGACAATCGGCCGCTGCAACATCGGCGCGGTGAGTTTGAACATCCCCTTGATGATCAAGGTGGCTATGACAGAACACCCGCTCGATTGGCGTGAAAAGTTCTGGGATTTGTTGGACGACCGTCTGCAGGTGATTCGCGACTTCTTAAAGAAGCGCTACGATGTGATTCGCAACCAACGTTGCTCTTCCAACCCCTTGGCTTTTACGCAAGGCGGTTTCTACAAGGGCACGAAGGACCCTGATGACCGCGTGGGTGATTTGGTTGAGTACATGACCGCGAGTTTCGGCATCACCGCTTTGGATGACGCGACCTATCTCTGGACCGGCAAGCGCATGATTGAAGACAATTCTGCTTTTGCTGTTCAGGTGTTGCGTTATCTGCAGCAAAAACTCAATCAATTTAAGGCTGAAGACCATTATCTTTACGCCATTTACGGCACGCCCGCTGAAAGCCTTTGCGCAACGCAGGCCCGCCAGTACGATGACTATTGCAAGGAAATGGGTTTGGTGAATGAATTCGCCACGGCTGAGCATTACAGCACGGAATACTTCACCAATTCGTTCCACCTGAATGTGACCGAAGATATCACACCGTTTGAAAAACAGGATCATGAGTTCAAGTGCTTCCACTTGTGCGAAGGCGGTCACATCCAGTACGTGCGCCTGACCAATCCGGAAAACTACGAAGCCGATAAGGCCATTATCGAGCGCGGTATGGAAATGGGCTTTTACCAGGGCGTTAACTTTGACGCGGCCTACTGCAACAATTGCGGTAAACACTCGACAAACGTCATGTTCAAGTGCCCGCACTGCGGCAGCGACAACCTTTCGGTGATCAGCCGTGTCTGCGGTTACCTGGGTTACAGCAACGTGAACGGTCAGTCCCGTATGAATGACGGCAAGATGGCTGAAATCAAACGCCGTGTGTCGATGTAAGAGGTGCGCTGATGAAGTATGCTCAACTGCGTGAATTCGATACCACAAACGGTCCCGGAGTGCGCGTTTCGCTCTTCGTTTCGGGGTGCACCCTGCACTGCAAGGGTTGCTTTAACCCCGAGTCGTGGGACTTTAACGCGGGTGAAGAGTTCACGGACAAAACGGTTGAGAGGATCATTGATCTTTTGCATAAACCTTACATGTCGGGTTTAAGCGTGTTGGGCGGCGATCCTTTTGAAGAGCAAAATATCGGTCCTGTGACTGAGCTTTGTAAACGGGTGAGAGCCGCTTGCCCTGACAAAACCATTTGGGTTTGGACCGGTCGAAAATACGAGAATTTCAAAGACCGCGAGATCATGAACTACATTGATACGCTGGTTGACGGTCCTTTTGTTGAAAAACTCAAAGTAAAAGAGCAGGGAAAATACTTCGGTAGCACCAATCAGCGGGTTATTCCGATCCGTCTCGAATCCTAACAAATTGTTCGACGACAATATGAAACGGTCCCCAATTTCGAAATAAAGAATTGGGGACCGTTCTTATCTGCCGTACGGCGTATCAGTTAAATACCGGTATCACATACAAAAGCACCGCCAAAAACTGCAATAACGTGCCGGCAAAAACAAAAACGTGCCAAATGGCGTGACTGTAAGGCAGACTTTTCCAGATATAAAAAATCACGCCAAGGCTGTAGGCGAGGCCGCCGCCCGTTAAGAGCCAAAGACCGCCTTGAGGCAGATTTTCAATCAGAGGCTCAATCACCAAAATAACGAGCCAGCCCATGGCAAGGTACAAGAGAGAATTGAGCCACTTGCTTTTTTGAATCAGAAGTCCCTGAAGCGCAATGCCTGCGACAGCGATCGCCCAAACGGCAATGCAGAGCGCAATCCCCGTAACGCCCTTGAGCGTCACTAGACAAAAAGGCGTATAAGAACCCGCGATGAGCACAAAGATCATCGAGTGATCAAGGCGCTGGAGAATCCGTTTGGCCTCAGGGTTGGGAATGGCGTGGTACAAGGTTGAGGCGACATACAGAAACACCATGCTGGCACCAAACACACTGACCGCGGTAATAACCGTGGGAGATCCTGAATAGGCCACCGCGAATCCGACAAGAATGGCCAGCCCTGCCACACTCATTAAAGCCGCCACGCCATGCGTGACGGCATTGGCGATTTCCTCGCCGATTGAATATCCGGAAGTCTGCCCGGCGGGATTTTTATGAGTTAAAACGTGACTCATCCGTTTGTCCTCCTCTATTTGCGATTGTAGGGCTGACTGTCCGCTGAAAAACATGTCTAAAATCGTGACTTTGTTTCAACTCGTTTCAACTTAAATCAGATATGACAAAAGCGTTATTGCCATTTGTTCTCGTTGCCGCTTCCCTCCCCGCTTTCGCCGCTCTGAACATCAGCGGAATTGATTACAGCGACACTATCGAAAAAGAAAACACCACGCTTAAACTCAACGGCGCAGGATTGCGTGAAATTTTCTTTGTGGATGTCTACGCGGCGGGACTTTACCTGCCGAAGACCACATCCGATGCCGCCTCAGTCATTAGCATGACCGGCAACAAGTGTGTTCGTCTGGGCCTTTTAAGAGATGTGGATGCCGCTGACTTTGTGGATGCCTTAAAAGAAGGCATTAACGACAACACGACTCCGGAAGAAAGAAAATCGTTAGATACGGAACTGCAGTCTCTTATCGCTGTCATGGATTTAATCGGCGATGTAAAAAAGGGCGACATTGTTGATTTCGACTTTACAAAATCACGCGGCACAAGCGTCAGCGTAAACGGAAAACTCATCGGCGAAAAGATCGGCGGTGAAAAGCTCTATGAGGCGGTATTGAAAATTTGGCTTGGTTCTAAAGCCATTGATGATGAATTGAAAGCGTCTCTATTAAAAAAATAACATGGCTGACAATTTAAATAGAACCGGACTGAAGCCGACAAAAACTCGGTCAGTCCGGTTTTAAATTAAGTGCTTAAATAATCCGTTTGTTTTCAGAGCCTTTCAATTTAAGTCGGTGAACGTGACCGAGAATACAAAAACAATTTCGATTAATCATTCCCAGATAACATCCTGTGGAAAAAGATACTTTTTCTGAACAGCACATAGGATATGGGAAAGTCAGGCCTGAGCGCTCAAAGCCCGCGCGAGCCATTGTAAGCGCCGCTTATATTGCCGCCGAAATCAAAGAAACGGGATTTTATGCGGTTTTGTCAGGGATTTTCCTGTAGGCAGAAAGTTTAAAGTAGAGGATACTTAGCACCCGGAGAAAACCGTCGTTAAGAGCGGTAATCTCTTGTGCTTTTTAACCCTTTACAAGGAATTTTCCCATGTCTTTGCTTGAATGGTTGGCTGTAGTCGTCACGATTCTGACGGTTTATGCCTTAATTAAACGCTATGAAACGCGTTTGGTGCTTTTCACGGCGGGCTTTGTGCTTTGCTTAGTCTCCATGGATCCGCTCAGCGCGTTGAATTCGTTTGCTAAGTCCATGACTAACAATTCGTTGGTGATGGCCATCTGCTCGTCAATGGGTTTTGCTTTTATCGCTAATTACACCCAATGCGACCGCAGTCTTGTTCATTATTTAGCAGCCCCGATCCGTGGTTTAGGTGTGTTCCTGATCCCGATCTGCACGGCCGTAACCTTCTTCATTAACATTGCTATTCCGTCAGCTGCCGGTTGTGCCGCTGCCGTGGGTTCCACGTTGATTCCGGTGATGTTGCGCGCCGGCATTAAGCCTGCCGCCGCCGCGGCCGCCGTGATGGGCGGTACGATTGGTTCATTCCTCTCTCCGGGCACCTCCCACAACGCGTTCGTGGCTGCCATGGCCCAGATTGAAGTGATGGATTTCATCGCTTTCCACGCTGTGTGGTCCATTATTTCCGCCTCCATCGTCGTTGTCGGCATCCTGCTCGTCTGCCTGGTTTTGGGTGACCACAAGGGTAGCAAGAACGACCATGCCCAAGCCGCTGTTCAAACGGCCGATGACGGCTTCAAGCCCAGTGTTCTTAAGGCTATCATGACGCTCATCCCGATCACGATCCTCGTTGTCGGTAACGTTTGGGTTCCCGCCATCAAGATGGGTGTGGCCCAGGCCATGGTTTTGGGCGCCGTCATTACTTTGGTGGTGGCTTACGCCATGGACCGTACCAATCCTCAAGAATTCTCCAAGAAATTCTTCAATGGTATGGGTAAAGGCTACGCTGATGTGATGGGTATCATCATTGCCGCCGGTGTTTTCGCCGCCGGTTTGCGCGCCACGGGTTTGATCGACACGTTTGTGGACGTTTTGAAGCACTCCAATGACATCGCTCGTTGGGGCGGCTCTCTCGGTCCGTGGATCATGGGTACGATCACCGGTTCCGGTGACGCCGCGACGATGGCCTTTAATGAAGCCGTCACGCCGCACGCTCCTGAATTCGGCATGGAAGTCAAAGCTCTGGGTGCCTTGGCCTTCTTGACCGGCGCTTTGGGCCGTACGATGAGCCCGATTGCAGGCGCCATGGTTGTTGTGGCCGGTATCGCCATGGCTAACCCGATGGACGTTGTCAAACGCACGGCCCCGGCTTGCACGGTCGCTGTCTTTGTGTTGGCCTTGTTCATGGTCTAGTCTGAACGACAGAGCTTAACCAAGTTCAAAAAAGGGAAGATTCAGTTCTTCCCTTTTTTTGTCTCTAATGGTCCGACCTTAAAAAAAACTATCCCCTTTTTATCCGCTTCCCCTGCCAAAACAGGGAGTATGCGCCCCAGGAAGAATCCAAAGTCCAAAAATCAATCCGCGGCGGCAGTTAATCATTGGCTACGAGCTTCGTCAGATTACGACGACACAAAAATATCCCCATAAAACAATCGCTTATTTTATGGGGACTTGCAATGCATGTTGTTATTACAACACGCTACAACGGACTAACCTTTCGGGCTATCTTAGTAGACTCTGAACATTTCCTGAATCTTCTTAGGATCGCTCGTCTTCGTCAAAGCCAATTGCAGGAGCAAGCGGGCTTTTTGCGGATTGAGCGAGTAGCTCACAAGGAAGCCGTTTTCAGCGTAGTTGGCGGGACCTTCAGGGGTCACGATACCGCTGCCCGTGCGGCTCGAGCGAACCACTACCACCCCCTTCTTCACGGCGTTAGCCATGCCAACTTCAGCGTCTTTGTGCATAGAGCCGTTGCCGGTACCGGCGATGACAATGCCCTTGGCGCCTGCCTTCACGGCCGCGTCAACCAAGACAGAGTCTTCGCTCGCGTGAGAGTAAATAATGTCCACACGAGGCAACTTATCAAGCTTGCTGACATCGAATTCCGTTTCATGCGTGTGCTTCATCGTCGTGTCACGCAAGAAGTAGTTATGACCGCCGGCGATGTAGCCCAACAATCCCAGAGACGGAGCCTGGAAGGTATCGACGTTAGTCGTGTTGGTCTTTGTGCCGTCACGGGCGGAGTTGATTTGGTCGTTTAATGCAATCAACACACCGCGGTCTTGAGCCTGCGGATCAGCGGCAAGCTTCACGGCATTTAAAAGATTCATCGGACCATCGGCGGAGATAGCCGTGGCCGGACGCATGGCGCCCACGAGCACCACCGGTTTCTTGCTCTTAACCGTCAGATTAAGGAAGTAAGCGGTTTCTTCCAACGTGTCGGTGCCGTGCGTGATCACGATACCGCTGATCTTCGGATCGGCCAACAATTCGTTGCAACGCTTGGCCAGCTTCAGAAGGACTTCATCACTCATGTTGTTGGAGCTGATCTTGGCGATTTGTTCGCCGGAGACATTGGCGAAGTCTTTAATAGCGGGCACAGCGTCGATTAACGTTTGAATGGCGAGATCGCCGGCCTTATAGCCCGTCACTTGTGTGGCGGAACCGGCGGTGCCGGCAATCGTGCCGCCTGTGGCGAGAATCGACACATTGGGCAAATCGGCCGCAAAAGCGCTACCGGCCATGGACAAGCCCAGAGCGGCCGCAAGCAAAGTTTTTTTCATGTCAATAACTCCTCAATTTAGAGTTGATGGGGAAGAGAACAAATAATCATTCATTTTATATTCTCTAAGAACTTTAGCTTAGAAGCAAGATGGGAAAAGTCCCTAACTTTTAAATTCATTGACAATGAGCTATTTAGTTTCGAAAAGTTACCTGAAAAATTTTCTCAATCAAAAAAGTGATTTTTTCAGAACTTAGAAAGCGTAACGGACTAAAACATTTCCGGTCACACCCTCTCGATCGCCCACATAACCTTTGGCACTGACGTCCATGCTCCAACGACTGTTTAAGCTGGGCTTCATTGTCACCCCCACTTCCATAATGCCGGTGTCTCCTTCAAGACTCGGCACTTCAAGGTTAAGGCTGTTGACCGCGCTTTGAGCGTCGCCATCGAATACATGTTCATAAGCCACACCGACTTTCCACCCGGCGTACGGGCAGAATGCACCGGTTAGGCGGCCTCCGACACGCAGTGCGTGCGTCATTGTGGAATCCATGTCTAGCTTGTCGTCATACTTGTTATGGAGACTGACATCATCTCCATCTAAATACGTGATCAAATAACGACCGTACACGTCTAAATCAACAGCATCGGTAATGTTAATCACGTAACCGGTCCCGGCATGGGCGCTGACATAGAAAGCGTCCGATTCATATTTTGCAGAGTCCCCGGCGTATAGACCGGTGAATTCAGTTGAAGCGTGACCGACGCGCAAAGATCCGTCTAGGTACCAAGCGTTATTGACCATGTAACGCGTGGCTAAACCGATGCCGTAGTAGTCATGATCGCCTTTGCCTTTCGTGCCATTGACATGACTGTCGCTATCGGCCCAGCCAGCTTCGACAAAGCCGCCTATGATCCAATCGGGAGTAACTTTTATAGAAGCGCCAGTGGCGAGAGTGTAGCCATCCACATCCACACGAGAACCTGTTTTGTAGTTGGACGATCCCCCATGAACAGCGCCGAAAGCGGAAACCTCGCCGACTTTGGCGCTCTCAACCATCGCCGACAAACCCTCATCGGCAATAAATTCAGCGCCTTGATTGATAAAGGCCACTGTGCCCAAAAGCGATTCGGAAAGTGTTTTGGAGTTCTCTGTCACTGTTATCACAGGGTCACCGCCAACGGGCGAATCGGGATTATCTCCCGGATTTTCAGGATCCGGAGAGATGTCAACGACAGAAGCTTTTCCATCTTCCCAACTTTTCGTATCATCCCACGTTAAAGCCTGATCCGATCCTATCGTGAGTTCATTGAAGGTTTTACTTTCCCGATAAAAGGTCGACTCTTTTCCGATCGTTAAATTATTAAACGTTAAAGTGGATTCGCCGGAAGTGGCCAATAGGTAATAAGCAGCCCCAGGATCGGCTGAATCATTGACGAAAATGCTTTTATTGTCTTGTTGAGAGTACGTATTGGTATTATCCGTTACAGTGATAACGGCGTTGCTTGAGCTTGTATTAGTTTTGTCGACATTGAGCACCAGCTGGGCATAACCGGCAAGCGCCCCGACTTTATTGACCCCCGATGCTATTAATTTCCCATAATTGGCTACGGGGTGATACTGTGATGGATCTAAATTTGTACGAAGAGCGTAAACACTGAGATAGCCGGAAATTTCAGAATCGGCAATACTTAACACATTGGAGTTATTTGAAGTCGTCTCAATAAATTGGTTAATGTCTTGCTGATTAGTTAAAGGCAAATATACGTTGATAAGCGCAATATCACCCTCAATGTCCGATTCTGTAATACTCATTGAATTATTGTAGAAAAAATTCTTTTCTTCTGCGGGGAAACTACTTACCGTTAAATCAATGCCATAAACTCTGCCGGATCCCGTAAAACTTACCTTGTTTAATGTGATTTCGTTGTTTTCAAATTGTCCGTAGAAATATTGAGATTTCATCCCCGTAAAAGCAGTAATTAAAACGTCTTGTACATGGATGGAGTTCGTATTAAATCTGCCTGCAGCAATACTGAATCCACTGATGGAATCATAAGCACCGCCCTCAATGCATAAAGTGTTACGGCTAAATTCTTGATTAATTTGACCCTCAAAACGATCATTAGTGTAATCTGAAGGGTAAACTGCTATGCCTACAAGACTAATCGATTCAGATGCCCCTCCCTTTGATGAATTTTTAATGACTATGAAATTGTTATCGGCTACATTGTTCGGAGAGGTTCCGTATACATAAATACCTTGAATCGATACAATTTTGCTCAAATCTGCATCTTGAAGATCAAATGTCAGATTATTGTTGCTGACAGTGGCGACATCGTTTTCTCCCCTGTACAAAATTAAGCCATAAATCCTGGCAGGAGAAAGCTCAGAATGCCCATTTTGAAATTCTGCGAAACTAAGGATGGAATTATGATTGTTCAGAGCATTGTGATCATTCGATAAGTAAAGGACATTTTCGGCATCATTGTATTTGCCTGTTTGAATACTGTCTGCATAATACCAATCTTCAGTAGAGGCCACAGCAGGTTCCGACCAGCCATTCAAAGAAAAAGCTGCCAGCACTGCGCTAAAAACCGCCCGTTTACAAAACTTCGTTGGTAATAAAACTTTCATTTTCTTTTCCTTAGTAAGTGTTGGCAACAAAAGGTGTTGGGAGAATTTTTAAATTAAAGACAAGGAAATGATCTCTTTCCATGATCTAAGGGAGCCTGACATTATTGTAGATCTTTAGGTTAACCGCAAGTATCGTGAAATTGGCGCCGTAAAGAAAATGGGTGAGGAAAACAGGAATCGCAACCGCAATTGGAATGGAGGTAGCCGAAGACTTCTGAAGCGAAGAGCTAAAAAATTAGGCTTCATTCTTGGAACGATGATTGCCGAGCACATAGAAAATGACGGCGCCGGCGATAAAGCTTAGCGCGGTCAATTCGGTTACGGTCACGGGTTCTTT
Organism: uncultured Sutterella sp.; assembly: GCA_958347955.1. Taxonomy (GTDB): domain Bacteria; phylum Pseudomonadota; class Gammaproteobacteria; order Burkholderiales; family Burkholderiaceae_F; genus Aphodousia. Next base: position 31,651 of record CATVXH010000007.1, read on the forward strand.
AAAATAAAAGACACCTAAAAGAAAGGTAGTGATGGGACAGGTGTACTGGATAATGCCCAAAATAGTCATCGGTATGCGTTGGGCGGCCAAGGAAAACAAAATCATCGGCACAGAGGTCACAATGCCTGTTCCCATGAGTATCCAACTGACGCCGTCATCAAAACCGCTCGTAAAGTGTTGAATAAAAACGCCATTGAAACTCAACAGGTAGATAATGGCGGGCACACTCATCAAGACGTGCTCAATGCCGACGCTTTTTAAGGGCTCAATGACGATTTTCTTTTTCAGCGCGCCATAAATTGCCCAAGTGGAAGACACAAGCACCGCAAACCAGGGAAAACGATCAAGACCGGTGATAAGAACCGCGACGCCGATGATTGCCAGCGCGATAGCGGCGATCCGGATCTTTGAAAGCCGCTCGGAAAAAAAGACAACGCCGATGGCCATCGTGGCCAGCGGTGTCAGAAATGTGCCGAGGCTCAACTCCACCACCCGACCGACACTGACGCCAAGGATGTTCACGAGCCAATTGGCCGAAGCGAAAAATGTCGCCAGAAGCAACAACACCGTGTGATTTTGTCTCGGCGCGAAACAGAGATCTTTCAGCAACCGGAGAGTTTCGCCGAGCTTTCTTTTGACAATCAGCAGCCCCACGACAAAAACAAGCGACCATACAATTCGGTGCGAAAGAACCTCCACGCTGTCCACATCGGCCAATAAGGCCCAGTAAAGCGTGATTGTTCCCCAGATGGTGTAGGCGCCGATAGCGCTTAAAATGCCGATTTTATCGGTCTCATTCTTTGAACTTTGCACGGTTTAAGTCTTTCTTTCAGAAGCTCTAAAGTGTACTACTCGGCAATGACGAAATCGATGGCGGCAGACCCGATGAGAGAAAAAAAAGTCCGTCATGACAAACGCATAACGGACCTTCGGAATATTGACGAAGAATCGGTCAGGCCTTATTGACCGCTTGGGTATTGTCCGTCCCAAACCACCCGACGATACCCCTCCTTGTCAGTGTCGCCTTCGGTGGAAATGCAAAGCACGTTGGAGTGCTCATTAAGACCCAATTGCTCCTTTAATTCCCGCAGTTGGGGATTTCTCAGAACATCGGCAACAAAGCCAAAGCAGGAAGCCCCGCTTTCACCTGAAATGATTCTGGGGTCGCCTTGAAGCGGAGCGCCGAGAATGCGCATGCCGTCAGCGGCAACGAAGTCCGGCATTGAAACGAAAAAGTCTGCGCAATACTGAAGCAAATCCCAAGCCACCGTGCAGGGAATTCCGCAGCAGAGCCCCGCCATAATGGAGTGCAACTCACCCTCGTAGGCATGAATCTGTCCGTCATTGGCTTTGGCGGTGCGGTACAAGCAATCGGCGCCGTGAGGCTCGACAATCGTGATGATCGGTTTGTCTTTGCCGTAGTGTTGCGCCGCGAAAGCCGCGATGGCGGCCGCCATAGATCCGACGCCTGCTTGCAGGAACAAGTGAGTGGGGCGAATTTCTTTAAGTTGCTCAACAATTTCAAGGCCGAGCGTTAAATAACCCTGCATAATCCGGGTCGGGATGTCTTCGTAACCTTCCCAAGACGTATCTTGCACCAAAACGCCATGAACTTCCCGGGCTTTACGGGCGGCCATTTGAACCGTTGTGTCGTACACATAGTCCGTAATTGAGGCATCGGCGCCGAGTTTGCGAATGTTTTCCAAGCGCTCCATCGCCGTGCCCTTTGGCATCAGAACAATGCTCTTGTGTCCCAAGGTTTTGGCGCTCCAGGCAACTCCCCGACCGTGATTGCCATCGGTGGCGGTCACAAAAGTCAATTCGCCCAATTGTTTTTTGGCTTGCGGTGAGGTAACCGCCTCAAAGGACAGTTTCTCCGGATCCAGTCCCAGGCGTTCTCCGATCAGCGTGGCCATGCAATAGGAGCTGCCGAGCGCCTTAAAGGCATTCAGTCCGAAACGGTAGCTTTCGTCTTTGACAAAAATATTGGCCACGCCGAGATGGTTTGACAAAGAAGAAAGGGCGCGCAGAGGTGTTTGTTCGTACACAGGAAGCGTCCGATGGTAGGCCATCACCTCTTTGGCTTTTTCAGAACAAAAGGCGCCGGCGTATTTTGACTGTCCTTTTTTGTGTTCAAATTTTAAAAGATGAATGATTTTAGACATTTAAGACCTCAAAAAGATGGTGTTAGCCGTTAACCGAGCCATTGTATAAATGTATTGTTACAGGAAAATAACAAAATCAACGTAAAACTACTTTTAACTGACGACTCCGTTACGAAAAACCTAATCAATATTGATCAGATATAAGCAAAATACCTGGCCAACAGCTGGTTTCTCTTCCTTCATCATCGGGATGAGTTTCACTTCGAATCTCTCCGAAGCCAGAGCTCATCTCTCACCAAAACACCCTCTCGCGAGAGTCTTTCAGGCCTGCACAGGGTCTTGTCCCGAGTTTTCTCCCTTCTGCTCTGGGGCGACACAATGTCGCCGGCTAATTCTGAGATGATTCGGCTTAGCAGCCCGAGCAGTTTTCCGAATACATATTCTTATTTTTCTGTAGAATCAAGAAAAATAAAAATCCAATTTCAATTTTTACCAAAGCTTGTTTATGTCAATCACTGCCCATATCGAAAGATCGCTCGAAAAAACTTTGCGTAAAGAACGTGAGACAAATCATTTATTTTTAATTGACGGAATGCCCATGACGGGAAAAACCACATTGGTAAAAGCGGTGTTTGCCGATTTGGCCTATGTGGATCTCAATGATCTTTACCCGAGAAATCTTGCGCACACGCAACCTAAGGATTTTTTTGCCGTGTACGGAAACCGCTTGGTGGTTGACGGCATAGAGAAAGCGCCCCGGCTGCTTGACTTTATTCCTGAAGATGACAATTCGATGATTGTACTGTCAGGATATTTATCCGCCAAAGACAAGGAAAAGCTCAGAGACAAGGGAGGCGTTATCCGAACCGTAATGCCGATTTCGCAGAGAGAATATTCTGAAAGGGAAGCATCTCCTTTGGGTCTATCCCCTATCGCCTTGCGCATCAGTTACCCCCAACCGGGTTTCTTCGATATTCTCCGCAACGGATTTTTGCCTCGCAGTGATTTATCTCAGTCAACCGCGGCTTTTTATGAAAATTGGCTGGCTCGTTTTTTTGCCGAACATGTGCGCGACGTTCTCCGCGCCAATAAAGAGACACTCTTTTTTAGCTACATGAAGGTCTTGGCTCAGCACAATATGCAGGAGCTTAATCACTCGAAGTATGCCAAGGAAGCCGGCATCAGCTATGCCACCGCAATTTACTGGACCGAATTTCTTGTTGACTGCGGGGTGCTTTTGGAAATCAGCTCTATGCAACTGTCGCAAAGGCGCCAGGTAAAGCGTTCCAAAATGACCTACGCCGACACTGGGCTGTTGGCTTTCCTTTTAGGATGCGCGAGCGCAGAAGAGCTTTTTGCGCACCCAACCTATGAGGGCGTTTTCACAGGATTTGTCGCTTCCGAAATTATCAAAAATTATGCGGCGGTGGGGCAGACTGCTCCCCTTGTCTATTACAGGGATACGGCGCACAAACATGTTGAATTGGTTTTGCAGACACCCAAAGGGTGGCTTCCGATCGCTTTTTTGAGTCGCAAGGCCCGTTCAGTTAAAGAAAGTATCCGGCACGTGGATGTGCTTATTAAAATAGGCGGCGACACACAAGACATTTTGTTTGTCTCAGACGGCACCTTAACCGTTGAGTCCACTTCTTACCCTGTACTTTCCGCTACGGCGCTTTAGTCGGTACAATGCGCACTATTGAAAAGGAAAACGACATGCGTACTTTAACAATATTGGCTACAGTGACTTTGGCCGGCACGATTTTAACCGGTTGCGTCAATATGCAGAAATATGAAGAGCAACGCTCGTTGAAGCAGCTTGACTCCTCAACCTATGAACTTGAGTTGCTACAACCGTGGGTTGATCAAGAGGTCATCGTGCGTGACAACGCAAGACTTCAGGCAATCGATGTGTGCGGAGAGACAAAGCGCGGCATGCAACCCTTGCAGGCGATCTCCCGTTCCTCCCGTCAGACAGGCAATGGCGCCTACGTCAAGTACACATTCCGTTGCGTTGGTTTGATGGACGCACCCAAACGTGAATACCATCGTTTAGGCTTTTATACGGATGAAGAATCCAAAGAAGAAGCCACGAAGCGTTATCGTGATGAATACGGCTTCTAAATTCAAAGTTGAACGATAAAGCCACTCGACAATTTAAGAATGGGGGTTAATTAAAAGTTAACCCCCTATTTTGATATTTTCCTCAAATTCTCAAAGAAACAAGAAGTTGCCAAAGGTTAGCCGGTAGCAACCAATTTCTCTAAGCGACAAAGACGCGATGTGGAATTTCTTGACATTTAATGCATCGCTTTAAATCCATATTCAACAAGCACACGACTGTCTCTAAATAAAGGGAAAGGCACCGATCGTTAAAATCAGTGCCTTTAGCGACAGTTAGCTCAACCGTCTAAAACCTTTCTCTCAAAAGAGCGGCTTAAACGGCCTTTCAGCTTAAGAAGCCTGAGTTTTCTTGGCGTGCGGTTTATAAAGAAGGAAATAAAACGGCACGGCGACAACAAGCGCGCCCAAACCCAAGGCGAGCTGTTGCAAAGAGGCTTGCGTGCAGAAAACGATACTGATGAGGATAGCCAAAATCGGTATCGTATTTCCAAAGGGAACCTTAAAGGAGCGCGGAGCGTCCTTCATCGTCTTACGGAACACCATGACCGCCAGACACGTCGGAATGTATTGGGCAAAACGCGCCACAACGCTGATGGCGGCAAGCATGGTGAATGTCCCCGTCATGTTGATGGCCATGGCAATAAGGGCTGAGATCACGATACACCAGTGAGGGGCTCCGAATCGGTTATGGCGCGTCATGAAGGCAGGCAACATGTGCTTTTCAGCTAACGCGAGGCCGCTTCTGGGCGTAATAAAAGACGAGGCGATGCAGATGCCGCCAATCGAAATAAGGGTGCCGGCCGCAATCACATAACCGCCGATCGGACCGCAAATTTTCGCAAACGCGTCCTGAACCGGGACAGTGGTGTCGGTTAGAGACGGTCCCATCACGCCGATGCAGATGCCAAGCAGCAAGAAGTAGACCACCGAGCAGAAAATGAGCGTGATGATGGTCGCCATCGGCAGGTCGCGTTTGGGGTCTTTCATATCGCCCGCGACAACGCAGATGCCTTCAAAACCCGTAAAGGCATAAAAGAGCAAAATCGCGGTGCTGCCGAAAGTTTCCATTGAATAAGTGGTCGTTACCGGCGTGACAAACTGGTCAAAATCAACAAAGAAAATGCCAACGGCAATAAAAAGGACAAGCGGAATGACTTTACCGATCGTAACCGCATTCTGAACAACTTTAAATAACTGTACGCCGCACAGATTAAGTATCGACAGAATGGCGATCACACCCATGGAAATCACATTTTTCATCAGAACTGTGTTCCATTCGGGGAACATACCGAGTAAGGCTGTCGCAAAGCCCACGCTCATCGTTGCAAAAGCAATGATGCGCGTAAACCAGGTGATGAAACCGACTTCGTAGCCCACGAAGTCACCGAAAGCCTCTTTGGCAAAAATATAAGGTCCGCCTGTGTCTTTAAATAAAGAGCTGGCCTCGGCAAAACAAAGCGCGATACAAAGCGCAAGCACCATATCAAAGATCAAAACGATCATGCTCCAGGGACCGAAAAGGTCCATGGCTCGGTTCGGCAAAAGAAAGACGCCGGAACCGATAATGCCGTTTACTCCCAGGAAAATGATGCTCCAGAGTCCAAGTTTATTTTTATTTTCAACTGAGTTCATGGTGAAATCACTCCTGACAGATTATCGGACGCTTGTTTCAACGCGAGCAAGAAAGTCGCTGAAGATGCGTTTCATTTCTTCGTGATCGGGCCACATGTTTTCAGGATGCCACTGAACGGCAACGATGGAGGCGCCTTCCGTGCCTTCAATGCCCTCAATGACGCCATCGGGAGCGACAGCAGTCGCTTTCAGCCCCTTGCCCAAATCCTTGACGGCCTGATGGTGACGGGAATTGACCTGAGCGGTTTGGCCGAGCGTGGCAAATAATGAAGAGCCTTCGGATAAGCGCACTTCGTGCACGGGGTAGCTGCCCAAGGCCAATTGCGAGTGCTGAATGTAAGATTCAGAGTTCTGAGTGGTCAAATCCTGCCAAACCGTGCCGCCGAAAGCAATATTGATCACTTGGCAACCGCGGCAGATGCCGAGCATGGGCTTTCCGGCCGCGTGGGCGGCTTTTGCCATGCCGAGTTCAAAAACATCGCGCTTGTAGTTCGTGCGGCCGAGCGCGCGGACGGGTTGCTGACCGAAAAATCTCGGATCCACATCGGGGCCGCCGGGAATAATCAAACCGTCAAAAAGATCAACAAAGTCTTCCGGTCTGGCGTGATGAACGTCAGCAAGAATGATGGGAATGGCGCCGAGTTCATCAATCACTTCCACCAGCTGGCGAGGTGCAAAAGGAGCAAGTTTGAGATTGGTGACGTGGGAGATCTCCGGCATTGTATCGGCCGTGATGGCAATGCGCATTTTTTTCATAATTTTTCCTTTCTTGATGGCCCCTCTGAGTCAATCTGGTTGGATTTAGTTGTTTTAGGGGTAGCCGAGCAGTTTATCATCCGGTCTGTTGATAGAAAATAAGCAAAAAACGTTAGTTCGACGTTCAAAAAAAATCTTTCTCTATTTCAAAAATAAATTTTTGTCATTATCAGAGTCACAGCCAGCGATTAAAAATTTAGCCACAACCCAGGTAACTTTGAGGGCTGTGGCTAAGTTAAGCGTTTAAATACTGAACATTAAACAACCGCCAGTTTTTGATTTTCGGCGGCAGTTCATTGCTTCAGTTGCTCAGTGCTTATTGAGCGCTCTTTTCAACGCGGGCTAGGAAGTCAATGAAGATGCGTTTCATTTCTTCGTGATCGGGCCACATGTTTTCAGGATGCCACTGAACGGCAACGATGGAGGCGCCTTCCGTGCCTTCAATGCCCTCAATGACGCCATCGGGAGCGACAGCAGTCGCTTTCAGCCCCTTGCCCAAATCCTTGACGGCCTGATGGTGACGGGAATTGACCTGAGCGGTTTGGCCGAGCGTGGCAAATAATGAAGAGCCTTCGGATAAGCGCACTTCGTGCACGGGGTAGCTGCCCAAGGCCAATTGCGAGTGCTGAATGTAAGATTCAGAGTTCTGAGTGGTCAAATCCTGCCAAACCGTGCCGCCGAAAGCAATATTGATCACTTGGCAACCGCGGCAGATGCCGAGCATGGGCTTTCCGGCCGCGTGGGCGGCTTTTGCCATGCCGAGTTCAAAAACATCGCGCTTGTAGTTCGTGCGGCCGAGCGCGCGGACGGGTTGCTGACCGAAAAATCTCGGATCCACATCGGGGCCGCCGGGAATAATCAAACCGTCAAAAAGATCAACAAAGTCTTCCGGTCTGGCGTGATGAACGTCAGCAAGAATGATGGGAATGGCGCCGAGTTCATCAATCACTTCCACCAGCTGGCGAGGTGCAAAAGGAGCAAGTTTATGATTGATGACGTGGGAAATTTGAGGCAACGTATCGGCCGTGATGGCAATGCGCATCTTTTTCATGATGATTTTTCCTTGATAAATCTTTCAGGACAATCTTTCAATGTTTAGTTGGTTTAAAACCGGTTCAACAGTTTATCACTGAAGTTTTGTCCCGAGAATATCGGGAAAACGAGGGCTTTTAGCTTTCGCATGGACAATGAGTTAATCAAATCTCAACGGCAAACTAAAAAATCAGAAATCTAAAATCATTCCCCTGCTGCTCGGAAATAAAGATAGGCGTCAACCGAGGGCTGATCCCACGCTTGACGCCTTTTTTGTCAGATCCGCTTTAAATCTGTTGATCGGACGGTATAAAGATCAGTCCTTTGTAAACGACACTCCCCTTTTTTATTTTTTGGACTTCTCAGCGGCCTCTTTTTCTTCGCGTTGTTTTTGAGTTTTTTGCGCTTCAGCCATTTCAAGCGCGATCTTTATATAAGAGTCAACCTGCTTGGTGCCGTATGTGCAGGCAACACGCTTGGAAAATAAAAAGTAAAGCGTCCAAAGAGCTGCATACATGCATGAGCGAATTACTGTGCTGTTGTCTAAGCTCGCTCCGAATATCACCGATAGCAATAACAAAGAAATTGGGCCGACAACCCACAAAATAACGATTGTTTGCTTAACCACCCAACCTTCCCGTTTTCTGGCGATGATCCAAAGGCAATAAATGTAAAGGCCGATGATAACCAGAGACGGCGACAAAATCGCCCAATTCAAAACCCCGGAGGCATTCATGGTGCTAACCGCATTGACCGCATCAATAACCGTGAGGATAATCGAGAGCACAATGGTGGCGACAAAAACTAAAAGCCAGCCGTGCACACCGTGTGGGAAGTAAGGAATCGGGCGCGCAGAAGGCTTGGTTTTTGCTAAAGCGTAAATAAAGTAGGTCGGGCAAGCCGTCAAAATAGCCAAAATGGCAATGGCCATCAAAACTTCAAAAGACAATAAATCGCTGATCATAATTAGGAAACCGTTTGTTTGTGGGTATCAGCCTTTTTGAATAGGCGTTTCACTTTAAGATTTTCGCAATTGTGGCAGCAGGCTTCGTTGTTCAAACCCTCGATGATTCCGCAGGGCTCGCCGTTTGCGTGATTGCCGTGGCAGCAAAGCGACAACAAACCCAGATGCTGACGCAACTCTTTGAGGGCGTTAATCTGCTCGTCGATTTTTTTCATGTGACGAGAGATTATTTCCTGCACCTTGCAGGCTTCCTCATTGCGTCTGGCATCCACATCGCTTAAAAGTCTGATGTCTTCCAGACTCATGTCAAGACTGCGGCAGTGACGGATAAATTGCAAACGCTTTAAATGCCCTTCCGTGTAGGAACGGTAATTGTTCATGGAACGCGCCGCCTTCGGGATCAACCCTTCATTTTCATAAAAACGGATCGTTTCCACTGCCACACCCGATAACTTTGAAAGTTCTCCGATACGCATGTCACTACTGTCAAAATGATGATCTCGGAACTTTAGCACAAACCCTGTAGTTTCTGCAGGGATTTAATCTGGAGATTTTTATTTAATATTAAAAAAATATTGATAAGATATTATTGTAATGTTAATTTAGTTGCATAAATAAAAAAACAGAGATCCATTTGGATCCCTGTTTTCAATTAAAAGAAGCGAGTCTGTCCGTTACTGGATTTCAAGCGTCACAATCTTGTTGTGATCAACCACTTCGAACTGATTGCCCTTTTTCACCAAACCGCGAATGTCGGTGAGCTCGGCGGGAAGACCGTAAGCGGCGGTCACTTCTTCACGGGCGATGTCAATGACAATTAAGGTGTTGAAGTTTTTGGAGACCGCGTAGAGTTTACCGTCTTCATAAACCATGCCTGTCACGTAGAGTTCACCTAAAGTGCGACCGTCTTTAAGGTCGGCAGCGGGAACAAATTCACCCGAGAGCATCCAGTCAGCCATCAAAGCCTTAGAGATCACAAAAGTTTTCTTATTTTTGTTATCCGGCAGAGAGGCAGTGAAGATGTATCGACCATCGGTAGCGCTCGAATGGATGTAAGAGTATTTGGCGCGTTCCGTATCGATACGGGCGCGTCCCAAACCGCCAACGGCTTCGACCTGATTGCGACCGGCCGTAAAGTTAGCCCAGCCCTTCACGTCATCGGCTTTAGGATTCAAACGGGCGCGCAAAATCGACTTGTTCATACCCATGATGACAAAGGCGTCGTCTTGGTAGGCAGTGATACCGACGATATCCAATACGTTCGCAGAGAACCAGGGATCGATCGCAGCGGCAACCGTGGGCTTGAGTTTCTCATCCAACACCCAAAAATCGTATTTCGAGGCGACAAAGTATTGGCCGCGCACTTCACTGATCATATTGATCGGTTTATCAATACCTTCAATGCTGCGAGTCTGAACACTCTTTAATTGACCGTTCAACACAACCGGGCCATTGGCTGAATTATTGTCAAAGGCGATGCCCAACTTCTTGGCGTTGGGAGCATAGGCAAAGTCCGGATCCTTGACGTCACGACGGCCAAGGAAATTGATGCCGCTCCACATGCCATGCCAACCGGCGTCTGACCAAATGACATACTTAGGATTGAAGGAGAAACGAACGGGATCGCCCTGTCCCCAGTTGGGAGGAACACCGGTTGACCAAAGCGCTTGGAAGGTATTGGAGGCGATGATGAAAGCGACAACACCGAACGAAATTTTGTAGAACTTCGTCAACGGGCGCCAGGGTTTGCCCTTCATTTCAGCCAAGAGCGCGTCAACGCGGGGAGCCAGGAAGCAAGCCAGGCCGAAAAGCATGACAACGCACCAGAACACAATTTCAGCCCACATTTGCGTGTGGATGCCGAAAACGTCCAGACCGAAGCCCTGGCCGACGTCGCGCATGGCATGATTGCCCAAATGACGGAAACTTGAATAAAGACCTAAAGCGGCCATCACAAGCATTGTGGCCAAATATTTCGGCTTAAAGCCGTAGCGAACCATAAAGAGCGCCACGACGCCGATATAGGCCATTTGCTGTCTTTGACCCCAACACAGTGTGCAGGGACTGTCTCCCATCATGTAACCCAAAATGATGTTGGCGATACCGACAGGGAGCAAAACGATTAACAAACCGCCCCAGCAGACAACATCGTAGAAAGTTTTCGCTTTTTTTATATCCCCGTCATTAATCGGACGAGTGTGATCATAAATAGACATGGTCTTTTTTTCCTTTCGTTCGATTAAAGATTAAGGGCGCCTAAAATAGCGGTGGAAACGTGGCCCACATACATAAACACGACCACGAACCAGCTGCCCACTGTTAACCACCAGGCCAGTTTTTCTTTTTCCGGCTTCATGATGATGAGCATCACTGCCGCAAAAAGAAGGAGAAATTCCAGAAATTCCATCTAGATGTTCCTTTCGTAATAATTACCATTTGCCATTTGGCGGCTGAATTTTAAAATACAGAATTGCTCTTTTTCAAATAACCAAATGTGTCTATAACTCAATTTGCTATAAACAGTATTGATTTTGTGATTTCAAAGATTTCAGCCAGGACACGATCGATAGTCACGGCCGTAAAAAAAGAGAACAAAAGACTTAAAAATTCAAATTTTTAAATACGTAGAGGGAGTGGTTTTTGACCACTCCCCCTTAAATGCCATTCAAATTAAATCTGAATGATCTTTATATATTAGGCCTTTGCTTCTTCGTCTTCTTCGAAGGGTTCTGAGCCTAATTCACCTTCCATGCGGCTGACCATCAAAGCGGTGGTGGAGTCGCCGACGACGTTAATGGACGTACGGATCATATCAAGAATACGGTCAACACCGGCGATCAAAGCGATCACTTCAAGCGGGATACCGATTTGCGTGAAGACCAAGGTCGACATGATCAAGCCAGCGCCCGGAACACCGGCCGTACCGACAGCAGCCAACACCCCCGTGATAACAACGATGACTTGGTCACCAAGGGTCAACGGGAGGTTATAGATCTGAGCGGCAAACACTGCGCACACACCCATGTAAACAGCCGTACCGTTCATGTTAATGGTGTTGCCTAACGGCACCGCGAAGGAAGCGATAGAGTTCGTAGCACCCAAGCGGCGGGAAGCAACCAAGTTGGCAGCCATAGCGGCGGCAGACGAGCAGGTCGTGAAAGCGATCAACCACGGTTCAAAGATGCCCTTGAAGTATTGACCGACCGGGATACGGATGATGAAGACCACGATCGGGATGTAAATCAAGATAACCAACAAAGCAGTAGCGATGAAGGATGCCAGAATCAACTTGCCCAACGGGAGCAAAACGGCCAAACCGTGTTGAGACACCACAACAGCCATCAAAGCGAACACACCGATCGGAGCGTAGCGCATCACAACTTGCGTCATGTGAATCATCAAGTTGCCGACGATGTCGAAGAAGTGGTAAACGGGTTTACCCTTTTCGCCCAAGAAGTTCAAGCAGAAGCCGAACATAATGGCGAAGAAGATGATCTGAAGGATGGAGCCTTTAGCGAAAGCTTCCATCGGGTTGATCGGGACGATATCAAGCAGGGTTTGCACAAAGCTCGGAGCCTTCACTTGAGCAGCCTTCAAGCCTTCCGTTGAAAGCGTCAGACCGATACCAGGGTCAATGATGTTAGCAATCAACAAGCCGAAAATCACAGAGATAGCAGAAGTCACCATGAAGATAACGAGCGTCTTGATTGCCACGCGACCTAATTTGCTGACGTCAGAAATACCGGCGGCGCCAGCAACCAAGGTTGCAAACACCAAGGGCACAACGACCATGCGGATTAAGCGGATGAACAAGTCACCGAAGGGCTTGACGTAGGTAGTGGCGAACTGGGAGTCCAGGAACATACCGACAATCACACCCAAAACCAGACCAATGAGCATCTGCATTGCCAAACCCATTGAAGCGGATTTAGATTTTGCCATTGCATTCTCCTTTCCAAATATTTTTTATTATCGCGAGCGGTCGTTTTTGAGTGCCGTAACAACACAGAAATACAACTCTGCACACGGTATAAACGAGCCGAAACGGTAGGGTTTCAATCTCTTGATTCAAATGTAGTATCAAAATGTAAAATCTAAAAGTAGGTAGAAACCCTAACTTCTAAAGGCTGACGATGCTTACTTATTTTGTAAAGAAAGAAAAAACCTTTGATTTATTCTAATAATTCAGGGCGTTATAACATTTGCCACTACAGTTGGGGGTACAGACAAGCAAAAAAGGCAACTTTTGCGTTTGCGCAAATGTTTGCGAAAAAATCAGACGTTGAAGGGATGAAATGTTTTCAAAGTCCTGTGTTGGCAATGTAATCGCGACTTGCATGTAGTTGTTGAGTAACAACCAGCGAGCCCGGCTGTCCGTCTCATTGCTTATTTTGATAAGTCCTAAATGCAATAAAGCAAGGCGGCCTTTGGGGGTCAGAAACGACTGATTCCTGATAGGCTCACCTTCACGCTCACACTTAATTAAATAAGCCATTTCATGAGGCTGAGCCTGATTAAATGCGCACCGATAGGCAGCCGCAAGAACGCAGTCGCTCCAAGCCCTCAAATCTTTATGGCCAAATTGAGCGAAAACCGGAAAATCTTCCACTTTAAGTCCTGAGGGCATCGATTTGCCCATGGCGCTCCCCTTCTCGTCATAGGCAAGCACAGATAAATCGAGTTTGCTATCGGCCGCTCTTACTATATGTATTAGCGCACGCTCGTGATCTTCAGTTTTGGCAAACTTTTCAATAAAGCGGTTTAAGCGCTCACTTAGTGTTTTGCCCTCGCCCCATGGTTGAGCGCCAATGGAAGTAATCGTTAAAGCGGCAAAAGGCAATCCATCGGGCGTCGAAAAGACAAAACTCATCGGACGAATCGCTCGAGGCTCTTGAGGTTGAGAATTCGGAGGCGCGGATTGATTCTTTCTGGCTCGAACTCTTTCTGTTCGACGATTGGCAATCTCGGCGCTGTTGTCCCTTTGTGAGGTGCCTTTACTCTGACCCTTAACGGTTTTCACAATCAGCCAGAGCACCAAAAAGATCGCCAAAGCCGAGAGCAACAAGAAAAAATCAAAATCTTTATTCATCTCTGTATTCCTTTTTGTGAATTCTAAAAGATTTGATTAAATCCAAACATCATTTATTTTTTTTACAGATGTCGACAATATTTAGCTTTAGGCAACATTGTGAAAGATGAATCTTCATAGAATAAAAAGCAGTTGTGTTTTTTGGGGAAACGATAATGAAGACGAAACTGGAGAAGGTAAAACTCAATAACGGAGTGAAAATGCCTTCGCTCGGAATCGGTACATGGCAAATCCCCGATTCCGAAGATTTGGTGCATTCACTTGAAAATGCCATCGCCTTAGGTTACCGGTATTTAGACACGGCGGCTATCTATGAAAATGAAGGAGCCGTGGGTGAAGCAATCCGCCGCAGCGGTGTCAAACGTTCTGAATTATTTGTTTCTTCAAAGTGCTGGGCCGCCAATCGAACCTATGATTCCGTGATGCGGGCTTTTGAAGAGTCGCTTAGGAACTTAAAGCTGGATTATCTCGACTGTTACCTTATTCATTGGCCCTTTACCAAGGGGGATCCTTTGGCATGGCAAAGCGTCAACATCGGAACATGGCGCGCTTTTGAAAAGCTCTATGAAGACGGACTGGTGAAAGTGATCGGCGTCTCAAACTTTCAGATGCATCACTTGGTGAGTTTCTTGGCCAGAGCCAATGTGAAACCGGCTGTCAATCAATTGGAGTTTCACCCCGGATACACGCAAAAGTACACGGTGGCATACTGCAAAAAACAGGGCATAACCGTGGAAGCATGGTCTCCCCTGGGACACGGATCTTTACTTGACGAACCGCAGATTAAGAAAATCGCGGATCGTTACAACCGGACTGTCGCCCAGGTTATTTTGCGTTGGTGCCGACACCACGATGTGATTCCGGTCACCCGGGCGCTCACCGGTCCTCATCAGATGGAAAATCTCGAAAGCTTCGACTTTAACTTGAATCAAGAAGACATCGAACGCTTGGATAAACTGCCTGTGATGGGTTTTTCCGGTCTTGAACCCGATCACGTTAGTTTTTAATCACTACTTGCCTATAAAAAAATCCGGCCTTCAAAGCCGGATTTTTATCGCGCATTCAAAAATTAAAAGGCCGGTACCACAGCGCCCTGGTACTTGTCTTCGATGAATTTGCGCATTTCAGGAGAAGTCAGCGCCTTGGCCAACTTTTGAAGATCCTCGCGCTTATCGCCGCTGCGCACAGCCACAATATTGGCATAGGGCGAGTCCTTGCTTTCCATAAACAAGGCATCCTTCATCGGATTGAGATTGACACCTAAGGCGTAGTTGGAATTGATCACAGCAAAATCAACGTCATCCAAGGCGCGGGGCAAAACGGCAGCCTCCATTTCGATGATTTGAATCTGCTTGGGATTGGATACGATATCCGCGGGCGTGCCATTCACACCCACACCGTCTTTGAGAGTGAAAAAGCCCGCGTCGGCCAAAATCTTCAAAGCGCGACCGCCGTTAGTCGGGTCATTTGGAATGGCGACCTTCGCGCCATTAGCGACCGTTTTCACATCTTTGGCTTTTTTGGAATACACGCCCATCGGCTCAATATGAACCGCCACGAGGGATTCAAGTTGTAATTTACGTTCCTTTGTAAAGTTATCCAAGTAGGGCTTGTGTTGGAAGAAATTCGCATCCAATTCCTTGTCTGCCAAAGCCATGTTGGGTTGAACATAATCGGTAAATTCAATAATCTCGAGCTTAACGCCTTCTTTGGCAAGCATGGGCTGCGCGGCTTTTAAAATGTCGGCGTGCGGCACGGGAGAGGCACCCACCTTGAGCACTCCGCTCTTGGCGGCATCATCAGAGCATCCCACGAGCAATCCGCCGGCAGCGATGGCGCAGACACACAAAGAAATTAAGGAACGACGTTTCATTTTTTCACTCCACTTTAAACGACCCGACTCATTATCCCGTAAGAGCCGGTGAAAGGGAATACTCATAAACCTCTAGTTATGGGTAATAGACCTTAGATTTTTCAATAACGAATGCTTTATTTTGAGGCACTTTGCGAAACCTTCCGAATTCCAAAATGCCGGTACCAAAAACTCCAATGCTCCATAGTCACAGCGTTAAAATGACGCCAGATCATCTCTGACAAAGTCCTGATCTCCTGACGTTCCCCTACTCTCTTTAAATAAACCGGATTCTTGTCCTGAAAAAAAGTTGACACTTTTTGATTACTAATGGAGTGTCAGATGACATACTTCAGAGACTCGACGGAACCGGCTTATCGAGAGTATTGTGCAAAAATTGTTGGCTTTCAAAATCGATTTTCTCAGTATGACCGTGATCGAATTTCTCGAATGATTTGATTGACAGCTACATCGAATTGAAGATGAAGGATGTTGACCGCGACCGTCAAGCGGTTACGCCTTTGGATTTTGAACTCTACTATGCGCTCTAAGAGTTAAAAAATTGCATCTTGGCCGCAAAAAATTAATATCGAAATAATGGAGAGTCTTGCGATATTGCTTTTCGGCCGGGATGCAATTTTGGATCCTTAAAAGAAAAAAAACGGTCTGAAAGGGCCGTCACTTCCAAACCGTCTTTCGCGTTTAAGTATTTTCTGTTATCAGCAATTGAAAGCCTGACGGTATCTCACCAAGTCTTCAACAGTGATCACACAAAGACCATGCAAGTTGGCGAACTCACAAACCTGAGGCAGCTTGGCCATTGTGCCGTCCGGGTTCATGAGCTCACAAAGAACTCCGGCGGGGTTGAGACCGGCGATTCGCATCAAGTCAACGGTGGCCTCCGTATGACCGCGGCGCTCGAGCACGCCGTTGGGACGGGCGCGTAGCGGATACACATGCCCAGGACGCAAAAGATCTTCCGGCTTTCCGTTGGGATTGGCGGCCGCCTTAATGGTTGTCACACGGTCCTTGGCACTGACGCCGGTCGTGCAGCCCTTGGCCGCCTCAATGGAGACACAAAACGCCGTTCCCTGCGTATTCGTGTTGTTTTGCACCATCTGCGGCAAATCAAGCCGCTTGCAGTCTTCGTCGCGCAGACAGACACAAACAATGCCGGAGCAGGCGCGAATCATGAGCGCCATTTGCTCAACAGTCAAAAAGTCGGTGGATAAAATAAGATCGCCTTCGTTTTCCCGATTTTCATCATCAACCACCATCACACCGCGCCCGGCACGAAGATCGGCAATCGCGCGCTTGACACGCAGGTAGCTGTCGGCGCCGTATTGCGCCAAAAGGTTTTCAGACTGATGCATAGAAAAATCCTTTCTTCAAAACAGAATTGAAAAAAGGCATCAGGGAGAAGAGGACGCCGAGAATCGATGTCCTCACGAGGAAAGTTTTAGCTCTTTCTTCCGGACTTTAACCGTCGGTATCGGAATCGCACCGATTCTGCTGACCAGGCAAAATTACCCGCGCTCGTGGACTGTCACCACCGGTAGGGAATTTCACCCTGCCCTGAGACCGGTGGTGATTTTAACGCTTTTTTGCAGCTTCGGTGTACCGGGCACTTAAAACATGCCATAACCGACGAATATCCGACGGACTCTTATCGGCTTTTTTCGAGCGATATTCACAGTGAAGCAGCTCATGAGCGAGGTGCGAGCCCGGTTTGCCCAGCGACTGTCCGTAAAGAGCAGTGATTTCGGGATTTTTGTGAGACTCTCTCACCTTCGCATCATCATCGATACGGTAAAGTGCCTCCTGACGGGTGTGCGTGTAGAGCTGATAGTTATTCTTTTTGCGCGGAGTGCCGCCGCCGGCGATACAGCCGCCGGGACAGGCCATCACTTCCACAAAGTCGTAGGCAACCTCGCCAGCGCTCATCTTATCGAGCAGGGCCTGCGTCCGTGCCAAACCATGCACAATGGCAATGCGGATTGTGCCGAATTCACCTAGCTCCGCTTGCGCCTCTTTAACCCCCTCCAGACCTCGGGCAGGTTCGAAAACCAAAGGTTTCATGGATTCACCGTTATGCGTGAGCGCGTACACTGTGCGGACGGCTGCCTCCATCACTCCGCCCGTTGTGCCGAAAATAGCTCCGGCGCCTGAATAGTCGGTAAAGAGATGCTCGTCACGCTGCATGGGTTTGCAGTTTTTCAAATGCATGCCGCAGCGTCTTAAGAGTTTGGCGAGCTCTCTGACAGTCAACACCGCGTCCACATCCTGTCCTTCTTCGCGTGCCAATGTCGGTCGGAGCGCCTCGCCCTTTTTGGCTGTGCAAGGCATGATGGAAATCACACGAAGCTTTTCGCGCGCGACATTCAATTTGCCCGGCAACAGCGCCTTGGCCAAAGCGCCGAACACCGCCTGCGGCGAGCGCGTTGTGGACAGATACTCCATCACCATCGGCGCATGTTTTTCCACATAATTCACCCAGCCCGGACAGCACGAGGTAAACATCGGAAGCGCGGTCTCTTTATTTTCCGCTCGAGCTTTCAAGCGTTCAAGAAGCTCGGTGCCTTCCTCCATGATGACAACGTCTGCGGCAAAGTTCGTATCCATAACGTAGTCAACGCCTATGTGTTTTAAGGCGTAAACAATCAAAGGCTCGACATTTTCACCGGGGCCAAAACCGAACTCTTCTCCGAGCGTGACGCGGACCGCCGGAGCCATTTGCACAATCGTCACCGTTTCGGGGTCATCAATCATGTTGAGCACCCGGTCGGTTTCATCTTTTTCACTCAAAGCTCCGGTCGGACACACTAAGGTGCACTGTCCGCACTGCACGCACTTGGCGGAGTCGGCCCAGCGCTTCGCTCCGGTCATCGCGACGCCTGCCATCGTGCCGAAATTATCAATGGTAAGCGCGCCGATTCCCTGAATTTGTCGGCACACCTCCACACAGCGTCCGCAGCGGATGCACTTGTTGACGTCGCGCACGATTCCCATGGAGGAATTGTCATAGGGGCGTTTGGCTATAAAGTTCGATGGCGTCGGCGTATGAGGCATGCCGATAAATAGAGCGACGTCCTGAAGCTCACAGTTGCCGTGTCTTGAGCAGCTCTTGCAGTCCTGATCGTGATCGGCAAAAAGCAGTTGCATCTGAAGCTGCTGCATTTTTCTCACCCGCTCGTTGCGAGTGAAAATACGTTGTCCCTTCTTGATCGGCGTGGTGCAGGCTGTCACCACTCTCCCCGTCTCTTCTCCCTCATCGAAAACTTCGACCAAACACATCCGGCAAGTGCCGGGTGTATGGTTTAGAGGCATGAAGGCGCAAAGCGTCGGAATAAAAACATTATGCTTTTTGGCAACCTGAAGGATTGTTTGACCTTCTTCAAAATCCACTTTCTGTCCGTTAAACCAAGCAAAATTTTCCATGACGCCTCTCCTTAAACCGCTTGGTTCTGAATATGAGTGATGTTGCCGGGAATCGGCAACTGAGTGACCACACCGTATATGCGATAGCAGCGCATGCAACGATTGGACTCGCTAATGGCTTCTTTTTCGGTCATTGAAAGGTCCACTTCTTCAAAATTACCTCGACGCTCCTCGTTTGAAAGTGTCTTTAACTTGTGGCGCGGGGCTTTGCATAAATCAATCTTGGGATTATTTTCATGCATCAAATCGCCCTTTTTGATGAGCTCACCCATGCGCCTGCGGGCGACAAAGCCCACAGAGCCCCGAGTCAGGTATTCATTGATGGACTGAGCGGCGATTTGACCTTGAGCGAGACCGTCAATCAATGTGGTAGGACCGGTGGCGGCGTCACCGCCGGCAAAAACACCGGGACGAGTTGTCGCCAAAGCGTCCGAGACAAAAATATTGCCGCGCTTATCAAACATAATGCCGTCATCATCGCAGAGCACTTCTTTATCCAGGCGCTGACCGATTGCGGCAATTAGATGCGTGCAAGGTAAAACAGTGTCGGTGCCTTCAATTTCGATGAGTTTGCCACGGCGAGAGCCGGGGACCTTTTCCTCACGCATTTTGGCGATCTTTAATCCCGTGACCTTGCCTTCTTCGCTCAAAATTTCTTTTTGCACAGAAAGGAAATGGAAAACAATTCCTTCTTCCTTGGCGGCAATCACTTCCTCGTGATCGGCGGGCATTCCCTCTTCGGTCCGACGGTAAACCACATGAACCTGACCGTCGGTTAAACGGACGGCTGAACGGGCGCAATCCATGGCGACGTTGCCACCGCCGACAACGACCACATCGCCGGACAGTTTAAAGGGCTTGTTACCGGTGACGGCCCGTTCGACTTTTTGCAGGAAGTCAATGCCGTTAAAGTATCCGGTCAAGGTGGTGTCTTCGTTTTCAAGACCGAGATACATGCCCTTAGAACAGCCGACACCTAAGAAAATAGCGTTATAGCCGCGCTTAAAAAGATCAGCGATTGAGAAATCGTACCCCAGGCGTTGGTGATAGAAATACCGACCGCCCAATTCGGTGATTACTTCGGTTTCGCTTTCAAGCAGGCCTTTGGGCAATCTGTACTGAGGAATGCCGACCTGAGCCATGCCGCCCGCGTGACTGTTGGCCTCAAAAATGTCGACTTTATAACCTTGAAGCAGCAAGTGATAGGCGCAGTTGATGCCGGCGGGACCGGCGCCGATCACGGCTACTTTGGGACTCAACGGATTGGTTTCCCTCTGCGCCTGATGGAAAAGCTCTTGCATGGGGCCAGTGGCGTCGGCCGCATATCGCTTAAGATTTTTGATATCCACCGGACTGTCAAGATACTGACGGCGGCAGGCTTTCTCGCAATAGCGTACGCAGACCCTGCCGCAGCTGCCCACGAGCGGATAGTGCCGCAATAAAACCGCCGCGCTCATCTCAGGCTCGCCCGCTTTAATGTAGTCGATGTAACGGGGCACATCGACGTGCGCCGGGCAGGCTTCAATACAGGGGGCGCTCATGAGCGTGTAATAGTCGTATACATTCTCAGCGACGGGTTGTGCGTGTAGGAGCTCTTCCGGACAAAATTCCAGTGCCCCCAACAGCGCGACGGGCGTCGTTTGACCGATTCCGCACAAGCTCGTCTCCTTCATCTGAAGAGCCACGGATTTCACATATTCCCAATCCACTTCACCGGCTTTGCCCTTGACCGCTTTTTCAAGCGCCTCGGCAATTACCAACACACCCACGCGGCAAGGCGTGCATTTTCCGCACGTCTCTCTTGCGGCGCGTTGGTAGTAACGCCACAACGAGAACGCGAGATTGGCCCTGCGGTCCATCACCAGAAAGCCGCGGTCACAAACAAAACTCATGATCGGGTTGCCGGGATTGAACTGTGAGAATTGCTCAAGAGGCAGATTCTCCGGAGCCGTCGGGGTAAATGTGGATCGGTTATCGTAAAAGCGTCCGTCCCATACGCCGAAAATCAAGGGATTCATAATTTGAACGCACAGCAAAGCCAATCAAGCCGCCGCGCGCCGCCTCCTTTTTTTTCCTAAATTCGTTAATCGGTCCAAATAAAGTTCATCTTGAGCTCGATTTACTTTCAAAGGGGTATGCATGCGAGCTCAAAATGAAAATCAAACCTCTTAATTATGCCTGTTAGCAGAGCGTAATAGCCATAATGCTCTTTAATGATCCGACTTAATGCCCGCGCCGCACATTGTGATCAGCGTGTCGGGAGTCGGTCCGTAAATTTCGCAATAATGTAAATAAGCAGCGTAGTTGGCGGCCGTCGTGTGTTCACAGTAAATACCGCGAGAGGCCAAGTGCGCGCGGGCCTGCAAAATTTTATCTTCCGGAGCCGTCACAAAACGGATATTGTGACGATAGGCCATCTGCAGCAATTCCTTGCCGCGGCTGGGCTTGCCGATGGCAATGCCTTCTGCCATTGTGTCGACCACAGGCACCTCGACGGGTTCATCCGCATGGTTCTGAACAGCTTTAAAAAGCGGATCACACAGTTCGCTCTGAAGAGCAATTATTTGCGGGAATTTTTCAATGGCGCCGGAAGCCAGCAAATGCTCCAACGCTTTCACCACACCAATGTATAAAGTGCCGTTGCCGACCGGCACGACAATATTGGCCGGGATCCTTCCCAATTGCTCAAACGTCTCATAGATGTACGCCTTCATGCCTTCATAAAAGAAAGGATTAAAGACGTGATTGGCGTAGTATTTGTGCTCATCACGCACCTTGGCGCGGCACACATCGGCGCAGTGGTCGCGGCTGCCGGGGACTTCATTGACCTTAGCGCCGTGAGACTTGATCATTCGAATCTTAGAGGGGCTTGTGCCTTCTTTGACAAAAATCTCACAGCCGATTCCCGCGCGAGCGGCGTAGGCGGCAACCGCGTTACCGGCGTTGCCGCTTGAATCCTGAACACAGTCGGTGACGCCGATAGACTTCATGTGCGCCACTAGCGTGGCAGCTCCGCGATCCTTAAATGAAAGGGTCGGCATGTAGTAGTCCATCTTGAGAAGAACATCCTTGTCGAGACGGATAATGGGCGTCATCCCCTCACCCATTGTCACATCTTTCCAGCAATCATCTTCGAGCGCCATGAAACGGCGATAGCGAAACTGATTCCACTGTGTTTTATCAATGAGCGACTCATCCCACTTCTCTGGCGTGTAATCCAACTCAAAAAGACCGCCGCACTCACAGCAAGGCTCTTTTGTCGTGGTGGGAGTTAATTTACCGCAACGAGTACAAATGTAGTTCATGAGTTACTCCTCAAAAAAATTAACGTTTACCGTGAATCTGGTCTAAATAGCCGTATAGGGTCACTTTTGACAGACCGAGTTTGCCTGCGACGTATTCCAATGAACCCTTCACTAAAAACACTCCCCGCTCATCCATAAAACGGATCAATTGGAGACGATCTTCACGGGTATGGGAGCCTGCGCTCACCAATTCATTGACCATGGAATCGATCATGCTGTTGACAAACTGACGCACGCTGTCCTTGTTTTCAACCGGAGTCTTATTTTCAGTCCCTGCATTGTCAAAAGTTTGTTTCTGCGCAGAGACGCGGGCTCCCTCCGGGCCATTCACCCAGGCATTGAGCACTTCCAAAACCTTCTCGGCCTCAGAAGTATCAATATTGATACAAAGCGCCCCGATCAGCTCGTTTTTGTCATTGCGGATCAAAAGGGATGATGAGCGTATGCGCTTGCCGTCGTGATCAAAGAAATAATTGTCGACAACACCATCGTCGGGATTGCCCGCGAAAACCGCTTTTTCAATAAGATGATGGAAAGTTTGTCCGACCTTTCTGCCGGTCACAAAACTGTTGGCTACATAAACGACCGAGTGCTGTGGCATCTGCATGTCATGTAAAACGACTTCCGCATGAGGGAAGGTTCTCGCTATTAACTCGGCTACTGACAAATAAGGTTGAAGTGCTTTATTCATAATGCCGTTAGTTTACATAAATTTTTATGCGTAATCTATAAATATTTATAGATCATAATATAAGTTATTCTATTTTTGAAAATACGTCTTTTAAAAATTGTGAACCGGGATACCTTATTTAGTTATCGAAACTTGTAAAATGAGTCCCATTGAATAATTGTCTGGGAAATATTTCATCATGCTTATCGAACACCAATACGAAGACTTAATGCGTCATGTGTTTTTCCATGGCGTCAATAAAAGTGACCGGACCGGTACGGGAACTCGCTCTGTGTTTGGTTACCAAATGCGTTTTAACCTTCAACACGGTTTCCCGCTCGTGACCACGAAAAAGCTTCACCTGCGTTCCATCATTCATGAGTTGTTATGGTTTTTAAAGGGTGACAGCAACATTGCCTACCTTAAAGAAAACGGTGTGAGCATTTGGGATGAATGGGCGGATGAAAACGGCGACTTGGGCCCAATCTACGGCGTTCAATGGCGAAACTGGCGCGGCGCTGACAATCAAACCGTCGATCAAATCGCCGAGCTTATCCACACGATTAAAACAAATCCCGACTCCAGACGAATGATCGTCACGGCATGGAACGTAACGGAATTGCCGAAAATGGCCCTTCCACCCTGCCACATGATGTTTCAGGTTTATGTGGCTGACGGCAAACTTTCCTGTCAGCTCTACCAACGCTCATGCGATATCTTTTTAGGCGTGCCTTTTAATATCGCCAGCTATTCACTGTTGACGCACATGCTCGCCCAGCAGTGTGATTTGGAAGTCGGCGACTTCGTTTGGACCGGCGGCGACTGCCATCTCTACAACAACCACTTTGATCAAGTGCGCTTACAATTGTCTCGTGAACCTCGTCCGTACCCGAAGCTTGTCATCAAGCGCCGTCCGGAATCAATCTTTGACTATAAGTACGAGGATTTTGAGATCGTGGGATATGACCCGCACCCCGCCATTAAAGCTCCAGTCGCGGTTTAGCGATCAACGGTCTCTTTAGGAGAAAGGCATGACGCAGTTGCATTTAATCGTCGCCCACGCCCGCAACGGCGTGATTGGGAAAGAAAACAAATTACCGTGGTACTTACCGGAGGACCTTAAAAACTTCAAACGCACGACCTTCGGCAAGCCCGTCATTATGGGACGCAAGACCTGGGAATCTTTGGGTCGTCCCCTGCCCGGCCGGCGAAATATTGTCATTACGCGTCAAAAAGACTATTCGGCTGCCGGAGCCACAGTAGTCGCCAGTTTGGAAGAAGCGCTCGAAGCGGTGAGTGATGCTCCAGTCGCCTTCATCATGGGCGGAGCCCAAGTGTATAAAGAAGCGCTGCCCAAGGTGCAAGTGGCCCATGTGACTTATCTGAACGCGGATTTTGAAGGCGACGCGTTTTTTGAGCCGCTTTCTGACATCGAGTGGACACTCACCGAAGAGGAAACGTTCCCCGCCACCGATGACCATCCTTACAGTTATTGCTTCAGAACATACCGGAGAAAATAATTTCCGCGCTTGACCTGTTGATGCAATTTGAGCCGCTTACGCGGCTCAAATTATTTAGCACTCAACGACACTGACAGCTAAGCCGCCTCGGCTCGTTTCCTTATATTTCATCTGTAAATCAAGCCCGGTTTTTAGCATCGTGACGATTACCTGATCAAGTGACACATAATGATGACCGTCGCCCAAAAGGGCTAAACGAGCGGCGTTGATCGCTTTTACAGCCGCCACGGCGTTACGCTCAATGCAGGGGATCTGCACTTGCCCGGCCACCGGGTCACAAGTCATACCCAAGTGATGTTCCATGCCGATTTCGGCGGCGTTTTCCACTTGCTGAGGAGTTGCTCCCAGCACTTGGGCGAGACCGCCGGAGGCCATGGAGCAAGCCACTCCCACTTCCCCCTGGCAGCCGACTTCGGCGCCGGAAATAGAAGCGTTTTCCTTATAGAGAATGCCGATTTGACCCGCTGTCAGCAAAAAGTCGCGCACGCCTTCAATGCTCGCCGATTCAATAAATTTCATGTAGTAGTGCAACACGGCGGGAATGACACCGGCCGCGCCGTTGGTGGGCGCCGTCACGACACGCCCCCCGCAGGCGTTTTCTTCATTGGCGGCAAACGCAAACGCATTGACCCAGTCTAAAACAGCGAGCGGATCATTTAATGTGCGGTGCTCATAGTCGAGCTTTAAATACATTTGTTTGGCGCGCCGCCTCACCTTCATGGGCCCCGGCATGATGCCTTCATTTTTAAGACCGCGGGCCACACAATCTTTCATTACCGACCAAAGATAATCCAACTGCTGATTGATCTTTTCGTCAGTCTTCCACCACACCCGTTCATTGGCGCGGACAATTTCCGGAATAGACAGCCCTGTTTCCTTGCACCATTTCATTAAATCCGCCGCGCTGCCGATAGGATAAGGCTGGGGGTTCGTGTGAGCCGTTTCCTTATCTTCACTGACTTTGTCAAAGTTGTCAGGATCGCTCTCGACGATAAAGCCGCCGCCAATAGAGTAATAGCGGCGTGTGAGGAGCACGTTGCCATCCTTATCCTGGGCGATGACATGCATGGCGTTGGTGTGATAGATGGCCACTTTTTCAGGACTCAGGATAATGTCACGGGCAGGATCAAATTCAATCGTCTTTCCATTCGGAAGAGTCAGCCGATGATCGGATTTAATAGATTCTAAAATGCCGGGGGCGGCATCCAAGTCCACATCGGCAGGCAGCATTCCCATAAGCCCTAACTGAAACGCGGTGTCAGTGGCGTGTCCGATGCCCGTGGCACCGAGACTACCCATTAAATCCACCCAAATGCGATGGGTGTTTGCATCAAGTCCCTTTTCAATCAGCTCCTTGCTGAAGCGGGCTGCCGCCCGCATCGGACCCACCGTGTGTGAAGAAGATGGACCGATGCCGACTCGGAAAATATCAAAAACACTAACACTCACGATTGACTCCTTGGTTAATCGAGCACTTCGACTCGATAGGCTTGCTCCTGACCGTCATTGAGCCATAGAAGCGAAGAGGGTTGAATTGCGGCGGGCACAAAAGCGCAGCAGATCAATTTTTCGCCCAACAAACCGACAAAATCAGTTTTCGCGACAGGCACCCCCTCTTCGGTTAAAAGAGTCACCCCTGTGGGCTCATCAAACCATTGTGCGGCGTTATCTTGATGAGAAGCAAGCTTGACGGCTTTTTTGGGTTCGGCCGCTTTGAGCCTTGCTTCAGTCAAAGCGCGGCCGATGAACATACGCGCGGGATCGGAAAAATCAATGTAGCGCGCTCCGTCAGCATCGCCCGGCATTTTGTCTTGAGACTCCCAGGCGAAAGCCAAAGGAGAACCGCAAACGTAGCAAAGCGTCACGGCGCCGAGTTCATCGAGTACTTCAATACCGGGGTGGGTGAAACCGGCAAACGCTTCAGCCGGCCCCTGCAGCAAACTGAGCCCGCCTACTCTCATCACAAGGACGTCACCTTTGGCGGTTTTCAACGTCTGCACTTTACCGTCGGTCATCATGCCGTGCGGGGTATGCGTCTGATCGGCAAAAAGAAGCGCGCTTGAAGTTTGAATCGTTGTAAAGTCTTCATCAAAGGCTTTGGCGACCTGATGCATCCAGGCCAAAGTGTCCAATGATTGAAAGATCACGCGGAAGTGTTCATCTGAATCGGGCAAATGGGCCACCCAGACAAAATCGGTGATCACACCCAGCGCGTTGAGAATAAAACTTTGCCTGACTTCACCCCGGTGAACATTCTTGACATCAATCGTCAAAAGACGGCGTAAAAAAGCAACGCCCTGAGCGTCATTGACTTCAACCGTGTAATAGAGGCTATTTAAACCTTCAGGATCGTCAGGACAAACGTAAAGCCCCATGCCGGCATGGGCGCGAGCGGCTGTTTGGCCGCTTAATTTAATTTCAGACATTTTTTCCCAATTATCTTCAATACAGATTTCTACGGCAAAGATTGTAACGGGTGATGACTCTGATTTGTGATCGAACCCGCTGACTTTTATAATTTTTTTTGCAAAAGGATTCTGATTATGAGACGTTTTGTTGTTCGACCGTGGCTTTTGGTTTTAGGTATTTTTGTCGTCATTGTGACCTGGGGCCTTTTGCATCATTACCAATGGCACTATGAGTGGGCGCATCGATGCGGTCTCATTGACGTTGAACCGGTAGCGGCCATGCCGATCGGCGATGAACGTTACATCGCTCATTCGGGCGGCGCCATCGGTTCCATCACTTACACGAATTCCAAAGAAGCGATACTTAAATCCTTAAAAGACGGCTATCGTTTCATAGAGCTTGACCTTAGGCTGACTCTTGACGGGCACTATTACGGCGCGGATTACAACGATGATTTCAACGCCCAAACCGATCATCCCCGTCAATGGATAATTCCGCCTACAGCCTCCCAAGTGAAGGAACGCAAGATTTTGGGGCAATTCACTCCCCTGCTTTTAACAGATGTCGCCAAACTAATGGCCGAGCATCCGCAAATGTTCCTTGTCATTGATAAGGGCAACGATTACGCGAAGATGCTCGCCGAGTGCCCTTATCCCGACAGAATGGCGGTGGAAGTCACCAATTACGGGCAATATGTTTCCGCTCGCCACGCCGGTTTTAAATACGTGGCGCTGGGGGGCGACTTGGAAAAAGAAACCATTTAAAAGCTTCAAATCAAAATGTTGGTCGCTGATGACGGTTTAAACCCGCAGGAACCGTTCATTAAGAAGTTTCTCGCCGATGGCGGCTTAGTGATGATCGCGGGCATTGATCACGCCCGTGATATTCCTGAGCACCTTAAATCAATTCATTCTCTTTTTTACGTGGACTGGAAATAACAGCGCAGGAGCGCCTTACGCTAAAATTGCCGAGACTGAAATCACTTTTTAAATTATGAACGAAGAGCTTTTAATTCACTGCTCGGCGCAGGAGACGCGAGTGGCTGTGATGGTCAACGGCATACTTGAGGACCTGCATATCGAGAGACGTGCCCAACGCGGTCTGGTTGGCAATGTCTACAAAGGCAAAGTCATGCGGGTGTTGCCCGGCATGCAGTCCGCTTTTATTGACATAGGGTTGGAGCGCACCGCTTTTTTGCACGTCCACGACATTTTCACCGCGCGCCAGGAAGATGGGAGCTACAAGCCTATTGAGTACATTCTGCATGAAGGCGAATCAGTCATCGTTCAGGTCTCCAAAGATCCTATAGGCACCAAGGGGGCGAGGCTCACGACAACAATATCGCTTGCCGGTCATAAGCTTGTATACCTTCCCAAAGAACAGCACATCGGTGTTTCCCAACGCATTGAGGATGAAACTGAGCGCGAGCGGCTCAAGGCGCTCATCACCGCAGTGCGCCCGGAAAGTGAAAAAGGAGGCTATATCGTCCGAACCTGCGCAGAGGGCGCCACAAGCGACGATTTTCTCAACGACATGCAATATCTTTCCAAACTGTGGAAGCAAATCGCCGAGAAAATCTCTGTCACTTCAGCTCCGGGCATTCTCTACCAGGATTTGTACCTTGAAGAGCGCGCGCTGCGCGATATGGTCAATGAGCATACCACGCGCGTACTCGTCGATGCTTGGGATGACAATATTGACAAGCTCAAAGACTTCGCCGTCGATTTTGTGCCCACCGTGGTCGACAAGCTTGAAATGTATACGGGTGAAATTCCCCTGTTCGAGCAATTCGGTATTGAAACCGAAATTGAAAAAGCGCTTTCACGCAGAGTGGATCTGAAAAGCGGCGGATACCTCATTTTTGATCAAAATGAAGCGATGTCCACGATCGATGTCAATACCGGCGCCTACGTCGGCAAACGTGATTTCGGCGACACGGTTTTTAAAACCAATCTTGAAGCCGCTCGCGTTATCGCCAGACAACTTCGACTCAGAAACTTAGGCGGCATTATCATCATCGACTTTATCGATATGGAAAAGGACGCCCACCGCAGCGCGGTTTTAGCCGAGCTTCAAAAAGCCGTTTCGACCGATCGCGTGCATATCACAATGAGCAACTTCTCAGAGTTGGGGCTCATTGAAATGACTCGAAAGCGCACCCGCGACTCGCTTGGTCACATTCTCTGCGAACCCTGCCCGTTGTGTGGCGGCCGTGGGGAAATCAAAACGGCGCGCACAGTTTGCTACGAAATCTTAAGAGAGGTGCTGCGCGAGTGGCGCCAGTATCCCGGCATCAAGGAATTTTCAATTATCGCCAGTCAGACGGTGATTGATCTTTTCTTGGAAGATGAGGCCGAGGCTTTGAATTTACTGCAAGACTTTATTGCCTGTCCTGTGTCGCTGCAGGTGGAGTCCTGCTACAGCCCCGAGCAGTACGACATCACTTTCAATTAAACCTCAGGCTTAAATCCTCGGGATTTAAGCCTTTTTCCACTATTAAAGTTTTTCTTCAATAGGCCGGTATTTCGGCAATTCGATTGTCACGACCACACCGCGTCCGGGATTGGGTTCAGCCCATACGCGGCCCGCGTGGCGTTCGGCCAATGAACTCACAATCGACAAGCCCAACCCCAAACCATGCGCTTTTGAGCTTTCCAACTTTTGGAAAAATTGCTTTGTAAATTCTTCATCGACTAATTTGGCATTATCAATGACACGAATCCACCAGCTCTCTTCATGATCTTCAATGCGAATGCGGATGATCTCTTCATCGGTGTCACGCATGGCGGGGTGAACTTCAGTAAAAGCATCGGCGGAATTTTTCAAAAGATTCAAAATCGCAAGTTCAATTTCCCAATCATCGGCTTCCACCAACGCCTTCTTAACTCCCTCAACCACAACCGGCACGCTGCTTCGTCCAGACTTTTCAAAGGTCGATACGGTCTTGGCGACAATATCACGCAAGTCATGTTCCTCGCGTTTGATGTCATGAGGCTTGGCATAGCTTCGGACATGATCGACAATGTCATTGGCCCTCTCGGTGTGGTACTCAATTTCTTTGAGCACCTTCACAATAGTTTCCTTATCGGCCGCTCCCCTTTCGATGCGGCGCAAAAGACCTCTTGAATAATTGGATACCGTGGCCAAAGGTTGTTTAAGTTCATGGGCAATCATGCTCGACATCTGACCCACAATACCCGTGCGCTCGAGGCGGGAAATATACTCGTTCGTTTGTTCCTGCTGTTTGGAAATACGCTCTTTTTCCGCCAGTGCCTTCTTAAGCGCCTTAGTGCGCGAGGCCACTTCCACGGAAATAATGAGGTTATAGAAAAAGCCGGCGACAATAAGGAAAATTGCCGTGATAAAGATGGCTCGGTTTTCGCTAAAAACACGATAGATGGCCGAATAAGTCACATTGTTATACGGGCCCATGCGCAAGTGATACATCAAGTCGTAAAGCTCGCGCGTGTTCTCCGCCATGCTCCAAGTCGCCCCATAGGGTAATTTAAGCCCCAAAAGCGCATTGGTCATTTCCAAAATCCAATTGCTGTCCAAACCGTTTCGATACGAAACCATCAGACCGGGATACGCATTGGTGGAATGTTGGCAGGCAAGTTCTGAAACAGGCTGAGGATTAATTACCCTATAGTCGCTCAAATGCGCTTGATTGGTGATCATGACCTGCTCGATAAAGCATGCCGGCACAATGCCGACATCGGCTGTGCCGCTTTTAACCGCATTGAGCACATCGAGAGGATTGCGATTTGAAGAGAAAATGATGTTTTTATAGGCCGCTTGCCAAGAAAGGTTTTTCTCAGTAAAAGCTTCTTTCGAAATTGTGAAACCGGCGAAGGACTCATTAGATGATGAAGCGATCCGGTATGATCCCGTCGCCACATCAGTTAAAGTGTAGATTTTTGTGTTAGAACTGCTCACCACAATGGTGGAGGCCGCGGAATAACTCGGCGATTTAGCTTGAGCAAGCCACAGCATTGAAATCGCCTTGACCTTGTCCTCAAATGCCAAATCCGCATAAAAGTCCGACTCACTGATCAGAAAATCAATTTCCCCTTCGGCAATCATTGAGCTGATTGTCTCACGATCGAGAAATTTCAAGACCAAAAATTTATTGGATGCCCGAACCGTCTGATCAATGGCGTCGATTGTAGCCTTGAAATAGGCGCGTTGCATGTACGGATCAATCTGCGTGTCGATCGCCACCACAACCTGATTGGGGTTGCCGCGGGAGCCATCAATAAATTGCTTAACAGGACTTGTTAGTGTTTGACGCAAAATTGAGTTATGGTCCCCCATAATGAGAGACTCCACTCCCATTGCGGAAAAGAGCACCACCAAAATGGCGACAAGAGTGATAAAAAAACGACGCATAACGGATGGAGACACAAAAAATCAACTTCAAGCCGTTAATCTTAGAGAAAAAAATCTTAGAATTGGGCTGTTATTCAACATAAGTTTAAGCCATGAGTGTTTTATTCCTTGATCCTCTCCCTGAGAAAATCACTTCGAAAACCCTTCTTGTGGATATCTTCGATTCCGTGCATGCGTTTAAAGCGCTGCAAAATCGATGTGTTACGGTCGAGGACATAGTTAAAGCGCTCAAAAACCGACAATTATCTGCGATCATTGAAAATCCGAGTGACCTGGCAGCTTTTGAGACCTGGTTGAAACTCAAAGGGCTTTTGAGAGAAAAAAGATCTCGCAATAAAGAAAAGCCCGCTCGTGAAGAAAATCCCTATTTCCCTCCAAACCCCAAAATCGTTCCTTTGGAACGGATCCATTTAGAAGAAGGGCTCGATGGTCGAAGCGGCCCGAACAGGGGCGATGATTCCAGACAAAGCCTTGAAGCGGTTGATGACCTCGCGGCTGTCAACGCGTGGATTTCAGCGCGCGCCGGCAATATCAACACACAGGGAGTCTATCGAAAGGAAGCGGAGCGCTTTTTACTCTGGTGCACGGTTGAGAAAGACATCGCCATGAGCGCCGTGGGCGTGGCTGAGGCGAGCGACTATCTGCGCTGGCTTGAAGAATTGGGACGCATCGATGAGAAGACTTGGGCGAAACACTGGAAGTGTCCCCAGCACGATTGGATAGGAACGAAAAACACTCCGAGAGAGTGCGAAGATTGGCGTCCGTTTAACGGCTCTCTCTCCCACACGTCCCGAAAGATGTCGATCACGGTGGTCAGGCAACTTTTTAATTTTCTGAAGAAAACCGGCTACATTATTTACAACCCCTTTGATCAGATTTCAACCAAGGTACCATATCTTGAAGGCGAAGGCGCCCCCAAGGCTTTCGCGGACCGCTCCTTCACCGAAGAGCAATGGGAAATCATTTATAACTACTTCGAATCCCAGGAGGATGACGAGCGCCATGCGAGAATGGCTGTGGTTTTAATGTTTGGCAAAGGACTTGGACTTCGCGCAAGCGAAATGCTTCAGGCGAGAGCTTCTTGGATTGTTGAGCGCCGCATTGACGCCGATACAATCACAGTGATCGAGGTGGTGGGCAAGGGCGACAAAATCCGTCGCCTGCCGCTTCAGGAAGAACAAGTCGCCCTCATCAACCATTACCTCAGCATGAGAGGACTTCCGCACTTGGGATTGGTTGAGCCCGACACTCCCCTTCTTTCTTCGTTGGGCAGAGGCAGGCAAAATAGCCTCAAAAGCGGTCAAGCCAAACGCACAGCTTTAAGTCGCTCGGGGCTCTACCTGGCGCTGGAGGATTTTCTTGAAGCCGTGGCGCTTCACGTGGAAACTGAAAGACCCCTTGACGCAGCCAAGTTCCGCGCAAGCTCCACTCACTGGTTGCGCCACACTTTCGCCACCACGGCATTAAAAGAGATGCCGGTCAATGTGGTTCAAAACGCAATGGGACACGCCAGTGTCGGAACCACAAGCCGCTACCTGACGCCGGAAGAAAGCGAGGTAGCCCGAGCCATGAGAAAGCTCAAGGCCTTCTGATTATTCAAACGCTTGATTGGCCATCGTCTTGCGGTAGCGTAAAATCGCCTGCTCGATAATCAGCTGGGCATTCAGAGGGTGCGTGACGACTCTCCTCATGGCTTTAAGCGAATCATTGAATTTAAAGAGTTTTTGAACCTCAACCTCTTTCACAAGGGCTTTCATTTGCGCAGAGTAAGCCGGAAAGTAATGCGGCTCAAGTCCTTCTTTAACCGCCAGAAGATCATAACTCCAGCGCTCTAGCACTGGCAGCACAGCGGAAACAGGCAACGCCGTTCTGCCTTCCTTGACAGCAATTTTAGTCGGATCAATCCGGGCTCCCTGCGCCAATGTTTTTAAAAGTTCAAGACGAACAGCGGGAGCCATTGTGGTCAGCGTTAAAAGTTGTTCCCGGGTTTTCGCGTCAATATCGGCATTGCGGCGGATCGCCTCTTCATCGGTGACAAGGCACGGGCGCCCCGCTGCTCGGGCAAGAGCCTCCTCGGCATCATTCACCCCTTTTTCTTTAAGCCATGCGAGCGCCTCGTCATGAGTAGGGGCTTTGGCTCTCAAAAGCCGGCAGCGTGAACGAATCGTCGGCAGTACTTTGTCAATATCATCAGCCACCAGTAAAAAAGTGGTTCTCTCAGGCGGCTCTTCAAGACTTTTTAAGAAGGTGGCCGCCGCGTCAGCCCGAATCGCATCGGCAGGATACACCACGATAACCCGACGCCCGTTATTGATGTGAGGGGCTAAATTCAAAAAATCAGTCAACTCACGCGGCTGATGAATGAGAATTTCACGATAAATTTTTCGATCTTTGGTCGCGTTTGAGGGAGGCTCAAAAGGAATGCCCCTCGGTATCGCCTCGGCTTCGCTGAAGACATAACGCAAATCGGGATGCGTATAAGCGTTGGCCATTTTGCAACCCTTGCATGCACCGCAAGGCGTGCCGTCTGAATGAGGATGCTCGCAAAATAGACTCTTGGCATACGACACAATGAGGTCAATTGTCCCGATGCCGCGCGGTCCGTAAATCAAAAGACCGTTTGGAAGGTTGTCTCTGAAGCTGATAAGTTCCCGAGCAATTTCCTCCTGCCAGGGGTAAACGGCTAAGCCCATGTCGAAAACTCCTTGCGAAGAATATCACTCACGATGTCTTTGTCCTGCATGCTGTTGACAATGAGGAAGCGCCCCGGTGATTGATGGGCGCGGTCAAGATACGCCTGACGGACTCGGGTAAAGAAATCAAGACTTTCTTGTTCAAATCTATCGAGCTGGCGAGCCCTGGCGACGCGTTTGGCGGCCACTTCCGGATCAATATCAAAGAGCACGGTCCGATCAGGCTGCAACTCGCCTTGAGTCCACTTTTCGAGTTCTTCGACTTTGTGCGCCGGAAATCCTCTGCCGCCGACTTGATAAGCGTAAGTGGCGTCGGTGAAACGGTCACTCAAAACCCAAGCGCCGCGCTCCACCGCAGGCCGAATCACTTTGGCAATGTGTTCGGCGCGAGAGGCAAAGAACAGAAGTGTTTCTGTGGCGGGATCCATTTGCACTGACAAAAGCTCTTTGCGGATCACCTCGCCCAACGGCGTGCCGCCCGGCTCGCGGGTACGGATGACTTCCAGTCCCCGTGCCTTAAGAGTCGCCTCAATGACGTCGATTTGAGTGCTTTTGCCCGCACCGTCAATGCCTTCAAACGTAATGAAACGGCCTCGCATGATCCTTAATGTCCTTTGTTGAGAATGTACCGGCGAACGGCTCTGTTGTGCTCTTGAAGCGTTTTCGACGGCACAAGATCACCGTTTGCTTTATTAATGAAGTAAAGATAGTCGGTCTTCGCGGGATGCAACACCGCGTGGATGCTCTCTCTCGTCGGATTGCCGATCGGGGTCGGCGGCAGTCCGACAAAACGGTAAGTATTGTAAGGAGTATTTTTGCGCAGATGTTCACGCTTGATGTCACCGCCGAACTCCTCCCCTTCACCGTATATGACGCTGGGATCGGTCTGAAGAGGCATTTTAATTCTCAACCGGTTTGAAAAAATGCCGGCAACGATAGCCCGGTCCTCGCTGCGCCCGACCTCGCGCTCCACAATGCTCGCGAGAATGAGCGCCTCATAAGGCGTTTTCACCTGGCAGTCCGCAGACCTGTTTGTCCACTCTTCTGTCAGTATCGCCTGCTGTTGCTCATAGGCTTTTTTCAATATCAAAAGATCGGAGACATTGGCATGAAAGTTGTAGGTGTCCGGGGCAAAAAGGCCTTCCAAATGACCTTCTTTTGCACCGATCGCAAACAGCAGCGCGTCCGCGCTCATTTCTTTGGAGTCGTGTTTAATTCCGTTTAACGCGTTCAAACTTCTGCGCACTTCCCAATAAGTGGATCCGTCAGCGATTCGCCAGGAAAAAAGATAGGCCTCACCTTTGGAAAGCCTCTCGGTAATGCTGCCCACGGTGTCATTCGGATAAACACGGTAGACACCGGCGTGAAGATTTTTATGGGCGCCGGTCAGACGAAGCGAGAGCTTAAAATAAAAATCGTTGACTTCGACGCCTTCACTTTCGAGGATGGCAGGAATACGGGCCGCGGGCGTTCCGGGCGGCACGGTAAACATAATTTCTTTTTTGGCTAATGCCTCATCGGTAAAGCTCACCTGATTGGCCACAAGGCAAAAAAGTCCGACAACGGCAACGCCGGCTGACAATCCCATTGCCCAGTACCGTTTTTCAATGGAGTTTATCGATTGAAGCCGAGAGAACACATCCGGATTGAACTTAATCATCACAAAGCAAATTCGCACTATTTTTTTGGAGACTCCATAATATCAGCCTGCGTTTCGTTTTGGAGTCGACTGTCATGGAAAATAACATTTCCGGTTCTTGGCAATTGCCGCCTGCCCATAGTCGGGAAGGCGCGTTTCTTATCCGTGAACTCAGCGTTTTGGAAGTCAGCGGTGATGATGCTGAAACATTTTTACACGGTCAATTCACTAATCACATCAAAGGCATCGAAGACGCTTTTAGGCTCGCGGCCTATTGCCAACCGCAAGGAAGAATATTGGCGCTGATGAGAGTGGCCAAAGTCGAAAATAAGTTTTTCATTCTTTTGCCGACTGATTTAGTACCCGGTTTTGTCAAACGCCTTTCCATGTTTATTCTCCGAAGCAAAGTGAGCATACGCATTGCTTCAGAAATGTTTGTTGCCGGATTAATTAACCCGGAGATGCAGTTGCCGGAAACCGATAAGCGCGTCTGTCAGGATGATTCTGTTATCGGACGTATTTCTGACGCTTGGGGCCTGAAGCGTGTCATGGTTATCTCGACTCTTGAAAACTTAAAGCGAAGCTTTAATCCGATTGATGATGCCTCTGTTTGGTTTGAAAGTGAAATTGTTGCAGGGATTCCCTGGGTATTTGAAAAAACCAAAGAAGCCTTCATCCCGCAATGGATCAATCTGGATAAAATCGGCGGATTAGTGTTTGACAAAGGATGTTATCCGGGTCAGGAAATTATTTCACGAGTGCAACACATCGGAACCAATCCTCGCTGCATGGTTAGGGTTGAAAGCTCTGAAAGTGTCAGTCTTGAAGCCGGAGACGATGTTTTTCAAGATTCCGCGGCTGTCGGCAACGTCGTTATGAGTGTTCACGATGATCAAAAAACATTGGCCTTGGTTGAAATGACAAAAAAGAGTGGGGAATCCGGCTTCTGTCAGATTAAAAGTGCTGACTTCAAGATAATTTCTGAAGATTAATTGAAGATATTGTTTAGGTTTTGGGGCTATGTTTTAATCGCCCCAAAATGTCTTTAGAAAAGATAATTGACAGTGGCCATTCCGGAGACCGCATCTCTTGTGCCTTCCCAACCACGTACTTGCAAATCAAATTGCCATGGAGAAGAGACACTAGGTTTGAGGCTCATGCCTGCTTCGGCAAAAGCGCTGAAACCATCAAGCTCTGAGGTTCGGGCAGAAGCGCCTGCGGCTATCATGTCGCTTTGGGCATCAAATTCATACTCACCGGCCAAACCGAACATAAAAGTCACGTTATCGCGATTCCAACTTGCACGCGTGCCCAGAGGGATTGTAAATTCATTCGTGTAAATTCATTTAGAGATATTTGGTGAGTCAGATTAAGTGCCATGCTAGGCACATTACAAAAAACCGGATTCAGTCAGCTCTGAACCCGGGTTAAATGGAATAAACTGAGTTTAGAAGGTTATTGCTCTGTCATAGCCTTCTTTTGGTCTCCGGCCAATACGACAGTCAAACCATCCCGTTTAACCATCTTACGGAAAGCCGCATTGACATCGTCCAGGGTCAGACTTCTGATCTTCGCATCACGTTCTTCAGCTTCAGTCCAATCCACTCCCTCATTCATCATTTGGGTCCAATGGTAAGCAATAAGTTGGTCTTGGCTGCGGTTAACGGCGCGATATTCGATAAAGCCCTTTTTAGCTTCATCAAGTTCTTCTTGAGTAAAGCCATCTTTAAGTACTTTATCAATTTCCTCATAAAGCGCGACCTCTGCCTTTCTCATGTTCTGAGGTGCGAGAATCGCCTGCATTGTCCAACTTGCCGCATTGCCGAAGGCCGGGATGTTGACATTGCTGCCCGCTCCGTAGCTCAAGCCATCCTTTTGACGCAAGCGCATCATCAGGCGATTGGACAAGCCTGAACTTCCGCCGAAGATCCAATTGGCCAAAAGCATGGCGTCGGTATCCGCGTCATCTTTATTTTGAGCGAAATCGAATCGCGCCATGATCGTGGCGTTTTCCTTATCGGGCGTGTCAATGATGATCCGCGTGCCTGGAGTTTCAAAGTGCTCGCGAACGATGCGTTCATAAGGCACTTGTGAAGCCTTCAGCTTCAAAATACTTTCAAGTTGCGCGCGCACTGCCTGGGCGTCAAAGTCTCCGACAAGAGAAATCTCCCCGCGGCCGATACCGAATTGCTGATCATAGTAGCTCTTGACTTCATCGAGCGTGGCGCTTTCAATGGCCGTCTTCATTTCCTTTGAAGTCAAACGATAGCGGGCATCGTTTTTGGCGTAGTGATTGAAATGCTCGGTGATGGCGTCGCGCGCGAGAATTCTCGGATCATCCATCCTGGATTGAACTTCAGTGGCGAACTCTGACTTCAATTCTTCAAAATCCTTTTGAGGCATTACAGATTGGGTCCAAAGTTCAGCCATTAAATTAAGCGCATCGCTTAAATGCTCACGCGTGGTTGTGAATTGCCCCATGTCGCCGTCAATCTGCAACTTCGTGAAAGCATCATGAATTTGCTCGCGGGTCATGGTTTTGGTGCCGCGCTCAAGCATCGCGCCCATTAAGGCCGAGATGGCGCGCTTGTTTTGACGGGAGTCGTAATTGCCGTAACGGAACTGCGCGCGCACCACCACGGTTTCCCCTCTTGTCTTTTTAGGCAAGAGCGCGACATTAACGTCACCGATGGCAAAGCGTTCCGTGCGGGCGTTGAGATTTGCCGGGCTGGAATCAAAAACCTCAGCCTCTTCTCCTTGTTCTTTAAACTGATATTGATCGAGCACAGCCTGAAGAGTCGGCGCTTCGGTCATCTGCGCTCTCTTAGGTTCGTTGTCAGGAATAAACATGCCGATGACACGGTTATCTCGAACAAAGTAGCGCTTCCATGCCCCCATCACTTCCTCGGGAGTCATTTTTTCCCAACTGTCACGATGAATGAAAAAGAGTCTCCAGTCACCCAAGGCAATAAAGTCGGAAATATCCACGCCAAAGGTTTCAGGATCCGCGAACGTTCTTTCGTAAAGCGTTTTTTCTTCCCGGGCCATCAGCGAGAGTTCTTGCTCTTTCAAGGTTTCTTTGTCAAAAGTTGATTCGACCGTATCGATCAAAACCTGTTTGGCTTTTTCGATATCGCCGTCCTTAGGCAGCATGGCGCCAAACATCGCCAAACCGGGATCATGAGCGGGCATCGGCCAGGCAAAAACCTGAGTGGCCAGTCCAGTTTCGACCAACGCTTTGTGCAATCGTCCGCGAGGCGTGTCCCCCAAAACGTCGGCCCCCAAATTGATAAGCTGACCGTCCGGATGCAGCGCGGACGGAATGCGATAGCCGACAGCGACGACCTTCATTTCACCGGCGCGACGAATTTCAAACGTACGCTGGCCGTCAGCCACCGGTTCTTCTGTCCACAATTGCGGCAGCACACGGGTGGGCTTGGGGATCGCGCCAAAAATGCGCTCGATTTTCTTAAGTGTTTCACCCTCATCGAACTTGCCCGAAACCATCAAAACGGCGTTGTCGGGCTGGTAGTACTTACGATAAAAGGCCTGGAGGTTTTCAATTTTGACGTGTTCAATGTCACTTCGGGCGCCGATTGTGCTGTTACCGTAGTTGTGCCAATCAAAAAGCACGGACTGCACGCGTTTTAAAAGCACGCTAACGGGGTTGTTTTCACCCATTTCAAATTCGTTTCTCACCACGGTCATTTCCGTATCGAGATCTTTTTGCGCGATGAAAGAATTCGTCATCGCGTCAGCGCTCCAGCCTAACGCCCAATCCAGATTGTCATCCACGGCATTGAAAGAGACAAAGTAGTTGGTGCGGTCAAGCCAAGTCGAACCGTTCATCTTAAAGCCGCGACGGGTGAATTCTTTGGTGGGCTCAGGGTAATTTTTCGAGCCCTTGAACATCAGATGTTCAAGCAAATGGGCCATCCCCGTCTCGCCGTAGCCTTCATGGCGGGAGCCTACCAAATAGGTCATGTTGACCGTAATTGTGGGTTTACTGAAATCCGGAAATAACAAAACGCGCAAACCGTTGGATAAGCGGTACTCCGTCACTCCTTCAACTGTCACTATTTTTTGCGCTGCTTCTGTATTTTGAACTGCAACAGGCGTTTCATTCATAGCTGTCTTCGCTTCCTTTTGCCAAAATGTATAACCGACCGCACAAATCACAATCACGCCGGCGGCGGTCAGCCATTTTATCTTTTTATTCATAAACGGTATTTCCTCACTGCAAAAATTAAGAGGATCGTGACAGTTTAATCGATTTGAGCCACAAGATTTTGCATAAACCCAGTAATATGTTTCGAAGTTTTGCGATTTTATGCATCATGAAAACCTTTGCGCTATATTGCTGCTACTTTTATGTTATCTGTATTGCGAAAAGAAATACCGTGAAGGCCTTTTTTGATCTCTTACCCGTCATCTGTTTCTTTATCACTTTTAAAGTGGCGGGATCGTATACCTCCGAATTGGCGCCCATTTTTCCCGTAACAGCGGATCTGATTCCTATTGTGTCGGCCACGGCCGTGATTATCGCCGTCAGCCTGATTCAGATGGGACTGATTTATCTCAAAGGGCAAAAGCCTTCCAAAATGGCCGTGTTTTCAACCCTACTCGTGGTTCTTTTCGGCGGCATGACGATCGCCTTTCAGGATCCGGCTTTTATTCAATGGAAACCCACTCTTTTGTATTGGCTTTTTGCCGCCATTCTTCTTTTCGGCCGTATCGGAAAGAAGGACTACATTAAAAAAGTATTCAATGGGATC
Organism: uncultured Sutterella sp.; assembly: GCA_958347955.1. Lineage (GTDB taxonomy): Bacteria > Pseudomonadota > Gammaproteobacteria > Burkholderiales > Burkholderiaceae_F > Aphodousia. The sequence continues at coordinate 72,043 of CATVXH010000007.1, forward strand.
AATATGCCGGATCAGGCCTGGAAAACGGTTGAAAATTTCTGCCTGATCTTTTTGGTTTTGATCGGCGTGATTAACCTGTTTGTCGCCTACACTTTCAGCATGGATATTTGGGTTGACTTCAAGCTCTTCGGGCTTTTGGGTCTGACACTTCTTTTTACAATTGGGCTTGGTTTTTATGTCGCCAAATACGCTGAAGAAGCGCAAAATACGAAGAATAATTAACTACTCTCTTTGTTATAGAGGATATTTATGCAACACAAAGCTTTAGTCATCGGTTTGTCCTTGGCCTTAGCCTCCGCGATGGCAATGGCGGCACCGTCTGCCGTGACAGTTAACGGCAAAACGATCTCCGCCCAAGCTCAAGAAAAAATCATTCAGCAAATCGTCAAAAACGGCCAAAAGAGAACGCCGGAATTGGAAATGCAAGTGCGCAATCAGTTAATCCAAAAAGAAGTGCTCTTGCAGGAAGCCAATCGTAAAAAGCTCGCCAATCGAGCTGACGTCCGTGACGCCATCAATAACGCCCGTGACAACGTTCTCATCAACGCCCTGATCGCCGACTTTGCGAAGAAGAATCCGGTGAAAGATGCCGACGTGAAGAAATTCTATGAAGAACAGAAGAAAGCTTACGGCGACAAGGAATATAAGGTCAGTGTCATCGCCGTGAGAACTGAAGCTGATGCGAAGAAAGTCACCGAAGCCTTGAAGGACGGTGATAAGTTTGCTGACGTCGCTAAGAAATACTCTGTGGATCAGAGCACGAAGGACAAAGGCGGCAAGATCGACAACTGGACCTCTTCTGCCAGTTTCCCGCAGTTGATCGGTCTGGCTATCCGTTCGCTTGATGACGGCGACTACACCGAAGTGCCTGTGCGCGCCAACGGCGGCTTCTATATCGTAAAGGTTGACGACTCCCGCAAGGCTCAGCTCTTCCCCGAATACAGTAAGAGCAAGGACCACTACAAGAACATGTTGGTTCAAACGAAGGTTCAGCAAAACATTCAGGAACTCTTCCAAAAAGCCAACATCAAGGTCGGCAAGTAACCGATTCTGTTGCTTTAATTCAAAATGCCTCGGTTTTTCTCCGAGGCATTTTTCTATTCTGTGACTTCAAGTAAAACCACCACTACTACAACAAACTGTATTCTCTTTTCCCGAAAATCAAATTATTTGTTTTTAGGCGCGTTTTTCTTTTTCCCGTCCAACTCCCAATGCAGTCAATAAAGCCGAAGTTTGAAACACTCCAACCAAAATCAGCGCGAGCGAGAAAAACCCCGCGTCAAGCAGAGGTCCCGCCACCAAGGGAGCCAAAGTTTGCCCCACATCCATTCCGCAATAGGTGAAACCATAGACACGGCCGAAGCTGTTTGACCCCAAAAATTTCATGCAGGCGCCTCGAATTAGCATATCCCGCGAAGGGGTTGCGATGCCTACCCCCAATCCCATCAAGAACATAAGCGGCAACACACACCACGGTCCGAAAACCTGAGAGGCCAACAAAATGGATGTTATCGCGGAAAGCGACATGCTCGAGGCGATAACAAACTCGCTGCGTTTAACCGCCTTGGCGATAAAGGCCCCCGTCATCACTCCGACAATAGAGCCCATCATATAAGCAGTTAAGCCCGCGGTCGCGATTTCAAGTCCCACCCGGTAAGTCGCATTGAAAATGGAAGGCGCGAAATTTTGAAGAATCCCCAAAGCAAAAGAATTGCAGAAGAAAAAGAGGAAACACAACCAAATCACCAACAGTTTAAGAAAACCGAATCCGGCGTCAGTTTTTTGGTCATTTTGTTTTTCTTCCGGCGTTAAACCGTTTCCCTGTTTTAGAGCGCGATCAAACAAACCGTTATTTAATAAGAGTACCGTCAACACCAACAAGGCCATAATTCCCGAGGTGGCGGCGGCCAAGCGCCAACTGCCGGTAAACCCGGCGATGGCTACCATAAAAATAGGCGCCAGTGCCCAGCCGACATTGCCCACCAAGGTGTGGATGGAAAAAGCGTATGGCAATCGTTCGCTCGTGATGCAGCGATTAATTATTGAATAGTCTGTCGGATGAAAAACGCTGTTGCCAAGCCCTGCGAAGGCGGCCACGGGATAAAACCACCAATAATTCTGAGCAATGCTGAATAGAAAACCGGCGATCATCAATAAGCTGACGCCACCGTAGAGACATTTTTTGGCGCCGAATTTATCGACCAAAACACCGCTCGTAGCCTGACCAAGAGAACTTGTGATGAAAAAGACGGTCATCACCGCTCCCATCTGAGCGTACGACGCGCCGAATTCCGGCATGATCCAAGGGAAAAGCGGCGGAATAATCAGATGAAAATAGTGCGATAGACAGTGAGCCACACCCAAGAGTGAAATCAGCAAAATGTCTTGTTTACGGGCTTCGGTCATATCAAGTCTCTTTTAATTGGCCTTCCAAAGTAACGTAGAGATTGCCAAAATCGTGAAAATCACCGCGCTTGTTTTATTGAGAATATTCTGAACTTTAGGACTGCGCAAGCGATCGGCCAGTGTTCCCGCACACCAAGCTACCGCAAAAAAGACCACCAGTGTGCACATCAAAAAAGTGAGGCCCATAATCAGCATTTGAACCATCACCTGGGTCTCAGTCGCCCCTTTCACAATAAACTGTGGGAAAAAGGCCAAGAAAAAAATGAGCACTTTGGGGTTGGTGATATTCATTATGATGCCTCGGCGCCAAAGTTGAAATAAAGTCAACCTCGGATACTTTTGTCCCGCATTTTTATCATCCGTCCCGGCAGGTGCATTCCAGGCCCCCCAAGCGAGATAAAGCAGATAGGCCGCACCGGCGAACTGAATGATCATCAATAAAGTCGGTGAAGCGGCCACAACCGCCGCCACCCCAAAAGCGGCCAACAGGGTTTGAATAAACACTCCGACGCAAAGGCCCAGAGTGACGAAAATGCCGGCTTTAGCTCCGTACATGGCGGACTGCAGCAAAACAAAAAGGTTGTCAGGCCCAGGCGCCACAGCCAACACCGCCGCGGCAATCGTAAAACTTATCCAGAGATCAAAAGGCATTATCTCCCCTTCACGAAAAAAAAAGCCCTTGCAGAGGTTTAGGCAGCAAGGGCTTTGTCGCTAAAAGCTATCGTGTTAAATTAGCCGACAAACTTTCTGGCATTTCTGAACATGCGCATCCAGGGGCTGAATTCACCCAAAGAATCCGGCGCCCAGCTTATCTGCACCGTGCGGTGAGTGCGTTCCGGATGCGGCATCATGATTGTGAAACGACCGTCCGGTGTCGTCACGCCGGTGATACCGTCAGGCGAGCCGTTGGGGTTGAACGGATAAACTTCCGTGGGACGACCTGATGGATCGACATAACGGGCGGCAAGATTCGCTAACCGGGCGTCTTCCGCATTGAGCCATTGCACGTGGCCTTCACCATGTGAATTAACAATCGGCATCATGCTGCCGGCCATTCCGTCAAAGAAAATGGAGGGGCTCTTCATCACTTCAACCTGCACCAAGCGGGCTTCGAACTGCTCACTCACATTTCTGACAAACTCAGGCCAGTGGCTTGCACCAGGAATAATGTTACGCAGATGACTCATCATCTGGCAACCATTACAAATACCTAAGGCAAATGTATCAGGACGGTTAAAGAACGCGGAGAACATGTCAACCATCTTGGGATTGCGCAAGATGGTCGTCGCCCAACCGCCGCCGGCGCCCAGCACGTCACCGTAAGAGAAGCCGCCGCAAGCCGCAAGACCGGCGAAATCCTTCAAATCGCTGCGACCGCTCAGAAGATCAGTCATGTGCACGTCAACGGCTTCAAAACCGGCTCGGGTAAAGGCCGCTGCCATTTCGGTTTGACTGTTCACCCCCTGCTCGCGCAAAACAGCAATTCTCGGGCGCACACCGGTTGCGATATAAGGCGCGGCCACATCCTCTTCAGTGTCAAAACTCGCGCGTACGAAAAGACCCGTGTCGTCTTCCATCGTGCAGCGGGCGTACTCTTGATCCGCGCAAGCGGGATTGTCTCGCATGCGGGCAATTTGCCAGGAGACTTCCGACCAAGCTTTTTGCAGTTCGCCTCTTGTTTCCTTGTAAAGAACCTTGCCGTGAGCTTCGATAGTCATCGAATCATCACCGGTCACTTCGCCAACAAAATGAGTGCAATCAGCCAATCCCGCTTCTTTAACAGCCGCAAGAATTTCTTCAACTCGATCGGCTCTAACCTGAAGCACAGCCCCCAACTCTTCATTAAAGAGCGCACCCAACACGTCGCGCATCTCAGCCGATGCTGTCATGGAGGTGAGGTCAATGCGAGCACCCGTGTGACCGGCAAACATCATTTCGGCAACAGTGGCGAGCAAACCGCCGTCTGCGCGGTCATGGTAAGCCAAAACACAACCCGCTAAGGTGAGTTTTCTGACCAACTTCACAAACGACTGCAATTTCTTAGCATCGTCCAGGTCAGGCGTCACATTTCCGAATTGTTGAGTCACCTGAGAGAGAATGGAGCCTGCCATGCGGTTTTTACCGTAGCCCAAATCAATAGCGACCAAAACCGATTCCGTGTCGGTGCGCAACTCGGGCGTCAGCGACAGGCGAACATCTCGAACAGGAGCCGCAGCGGAAACAATTAAAGACACAGGCGAGGTAACGGTCTTCTTTTCACCGGCATCTTCCCATGTGGTCTTCATCGACAAGCTGTCTTTACCGACGGGAATCGCCAATCCCAACTCCTGGCAAACCAGGCTCGCGGCGCGAACGGCATCGTAAAGCTTCGCGTCCTCCCCTGCGCTGCCGCAGGCTGCCATCCAGTTTGCCGACAGCTTCACCAAATTCAAATCAATATCGGCGCTTGCAATGTTGGTAACGGCTTCACCGATTGCCATACGGCTGGCCGCCGCCGAGTCGGAAATAGCAAGCGGGGTTCTTTCGCCCATGCTCATTGCTTCACCGCGGTAACCTTGGAAACTGAGATTGGTAACGGCGGCATCGGCGACCGGCACTTGCCAGGGACCGACCATTTGATCGCGGTGCACAAGACCGCCCACAGTACGGTCACCGATCGTAATAAGAAAACTCTTACTGCCGACAGTCGGGTGACGCAGAACATCCTTAACGGCTTTGGCTAAATCAATTCCCTCAGCCTTAAATTCAGGCAACGATTTTTCAACATGCTCAACCGTACGGTGCATGCGCGGAGCCTTACCCAAAAGAACCTCCATGGGCATATCGACCGCAGGAGTTTCATTTTCCGCTCGAGAGACAACAAGCGTATTGTCTTCACTGATAGCGCCTAAAACCGCATAAGGACAACGTTCGCGACGGCAAATGGCATCGAATGTTTCAAGGGATTCAGGAGCAATGGCAATGGAATAACGTTCCTGACTTTCATTGCACCAAATTTCGAGCGGACTCATGCCGCTTTCTTCCACCGGCACCTTCGTGAGATCAAGACGGGCACCATGACCGGAAAGATCAGCCAATTCCGGCATTGCGTTCGACAAACCGCCGGCGCCCACGTCATGAATGGCCAAAATCGGATTCTTTTCGCCGCTGGCCCAGCAGCGGTCAATAACTTCTTGCGCGCGACGCTCCATTTCCGCATTGCCACGCTGCACGCTGTCAAAGTCCAGAGACTCAGAGTTACTGCCGGTTGTCATGGAGCTGGCCGCGCCGCCGCCCAATCCAATTCGCATACCGGGGCCGCCTAAACTGATTAAAAGAGTTCCCGGAGGTAAGGCAGTCTTATGGGTTTGGTCACAGCGAATATTGCCGATGCCGCCGGCAAGCATAATCGGCTTATGGTAACCGTAGCGAGTGCCTCCGACATTGGATTCAAATACACGGAAGTAGCCCAAGACATTCGGACGACCGAATTCATTATTAAAGGCGGCTGCGCCCAAAGGACCGTCATTCATAATGGATAAGGCGCTTGCGATACGGCCGGGTTTGCCATAAACCTTTTCACAAGAAGCCTTTTCATCCGTCACATCCTTATCGTTTTCCCAACCTTGAGGCGCATCGGGAAGCTGCAAGGAAGAAACAGTGAAACCGCAAAGGCCCGCCTTGGGACGAGCGCCGCGGCCGGTTGCGCCTTCATCGCGAATTTCACCGCCAGAGCCGGTTGAAGCTCCCGGGAACGGTGAAATAGCCGTCGGATGGTTATGCGTTTCCACCTTAAAGACGGTATGCGTCAATTCCTCTTCTTCCGTGAAAACGCGACCGAATGCTTCGCCTTCCGGTGTTCTCGGATAAAGACGCGGAACTTTCGCGCCATCAAAAATAGCCGCATTATCCGAGTAAGCGACGATTGTGCCTTGCGGATGGGCCTTATGCGTTTCGCGGATCATCCCGAAAAGTGTTTTTTCCTCGTCTTTGCCGTCGATCGTCCACTTGGCATTGAAAATTTTATGGCGGCAGTGCTCAGAATTGGCCTGAGCAAACATCATCAATTCAACATCAGTCGGGTTTCTCTTTGCTTTGGTAAATGCATCTGTCAAATAGTCAATTTCGTCTTCGCTCATCGCCAGACCCATCGACAAATTGGCATCTGCCAGTGCCTGACGGCCTTCTTTCAAGAGATCGACTGTAACCATGGGTTTGCCCGGCAACTCTAAAAAGAGCTTGGAAGCGTCGATGCCGGCTTCAACCACACTTTCGGTCATGCGATCGTGAAGAACACCCGCCACTTGAGTCAAAACAGCGCCTTGCGGAACATCACCGCCAAAATCAACGTTGTAGAGAGTGCCGCGTTCAATGCGGACAATAACGTCCAGACCGCAGTTATGAGCAATATCCGTAGCCTTACTGGCCCAGGGACTGATCGTGCCCAAACGAGGAATCACCATAAAAGTGGCATCGGCTTTGACATCAGAATTTTCAAAACCATAATGCAAAAGCGCCTGTAAACGGGCGCTTTCATCTTCGTTTAAAGCTCTTTGGGCATGAACAAAATGCACAAAGCGGGCTGAAACGCCCTGAGCGCTGGGCGCGACTTGTCGAATAGCCTTCAAAAGACGGGCCGCACGAAAGTCAGATAAAGCGCTCGTGGCCATTAAAGTAAACATCGAAGCGGTGTTAGACATGGCAGTTAGTGTCCCCAAATAAAGGTTCAATAGAGAAAAAAACGTAACCAATTCATTATAAGTGTCGTCATCAATAAATTCCCTTTTCCTGAAAGTCTTCTTCATAATTTTTAGCTTTACTGAAAGACTTTTCGAACCTATTAAATCAAAAATCCCCTGCTCTATCCCTAAACACAGACGATTGATTACAATGTAGCCGTTTAAAAAAAGAAATTTAAGGAGCGGTTCAAGACCATGTCGACCACGCTTTTGACTTTAGAAGAACTGAGTGATTTGGAAACCCGTTTGAGCCACGTGCTGCCCCAGGGCACCCTGATGGATCGAGCCGGTTTCGTCGCAGCCAACTGGATCGATGATCAATGCGATGCCGCGAGCACCATTGTCATTCTTTGCGGACAAGGCAATAACGGCGGAGACGGCTATACGGCAGCCGTGCATTTGAAAAGCCGCGGTCATAATGTGATATGCGTGGCCATCGGTGGGAAAAAACCGAAAACTGAGGACGCGCTCCGCGCCTACAATCATTGGATTGAAAAAGGCGGAGAAGTCATTGATGATCCGTATATGGCTCCCAAAGCCGATGTGGTCGTGGATGCGATGCTTGGCGTTGGGATTACGAAAGCGATTTCCGGCGACTATATTGACGCCGCGCTCTGGTTCAATGAGCGTCAGGCTCTTCACATGGCCATTGACGTGCCGACAGGCATCGATTCTGAAAAAGGCAATTGGGTGGGCGGCATCAAGGGCTGCGTTGCTGATATGACGCTCAACCTGATCAGCGCCAAAGCCGGTTGCTTTATGAATGACGGCAAAGATGCGAGCGGCATGGTGACCCTGTCGGAACTGGACGTTTCCGTCCCCCTCTCTTCCTTAGGTCTTATTGATACTGACGATTTCAAACATATTCTTGAATTACGAAAATATCACTCTCACAAGGGCACATACGGCCACTGCGTAGTTGTGGGCGGCGATAAAGGCAAAGTGGGTGCTGCGCTGCTTGCCGCCCGAGCCGCCTTAAAGCTTGGCGCAGGCAGTGTGACTGTGGAGCTTATGGCTCCCAACGCTCCCCTATATGATCTGGTTCAACCCGAATTGATGATCACTGATGAACCGGTCGATTTCTCCAAAGCCGATGTCGTTGTAATCGGCTGCGGCATGGGATTTAGCCAAAAAGCCAAAGACAGACTTGTCGCAGCGGTTCGCTCCAATGTGCCGTTGATCATTGATGCCGATGCTCTGACGATGATATCCCAAGATCAATCCCTTGAAGATGAAGTTCTCGCCCGCAAAGCGCATACGGTTATCACCCCGCATCCCGGTGAGGCTGCCAGAATGTTGCACCGCGATGTCAAGAGCATTCAGGAAGATCGAGTGACGAGCGCGCGTGAACTGTCGTTGCAAACCGGAGCCATTACTGTTTTAAAGGGCACCGGAACCGTGGTGACTTTGCGAAGCTCACGCTCTTGGATCAACCCAACGGGTAACGCCTGCTTGGCGACAGCGGGTTCCGGAGATGTCTTGGCCGGCATGATCGGCGCATTCTTTGCTCAAAAATTCGATCTTGTCAGCGCCACGCTGGGCGCCGTATGGCTTCACGGTGAAGCAGTTCGAGCAAGAAACACCGGTATCGTCGCCATGGATATTTGCGAAAGAGCCTCCCGCGCTCTGGAAATCCTGCGCTGGGGTGGCAATCCCGACGATCTCGTAGACCCTTACGATGAAAGTGAATTTGTGTTGGACGAAGATGGTCCGGGTGAAGCCATTGCCCGTACCATGGGATCTGAAGAAGCTTAATTTTATATCTTAAAAAATCCCGGCTCTGCATTTTCTGCGCAAGCCGGGATTTTTTTTGACTTCAGTTCTTTATTGAAGAACGCTACAGCTTATTGAACGTTGTCTTCTGCGGGCTTATACCCGGGTTTATATTCTTCTTTGAGAATTTGCGTACCAAACTTAGCCTCCAAACCACTGATGAAGGCAGCCTGTTCGGGATTGCTGTAAAGCTGAGCTAATTCAGCCTTACGCATCGCCAATTGTTCGGGAGAAGCTTCAACCTTCTTGGCGCTTTGAACTTCAATAACAACGTAGGAGCCATCAGGCGTCTGAACGCCTGTGTAGGCCGGGAGCTTTTCGGCCTGAGGACGCAAAGCGGCCGTCACCACTTCATAGGCGTAGGCGCCGGGACGCTCGCGCGAGACAATTGTCTTGTCGCCGAATTTCACAGCATTGGCTTTTTTGGCTTTAAGCGCAGCGATATCCTTTTCACCTTGAGCTTTAGCCGCTTCTGTAGCCTTTTGATTCTTTAAGGAATCAACAATGTCACTTTTCACTTCATCGAAAGATTTAACGGATTGACGATGATGGGCAGTCACACGAGCCGAAAGTAAGGTGTTGGCGGCCACTTCGATAGCGTTGGAGTTACGCTTGTCTTCCAACACATCAAAGCTATAAAGCGCTTCGATCACATTGGGATTTAAGAGCGAATCTTGATGATCACGAGTGATTCCCTTGGCCGTTTGGATCGTCAAACCGTAACGTTCGGCCACCGGTTGAAGAGACTCGCTTTGTTCATAGACCATATTAGAGAAGCTCTCTGCATCTTCAGCGAAGGCTTGCACAGCAGCCTGTTGCTGATAAAGCGCTTGAATTTCGTCCCGAACTTCAGCAAGAGCCTTAGGTTGAGCAGCTTTGACATCATCAATGCGGATGATATGGTAGCCGAATTGAGTTTTCACCGGTGCCACCAAGTCACCTTTCTTACCGTTAAACACTGCGGCATCAAACTCAGGAACCATCATGCCCTTTTGGAAAAAGCCTAAATCACCACCATGAGAGGCGCTGCCCGGATCAGCGGATTTCTCTTTCGCTAAATTCGCAAACTTGGAAGGATCCGCTTGAAGCTGCTTGTAAAGATCGTCGGCTTCTTTCTTCGCCTGAGCATCATCTTTGGTGTCGGTGACGGCAATCAGGATATGACTGGCGCGTCTTTGCTCGGGTGTTGAGAAACGTTGAAGATTTTGTTCATAGAAAGTCTTGATGTCTTCTTCGCTTGCCTGAATATTTTTATAGCTGGCTGGCGACAAAACAACGTATTCAATATCGACACTTTCCGGAACATTAAAAAGGCTCTTATTTTGTTCGTAATAGGCTTTGGCCTCTTCATCGCTCACCGTGACCGTCTTTAAAAAAGCGTCCGGCTTAACACTGAAGGTTCGAATCGTACGTTCTTCGGTAAGCAAATCATGAATGCGCTGGGCAACCGTGTTGCTTGCCAGAGTCGTCTGTGAGACAGAAGCCAGGAGCATTTGGCGCGACAGGTCGCGTCGAAGTTCCTGCACAAACTGTTCGTCAGACTTGCCCATGCTGTTTAAGAATTGCTGATAGGCTTCTGTTGAAAATTTACCGTTGCGCTGAAAAGCGGGAGCCTGTTTTACGAGGTTGATCGCATCAGCTTCACCCACATTGATGTACTCGCTGGCAATTTCCAATGAAACCGCGCGGTCACTGATTAAAGCGGCGAGAATAGAAGCGCGGGCTTCGGCAGTATCAAGCATATTGGCTTTGAAGCTTGACCCCATCTGACGGCGGAAGTTTTCCAGATACTGACGCTTGGAATTATCAAAATCCATCTGCGTAATGGAAGTATCACCGACTGTCGCCAAATCATTCTCAGAGTCAGACATTCGGTTATAACTATAAATACCCGTGACGACGAACGAAGGAATGATGAAAATCATGGCGATGAACATCATCCAACGCTTGTGTGTGCGAAAAGCCTGAAGCATTTCTTAATCCCTAAAAGTACAAAAAATAATTGAAGCGGCGAAGCGACCGCAAAAATGAGCTAATTCTAGCAATTACAGGAAATTCACGCCTCAAAAAGTACCGAAGGGATACGAAACCTTACGATTTTTGAAACTGAATAAAAGAGAAAGGGAATCAATGATGGCGGAGTGGACGGGACTCGAACCCGCGACCCTCGGCGTGACAGGCCGATATTCTAACCAACTGAACTACCACTCCAAACCGTAGAGGACCGACGCACCATTCGGAGTTGTTGGCGGAGTGGACGGGACTCGAACCCGCGACCCTCGGCGTGACAGGCCGATATTC
>CATVXH010000008.1 GCA_958347955.1 uncultured Sutterella sp.
TTGGTTGTATTTCCAGTGAAAGTAGGACATTGCCCGGCTCCCCATTAAAAAAGCCCCGAATCTTTATGATTTCGGGGTTTTTTATTGTGTATTCAACAGGCAACTGCGATAAAATCCATAGGTTGTGGCACTTATAGATCTAAGTGTCTCACGTTGTTACAAGGGATCCGCATGATATTCAGACGTTCGCTCGTCTCAGAACTGGCAAATACAGCCGGAGCCGTGTTTACGGTAATTTTCTCGATTGTGCTTACGATTGGGTTGGTCCGTATTTTAGGATTAGCAGCTGGTGGCCGTATTGACAGCGGAACCGTGGTTGAAATGGTGGTCTACGAGGCCCTTGTCAATTTGGCTCCTCTTCTCGCAGTTTCTTTGTTTATTGCCGTCTTAATGACCTTAACACGCAGTTGGCTTGACAGTGAAATGGTCGTTTGGTTTTCCTCTGGCGGTATCAGTCTTTTAGCCTGGATTAGGCCAGTTCTGCGTTTCAGCATCCCAATTATTATTCTGATAGCAGCCCTCTCCTTTGTGATATCGCCTTGGGCTCGTGGCCAAAGCGATATGAATCGCGAGGTTTGGTCTCAACGCGATGATGTTGAACGTTTATCTCCTGGGCGCTTCATTGAAATTTCGGGAGGTAAGCAAGTCCTATTTGTAGAAGAAATTTCTCCTGATGGTTTATCGGTCAAGAATGTTTTCTTAACCGAAACTGCTGTTGATACAGAAATGGTGTTGATGGCAGAGTCCGGAGAAATTAAAGTCAATGAGAGCGGAGATCGTTATATTTTATTGCATGACGGTAGACGTTATGAGGGTAAGGCCGGAACTCCAGAATATCGCATAACGGATTTTCAAACTTACGGCGTCCGCATTGATGTGAAACCGGAAAGCGCTATCCAAATGAAGGATCTCGACACCCAACCGCTTCCGCTACTCTTGGCACAATGGGATAATCTCGAAGCACAAAGTGAAATGCTTTGGAGAATCTGTTGGCCTCTTGCTGCGTTAAATCTTATTTTGATTGCCATCCCCTTATCATTTACTAATCCTCGGGCAGGTAGAAGTTTGAATATGGTTGTTGCCTTGTTGCTTTTTGTTCTCTATCTCAATGGGATTAGTGTGGCGTGTACCTGGGTTGAGCAGGGGACGATGAATATTGTTGCGGCCGGCATTGTACTGAACGGAGCCTTTGCTCTGCTTGCCGTGGTTCTTTTCTTGAGGCGCACGATTATGCAGCGCTGGGTGCCTGAATGGCTCACTATCGGTTATTGGCGTTCTAGGAGATAGTGTGATGAAGGTCATTACCCGACACCTGACGAAAGAGATTTTGCAAGCAACTGGATTCGTTTTGTTGGCTTTGGTTGCACTGTTTGCGTTCTTCGATTTAGTTGGCCAGATGGGACGAATCGGTAGCCGTTATGGTTTACTTGATGCTTTTGTGATAACCGGATTGAGTCTCCCAATGCGCATCTACGAAGTGATGCCAATTGCGGCGTTGCTTGGAACCGTTTTTGTCATGAGTCAATGGGCATCGCGTTCTGAATTTACAATTTTGCGTGTTGCTGGTTTATCTCCTGTTCGGTTGGCCAGCATTCTTATGGTACCCGGTTTGATTTTGGTGGTGTTTACTTATGTTTTTGGAGAGTTTATTGCTCCATCGTCGGACGCCTACTCCAGTGAATATAAGGCGACCGTTCAGCACACAACGGTCAATATTCGAGGTTCAGATACTGGCGCTTGGGTTCGTGAAACGATTCAGTCCTCCAACGGATCTCAAGTGCGTTACATCAATATTCAGCAGATGACACCGACTGAGGAAGCCATAGATTGGCGTATTTACGATTTCGATGAGAAGCAGCGTCTTACACGAATTATTGCAGCCAAGACTGGTAATTATGTGAACAGTCAAGGTTGGCTTCTGCACGAATCTGTCAACACTTCTTTGCCTTTATTGGAAAATCTTGAACAAACGCCAATGATAGAGCGGGTTATGGTCACCAAGCCTGACCGTATGATGTTTCGTTCTGAAATTGACCCGAGCATTTTTGGGGTCATGATGGTAAAACCTGAAAATATGTCAATGAGGGCGTTGTCTCGCTACGTTACTCACCTTGAGCAAAGTCACCAGCAATCAGATCGTTATGAAATCGCACTCTGGAATAAAGCCTTTTATCCGATTGCCATCTTAGTGATGATCGCCTTAGCCATGCCTTTTGCTTATATGAATCGGCGCTCGGGAGGCGTGAGTATCAAGATCTTTGGTGGAGTAATGATCGGTTTGGCCTTCTACACAATCAATAATCTTTTCGCCTATATCGGCATGCTTAACACTTGGCCACCGCTAGTTGTGGCAATGGTGCCTACCGCTTGCATGTTGGTTTTAGCAATGATTGGTATGTGGCTCGTTGAAAGACGTTAACCGACTCGTTTTAAAGGCGAGCACATGAATGAAATCAGGGGCAATGGCTATTGTGTCATTGCCCCTGATTCTTCAGAAGGTTTAAAAACTTTAATCTTTGATGATTACGCCTGCTTGGGGATGAAATGCGACATTTACCGTGGTATTGGTGTCAACAATTTCAGTTCCGGGTAAAAAAGGCACTGACATGCTGAAGGGCTTTTCTTGATTGGAGCCATCGATAATAACGTGGTAATCGATTCTGTCGCCTTCAAAAAGTCGATTGACTATTCGCATTGAAACAGCGTTCTCAGAGGACTCTTGCATGCGAAGGTTTTCAGGTCGAACCACTAAGAGGGCCTCTTCACCAATTGTCGGGGGATTTTGTTGACCGACCCGTGCAATCAATTCCCGTCCTGCCACGCTGAAATGCCCCCAGCCTTGTTTGTCAAGGCTGAGCAATTTGCCGCGGATCAAATTAGCTTGGCCAATAAAATCGGCGACAAAAGGTGTTGCCGGATCCTCGTATAGCTTCATCGGTGTGCCCAGTTGGTCAATATGCCCGCGATTCATAACCATAATGCGATCGGACATGGTTAGGGCTTCTTTTTGGTCATGCGTGACGTACAAGCATGTAATTTCAAGCTCTTGCTGGATTCTGCGTATTTCACTTCTCATGTGAAGTCGAAGCTTCGCATCCAAATTTGACAGTGGTTCATCCATCAGCAAAAGTTTGGGCCGCAAAACGAGCACGCGTGCCAATGCGACGCGCTGCTGTTGTCCGCCTGACAGTTGGTTAGGGTAGCGTTGTTCTTCTTTGCTTAACCCGACCATGTTAAGCGCCTCACGCACCTTCTTAGCGGCAGTTTCTCCCGTTTCTCCTCGAATCTTCAAACCATAGGCAACATTGTCGAAAATCTTCATGTGCGGGAAAAGGGCATAGTTTTGAAACACAAAGCCTAAGCCGCGTTCATTGGCTGGAACATGGGTGATGTCAACGCCATCCATCAGAATTTGACCGCTTGAGGGTGTTTCAAATCCGGCGATCATGCGCAATGTTGTTGTTTTGCCGCAGCCGGATGGGCCGAGGAACGTTAAAAACTCTCCGGGATTGACCTCGAGATTCACGTTATTGACAGCCATAAACTCTTCGTTGTCTTTGACATAGCGACGAGAGATATTTTTTAAAGTAAGTGAAACAGACATAGTTTAGTTGGCTCCAATAGTGTCGCCGTTACGGCAAAGAACTTTGGCAAGAAGAGTCATTGCGCCGGAGGCTGCAAAGACCAGCAAAATGAGAATGACGGAGAAAGCGCAAGCTTGTGCGAACTGAAGCTCAGTCATGCACTCAAGAATTCGTGTTGTAATCAGTGTCCAGTTAACCGATACGAGGAAAATAGTGGCACTGATTGCTGTCATTGAGTGAATAAAGAGGTACTTCATACCCGCGAGGATAGCGGGCAACACTAACGGAATCGTAATCGAAATAAAAGTACGTGCGGATCCCGCGCCAAGACTGCGACTTGCCTCTTCAATCGAAGGATCGATTTGCGTTAAGGCAGCAATGACATTTCGGATACCGGCCGAAGAGTACCTAAAGAGGTACGCTGCAATCAGAATATAGATTGTGCCTGTCAGAACTATGGGTTTGTCGTTGAAGGCAATAATGTAAGCAATACCGACCACAGTGCCGGGTAACGTGTAGTTTAGAAGCGATACAGTCTCAAGCGTTTTGTGTCCGCGAATCTTCAAGCGTGTAGTCACATAACCGACAAGAACTGCCAGTAAACCGCCAAGAGGCGTACCGATACAGGCAATGATCAAAGTATCTTTGATGGCCTTCATGCCGTGCGTGAGTACATAGTGGTAGTTATCAAAGGTAATCGCGTTGTTAACTCCCCATACCTTCACAAGTGAGCCAGCAAGAATAACCGCATAAATAGCGATAATGAAAGCAATGACCATTGCCACAATGCTGCCCATTACTGTTGTCAATGCAACTCCTGGTCCTTTAATGCTGCTTTTCCCGCCGGCTTTTCCGCTGACGGTCACGTAGCTTTTTTTACTAACCCAGTAGTGCTGAAGTGCATAGACAACAAGAGCTGGAATCAACAGCATGAAGGAAAGTGCGGCGCCGCCTTTGAAGTCATACATACCGGTGATTTGCAGGTATGCTTGGGTAGGCAAAACGGGGAAGGAGTGGCCGCCCAGAACTTGAGGTGTTGCGAAGTCAGCCAAAGAGCAAGAGAAAACCAATAAAAACGCATTGGCTATTCCGGGTGCAGCCAATGGCAATGTCACTGTTCTAAAAACTTCCGAGCTTGAAGCTCCTAAAGAGTAAGCGGCGTCTTCCAGGTTCGGGTCTATACGAGCCAGAATCGTGGAAATTGTCATGAAGGCAACGGGAAAGAAAGTCAGCGTTTCAGAAATAAACGTTCCCCAGAACCCATAGAAATTGAAGTTATCCAGTCCGAAAAACTGCAGTACCATGCCGTTGGGACCCAATAAGAGAGTAAGAGCAATACTGCTTGTAAAGGGTGGAGAAATCAGCGGCAGGATGGTAATCGCGCTCAAAGCAAATTTAATCCAAACGGGTAGATTTAAGCGCGTTGTCACAAAAGCAAATACAAATCCAAGTGCAGTGCCTGCCACGCCGACCGAGCAGCCTAAAAGAATACTGTTGACTGCCGAACGCCTGTCATACCAATTGTCTAAGAATGGGCGGAGGTTTTCAAAAGTAAAACTGCCGTCAACCCAGAAGGTCATGGCAAATAAGCGGCAAAGCGGATAAAGAACAAAGACACCGAGCAACAGCCAAAGCATAATGACTGTCAGCCGTGTGACCATGTCCTTATTTGTAGATGATGCGGACGAACTCATGGAGAAAGCAACCGACAATAAAAACAAATGCCGGAAATAGGGGCAAGAGCTTATCTGACCCTATTTCCAGGTTTTTTAATCATAAACGTTGAAGTTTACTTGATCACTTCATTGATCCAGCGTTGGGTGAACTCTTTACGTTTTTCACCCTTCCAAGTCACATCCACCGAGATGGTTTTGATCTTTGAAAGATCAAGAATCGGATTGGTTGTCTTTACGTCGTTGCGCGTCGGCACGTAGTTGATTTTATTGGCGACAATAAATTCAGCGAATTTCTTTGACGTAGCCCAGTCCACAAACTTTTTGGCTTCAGCGTTGTTCTTGCCGCCTTTAATAACGGCAGTTGCTTCAATACCAAAACTGACACCATCTTCCGGATAAGTAATCGTGACGGGATAGCCTTGCTGTTGAATATCCAAGGCGTCAACAATGTAGAAAATGCCGGCAGCGCATTGACCAGTGGCAATAGGCATGGCTCCGCCAGCTCCGCTCTTGGTATATATTTGCACATTCGCGTTCATTGCTTTTTGGAACTTAAAGGCTTCGTCTTCGCCCATCACCTTTACAAGCGAATAAATACGCTCTGTGGCGGTGCCGGAAGTGCGGGCATCTGCCATTTGCAAATTATTCTTGTAGCGGGGATCGAGCAAGTCCGCCCATTTGGTCGGAGCTTGCATCTTGTTTTTTTCTAAGAATTTGGTGTTGGTGAGGAAGCAAAGAGGAATTAATCCAATGCCGGTCCAATAGTTGTTGGGGTCACGGTAGGTGGCCGCAATGGCTTCAGAGTCGACAGGGCGATAAGCTTCTAAGATGCCTTCCTTAACACCGGCCGCATACATGTCAGCCGGTCCGCCCAATAACACGTCTACTTGAGGATTGCCTTTTTCTGCCGTCAATCTCGCCAATGCTTCTCCTGTAGAAAAGCGAAGGAAGTTAACCTTAATGCCCGTGTCCTTGGTGAATTGCGCAAAGATCTGGGAAGCGTACTTCTCGGGCATGATGGTATAGGCATTGAGTTCAGCCGCATTAGCCGATGAGGTCAATACAACCAACCCTGCCAGAAGTGCAGAGAGTTTTTTTGACATATTGTTTTCCTCGAAGTTGATGATTTGTGTTTTTGAGCAAAAGTGCAATGATCCAGCTGAGCTAAACGAGAAAGGCTCAAGGACTATGCTCGAAATTGCATTTTAGCAACGAAATCCAACAGCGTTTAGATCATTCAGATCAAAACATCGCTGACATTAGGATCGCTCTCAAAAAACTTCAAGATTCTCTATAGAAAACCTTGCTTTAAACTCAAGGTTTTCTCTTAATATTTTCTCTGTGATCTCATGCTGGCTTAATACGGTCATGCTCAAGCTTAAAGGCTTGTAAAGCCTTGGCTGTGTGCGTGTTTTCATTCAGAATATTTGCCGGGGTTCCGCTGGCGACGATATCGCCACCCCCCACGCCGCCCTCTGGGCCCATATCAATGATCCAGTCTGCTTGGGCCATGATATCGAGGTTATGCTCAATCACGATGACGGTGTTCCCGGCATCGACTAACCTGTGCAGAACTGCTATCAGTTTTTCCACGTCAGCCATATGCAGACCGACGGTCGGCTCATCAAGGACATAGACTGTTTTCGGCACCTTATAGCCTCGCCGTTTTATGTCGTCACGGGCTTTAATAAGCTCAGTAACAAGTTTTATTCGTTGAGCTTCACCACCAGACAATGTCGGAGAAGGCTGTCCAAGACTCAGATAACCCAAACCAACATCTTGCATAAGCTTTAGAGCGTGTGAAATAGAAGATTGGGTGCTGAAAAAATCCACAGCCTCATCAACATCCATAGCAAGAGTCTGGCCAATAGACTTTCCTTTCCAAAGAACTTCTAATGTTTGAGTGTTGTAGCGCAGTCCGCCGCACGCTTCGCATGGAATTTTCACATCAGGCAAAAAATTCATTTCAATGGTGCGAACACCTTGCCCTTCACATAATTCACAACGTCCGCCTTTCATGTTAAATGAAAAGCGGGAGATGCCGTATCCTCTGGCTTGAGCTTCATTTGTTCCCGCGTAAACTCGTCGAATGGCATCCAAAAAACCAATGTAAGTGGCAGGGCATGAGCGAGGCGTTTTACCGATTGGTGTTTGGTCAACTTCCAGAACGCGGTCTATATTTTCGTAACCTGTAATCTCACGACAAAGTTCGCCTGTATAGGGTTTCTTTTGCGAGAGGGTTTCCGTTAAAACTGGAAGCAGAACGCCTCGAGCAAAGCTGCTTTTGCCCGAGCCGGAGACACCGGTGAGGACAGTCAGGCGGCCCAGTGGGATTTGAACCTCTGCCGCTTTAAGATTATTAAGCCTCGGCTCTTTGATGGTAAGCCATTGGGTGTCGTCGGTAATTGCTCTTTGCGGGACAAAGGTATGACGAATCGGCTGGCGCAAATAGCGTCCCGTTAGGGAACGTTTGTTTTTCATGATGTCAGAGACGGCGCCTGTGGCAATGATTTCCCCGCCTCGAACCCCCGCACCGGGGCCCACATCAATGACATAATCGGCCTCACGAATCGTCTCTTCGTCATGCTCGACAACTAAAAGAGTGTTTCCTTTATCAACAAGCGCCTTAAGGGAGTCAAGCAGCAGACGATTGTCTCGCGGATGCAAACCGATAGTGGGTTCGTCAAGGACATAACACACACCTTGGAGATTACTGCCCAGTTGTGAGGCTAAACGAATACGTTGAGCTTCACCACCGGATAAGCTGGGCGAGGAGCGGTCAAGGGTTAAGTATCCCAAACCTACTTTCTCCAAAAATTGAAGCCTCAACACGATTTCTTTTAACGCGTCTTGCGCAATGTCAGCCTCACGCCCAGAAAGTTTGAGATTTTTAAAAAATCCCAAGGCTTCTGTGACAGTCATGTGTGCCATTTGAGAGATATTTAGACCGGCGAATTTCACTGATCGGGCCACCTCGTTGAGGCGTTCCCCGTGACAGGTGGGGCATGGTTTGCTTTGAGCGTCAGCCCAAACTCTTTCTTCACCGGTGGCGTTTTCGTCAAAGCCCTCAATTAAAAGACCGGTGCCGAAACAAGTCGGACACCACCCCATGGAGGAGTTATAAGAAAACAACCTAGGATCCAATTCGGGAAAGCTTCTTCCGCAGATAGGGCAAGCCCGGTGAGTCGAGAAAATGGTCTCACTGAGTTCTTTGTCCAATATTGTGAGCACACCTTTACCGATAGTGATGGCTTCTTGGAGTACACGCTTGAGTGTCTTTTCATCCTCTGGCTTAACGGTTATTTCAGCAACCGGCAGTTCAATCGTGTGATCTTTATAACGGGCCAGTTTCGGAAATTTTTCAGTGCTGATAAATTTTCCGTCAACATATAAATTTGGGTACCCCTTTTTCAGTGCCCATTTGGCTAAATCTGTGTAAATGCCTTTTCGCTTGCTCACAAGCGGCGCCATAACGTGAATGCTTTCGTTTTTATATCGACTCATTACAGTCGAGACAATCGCCGGGAACGATTTCGGTTCGACTTCCACTTCGCAGTCAGGACAGTACTGGTGACCGAGCTTGACAAAAAGCAGCCGCATAAAGTGGTAGAGCTCTGTCATGGTTGCCACAGTAGACTTTCGACCGCCCCGCGAAGTTCTTTGCTCAATAGCCACCGTTGGCGCAATACCCGTGATGGAGTCCACGTTGGGTTTGCTTGCCGGTTGCACGATAGAGCGGGCATAAGCGTTTAACGATTCAAGATATCGCCGTTGTCCTTCTTTAAAAACGATATCAAAAGCCAGAGTGGATTTGCCAGAACCGGAGGCACCAGTGACAACAGTGAATTGATTGTGAGGAATCTCCACTGAAATATTCTTTAGGTTGTGTTCTTTTGCGCCTTTGATGGCGATAACGTCGTCGGAAGCGGGCACGGTTGCTTGGACTGTGGCGTTCAGTCCCTCGTCTATGAAATAAGCGGAGGTGTTTTTTTGTTCCAGCGTTTTGCGATAGGTTCGAAGTGCCTGAGCGGTAAACGAGTTAGGTTCGTCAATGAGCGAATCAAGAGTACCCTGAACGACAATGCTCCCGCCGGCGTCTCCTCCTTCGGGGCCTAGGTCAATAATCCAATCGGCGCAATTTATCACGTCAAGGTTATGCTCGATGACGATAGCTGTGTTGCCGCGATCAACCAATTCCTGTATCGACTGCATGAGCTTGTCGATGTCATCAAAATGTAAACCGGTTGTCGGCTCATCAAAAACAAAAAGATCATTTTTGCTTGACTGAGAATTTTTTTGAGCTAAAAAACCGGCAATTTTTAACCGTTGCGCTTCACCACCCGATAGCGTTGGTACGGGTTGCCCCAGTTTTATGTAATCAAGCCCCACCTTTCTCAAAGGTTCGAGTTTACTGACCACAGAGGTATCTTTTTTAAAGAATTCACACGCCTGAGATACCGATAAGTCGAGAACTTGGGCGATGTTTAAAGCTTTTCCTTCGCGTTCAATGGTGATTTCTAGAATTTCCGGACGGTAACGAGTTCCGTTGCAAGCCGAACATCTCAGATAAACGTCGGAAAGAAATTGCATCTCAATGTGTTCAAAACCATTGCCGCCGCAAACCGGGCAACGCCCATCTCCCGAATTAAAGCTGAAAGTTCCTGCCTTGTACTCTCGGGCTTTGGCCGCGTCGGTTTGGGCGAAGAGATTGCGGATCGCGTCAAAGGCTCCAACATAGCTGGCAGGGTTTGAACGAGTGGTTTTACCGATCGGTGATTGATCAACGTAGTGGATGTTTTCAACGAGATCGGCTCCTTTTATAGAGTCAAAGGCGCCGGGTGCTTCTGTCGGCATCCCTTTAGCCTTATAGAGTGCGGGCACCAGGATATTTTCGATCAGAGTGGACTTGCCAGAGCCCGACACTCCTGTGACTACTGTTAGCTTTCCTAAAGGAAAGCGCGGACTTATCCCCTTTAGGTTGTGTTCTCTGGCGCCTTCTAAAACAATTGCCGGCGAGTCTTTTTTTATTTCCCGTCTACTGGCTTTTGTATTGACGCGTGTTTTACCGCTTAAATAGCGCGCTGTGAGTGTATCTGCCTTAACAATTTCATGGGGTGATCCTTTAAAGATAATCTCGCCGCCTTTTTCTCCGGGGCCTGGTCCCATGTCAAAAATGGTGTCCGCGGCAAGCATGACCTGTGGGTCGTGCTCCACGACAACCAAGGTATTGCCCGAATATTTCAGCCGCTGCATCACGTGTGTGATGCGGTCCATGTCACGCGGATGTAAACCGATGGAGGGTTCATCTAACACAAAGAGGGTATTGACAAGTGAGGTTCCAAGTGCGGTGGTAAGGTTGACCCGTTGCACCTCTCCCCCCGAGAGTGTGCGGCTTTGCCGATCAAGCGTCAGGTAACCCACACCGACATCAACAAGGTAGCGTAGGCGTGAAAGGATTTCACCAATAACCATGGCGCCCGCCTCATCAGTTGGCTCTTCTTTTGAGATAAACTCAAAAAAAGTCAGCAACCGAGATAAGGGTAAACGCATAAGGTCATAAAGATTGAAACCGGGAAGCGCATTAAAAATCTCATCGGAGCAGTCACAATCACTGGGACGGTGGCGTTTAAAATCAAAGCCTTCGCAGGCTTTTTGCGCGGCCGTCAATGAGCCGACGCGCCACAGAAGGGCTTCGGATTTGAGACGGGCCCCGTGGCAATCCGGGCATTCCTGATAATTACGGTAGCGGGAAAGCAGCACTCTTACATGCATTTTGTAGGCTTTGCTTTCCAACCATTCAAAAAAGTGCTTCACCCCGTACCATTGACGAGTCCATTTACCGCTCCATCCGGGCTCGCCGTTGATTACCCAATCCTTTTCTTCAGCGGAGAGCTCTCGGAAGGGGACATCGAGACGAATGCCATCTCGTTTGGCATAACGCTTCATATCCTTGAGGCACTCTTGGTTGGTCTTCGTGTTCCAAGGTTTGATTGCACCGTCTTGTAAACTCAAGGATTCATCCGGAATGACCAGTGAATAGTCCACACCGATTACGCGACCGAAGCCACGGCAGGTTTGGCAAGCCCCCAGCGGCGAGTTGAAACTAAAGGTGGCGTCGGTGGGCTTTTGGTAATCAAGTCCGCAATTTGGGCACGAAAGATGGTTGGAGAATCGTTGCGAGTGTTCCGTGCCGTCATCAGTTACTGCGATGACCGTCAAGTCACCTTTACCAAACTGAAAAGCATTTTCCAAAGCTTCGATAACTCGGGGTTGTTCGACGCGATTGAGTCGAAAGCGATCGGCAATGACCTCAAGAAATGTTGTATTTTGGATCTTCTTCTCTGCATGGATTTTTGTGAATCCTTGAGCAGCTAAAGCCTCGCTCAGCTCTTCAACAGTCATGTTTTCCGGAACTTTTACATCAAAAATAATGTAAAGACGGGGATTGTTGAGGCTTTGGCTCCATTGTGAAATCTCGAGGTAGACACTGCTGGGAGTATCGGCCCTGACGGGTCGGCCGCAGTGCTTGCAAAACAAATGTCCCGCTCGGGCAAAAAGCAACTTCATGTGATCGTTGATTTCCGTCATTGTCCCCACGGTAGAGCGAGAAGTTCTCACCGGATTAGTCTGGTCAATGGCAATCGCGGGAGGAACACCTTCAATGCGGTCTACTTGAGGGCGGTCCATGCGGTCTAGAAATTGACGGGCGTAAGGACTAAAGGTTTCAACATAACGACGCTGCCCTTCGGCATAAAGGGTATCGAAAACCAAAGAACTTTTGCCGGAACCGGATACGCCGGTAACGACCGTGATTTTTCCTGTTTCGAATTCAACGTTCAGATTTTTTAAATTGTTTTGCTTTGCGCCGAATATTCTGATGTTTTTTTCCATTGAAACGCCAGTAGAAAAGACAATGTGAGCGATGAGATTTGATCGCAACGAATTTTAAGATCAAAAAGAATTGCGGGCCAATCGTTTTGTGAAAGGTTGCTAATAGAAAAAATCAATTAGCTAGGCCGTTAGGAAATGATTTTTAACTGGACAAACTGCCCCAAATGAAGACTTCTTTGAAAAGAAGGAGTATTTAACCATTTGAAAATAAACCTAAAGATGGGATTGTGGACTATCATTTGAAAGAAGCTTCTCGCTATTTTGCTGTGAGTGGCTTTGTTTTGACAGTGCGAATCCAAGTTTCCTGATTTTTCCATATCTTTAGATGCTGTCAATAATTAAAAGCATTTTTGAAATGACTTCTCCAACAAAGGAGGACCGAGATGGATAAGCAAAAACCGCAGTTAGCAATCGTTGCACGAGTGGATGCAAAAGCCGCTTGTGACGCCGATCGTATCGAAGCAATGTGTTGTCTGTTGGCCGATGGCTGTCACAGAGGGTGTGTCCAGGGAGATCGCGTTGAGCAATTTAAGAGCCTAAGTGAACAATGTGAGGATCTTAAGGCAGAGAGTTTTGACGAGGGCAGAGTTTGGCGTTTTTCGCGTTTGGTCTCTTTCGGTCCGGCATCTGTATGGGTTGTTTTGGATATTTGTGATGATTTGTTGGAATTTTCAAAAAAGGCTGATGAAAAATTCCTCATTTATGACCTACCGGTTTTTGCGTTAGTGCGCAGTGATAGTGAAATCAAGCGCGATAAAGTGCACGTTGCTGTTAGGGCATTGGGGGCTTGGGATAATGCGATGTGCGCTTTGTCTTTGGAAGATGCCGCTAAACTTTTTGACTTGGATTGTGATTTTTATGAAGACTCGCCGGTTCGAGTTTTAACCGATGAGCCCTCACGGTTCTATACACCGGCTCTTGTTGTTCCGGGTAGCGCCGCTTTTCTGAGTACGTGTGGAGCCGAACCAGAGCGGCGTAGCCAAGCCATTGTGAGCGTTTTGAAAAAGGCTTCTGAAATTTTGATTCGCCGTTGGGATATTGCAGCCGCATCGGTTGCTGAAGGGAAATCTAAAAAACCCGCAATTTGAAAAGGCTCCGTTTGCTAGAAAGGAGACAAGACGATGAAAACAATCGGGTTGAAAAACCGTCTTGATTTGGTGATGAGTTTGGGAGAGGCTCTCGCCAAACGCCGCAGTAATCGTGACTGCAAAACCGAACAATTAACCGATGACGAGCTGGCGACGCTACTTTGGGCATGCGCGGGTGTGACCGATAAGGACGGGCGTCGCACGGTGCCTTCTACATTGGATTTACGTGCGGTGACACCTTACGTGCTTCGTGAAGATGGCGCATGGCGATATGATGCTCAGAACAATTGCCTGGAACAAACGACTGATGAAGACGTGCGTGAAGTTTCCACCGCTTATCAGTTTGACTATGTTAAGACGGCTCCGGTGACTATTGTTTTTGTGGCCGATCATGAGCGCGCTAAGACCGCTCGTCCCACTGGTGTATACGTTGACGCAGGCACAATGGGGCAAAGCTGCTATCTGGCGGCAACCGCCTTGGGATTGGCCGGTTGTGTCCGCGCCTCCTTTGATCACAACGCTTTACGTGAAGCCATGAATTTGGGTGAGCATCTTGAACCGATTGTGCTCTTTACCGTGGGCCATCCCAAATAAATCTCATCTTTTGTGAGTAAAAGAAAAAATACCGAGATTGACTCAAAAGTTTCTCGGTATTTTTGTATGCAACGCCCGGAAGTGTGCTCAGTATGGAAAATCCTTCTGTCCACTCATGGGATAGAAGGATTTCCGAATGCATCAAATCATGTCAGCGCAGATAGTTTTCAGTGACTCGGGCGAAGACACTGGCAACAATAGGTAGGCAAGCGTCGTTGTAGTCATAAGAGGAATTGTGCAAGAGACAAGGTCCGTCGCCGTGACCGGCAGGTCGGTGCGAACCGTCTCCAGAGCCGACAAAGAAGAAAGCGCCGGGGGTCGTCTTGAGATAATCGGCAAAGTCTTCGGATGGCATTACCGGCTCTTGCTCATGAAGTTGTTGCTCACCGAACAATTCCCGCACGGCTTCCTGAACGCGATCAACGCACTCGTGATTGTTAATCACCGGTGGATATTGTCGCGTGAAAGTGAGTTTAGCTTGAGCGCCGAAGGCTTGCGCCACGTTTTGACTGATCTGCTGCAATTTCTCTTCGATCATATCCGTGACTTTGTCATCGAATGTTCTCACAGTCCCCAAAATCGTAGCGTGATCGGGCACCACGTTATAGGTTGTGCCGGCTTCGATTTTGCAGATACTCAAAACCGCCGGATCAATAGGCCGTTTCATGCGAGTAATGATGCCCTGAATTGATTCGCAAATTTGAATGGCGGTAAATATCGGATCGATGGACAGATTGGGCATGGCTCCGTGGGAGCCGCGGCCACTGATGTCAATTTGAAAAACATTGCCGCTAGCCATCATCGCCGTTTTATTGATGCCGATTTTCATCGATGGCGTTTCCGGCCAGTTGTGACAACCGAGGTAGAAATCAGCCGGGAATTTTTCCATTAAACCGTCTTCAATCATGTGCTTGGCACCAAAGCCACCCTCCTCGGCCGGTTGGAACACAAAGATAACGGTGCCATTGAAGTTTTTGGTCTCAGACAGATAGCGGGCGGTTAAAAGCAAGGCGGTAATGTGGCCGTCGTGACCGCACGCATGCATAACTCCAGCATTTTTCGATGCGTATTCAAAACGGTTGGCCTCCGTGATCGGTAAAGCATCAATGTCGGCGCGAAGCGCAACGCATTTGTCAGAATCGCCGTTTTTCAAAACGCCGACCACGCCTGTGCCGCCGATACCGGTATGAACTTCGATACCCCAGTCGGAGAGATAGCGGGCAATGGTTTTGGAAGTTTCGAATTCCTTATTGCTTAATTCAGGATGAGCATGGAATTCATGACGAATTTGGGTGAATTCTTCAGCAAGTTCTTCAATACGGCTGATGCAAGACATTTGAAAACCCTCACGATCAAAATAGAGTGCAATGCAGAAAAAAGGGGATCTTTTTATAAGATCCCCTTAGTTTAATCAATGATGATCAATGGCCGCGCAATTTTTCTGCGGCATCTTTGACTGAGCGACGCAATGTGTCAAAGGCTTCGCGGATGGCAAGCATCACATCGGTGTTGGTGCGGGAGACCACCAGATCGTTGCCGGAGGCGACAATTGTTACGCGCACGGTGTAAGCGCCCATCGTTTGATGACCTTCTTGAGTGATGGTGGCGTGGCAAGGTCCTAAGTTACGGTCAAACTTGCCAAGATCGTTCAATTCTTTTTGAACCGCTTGTTCCACCGCTTCAGAGCGACTGATTCCATGGAATGTTACTTGTAATGCTTGTGCCATATATATCCCTCTTTTTATCTTGTTATTAGAAAGAGTGGGAAGATGGCTTTCTTCCCTTCCTAATTCATAGTGTACTGAAGTTAATAAAGTGAAAGTGTGCTTTTAAGCAAAAGATCGCACAAAGTTGCAAGAAAATGTTGAACAAAATTTCTTAATGGCTCAGGCGCTTTTCTGCTAATATCGCGCCCATTGTAAATAACAATATATGCGCAACTGATTGATTAAAAAGCGCGTTTAAACAAGAGGAAAAAATAATGCGAAAACCTTGGGAAGAGTCCGGCAGTCACCGCGATGATTTTAGTTTTGATGATCGTCCCCGCAGAGCTGATCGTCGATTCAATGATAGTGATGGATTTAAGCGACGCTCCGATCGTCGTTTTGATCGCCGGGATGATGGCTTTGATCGACGCGATGACGGTTTTGCCCGTCGGGACAGACGAAGAGATGACCGAAAAGGCTCCTTTACAAAACGCCGTGACGACTTTTCAGACAATCTTTATGGTGTCCGCTCCGGGCCCCGGGCTCGCGCAGCAATGGCAGCCCGAGGTTCTGCCCTTCGTCGAAATGCGACTCCCAGTCGCAATGCGCTGATTACGTTGGATGCCGATGTGGCACGTGTTTTTGCAACGAGTGAGTCGGTCAATGCTGCTCTTCGCCACTTGATTGCCTTAGCAGGCATTATGGGAGAGGACGCTCTTAAGCAAGCGGTCATTGAGACCCAGAATAAGGAAGAGGCGCCGGCAATTGAGGAAAGGGCGCAAGAAGAGACGGTTGAACCTGAGGCAACTCAAATTCAGAGCACCGACGAAGAGGAAGAGTGGTTTGACTTGCCTGTGGAAAGTGTAAGAAACGAATAATTCCATATTCAAGGGCATTGAAGGGGAGACGGAGATGAAACTGCGCTATACGATCGAAGCGATCCCTGCGGCGGGGACATATTTAGTTGAGTTGGAGTTCAATGCCCGAGAAGAGTTATTGTTGAAGATGCCGGCTTGGTTGCCCGGCAGCTACATGATTCGTGATATGGCCGCGGAAGTTCAGTCTCTGGAGGTTTTGAGATCTGGTCAAAAATTACCTGTTCGTAAAATTGACAAGAGCACTTGGCAAACGAATGTGGGCGATAAAACAAAAAAAGTTCGTGTTCGTTACGAAGTCTTCGCCCAAGACCCGTCCGTTCGAAGAGCATACCTTGACAATGAAAGGGGCTTTATCACTTTTTCTAGTCTTTGTCTCTGCCCGGTGGGCTTTGAAACGGCTCCTATAGAGATTGATATCCGAAAACCAAAAGACAAGACGGATTGGAGGTTGGCTACTTCACTTCGAGCGCGGGATATCGGTGTTGATGGATTTGGTTGTTACGGAGCCGCCGATTATGACGAGCTGATCGACTCACCGGCAGAGCTTGGTTGCTGGCAATCTTTAAAATTTAAAGCCTACGGAGTGGAGCACCGAATTATTCTCAGCGGCAAGATTACGCCCTTTGACGAATCTCGTTTGGTCAAGGATGTTAAGCGTTGCGTGGAGACGGTTATTGCTTTTTTTGAACCGAAAAGTCATAGAGCGCCTTTTTCTTGTTACACCTTCTTTTTGAATTTAACAGAAAGCTTTTATGGAGGCCTGGAGCATCGATCAAGTGCGGCACTTGTTGCTTCATTTTATGACCTTCCTATAAAGGGGGAAAATAACACTGCTGAGTATTCCAAGCTTTTGGAGCTTTTTACCCATGAATATTTTCACGCCTGGTGGGTAAAACGCGTTAGACCATCAGTTTTTATTCCCTATGAGCTCTCCCAAGAAACCTACACGGAGCTGCTGTGGGTTTTTGAAGGTTTCACCAGCTACTATGATGCGTTGCTCACGTTCAGAAGTGGAGCGATAAGTGAGGAAGGTTACCTTAAGTCACTGCAAAACACGCTTAACCGGCATGTCAGTTCCACAGCCGCAAAGCGTCAATCGCTTGCGGAGTCGTCTTTTGACGCCTGGATAAAGTACTACAAGGTCCGAGTTAATCGAAGCCGAGCCGTAACGAGTTACTACGATAAAGGGGCGCTGATCGCATTGGCGCTCGATGCGTGCATACACCAGAGAAGCGCCGGCAAAAAAAGCCTCGATGATGTGCTGAGATACGCTTGGCGACAGTTCGTACAATCAGAAAAACAGTACACCGGTTTGGATGAAGCGGTAATGTCAGAACTTATCATGAAGGCGACCGGAGTGAATTTAACCGAAGAGCTTGAGCGATGGGTATACGGTTGCGAGGAACCTGACTATAAAAAGCTCCTAAAAGTTTTCGGCATAAGCTGCAAGAAAGTGCCCTCGGATACGGTTCGAAGAATCTTGCAGGCTAAGTTGATCGGTGATGACACACTAACCGTCTCACAACTTGATGAGGGGGGCGCTGGTGAAGATAGTGGACTTTGTGTGGGCGATGAGTTGGTTGCCATCGATCGAATACGCACTCGAAAAGCAAACATTAAAAAACTCTTGGAACGTTACGCTGATCAACCCACAGTGAAACTGCATGTATTTAGGGGCGGAGTTTTAAAAGAATTGCAACTTAAGCCCCGTTGCCAGAAAGAAGATCAATCAGAATTAAAAATTTTTATCAAGCCAAAAATTTAAATCAGGAATGAGCCTGAGGGCGTCATTTCTGCCTATTTCGTAGCCTCTTTGAATCTCCGTCGGGTCATGAGTCAAACGTTTAATACCTAAGGAGGTTTTTGGTCTGATCACAAACGCGTGACCATTTTCCCGTGCCTCATCGAGATTGATTTGGGTGCGCTCATAATCCAGAGGAGAGCGGGAGAAGGTCTCGCAAAAACGGGGATACTGACGATAGAAAATTTTTGCCAAAAAAGCGTCTCTGTCTTTGACTTTATGTTCTCGGGGCTGAGTGGAGATGACAATATTCCTGTCAAAACCCAGTTTTTCAAAAGCCTTGAACGGAATTCGATCGGAACAACCGCCGTCAAGCAGTTTTTTTCCTCTGAATTGCACAATCTGTGAAACGTAAGGCAAGGAGGCAGAAGCTCTTAGCCCGTCGATTTCCTTTTCCATATCGGTAAGTTTTAAGTATTCTGGAGAGCCTGTTTCAACATTGGTACAAGTCACGTAGAAATCAATGCCTGAATTTTTGAAAGCTTCGTTATCAAATGGGTCATAGATATAGGGAATGTCGTGATAACAAAATTGAGTGTCGACAATGTTGCCGGTTTTGATGAGTGTTTTGAAGCTAAAAAAACGTTCGTCGTTACAAAATCGTTTATAAAAGCGGATGCTTCGTCCCTTTTGTCCGGCGACAAATGAGCAGCCGTGAATGGCGCCGGCAGAAACACCGATGACGCCCTTAACAGACAGATTCAGCTCGGAGAGCACATCCAGGACACCGGCGGCGTAAATTCCACGGATGCCCCCTCCCTCAACAACAATTCCTAAGCGATGAGATGACATAAAAAAATAAAAATCGCATAATGAGAAGAGGATTATAAAAAATCCCCGTTGGTGTGATGCCAACGGGGTAAGGAAAGTAAGAGCACATTTGCTCTGACTTCGAGGATCTTTCCAATGCTGTATCAGCAGTATGTACCTCAGAAATGACGAATTTGTGAAGCGAATGTGAAAAAGTATGAGATTTAAGTTTGTCAGCACTGATAGGTAGCTAGATTTAAAAAGGGCAAAGACGGTTTAACGATTGTTTTCTTTAAATTTTTTGTGTAAAATCTGACCCCTTGTTATTGGGAACGGGTGTTTCTCTGTCGCTTGTTTCAGATAACGAGGTAACGAATTTTTGGACTCTGTCGCTGGTGCTTGCGGCCTTAAGCGACAATCCGGTTGCGCGCGACTGTTGAGATGTCGTGCGTTTTCATTGATAGGTGAATACATAATGAAGACCTTCTCGGCTAAGCCGCTCGAAGTGACTCGCGAATGGTATGTGGTTGACGCCACTGATAAGATCGTCGGTCATCTCGCTGCTGAAATTGCTGCCCGTTTGCGCGGCAAGCACAAGCCTGAATATACGCCGCACGTTGACACGGGCGATTATATCGTTGTGATCAACGCTTCCAAGATGAAGATGAGTGGCGATAAGGCTAAAAACAAGCGCTACTATCGTCACACGGGTTACCCCGGCGGCATCATCGAAACAACTTTCGAAAAGATGCAACAACGCCATCCGGGTCGTGCTCTTGAAATCGCTGTTAAGGGCATGCTTCCGAAGGGACCCTTGGGTTACGCCATGATTAAGAAGTTGAAGATCTATGCTGGTGAAGAACACCCGCATACCGCTCAACAACCTAAGAACCTCGACATCTAATAAGGATTCGGCATGATCGGCAATTACAATTACGGCACCGGCCGTCGCAAGAGCTCCGTGGCCCGCGTCTTTATTAAGCGTGGTTCCGGCAAGATCGTGATCAACGGTCGTCCTTTGAATGAATATTTCCACCGTGAAACCGGCCGCATGGTCGTGATGCAACCGTTGGAACTCACTGAAAACGTTGAAACGTTTGATGTGATGGTCAACGTTCGTGGCGGTGGCGAAACGGGTCAAGCCGGCGCTGTGCGCCACGGCATCACCCGTGCTTTGATTGACTACGACGAAGGCTTGAAGGCTCAGTTGTCTGCCGCGGGCTTTGTGACCCGTGACGCTCGTGAAGTCGAACGTAAGAAAGTTGGTCTTCGCAAGGCTCGTCGCCGTAAGCAATTCTCCAAGCGCTAATCGTCTATACGGTTGGTTGCGAAAAGGCTTCGCATTGGGCGAGGCCCACAAAGGCTCTCCGATATCGGGGAGCCTTTTTTTGAGGTGGCGTACAATACATGGGTTATTTTTTATCGTCTCGTTATGTCTCTGACAGCTCTTGCTCTGGTTTTAAGCGCCGCTTTGGTTCACGCTACATGGAATTACTTCCTTAAAAAAGCCAACGCCGGGCGCCCATTTTGGTGGTTGGTTTATATCATTACCGCTGTCATCACTGTGCCCGCTCTTTTCATTTACGATCCGGACTCTTTACGCAACATCACTCCTGTGGGGTGGCTGGTGATCGCACTTTCGGCTCCTATACATGTGATTTACGGACAGGTGCTTCAAGTCGGTTATAAGAAATCTGATTATTCAATAGTTTATCCTACTGCCAGGGGCACAGGTCCTTTAATAACGGTTTTAAGTGCCGTTCTGATTTTGGGTGACAGACCATCATTTTGGGGATGGGTTGGAATTATTTTGATCTTGGCGTCCATTGTATTGCTCGCTTTGCCTCAAAAACAGGACAAGCAAAATCAGCAACTGCGCATTCAAGCTGGGATTTTTTGGGGGGCTTTGACCGGCTGCTTTATTGCAGGCTATTCCTTTTGTGATGCCTGGGCTGTGCAGCAATCTACGGGTTTGACTCCCATGAGCTTTTATTTTCCATCCATTGCGGTGAGAACGTTGGTGCTGGCTCCGTTTGTCATGATGCATGCGAATTGGAAAGAGGAGGCCCGTGAGATTTTAGTGACTCCTCGATTGCAAAAAGCCTTGGCGGTAGTAACGATAGGCTCCCCTTTAGCCTATTTGCTTGTGCTTTACGCTATGACGATGGCGCCTTTATCCTATGTGGCCCCCAGCCGTGAAGTTGGAATGATGATTGGCGTAGTTTTAGGGGGATTGCTCTTACGTGAGCGTTTGTCGATAGCTCGTCTGACTGGAGTTGTTGGTATGACCCTGGGGGTGATTTTAGTGGGTTTGGAAGGGTAGTATCCGTTCACGTTAAACAATCCTTGCCCTTGTCTTATGCTCCGTGTCGAATTACTCTGGAGGTCTTTCGGAATTACCGATTGGCGGGTAGGTGTTTTGTACAATTCGTGTATCGTTTTTAGCGCAAGAAAAAACGTATAATCAACACGTTTTTGATGGATGGGATGAAAAGTTATGCAAGAACAACAAACGAATTTAGCTCTGGAACCGATCCACTTTACGGATGCGGCTGTTGCTAAGGTCAAGAGCTTGATCGAAGAAGAAGGCAACAATAATCTGAAGCTTCGCGTGTTTGTCCAAGGTGGCGGTTGTGCCGGCTTCCAATACGGTTTTCAGTTTGATGAAAAAGAAAACGAAGATGACGCCAAGATGATTAAGGACGGTGTTACTCTATTGATTGACTCTTTGAGTTATCAATATTTGGTTGGCGCAGAAATCGATTTTAAGGAGGATTTGACCGGTGCCCAGTTTGTCATTCGCAATCCCAATGCGGTGACGACTTGCGGGTGTGGTTCCTCGTTCTCTGTTTAGCCTGCCGGGTAAAGAGCGCCTAATACACGCTCGCCACGCGCGCGAGTCACAGCCGGGAGATTCCCGGCTTTTTTATTGACAAAGCGATAAGCAAGCCAGGCAAAAGCCATCGATTCCACATTCATTGGATCAACACCAAGTATTGATGTGCTGTGTACGTCGTAGGGACCTTTCCCAAGTTCTTCCATCAAAAGCGGATTAAGAGCGCCCCCTCCACAGACAAAAAGCTCTTTTGTGTTAGGTTGAGTTTGTTTTATAGACGACAAAATCGTTTGAGCTGTTAGTGTGGCCAAAGTTCTTTGAACATCTTCGGCCCGTAGTGTGTGCAGAGATGGGTAGCGAGCTAAAAGCCACTGTTCATTGAAATATTCTCGTCCAGTGCTCTTCGGTGGGATCCGAGAAAAATAGGGATCCGACAGGCACGCCTGAAGTAACTCGTTATTAAGAGTCCCTTTACGTGCCCAGCGGGCATCTTCATCAAAAAGCAGTCCGCAATGCTTTTGTACCCAGGTGTCCATAAGTGTGTTACCGGGGCCACAGTCAAACCCCAGTACTTCCCCACCATTTAAGAGAGTGACATTGGCTATGCCTCCGATGTTGACGATCGCCCGCGCGCAATTGCCGGAAAAAATATTGGCATGAAAAGCGGGAACAAGAGGAGCGCCTTCGCCGCCGGCGGCCATATCGCGGCTCCGGAAATCAGCAATGACATCTATGCCAGTAAGCTCAGCAATGAGCGCCGGATTATTCAACTGAACGGTAAATCCAAGGTGTGGGTAGTGTCTGATTGTTTGTCCATGCACTCCGATGGCGGCAATATCAGAGCTTTGACAGTGCATGTCATTTAAAAGCTTTTGGACCACTTGGGCGTAAAAACGCCCCAATTGTAAGGCGACTTGGCCGCAGCGGGAGATTTCATCGGTACCCGGTGTCAATAATTCTAAGAGCGATTTTCTGAGCGACAGTGGGTAGGGCAGATAAGCATGAGCTAAGAAAACAGCCCGATCGCCATCGAATCGACAAGCGACTGCGTCAGCCCCGTCCAAGCTTGTGCCTGACATAAGACCTATAAAAATATCCGATTTCGGCTGCATTGCGGTTAGGATCGAGGTTGTTCTGAATCACGCTCTTGCGCCAGAGCTTCCTTAGGTGTCAACGGTTTGACCGATTGAATACGGTTAAGCATTGCAAGGCGAGTGGTAAGAGGCTGCGCTGATGCCAAAAGTTTTTGACGCTCTTCGTTTGTCAAGAGGTCTTTATCGGGAATGCTTGTTTTCAAAGGATTAACCTGGCGGTTATTGACGCGCAGTTCATAGTGCAAGTGGGGACCTGTGGCTAAACCAGTTGATCCAACATAACCAATAACTTGTCCCCGCTTGACCTTTGTGCCCACTTTCATACCATCGGCAAAACGGGTCATGTGCCCATAAAGGGTTGTGCGAGCATCATCGTGTTTGATCATGAGGTAATTGCCAAAGCCGCGTTTATCAAACGAGCGGCGTGAGATGACACCGTCAGCGGCAGCAAAGATCTTATTGCCGCGAGGGGCGCCGAAATCCGTGCCTTGGTGAGGACGCAAGACCCCTGTAACTGGGTGACGACGCATTGGCATAAAACTGGACGTTACCCGTGCCCCTTCGACCGGCACGCGGATAAAAGTGGTGCGGTTTGATGTGCCGTCAAGGCTGTAGAAACCACCCTGGCGAGTACCGTCATCGGCCCAGAAGCTTTCATACGTTTGACCATTGTGTGTGACCGATATCGCCAAAATCTTCCCGTTTCTTACGAAATCTCCCTCGAGAAACTGACGTTCATAAATTACTCGGAAATCATCGCCCTTGGCAATTTGAAGACCATTGTTGATCTGGCGTTCGAATGCGATCGGCATTTTTTCAGCGATTTCACTCGGAATGCCTGAGGCTTTGGCGGATTCAATTAGATTGGTTTCAACCAATCCGGCTCTCATTGCCTGTTGCGTTTCGTAGATGAAAGGGGCCGAATTGATGGTAAAGCGATCGCCTCGTCGGGTGATGGTTACAACGGAATTCTTTTGGTTTGCGGAGCGTGCTTCCAAAAAGATTTTTAACGATTGAGCCTTCTTGTCGGCAGTGACTTTAGCTTGCACATAGACACCTTCTCGAGGTGTAGAGAGGGGTTGCGCAAGCGTTTGACCTCGAATAAACCGTTGCAGAGCACTGTCTTCGATATTGAGGCGTGAAAAAATCGCGCCTAAAGTATCATTGACTCGGATCATCGTAGTGTGCGTTGTTATGGCTGAATGAGTCGTCACAACCGTGATCTGTTCTGCAATGGATGGAATCGGCAAGGCGGCGGTGATCGGCTCCTGCATATCTCTAAGCATTTGTTCTTCGTCGGAGGGATAGGCAGTGTAGGTGGCAATGGCCACAGAAGCTGGTAAAACGCCGAAAATGAACCCGAAGGCCAGACGTCTATACGGGCTTTGAGCCACCTTATCCCATGAGCGCGCGCAGCCGCGGGCAATATGGCATAAGCCCTCGCCGACAGAGCGTAAATTTTTTGCAAGGATGCTGGGCGCAGACATTGAGAATGTGATTGGTTACAATAAGCCGATACGTAATCTGAAAACGGCACTAATTTTACCCGAATTACTCCTACTGGCCGATTAAAGATTTCTTTTTTGTGTATTTATTTTGTAAAAAAATCTTATGAATGAACTTGAAAAGAAATATCCCGTTACCGACGAAGTCCGCGAAGCGATGGCAACGATTAAACGCGGCGTTGACACTTTGCTGATTGAGGCCGATTTGGAACAAAAACTTGCCTGCTCGCAAGCGACGGGAATCCCACTGCGCTGTAAATTAGGTTTGGATCCCACGGCCCCAGATATCCATATTGGACACACTGTGGTTTTGAATAAATTGCGGCAGCTTCAGGATTTAGGTCACACTGTGATTTTCTTAATCGGTGACTTTACCGCATCCATCGGTGATCCCTCCGGTCGCAACATCACCCGCCCGCCGCTTTCTCGCGAACAGATTGAAGTGAATGCCAAAACCTATTTGGATCAAGCAAGCCTTGTGCTGGATCGTGAAAAGACCGAAATCCGTTATAACTCCGAATGGAGCGACAAGATGACGGCAACCGATATGATCAGGCTTGCCTCTCGTTATACACTGGCCCGGTTGCTCGAGCGAGATGATTTTGCCAAACGGTATGCTGAGCAGGCCCCGATTGCAATGCACGAGCTTCTTTATCCGTTGATGCAGGGTTATGACAGCGTGGCGCTAAAAGCAGATATGGAGCTGGGCGGATCTGATCAGCGCTTTAACCTTTTGGTGGGGCGTGAGTTGCAACGTCAGTACGATCAGGAGCCACAATGCATTTTGACGATGCCGTTGTTGGTTGGTTTGGACGGCGTCAATAAGATGAGTAAATCCAAGCATAACTATATTGGCATTACCGACGCGCCAAATGACATGTTCGGAAAGGTGATGAGTATTTCCGATGAGTTGATGTGGAATTGGTACGATCTGCTGAGTCTTAAGAGCAATAAAGAAATCGCTACGTTAAAGAGCGAGTGTGAAAACGGTCGGAATCCTCGCGAGGCCAAAGTACTTTTGGCTAAAGAGATTGTTGAACGCTTCCACGATGGAAAAGCTGCTGATGCTGCAGAGATTGAGTTCAATAACCGCTTCCGCGGCGGTGAAATGCCCTCCGAAATTCCGGAAGTCAGCGTGGCGGCTCCTGAAGGAGAAATCGGTATCGGTAAACTCATTAAGGAAGCCGGAATGGTTCCGAGCGTTGGTGAAGCTAATCGCAATGTTGATCAAGGAGGTGTACGGATCAACGGTGACCGCGTAACTGACAGAGGCTTAAAACTTAAGGCCGGTACTTACACGATCCAAGTCGGAAAGCGGAAGTGGGCTAAAGTGACAGTTCACTGATTGTCGGCCGGGTTGAGAGAATAGGCTGTGCGAAATTGGAATAATTTCACGCAGCCTTTTTTGAAGGATTGAAAATGATCGGCTTATTACAACGAGTTCAAAGCGCATCCGTAACGGTTAATGGACAAGTGATCGGCAGCGCGGGTAAGGGGTTGTTGGTGCTGGTTTGCGCTGAGAAAGGCGATACAGAAGAGCAGTGCGAGAAGTTGGCAAAGAAGGTGCTCGCCTATCGCATCTTTGAAGATCAAAACGGAAAGATGAATAAGAGCCTTTCAGAGGTTAAAGGAGATATTCTGGTCGTCTCTCAATTCACACTGGCGGCGGACACAGCAAAAGGATTGCGCCCGAGTTTTACACCGGCGGCGGATCCTGAAACCGGGAAAAAACTTTATGATCATTTTGTAGAGAAAGTGAGAGAAAGCGGATTGCGTACCGAAACAGGCCAGTTTGGCGCCTATATGCAAGTAGCGCTTGTCAATGATGGACCAGTTACCATTTGGCTAAAGTGTTAGTGATTGACAAATTCGATTTTAAGACCAAATAATTGGTAAGGCTTTCAAAGGAGGATTCACAATGAAAATAACCAGTCAGGATTTTGAGCATGGTCAATGGATACCGAGTGAATG
The DNA here is from genome assembly GCA_958347955.1 of uncultured Sutterella sp. Lineage (GTDB taxonomy): Bacteria > Pseudomonadota > Gammaproteobacteria > Burkholderiales > Burkholderiaceae_F > Aphodousia. Next base: position 26,375 of record CATVXH010000008.1, read on the forward strand.
CGCTTACGGAAAATTGCAGGACGGTCAATTTGCGTTGTCCTCCAATTTAAACCCTCAACTTTCTTGGACCGGAATTCCTGAAGGAACCCAATCAGTTGTTTTAGCCTGTATAGATCCGGATGTGCCGACTGATCGAAAAGCTCTTAACGAGAGCGGAGAAATTCCTGCTGATCAGCCTCGCCGTGATTTTGTGCACTGGTTGATTTGGGATATTGATCCTCAAGTTTGTGAATTAAAAAAGGGACAGGCCGACGTAGGCAATGAAAATACCGGCAAGCGCTTTGCCAAGCCGATCGGTGTTGAGGGTATCAATGACTACACATCGGAGAGTCAAGTGCACCGTGGTTATGATGGTCCGTGTCCCCCGGGATTCGACGCACGCATGCACGGTTATGAATTTTGGGTGTTTGCGCTTGATGTGAAAACTTTGGATTTGCCTGATACAGCTCGCTGGGCTCAGGTACGTCAACGCATGGCTTCACACGTATTGGCGTCAGCCATGATCCAAGGCATCTATAGCCTCAATCCCAGACTTCAGTCTGCCTAATGAAAAAAACGCTAAAGCATCAATGAAAGATGCTTTAGCGCAAAGAGGGTTGCTTGGGGTTAATTTTTTCAGATTATTGTTGAACCTGTTGGGTGACTCGTCTGATGAATGCGTCAATGACGCTTGAGGCCCGGGGCAGGTTAAATAAGGTATGGGGAGCCTGTGGCAAAAGAACAATTGTTGCGTCCGTATTGTCTTTTAGCGCGTTAACGGCGTTACCTAAAGCGTCGGGATTGTCCAGGTAGGGGTTTTTAAGGCTGAAATACGGATCTTCCGCACTCATTATGTTAAGTACAGGGCAATCAATCGGAATTTGGGTTCTGTGTTCGACAACGTGGTAATTGTTTTCACAGCTCCAAGAAAAAATCATTCGACCGGCTTCTCGGTTTTCTGTTTCATTCTCAAATCGCGCGACACTGACTGCGCCTTCACTTGTTCCGGCTATGACGAATTTTCCGTCGAAAAAGGGAAGCTCTTTTAAATGAGAAACCGTGTAGGAAAGCTCTGCGTAGCGCAGTGAGTGAATTTGCTCGTACACTTCTCGGGCAACGGGAGAAGTGTAGGTGATACGGTCTTTGAGTTGCATGGAATCCGGTGCGACAAAAGCATAGCCTTGTTGAGCCAAATGATTGGCAAAAATGCGGGTGGCCGGATTGATGCCGGAGCTGCCGTGAATAAAAAGAACAATCGTTTTAGGGCTGACAATCTCCTTTAATTCATCAAGAGTCCCCTCAAATAAGGAACCGTTGGCTAAAGGCAGAGCGACGTAAGCTTTCTTAAATACGGCTTTAAGGCTTTCAGGAGTGTGAGTGGTGGCGCTTCCTGAGACTTTGCCTGTGAGTGTAATAGCCATTTTTCTATTTCCTTTTTTCCACTCACAAGGGCAGCGTTGACTGCCCTTGTGTTTAAACGGTTAGAAGAAAAGTCCGACAAAGGTGAGCATGACGATGTAGCCTACCAGACAGGGGATAGCAGTGCGCTTAACCATCGTTAGCGGGTTCACCTTGGCAAAGCCCGCAACAATGATGATGACGCCGGCAACGGGAGACATTGCACGCAACATTTCCGCAGCGGTGTGCATCATGACCATCATGGAGATGCCATCAACGCCCATGGCCTGAGCCACATCGGGAACAATGTGGGCCAAACTTGTGAAAGCGGCCACGCCGGATCCGGTCAAGACCGTCACCAGGCCGATAATGGCCGAGAGAACCACTCCCATGCCGGTGCTGCTCAAACCGATACCCTGAGCAGAATCAATCAGCAAATCGACGATGCCGACATTTTGGAGGCCTTTTGCAAAGAAGGCGGCGACAAAAATCAAACCGACTGTACTGGTTAGAATGTTGCCCATGCCTTTGAACATGGCAAAAGACAAGTCGAATGATTCTTTGACATTGCGGCGAATGAAGAGGTCGAAAAGAAATGCGATGAACCAACAAATAAACATCGCTGTCGGCACACTCAAGGTGATGCTCTTATAGACCATCTTGTTGAAAATTAAAAGGAAAACAATCGGCATAATGGGGAAGAGCGCATAAAACGCGGGGGTTTTTTCAAGGCTCTTGCGCTTGCTTTCCAATTCACTCAAGTCAGCGACCTCACCGGTTCCCTCCTTTTTGTCGAAGTAGTATTGGACAATAACGTGGGCGATTGCCATAGCGATGATGGTGGGCACTGCCATCGGTAATTGATAGCGAACCAAATATTCAATCGGTTCCAGGTGAACCAATTGAGCGGCTAAGTTTGCCGTACCGGATGCCGGGGCATAGCCGATGGCCAAGACACTGGCAACAACAGCGGCAGCGGCAAGCGGAGAGCAGCCAACCCGAATGATCAACGGGTAGACCGTAACGACCATCAACATTGCCAATCCTGCAGCCGATGTGATGACCAGGGACAGGCAGTGGCCGAAGATAAATACCGCGGCCAAAATCAGGTACGGATTCTTAATGAACGATAATGGCTTTGCGCAAACCGTCACAAAACGATCCGAGGCGCCGATAGCTTGCATGTAAGTGGCGAAGCCGCCTGAAATCAAAATGATGAAGCCAACGCCAGCCACTTGAGAAGTGCTGATTGATTTCAACAACTCAAACAGGTCAAAGCCTATAAATCCAGTGCTTCCCTTCGTCATGAGGGCGTCCATGCCACCGAAGAGAGCAAGGATGTTTAATAAAAGACCGCCGATAAAAAGCACCATATTGACTTGGTACTTCTTTACAACTGCCCAGCCTGTTAGGAACAATACGACGATACCTAGCCAAGGAATCACGTCACTCATTTTTTTCTCCTAGATAAGGAATTTCGTAAGTAACCGATTTTTCGGTTGTGTCACCAGAACTAGTGGTTTGGTTTAGAGTATGGCGGCAATTGAGCCATAACAGTCCCAAACCGAAATTTCATCCCGATGAGAGGTGAAGTAATCGGGTTACCACGATTATCTCGGGGAGAGTTTTCTCTGTCTTTGAACCTTGGTACAAGAACCTCATTTAATCTAGGTAAAAATGCTTAGTATTCTTGGCTCTCTTTGGGAAAACCCTAGAGAAAAAATGGAAGTCTCGGAAGTGCACTATGATTGAAACCAAACAATAATTTCTTATTCAGGTGTTGAATATGAGCTTTTTTCCCCGTTTTTTGATTGCGTCATTGATGAGCGTGGTCTTTTGCAGTATTGCTATCAGTGCTTGTGCTCAAGAACGGGAAGCTGTGCTTCATCTGCCGCTTATCAAAGAACCAGAGGTAAAAGAAACACTTACTATTGGTATGGTGGTGTCGGATGCTTCAGATATTCAGGAGGGCTTATTGAAGCCAACACTGAAGCATTTGAAGGAAAGGTTGCCTCAGTACCATTTTGAAATTGTGTCGCTAAATGAGTTTGAAATTTACTTGTCAGCGGTCAATCAGGAGGTGGATTTCTATGTTGCCCCTAGCGGAACTTTTGCTTATATGCAGGATTCTGGTGGAGCCACTTATTTAGCGACTAGTCAGAACCCCGGAGTAGAAAATCCACAACATGCGGCAGGCGCCTTGGTCGTGGCGCGCTCGGACGATAAACGTTTAAAACGCTTGACCGATTTGAGAAATAAAACGGTTGCCAGCCGGGGGCGAGAGTCTTTTTTTGGTCTGCAACTAGTGTTCCACGAGCTTCGTCGGGCGACACAGAGACCGGATCAATTTTCCGATCTGAAACTCGCTCGTCGTGATGGATTGGAAGTTGCTCAAAAAGTGTTGTCTGGGCAAGCGGATGCGGGGATTCTGAAAACTTGTGAACTCGAATATCTTTATGAACATCATTTGATAGAGAAAGACAGCCTTAAGCCCGTAGGATTACGCCAGGAGGTTAATATCGGGTGCATGGCTTCCACGCTGCTTTATCCGGATTTGATTTTTGCCTCGAGCCCACATGTCGCCTCGGAGCTGAATACGCAGATGGCATCGTTGCTGCTGACAATGCCAAACACATCCCAAGGTTATCGCTGGGCTGTAGCCAATGATTTCAGAGATGTGATTCATGTTGTAAGACGCTTTATTTCTACCCCTTTGACTCCTGAGGGGTTGCAAAACCAGCTGGCGATTTGGCGATATCGTTATGCGATTTATCTTGGTGTGATCTTATTATTGGGCAGTGTGTTGTTTGGTTTTGCTGTGAGCAAATTGGTTCAAAGTCGTACACGAGAATTAGTCAGAACGCTTGAACAAAATAAAGAACTCGAAAGCGCTGCAAAAAAAGATCGAGAAAGGCTCATGCAGTTGGAAAAGGCCGGAATCGTTTCAGAGCTATCGAGCATTATCGCTCATGAGGCCAGACAACCGATCTCTTCGCTCATCAATTATTCTAATGGATTGTCGTTTTATTTAAAGGATAGAAAAGATCCGGTTGTCGAAGAAGCCTCGCGGGAAATTACCGCTCAGGCGTTACGAATTTCTCAGATTGTCGAACGTGTTCGCTCTTACGCCAAACGCAGAGATAGCGTCCATATAGAAACGGACTTGGTGTCCTTGGTCAAAAAAGCGCTTCAAACGATCAGAGCAAGTGAGGAAATCAATAATGTAGTTTTGGTGCCGAGGTTACCGAGTCAGGCGATTACGTCCTGTGACCCATTTGAAATTGAACTTGTTATTGTTAATTTGACAAGAAATGCCCTGCAAGCTGTTGCAAACTTAACTGATGAAGTTGCTTATGTTGAGGTTGGTGTTAGAGCCAGCGAAGACCATTGTAAATGGGAACTTTTCGTACGAGACAATGGACCGCTTATTGATTCGGAAAAAATAAAATTGCTGTCCAGACCTGTGCATAGCGAAAAAATCGAAGGGCTAGGTTTGGGATTATCAATTTGCCGCGTGATCGCTGAGCGTCACACCACAAGGCTTCAATTCAGCACTGTTGAACCGCACGGTTTGATGGTGACTTTAACCTTTGATAACTTAAGAGATAAAACTGATGAGATGCGTTGCTAACCCGGAATTGTATCGTCCGCTAGTTCGAATCATTGACGATGAAGAAAGCGTGCGTAATTCGGAAGCTTTTACATTGAGAGTGGCCGGATTCGAAACAGTTTGCTACTCAAGTGCCGAAGAGTTTTTGCAGAGAGACGATCTTGTTCATCCGGGATGCATTATTTTGGATGTTCGTATGCCGGGGATGAGCGGGCCGGAATTACAACGGGAAATTAATGTGCGGGAGATTGATTTGCCGATCATTTTTTTATCGGCTCACGGCAATATCGGGTTAGCGGTGGACACGCTCAAGAGAGGCGCAAAAGATTTTTATGAAAAACCGGTAGCGCCTGAGGTCCTTCGTGAGACAGTTGGCCGATTGGTGCAGGAAAATGTCCAGTTCAGACAACAAAAGTATGAAACGCAAACACTTCGTAAATTGTATGAAACGCTGACTAATCGTGAAAAAGTTATTTTGAAGTTGGTCGCGCAAAATTTATCCAATAAAACTATTGCCGAGCAATTACAGATTCAGGAGCATACCGTCAAGATCCATCGCGGAAACGCCTGTCATAAGCTGAATATCAAAACGGTGTTGGATATCCATCATTTCCTAACGAGGATCGGGGAAATTTAGAGGTTCGATTATTTCCCACATTTAGTTTCCTGATTCAAGTTTGAATGATTTGAAGAATAAGTTGATTTTGATTTTTAAGCACAATTTCTTCCAGGAATAAGAGATTTTTCCCACAGATTGTGCCTTAACGAGTACAATCAGACATGATCGCCTTATACCATATATTGTGGTTTAAGAAATGTTTGGATTTAATGTGTCGAGTAAGGAGCGAAGTGTATGCATTGTCCTTTTTGTAAGCATGAACAAACACAGGTCATTGACTCTCGCACCAGTGAGGATGGAACGACAATTCGGCGTCGCCGCCGGTGTTTGAAATGTGAAAAGCGTTTCACGACCTATGAACGTGTGGAACTGTCTATGCCTTCTATCATTAAGAGGGGCGGCGGTCGCTGTGAATATGATCAAAAGAAACTTCGCTCATCGATGATGTTGGCGTTGCGTAAACGTCCTGTTTCCCGTGAACGGGTGGATGAGGCGATCAATCGGATTGAACAAAAAATGCTTGCTTTGGGTGAGCGTGAAGTTCGAAGTGACCGCTTAGGCGAACTTGTCATGGAAGAACTGAAAGGTCTCGATAAGGTAGCTTATGTGCGATTTGCCAGCGTGTATCGCAATTTTGAAGACGTGCAAAAATTTGCCGACATGGCTCGCGAGGTCTAGTCCTGATGCTATCGGATCTTGAGTGCATGCAAATGGCATTGCGACTTGCTGCCAAGGCTCGTCCAATCAGCCCTCCTAACCCTTCCGTGGGCTGTGTGATAGTCAGGCAGGGACGAATTATCGGCAGAGGTTTTACTCAGAAGGTGGGCGAGGACCATGCGGAAATTCAGGCTATCAAAGATGCAGAGACCAAGGGCCTGAACATTGAGGGGGCGACACTTTATGTGACCTTGGAGCCTTGTTCTCATTATGGTAGGACACCACCTTGTGCCTTGCGCTTGATAAAGGAAAAAGTGGCTCGTGTCGTGGTCGCTTGCCTCGATCCCAACCCGCTGGTGGCGGGACGCGGCGTTGCAATGCTCAGGGAGGCAGGGATCAAAGTAGATTGCGGGTTGATGCGGGAAGACGCCTGGCAGATGAACGCGGGATTTATGACCCGAATGACACAAAATCGCCCCTGGGTTCGCGCTAAAGTGGCCATGAGCCTGGATGGGTATACGGCATTGCCTGATGGACAAAGTCAATGGATAACGAGCGAAGAAGCTCGAGAAGATGGAAGACGTTGGAGATGTGTGGCCGGTGCCGTGTTAACGGGGGTGGGAACTGTTTTGGCGGACAATCCATCGCTTACAGCTAGAAATAACGGAAAACTTCAAGCTCGACAGCCTTTAAAGGTATTGCTTGACTCTTCGTTGCGCGTTAATCCGGACAACCATTTCTTCGATGAAGGTAAGGTGTTGGTCGTTTGCGCAATGTCAAATGCCGTAAGAATTCAAGCTCTGCAAAAACGCGGTGCCGAGGTGATCGAATTAAGAGGTCCAGACGGCAGGGTTGACCTTCGGGCATTACTGACGGAGTTGGCCCGGCGGGAGGTCAACGATGTGCATCTGGAGGCTGGATCAGTTTTAACTGGTGAGTTTGTCCGCTTGGGATTGGTTGATGAGCTTTTGTGTTATGTAGCCCCGAAAATTTTAGGTCAGGGCCGTACGGCTTTTTATCTGAAAGCGCCGAAGAATTTGTCTGAATGCCAGGAGTGGGCGATGGTACAGTGTGCCCCGGTAGGCAATGATGTTCGAATGATTTTACGAAAAAGGAAATAGCAACATGTTTACAGGCATTATTGAAGCAATTGGTAAAGTGCGTGAACCTGAAGCACTTGGTGATGGGGTGCGGCTCACTATTGATACGCCAACTGGATGGCTTAAAGGAACCGCTGTGGGTGACTCTATTGCAGTCAATGGCGCCTGCATGACGGTGGTCAACATTGACGGCGATACTTTCCAAATTGAAGTGTCTGCGGAAAGTTTGTCAAAAACGTGTGGCTTAGACAATTGGGGTGAAGTCAATCTGGAAAAAGCGCTTCGTGTCGGCGATCGTTTGGATGGTCATATTGTTTCTGGTCATGTTGACGGCGTGGGACAGGTGGAAGTGATGGAGCCGAAGGCTGAAAGCTGGCATCTGGTTGTTCGTGCGCCCATGAAATTGTCTGCTTATTTGGCCTACAAGGGATCGATTACAGTCAATGGCGTGTCTCTAACAATCAATGAAGTCGAAGATACGCCGGTCGGAACCCGTATTTCGATTAATTTGATACCGCATACAGTGGAAGTCACAACCTTGAAGCACTTGAAATCTCAAGATTGGGTCAATCTTGAGATTGATACCATCGCTCGTTATGTAGAACGAATGATGAGCATAAAAAACGATGAAGGTCTTTTCTGACGGAGCTTGAGATTGAAAACACAATTATTTTCCCCGTATCAAATTGGTCCGATGCGTCTCAGAAACCGTATCAGTGTGCCGCCTATGTGCCAATATCAAGCTGAGAACGGGAAAGCAACGGCTTGGCACAAAGTGCATTATGGGAAACTTGCAGGGTCCGGCGCCGGTCTTGTTTGCATTGAAGCGATGGCGGTCACCCCGGATGGTCGGATCTCCGGCTCCGATCTTGGTCTTTGGTCGGATGAGTTAGCGCTGGGACTGGCAGAAATCGTAGAGACGATGCGAGCCATAGACCATACGACAAAAATTGCTGTGCAGATTAACCATGCGGGGAGAAAAGGTTCAGAGCGAGTGCCTTGGGTGGGCGGACATTTGACAAAAGAAGAGGGCGGTTGGGAGACTGTTGGCCCCTCGGCATTGAGTGCGGGAGAGCATCGTCCTGTTGCTCGAGAAATGTTGCCAGGTGGTATTGACGCAATTATTCAGGCTTTTGCGAATGCGGCAGAACGCGCACAAAAAGCTGGTGTTGATGCCATTGAAATTCATATGGCCCATGGTTATTTACTCCATCAGTTCCTCTCTCCGCTGTCGAATCGTCGAAAGGATTCTTACGGAGGCAGTTTTGAAAATCGCATCCGCCTGCCGTTGGCTGTATTTGACGCAATGCAAAAAGCCGCTCCTGATGTGCAGTTGGGAGTGAGGGTTTCGGCTACCGACTGGATTGAAGGCGGCTGGAACCTTGAGGAAACAATTGATTTAGTCAAACAGCTTCAAAATCGAGGTTGTGCCTTTGTGGATGTTTCTACCGGCGGATTGCATGACAGCCAGCAGATTGCCGTTTCCTATGGTTATCAATTACCTTTTGCTCGCGCCGTGCGCCAACAAACAGGAGTCCCTACGATTGCTTGCGGTTTGATTAAGGACGCCCGTCAGGCGGAAAGCGTATTAGTGGAAGGTACGGCAGATTTAGTCGACATCGGTCGGCAGATGCTGTTGAATCCGCACTGGGGATGGCAGGCTGCTTTGGAGTTAGGGGAGAAGGTGGGATTCCCTCCATCTTATATTCGAGGCATGCGTCTTTGAAAGAAAGCGCTAGCGAATTGATTTCTCGCTTATTTTTGTACTTTTAGGGAGTGTGGAGAAGCTTTAAAAACTGTACAATATGCGAGTTTAAATAAGAAACAGATTATCTTCGGAGAAACACAATGTCCATGGACATTATTGAGAACTCTTTAGACGGGCGCGGATTGCGCATTGGTATTGTCCAGTCCCGTTTTAATGAATACGCAGGTGAAGGTCTTTTGAAGGCTTGTCTGTCGGAGTTGGATCGTCTGGGAGTGGTGCAGGAAGACATTACGCTTATGCGAGTGCCCGGTGCCCTTGAAATTCCCTTTGGCCTTCAACAACTGGCAGCAACCGAAGAGTATGACGCTTTAATTGCCATCGGTGCAGTCATTCGTGGCGAGACGTATCACTTTGAAATTGTCTCTAATGAATCGGCCTCCGGCATTATGCAAGTCGGCTTAGATTTCGACATTCCTATCGCCAACGCTGTGCTAACTACTGAGAATGATGAGCAGGCTCAGGCTCGACTGCAACAGAAGGGAACCGATGCCGCCCAGGTTGCTGTTGAAATGGCCAATATTCGTAAAGAATTTGAATACGACATGGACGAAGGTGAACAATAATGGCTGAGGCTAAAATGCACCGTCCGAGCCGAGGCGCTCGGTCATTGTCCCGTGAATTTGCACTTTTGGGCATTTACGAGTGGCTTGTGAGCGCAGCCGATGCTCTCACGATTGAACGGACGCTTTTGAGCGTGTTAAGTGATGACGGTGAACCCGTGGCCGGCGCGGCAATTGATGCAGCTGATTTTGAGCGCTGTGATAAAAAACATTTCTCAGAGCTTTTGGCAGGCGTTATTGATCACGCAGAAGAGCTGCAAACGATTTTTGCCAAGCATGTCGATCGCGAGATTTCACGTTTATCACTGGTAGAACGTTCTGTGCTTTTATTGGGAACTTATGAATTAAAGTTCCATCTTGAGATACCTTATCGAGTGGTGATTAACGAAGCTGTGGAATTGGCCAAACTTTTTGGCGGTTCTGATGGTTTCCGTTATGTCAACGGTGTTCTAGATAAAGTCGCCGCCGATGTGCGAGCGGCAGAGGTGGGTGCGAAAAAGTAAATTTATGGGCCCATGCCTTAGCGAAACAGAGCTCATCGCCCGCTTCTTCGATTTTAACATCCCCGGTCAGTGGCCAACCCAAGGGATCGGGGATGACTGTGCAATTATCCAGGTAGGATCCCATCGTTTAGCCGTTACAACCGATACGGTGGCTTCCGGAACTCATTTTTTGCCCGAAGCAGATCCTTACACAGTAGGCAAAAAGTCTCTTGCCGTAAATCTTTCAGATTTAGCTGCGGCAGGTGCCATTCCTCGATGTTTCTTTCTTGCGCTGTCGCTTCCCCGAACAGATCCGGACTGGTTAGACTCTTATAGTCGTGGATTGTCGGAAGTAGCTCGTACATTTCATTGTCCATTGATTGGCGGAGATACGACAAAAACCGCTCGAATTGGGATGGAGCAAGCGCCTTTTAGTATCACCATTACGGCAATTGGAGAAGTTGAAAAGGGACTTACGCGTCAAGGCGCCCGGGTTGGTGATGATATCTGGGTGAGTGGTACACCGGGCGACGCTTACTTGGCATTGATGCTCAGGACAGGACAGTGGAGCGGTAATTGCAATGACTACTTAGCTCGAGCCATGGATGAACCAACTCCTCGGATTGAATTAGGGCAATTTTTAAGCCATCATGCGCACGCTTGTGCGGATGTCTCTGACGGTTTTCTTAAAGATCTCGGCAATATTTTGTCCCGTTCAGGTGTTGGAGCGATTGTTAACGTGGACTCACTGGCGAAAAGCTCTGAGCTGGCCGCCTTGTCTGTTGAACAAAGAAGGCAGGCCCAATTAGCAGGCGGTGATGACTATGAACTTGTCTGGACGGCTCCTGTAAGCGCTCGCGAAGCTATAGTCGAATATCAGAAAAAGTGCGGTAGTCGAGGTGATAATTTGCCTATTTCACGAGTCGGAACGATTGTTGAAAAGGGACTTCTTCTCCTGGACAAAAACGGTTCCGAAGTCAGCAATACCTTTCATGGTTTTGACCATTTCTCTGATTAATATGTTGGAAAAATACAGCAGTGATAATCCGGTCAATAAAGTTCGCATGACACTGGACTTTGCCTTCGGTCATCCTGCGCACTTGATTGCATCTTTTTTTGGCAGTGGTGTCATTAGACCAGCTCCCGGCACTTGGGGAACGCTCGCGGGTTGGTTGGTATTTATTTTGCTCAATCCGTGGATTCCTTATCCGGCCTGGTTCTTTATTGTGGTTTTGTGTTTTTTGGTGGGAGCATGGGCTTGTCAGAAAACCAGTGATGACCTTGGGGTCCCAGATCACGGTTCCGTGGTCATTGATGAGGTTTTTGCAATTTGGTTGCTTTTGGCTCTCGTCCCACCTGTTCTTTCTTGGCAAATAGCGGCTTTTTTTGCATTTCGCTTTTTTGATATTGTGAAACTGCCTCCGGCAGATTATTTTGATCAGAAAATGAAAAATGGCTTCGGCATCATGCTCGATGATGCGATTGCCGCTTTGTATGCTTGGTTAGTGTTATTCGCTGCACAATGGTTGCTTTACTGAAATGGAACTCTTTGTTGAATTATCTGAGAAATTAGGGCGGCTCGCTTTGGCGCACAAGGCAGTAATTGCGACGGCAGAATCCTGTACTGCCGGGGGTATAGCCTGTGCCATTACACAAACAGCGGGATCAAGCCAATGGTTTGATCGCGGTTTTGTCACTTACAGCAACCAATCCAAAGAGGATCTGCTGGGAGTTAGTCATAAAACGCTTTTGACCCATGGAGCAGTTAGTGCCGAAACCGTTGCAGAGATGGTTCAGGGAGCCTTGACTCGATCAAGTTCTACGATTGCCGTGGCTGTCAGTGGTATTGCGGGGCCAGGTGGCGCAGTGCCAGGAAAGCCTGTTGGAACGGTTTATATTGCTTGGTGTAAAAACGGGGAATCGCCGAAGATTGAATGTTGCCACTTTAGAGGGGATCGCATGTCTGTTCGTGAATCAACCGTCAGATACGCTCTTGATGGGTTGTGTAACTTGTTGAATTCTTAGAAAATAAATTGAAATAACTTTGAGCAGTTAGAGAAAGAAAATGGATAATTGGTTTAATGTGCTTTGTCTTTTGGTATTGATTCTTTTAAACGGGGCTTTTGCCATGAGCGAGATCGCTTTGGTAACCAGTCGTAAAGCTCGCCTTCAGATGAAAATCGATGATGGGAACTCCAGCGCCAAAGTTGCCCTGAAGCTCAACGAGGAACCGACCCGGGCACTTTCTGCCATTCAGGTGGGTATTACATCTATAGGAATTTTGTCCGGTATTGTGGGTGAGGCGGCACTGGCAACACCGGTGGCTCAATGGCTTAACGAAAGTTTCAGTGTTGATCTGAATACGGCGCGTGCGGTCGGATTACTGTTAGTTGTAGTCTTAGTGACCTATTTCTCAATTGTATTGGGAGAACTGGTTCCGAAGCGATTAGGGCAAATGAATCCCGAGGGAGTGGCCTGCCGAATTGCTCCGCCGATTAATTTTCTTGCGATTTTAATGGCTCCGTTTGTCAAGCTTTTATCTGTGTCCACAGATTTGCTCTTAAAACTGACGGGTAAACAAAATGTGGAAGAGGCGGCAGTGACAGAAGAAGAGATACACCAAATGGTTGTTGAAGGTAGCGAGGCGGGTACGATTGAAGTGCAGGAACGCGATATGGTGCGAAATATTTTCCGTTTAGATGATCGCACCATTGGAACTTTGATGACACCGCGCAATGAGGTGGAGTGGATCGATACTCAAGATAGCGCCCAAGACAATGTGAAAAAGCTGTTAACCTCCAAGCATTCTCGACTTTTGGTTTGCGACGGTTCTCTAGACAATATCAAGGGACTATGTTCTACTCGTTATTTATTACAGCAAATTGTTGATAACGGAAAAGTAGATTTTACGGCGCACATGATTCCGGCGGTTTATGTGCCAGAATCATTAACAGGTCTTGAACTGTTGGACAATTTTAAGAAAAACGACGTACCTCTTGTCATTGTTGTAGATGAGTACGGTTCAATGCAAGGGATTGTAAGTCCAAGGAATGTACTGGAGGCTATTGCCGGCGAATTTAAGAATGTGCCAGGTGAAGAGGATTGGGCAGTAAAACGCGAAGATGGTTCGCTCCTCGTTGACGGTATGATGCCGGTGCCTGAACTCAAAGATCAGCTTAACTTAAAAGCGTTGCCTAACGAGGCTGATGGACGCTATAACACGCTTGCCGGTATGATCATCTGGATGACAGGTCATTTGCCGAAAACCGGTGATGTGGTGACATGGGACAATTGGCGCTTTGAAGTGGTTGATATGGATGGTCGGCGAATTGATAAGGTATTGGTATCCTGTCTTGAAGAAAATATGGAACAACCGGATCAAGTTCAAAAACCTGAATAAGTTTGTGGGAACCTTTCTGTTTGTGTTAAACTCAGACGCACTTACTTGGAAAGTAATGACATGATTGTAGTTTTTCAGACCTCCCATTCTTGGCGTTGGCACTCCTGATGCGGGTGCCTGAGGTTGTTTAACACAATTATCTTTAAACCCGCTTTAATCCGAGCGGGTTTATTGTTTTAGTACCCTTCAAAAATCATAAGTCCGCCGGAATAAAGAATTTTGGAGTGACTTATGTCTAAACTAAATGCCTTTTTTGGTCAATACGGTGGTCAGTATGTGCCTGAGGCCTTGATTCCTGCTCTTAATCAATTGGAAAGCGAATTTTGTCGGGCTCGTCAGGATCCGGTATTTCAGAATGAATTAAATACTCTCTTGAAAGACTATGCCGGACGACCCACTCCGTTAACTTTATGTCGAAATCTGACAAAAGGAACTCGGACGAAAATCTATCTCAAGCGAGAAGATTTACTTCACGGAGGCGCGCACAAAACTAATCAAGTTCTTGGTCAAGCTCTCTTGGCCAAGAGAATGGGAAAAACACGAATTATTGCGGAAACTGGCGCCGGACAGCACGGAGTCGCAACGGCTTTGGCTTGCGCTTTAATGGGCTTTGAATGCGTCATCTATATGGGGGCAACAGATGTCGAACGACAAAAACCCAATGTGTTTCGTATGGAGTTGATGGGAGCTAAAGTGGTGCCGGTGACTGAAGGCGCGGGTACATTAAAGCAGGCTTGCGAGGCGGCGCTCAAAGATTGGATCAAAAATATTGATACGACGCATTACCTTTTAGGTACCGCAGCCGGTCCGCATCCATTTCCTACAATAGTTCGGGAATTCCAGAAAGTAATTGGTGAAGAGGCCAAAGAGCAGTTTTTACAAGCAGAAAAAGTTTTACCGGATGCAGTTATCGCCTGCGTGGGGGGTGGCTCAAATGCCATCGGTCTTTTCAATGACTTTATCGAAAATAAGAGTGTGAGACTGATTGGTGTCGAACCGGCTGGATATGGTATTGAAAGTGGAAAACACGGTTGCGTGCTTCAGACCGGGACCGAAGGGGTGTTTTTTGGGGCTAATTCACTCAATATGCAAAATGAAAAAGGCGAGATTGAAGAATCGTATTCCATCGCAGCAGGGCTAGACTTCCCTTCTGTTGGTCCTCAACATTGTTACCTGCAGTCCATTGGACGAGCTCAATATGTCGGAGTGAGCGATACAGAAGCATTGCAAGCCTTTATGCTTTTAAGTTTGGAAGAGGGCATTATTCCGGCCCTGGAAAGTTCTCATGCTTTGGCTTACGCACTTAAACTTGCACAAGCGGATAAGTCACGCGAACAAAAATTCATTGTGAACTTATCCGGTCGCGGTGACAAAGACATCTTCCAAGTTTATGACAGACTGGCTCAAGAGGGCATACTGCATGAAGGTCATTTAAACAGAGAGTCGTTGAAATTATTTCAGACAAAGCATCGCTTAAGCGGAATTTATTAACGACCATTGCTTCACCAAACGGAGAAGCTCTACGTTTGGTGGATCTTAACGAAGCTTTTGATATTCTTCGTTACTAACAGGTTCGCACCATTCGTTACTGCCGCCTTCAGACGGGACTTCAATGGCAATGTGAGCAAACCAGCTGTCATGAGCTGCCCCGTGCCAATGCTTTACTTCCGGTGGAATATTGACTACGTCGCCGGGATGAAGTTCACGCGCGGGTTTCCCCCATTCCTGATAATAACCGCGGCCGGCAGTAACTAAAAGAATTTGGCCGCCCTTATGGTGAATATGCCAGTTATTCCGACACCCGGGCTCGAATGTGACATTGGCAGTCACAACGCCACTTGTTGTCAGCATGTTGAGATAACTTTGCCCTACGAAGTACTTTGCATAAGCTTCATTCTTGTCTCCGCGAGCGAAAGGACCAAATTTTTCTTCAGACATTTTTTACTCCTAAAAATATATTTCACGAAGTAAAGCATAGTCATTTAGGTGATAAAAATTTAATCCAACAAGAGCAGAATTTTGCTTAATTTGAGCAAACTGCTTTATATAAAAAAGCCCGGAATACCGGGCTCGAATAAAAAAAGAGATCTTAAATGCAGCGAGCTTGGTTGATCTTATCACGAGTGTCTTTTGCGACTCGGGCTGCGGCTTCTTTAAAGTCATCGCCGCGCGAGGCGTAGAGGATGGCTCGGCTGGAATTGATCATCATGCCGGTCTTATCAGATGTAGTGCCGGCACTTACGCAAGCGTTGATATCGCCGCCTTGGGCACCCACACCGGGAACCAATAAAGGCAGTTCGCCGACGATTGAACGGACGGCCGCGATTTCATTGGGGTAAGTCGCACCGACTACGAGGCCTAGTTGGCCGTTTAAGTTCCAGGGGCCGGCTGCCAACTCAGCGACGTGTTGATAAATCGGCTTTCCGTTGACTTCGAGCATTTGGATGTCGTTGCCACCCGGGTTTGAGGTACGGCACAGTAAAATCGCGCCTTTGTCTTCATATTCCAAGTAGGGTTGAACAGAGTCAAAGCCCATGTAGGGTGAAAGAGTTACAGCGTCGGCGCCAAAGCGGACAAAAGCTTCTTTCGCATAATGCCTTGCCGTTGATCCGATATCGCCACGCTTGGAGTCTAAAACAACCGGAATGCTTGGATAATGCAAGTGGATATAGTCAATGATGGCTTTAAGTTCAGCTTCCGCGCCGCTGGAGGCAAAATAGGCAATTTGAGGCTTAAATGCGCAGGCGTATTCAGCTGTCGCGTCAACAATTGCTGTGCAAAATTCGTAGTAACTGTCCTTAATTCCCTTAAAGCAATCAGGGAATCGGTCTTTATCGGGGTCTAAGCCCACACAGAGAAGTGACTGGCTTTGAGCCCATCGAGTTTTGAGCTTTTCGATAAAAGTCATTGATCTCTCCAAATAAATCACGTTCGAAATTGTACTTGCAGCAAGATGAACTTGCCTACTTTGAGCGTTTTTTTGCCTATAGGGTGAAGTATTGTGTTTGAAATGAAAAACGATTTGACGCTAAAGAAAACGAATTTTTATACTCATGACTTGGAAAAATGTGGATTAAAAACTTATAAAAATAAATTGTGTTAGGGGCATTTTGTGGAAACAATGCTTGAACTTTTTCTTGATTCCTTCTGGGATATATTATTGCCCGGATTGCTCGTAACAATCCCGCTGACAGCCATTTCATTTACTTTGGCTCTGATCATCGCAGTTTTTGTGGCGCTGATTCAATTCGCAAGTGTTCCGATTCTCAGCCAGGTCTCTCGTTTTTATATTTGGATCATTCGCGGCACTCCGCTTTTGGTTCAACTGTTTATTGTTTTTTACGGTTTACCGCATGTGGGCATTTTGATTGATCCATTTGTGGCTGCCGTTGTGGTCTTTTCAATCAACGAGGGGGCCTATTGTTCCGAAACAATGCGGGCGGCATTAGAGTCGGTTCCTAAAGGGCAATTGGAAGCGGGACTCTGTGCTGGCATGAGTTGGGGGCAGACTATTCGCCGTATCGTCTTACCTCAAGCGTTTAGAACAGCCTTCCCCACACTTGGAAACTCTCTTATTTCGATGGTAAAAGATACTTCTTTGGCAGCTAATATAACGGTGACGGAAATGTTCATGGCCACTCAAAGAATTGTTGCCAGAACCTATGAACCTCTCTTACTTTACGTTGAGGTAGCATTGATCTATTTGATTTTCTGCACGGTTTTAACAAAATTGCAAACAAGTGGGGAAAAGCGTTTGCAACGTTACGGAAAACGCTGATTGTTGAGGATGAAATGATTGAAGTAAAAAATTTACACAAGTCATTTGAGAACCTCGAGGTCATTAAGGGTGTTGATCTTCAAATTAATCAAGGAGATGTGATCTCTATTATTGGCCCCAGCGGATCTGGTAAAACTACCCTGTTGCGCTGCATGAATTTTTTGGAAAAAGCCGATTGCGGGCAAATGACCTTTGATGGCCAGGTATTTGATATGAGTCACATGTCTTATCGTGACGTATTGAATCTTCGGAAAAAAACGGCGTTCGTTTTTCAAAATTACAACCTCTTTTTTAATAAAACGGCTTTGCAAAATATCACGGAAGGATTGATTACTGGACGAGGTGTTGCCAAAGAAAAAGCCATTGAGAAAGCCAAAGTGCTTTTGAAGCGTGTGGGGTTACAGGATCGCGAGGATTACTACCCTTCGGAATTGTCCGGCGGCCAGCAGCAACGTGTTGCTATTGCCCGAGCATTGGCGGCTGACCCTGAAATCATTTATTTCGATGAACCGACCTCAGCCCTAGATCCTGAACTTACTCAAGGTATCCTGACTTTAATGCGTCATATGGCTGAAGAGGGCATGACCATGTTGGTTGTTACGCATGAGATGAGCTTCGCCCGTAATGTCTCCAATAAAGTATGGTTTATGGATAAAGGGGTAATCGTAGAATCTGGTTCGGCCAAAGATGTTTTTGAAAATCCAAAGGATGCGAGATTAAAGGGATTTTTACAAACAAGTGGGGAATAACTCGCTTAAAAAGTAATTGGAAGTGGCAAAAATGATGAAACGAAGAATTTTTCTTTCTGCTGTGGCAATGACAGCGGCACTGGTGTTAAACGGATGCTCGGATAATAGTGACAAGACCGTAAAAGAACCGAAGCAATCCAAGGATCTTTTGCAACAAATTCAAGCTAAGGGGGAAGTGGTCATCGCCACGGAAGGGACTTGGTCGCCATGGACATATCACGATGACAGTGGGAAATTGACCGGTTACGATATTGAAGTGGGGCGATTGATTGCGGAAAAATTAGGTGTGCGCGCTCATTTCGTGGAAGGAAAATGGGACGGTTTGTTGGCGGGGATCTCCGCTGGGCGCTATGACCTCATGATCAATGGGGTTGATGTGACACCAGAACGTCAGAAAGCTTATTGTTTCAGTCAACCTTATGCTTATAACAAAACAGTAGTTGTTGTTTCCGAGTCAAATACGACGATACACACTATGCAAGATCTAAAAGGCAAGAAAACTGCCAATACAATCTCCAGCACTTACGCAGAAATTGCTGAGCGCTATGGAGCAAATGTGGTTGGAGTGGACGATCTAAACCAAACTTTTGAGTTATTGCTTAGCGGCCGCATTGATGCAACCTTAAATGCAGAGGTGGTTTATTACGACTATAAGAAAGTTCATCCAACCGCCCCGATTAAAATTGCAGCGACAGATGAGAATGTGACATCGGTGGCTATCGCAATGAAAAAAGAGGGGACGGAGAAGCTTCAGTCCGAAATTAATCGCATTCTTACCGATTTAGATAGCAGAGGCCAACTTAAAGAACTTTCTGAACACTTTTTCGGAACGGACATTTCGAAAAAGTAATAGAAGAGGCGAGAGGCTTTCACGTTAGGTGTCTCGATTCCTGCCATAGGTTTCGGACCTTGGAACCTAAGAGGTAAACAATGTATAAACTCTGTACGATGCGCGTTGGATTGCGGCCATCGCTTGTTTGATACCGCTTCTTTCTATGAAAATGAGGCGGAGGTTGGAAAAGCAATTCGTGATAGCGGTCTTAAGCGCGAAGATATCATCGTGCAAACAAAACTTTATCAATTTCATCGTAAAACCTCCTCAATAATGGAGAGGATATAAGATGGCAATCCGAAGGATTGCTACGAATCCAGATAAACATTGTAAATGGGTTTAAATTGGCTTTGGTGGGTTAAAATTAGTTGAATATTAAGCTCTCAATATGATACGATTTATATATGTCGCTCATATCGTATCAGTATAGGATTTACCCAAACGCTTCTCAGTGTCAATCCCTGATTGATCACTTCGGCTGCGCTCGTTGGGTCTACAATCACTACCTCACCGAGGCTCAGCAGCACTACGATAATACCGGCAAATCTATGCGGCGAGACGCCTTCATTGTCCGCTTGGTCCAACTCAAAAAAGAATTCCCTTGGCTCAAAAAGGTGAATTCACAATCGCTTCAGATGGCGGCCCGTAATGCCGATCGCGCCTTCGTGAATTTTTTCGAAAAAAGAGCCAAACGTCCTCGGTTCAAGAACAAACACTGCGGCAGACAGTCATTTCAATGCCCTCAGCATTGTCGAGTGGAGTTCCCGGATCTAGGAACTAAAGGTCATATTGTTTTTCCGAAAATCGGTTCGATTAAAGCGGCTTTGCACCGACGATTCCACGGAACAGTTAAAACGGTGACGGTTGTGCGGGACCCCTCAGGCAAGTACTACGCCAGTGTTTTGGTTGATGACGCTCAACCGGCAATAAAGCCCGATGCTGTTGACTTTGAGCGTACGGCAGGCATCGATGCCGGCCTCAAGACGGCATTTACCGTTGTCGGTCCAAGCGGGACGATAAAGGTGGAGAATCCCACTTTTTTGAAAAAACAGTCGGACCAGTTAAAAAAGCAACAGAAGCGATTGTCTCGGTGTCTGCGCAGTGTCACGATAAAGGAGAATGATAAGGGTGAGAAAATTCGAGAACTCAACGTCTCGAAGCGCTATGAGAAGCAAAGGGCACGATTAGCCCGCGCATATGAAAAAATTAGGCATCAGAGAAAAAACTGGATCAATCAAATCAGCCGTCGGTTAGTCAACGATAGCCAAGTGACGACCTATGTGGTTGAGGATCTGAATCTGAAAGGTCTGATGAAAAACCACCGTTTGGCGGGAGCTATCTCTGAGGTGGGGATAGGGAATTTCTACCGTGTATTGAAATATAAATTAGAGGCGGTGGGAAAGAACCTGTTGGTGGCCGGACGCTGGTACCCGTCAAGCAAGCGTTGTCCGGCGTGTGGGAAGAAAAAAGTGGCACTCAGAGAACGTGAGTGGCGCTGCGAGCATTGCTGTTGTGAGCATGATCGCGATGAAGCGGCAGCGGTGAACTTGCGTCATTGGGTCAAGCTGTCGGAACAAGAACAAAGCCGATACGGCCGGAACGGTCGTGCGTTAGAGAAGGAAGCGATTCCTTTTTGAAGAGTTCCCCCGAGGATAGTCCCGTCGGCGCGGGTTCCTCGGCGAGAGGCTTGAGCCAGAAGGCTCAAGTGGGTCACGCGAAGCTCCGTCCTTCAGGTCGGTGTAGTTCACCCTAATCAATACGATGATGCTTCGAGAGCAATAGAGCAGGTGCTTGCTCGTTTAGATGTCGGTTATATCGATATTATGATGTTGCACCATCCAGCTCATAATGATGTGAGGACTTATTTCGCAATCGAAGAGGCTATTTCCAAGGGCCTAGTAGAAGCCGGAGGAATTTCTTGTTATTACATCAATGAATGTGAGTCTTTCTTACCACAGGTTCACATAAAGCCGGTTGTGATTCAAAACGAGATCCATCCCTTATACCAAGACACGGCGGTAGTGAACTATATTCACAGCAAAGCAATTGCGTTGCAAGCCTGGTACCCATTGGGAGGCCGTGGATATATCCGCACATTATTGCGGACACCGCAACTGTTGGAAATCGCTCAAGCACACAACCGTAGTGTCGTGCAGGTGGTTCTGCGTTGGCATTTGCAAAGAGGGATTTGCCCGCTACCTGGTTCCTCTGATGTGGAACACATTAGAGAAAATTTCGGTGTATTTGATTTTGCGTTGTCTGATAGAGAAATGCGGGTAATAGAGGAACTAAACCGCAACGAAAAACATGATTGGTACTGAGATGGTTTAGCTCAGACTAATAAAGCCCGGCTTGTAGTCTGAAGCCGGGCTTTGTGTCAGATCGGCTATTTTTTGGGGCCGTTTTCAAGTTCGTAGGGCCACTGAAGAATTCCGTACATGTTGTAAACGTTTTTGTAACCGGTGGCCACTAAAATCTTCGAGGCGTTTTCAGCTCGCACGCCGCTACGGCAATGCACAAGGATCTTCTGATTAAAATCTGGAGCCGCATTGATTTTTGCTCCGACTTTTAGTGTTGAAAGCGGCAGGTTAACGGAGCCTCTGATAAACCCTTCCGTAATTCTCTCGACGGGATTTCTCACATCGATGACAACCACACCCTCGCGGATCATTTTAAGTGCTTCAGAAGGCACCACTTTATGGTATGCGGGGTTTTCAAAGGTCAATGGTGTTGCCGGTTGCGGTTCCACGGGTTCTAGTGCAAAAGCTTGAGTAGAAAGCAACGCTGAGCATAAAACTAAACCAAAAAGACGCTTACGCATATTGACTCCTTTTGACTTTTACTATGGGAAACTATAGCGCAAATGGTTTTCTGGGATGCAAAGTTGCCAAGGATTTTCTAGAGTATTGGATTCATTTTCCAAGGGGGCTAAAGATGTTCAGTCAATAGCACCCCCTTAAATATCAATTAACGATTGCTGTAATCATCAATCGGAATGTATTTCAGTTCTTGAGTATCACGGAAGACTTTAGGAGCAGGTAAATCCGGCATTTCAGGAATTGAAGCATCAGATTTTCCGAGAACAGTGTGAAGTTTGGCCTCATCCAATTCTTTGCACCATTTTCCGACGACGATTGTTGCAATGCCGTTGCCAATGATATTGGTTAAAGCGCGGGCTTCTGACATAAAACGATCAATACCAAGAATCAATGCCAAACCGGCGACAGGAACGTGCCCGACAGCTGAAAGTGTCGCAGCCAGTACGATAAAACCAGATCCTGTGACACCTGCCGCCCCTTTACTGGTCAGAAGCAAAACGGCCAAAAGGGTCAACTCTTGCATCAATGTCATCTCAACATCACAAGCTTGGGCGATGAAAACGGATGCCATGGTGAGATAGATGGCTGTGCCGTCAAGATTAAAGGAGTAGCCGGTGGGAACTACCAAGCCGACAACGGATTTGCTGACACCGGCCTTTTCAAGTTTATCCATGATTTTGGGCAATGCGGATTCAGAAGATGAAGTACCCAAAACAATAAGGAGTTCTTCCTTGATGTAACAGATATATTTCCAAACGGAAAAACCGGCATAGCGGCAAATAGCTCCTAATACAACAAAGATGAAAAGTAAGCAGGTAAGGTAGAACGTTCCCATGAGCTCGGCAAGCGGTAACAGAGACTGCACGCCGTATTTGCCGATGGTAAAAGCCATTGCACCGAAAGCGCCGATCGGAGCGACTTTCATGATCATGTTGACGATTTGGAAAAGAATCTGTGAGCTTTTTTCTATAACGTCAAAAACCAGAGTTCCGCGGCCACCGAACTTATGCAGCGCAACACCGAAAAGAATCGAGAAAAATAGCACTTGCAAGATGTTGCCTTCAGCAAAGGCGCTCACGACAGTGCTCGGGATAATGTTCATCAGAAATTGCGCAGTTGACTCCATTTTGTCGCCGGCTGTGTAAATGGCAACGGAGCCGGCATCAAGCGTAGTCGGGTCAATGTGCATGCCACGACCAGGTCCCAGCGTGTTAACAAGCACCAGGCCGACGATGAGCGCGATGGTGCTTACGACCTCAAAATAGAGTATGGCTAAACCACCGGTCTTTCCAACTTTTTTCATGTCTTCCATGCCGGCGATACCGGTAACTACCGTACAGAAAATTACGGGAGCGATGATCATCTTGATTAACTTAATAAAGCCATCACCAAAAGGCTTCATTGACGCACCTAATTCAGGGTAGAAATACCCCAACAGCACACCGATGATAATTGCGCAGATGACTTGAAAGTAGAGGACCTTGTAGATCGGTTTTTTCATTTTCAGTCCTTTCATAAAGGTCGTGTACTTCGATCCCGAATGGGTTTAGAGAGGGAGATCGGAAGCCCACAAGAGTTACAAGGGGGGTGTCTTTTCAGACACATCGTTTGGATTTTAAGGGTTAACCCTATAATTTTTCAATAAGTAAACCGCCTGATGTTATTTGAGTTAGGGCATCAGTCAGTGCTTTGCATTTCGATTGAGGCACACTGAGAGTAAATGTTGCATCAAGAGAGAAATCTTTCTCCAGGATTAAAGCGTTGGCATTTTCAAATTCCCTCAGTGCGATATTCACGAAACGGTGTTCAACAGTGATGCGTAAGCATTCGCAAGGAATACGTTCGGTAACAGGCAAAGTCTCAAGCCCGAGTTTAACGAGACCTTGATAAGCGCGAACCAGACCTCCTGTACCCAAAAGAGTGCCGCCGAAATAACGAGTGACAACGGCGGCTATTTCACCGACGCCGCAGTGCAATAACACTGTCAACATGGGACGACCCGCAGTCCCCTTCGGTTCACCGTCATCACTGGCGCCAATTTGAGCAGTACTGCCGGGGTCTCCGGCAACATACGCCCAACAGTTGTGGGTGGCATCGGCATATTCCTGACGTACCGCGTCTATAAAGCGTTTAGCCTCTTCGGGGGAGGAGACTCGAGCTATCGTTACGATAAAACGAGACCTATGGATCGTTTCTTCGGCACGGTGAATTGATCCTGGAAGCAGGTCGGGGACTTGGTAACGTTCTGTCATGGCAAAAAGCAGCCCGGGAAAGAGAACTTTCTCGGGCTTGCCCTATATCACCTGGTGATAACCGATTACATCATCGGCATGCCGTCCATACCGCCCATGGCCGGAGCCACCGGTTGCTTGTCTTCAGGGATGTCACCGATCATGCAATCGGTGGTGAGGATCAAGCTGGCGACAGAGGCGGCATTTTGTAATGCCGTACGAGTCACCTTGGTCGGATCCAACACACCCATGGCAACCATGTCGCCGTATTCGCTCGTTTGAGCGTTAAAGCCGAAGTTGCCTTCGCCGTTGGAGACGGCGTTCACAACTACGCTCGGTTCCAAACCAGCGTTGCCGACGATTTGACGCATCGGCTCTTCCATAGCGCGCAAGACGATCTTAATACCGGCCGTTTGTTCTTCGTTTTCGCCCTTCAACTGAGCCACAGCCTTTTGAGCGCGAACGAGAGCAACACCACCTCCTGGCACCACACCTTCTTCAACGGCAGCGCGGGTGGCGTGCAAAGCGTCGTCCACACGAGCCTTCTTTTCTTTCATTTCAACTTCCGTGGCGGCGCCGACCTTAATCAGAGCAACACCACCGGCCAACTTGGCCACACGTTCCTGAAGCTTTTCACGATCGTAGTCGCTCGTGACGCTTTCAATTTGCGTACGGATGTTCTTCACACGGGCTTCAATTGTTTCGGGATTGCCTGCGCCATTGATGATCGTGGTGTTTTCCTTGGTCACTTCAACGCGCTTGGCTTGGCCCAAATGTTCAAGCGTAGCCTTGTCGAGAGACAAGCCGATATCCTTTGTCACAAGCGTACCACCCGTCAAGATGGCGATATCTTCAAGCGTGGCCTTGCGGCGATCACCAAAGCCAGGAGCCTTAACAGCGCAAACCTTCAGGATGCCGCGCAAGCTGTTGACCACGAGCGTGGCAAGAGCTTCGCCTTCGAGGTCTTCGCAGATAATCATCAAGGGACGACCGGCCTTAGCAACTTGTTCAAGGATCGGGAGTAAATCACGAATATTGCTGATCTTTTGATCGTGCAACAGAATGTACGGATTTTCAAGAACAACGCTTTGCTTATCCGGATTCGTAATGAAGTACGGAGAGAGGTAGCCGCGGTCAAACTGCATACCTTCAACCACATCCAATTCATTCTTCAAGGACTTGCCGTCTTCGACCGTGATCACGCCTTCCTTGCCGACTTTGTCCATGGCCTCGGCGATAATTTCACCGATTTCAGTATCGCTGTTGGCAGAAATAGAACCGACTTGGGCGATTTCCTTCGTTGTCGTTACGGGTTTGCTGATCTTCTTGAGTTCTTCAACGGCACATTCCACGGCCTTGTCAATGCCGCGCTTCAAATCCATCGGGTTCATGCCGGCGGCCACGAACTTCATACCTTCTACAACGATGGCTTGAGCTAAAACCGTTGCTGTCGTCGTACCGTCACCGGCGTTGTCGTTAGTCTTGGAGGCGACTTCACGAACCATTTGAGCGCCCATATTCTCGAACTTATCTTTGAGTTCGATTTCGCGGGCTACCGTCACACCGTCCTTCGTAACCAAGGGGCTACCGAAATTGCGATCCAACACAACATTGCGACCCTTCGGCCCCAACGTTACCTTAACGGCGTTAGCCAAAATGTTGATGCCGCGAACCATGCGGACGCGAGCGTCATCACCAAAAAGAACTTGCTTAGCAGTCATGGGTTATTACTCCAACTATTAAATCTGTACTTGCTGAAATTATTCCAACACGCCCATGATGTCTTCTTCACGCATCACGAGCAATTCTTCACCTTCAACCTTTACGGTTTGGCCTGCGTACTTACCAAAAAGCACACGGTCGCCCACCTTCACATCCATCGGGATGATCTTGCCGGAGTCATCGCGCTTACCGGGGCCAACAGCCAACACTTCACCTTGGTCGGGCTTTTCACCGGCGCTATCCGGAATAACAATGCCAGCGGCAGTCGTGCGTTCACTTTCCAGACGTTTGACAATCACGCGGTCGTGCAGAGGACGAATTTGCATTTGGAATGTCTCCTAACAAAATAATTCAAAATCGATTCTAAAAAAGCCCTCGGAGGGCAATTCATGAGCATTTTGTTTTTGATTGCGAGACAATATGCGCAACCAAAATCACCGCTCCCTTAAACTATTGCTTCATATGGGGATCGTTTTTTTGATTTCAAGGGGAAGGTTTAAAAAAGATGAAAAAAAACATAGGAACTTGTTGTTTGGCATTGGTAACATATTGTTTTTCAATAGGATATGCTTGCGCACAAAATTATCTTCCCCCGACGGTTAAGGATGCTCTTCGTACCGCAAAGCTCTCCGCGTCTCAAATGGTGGCCAGTGTTAAACCGCTCGATGACGGCGCACTTCGTCTGAATTGGCGGGACCGTGTCAAGGTGCTCCCAGCCTCTACCGAAAAAATGGTGTCCACACTGGCCGCGTTGGAGCTTTTAGGATCAGATTGGCGTTGGAAAACTTCTTTTTCCTACGAAGGAAATATTTCCGCCGGCGAGCTACATGGAACGTTATTCATCAAAGGTGGAGGCGATCCTATGTACGTTTTGGAAGACTTGTGGCGAGATCTTTCCCGTCTGAAATCTTTGGGTATTGATCAGATTGACGGAGATGTGGTGATTGACAGAAGTTATTTTGAACAAGATCATCAAGACCCGGAGTTTGAAGAAGACTGGGATCGTCCGTATACGGCACCTGCTGACGCGGCTCTTTTAAATTTCCAATCAGTATCTTTGACCATTTCCCCTCAGAAAGACGAACAAAACGCTCTATTGACTTCAACACCCCAAATCCAAAGGTTGGAATTGCCATCAACAGTTTCGCTTTCCAAGCAAAAGGGATGTGTACGTTGGCGTCAGGCACTTGAGATGGAAGTTGACAATCCATGGCGACCTGTGTTCAGTGGGGCGCTGCCATCGGGGTGTGACGAAAAGGTGTTGTCTTATTTTGTCCCGAATGCCGATGATTACTGGCGGACCTATTTGACTGCTCTGGCCTCCCAAGTGGGACTGGCTTTAAAGGGCAATGTGCGCTCTGGGGTAGTGTCACCGAAAGCTGTTAATCTTTTTGATGTTTGGTCGGACGATTTGGGTTCGTTAGTAAAACTGACAAATAAGTTCAGTAATAACGTCCTGGCTAAACACATCTTTCTTACGCTCGCTGCTAAGGATGAGCCCGGAGTTCCTGCAGGATATGATCGAGCTCGAGTCGTTTTAAGTAATTGGCTTAAGAGCGAAGTAAAAATTCCATCCGGTGAAATTTACTTAGATAATGGTTCAGGACTATCGAGAAGGAGCCGGGTGACGGCTGCCGCCATGACTAAACTCATAGTTTATGGCTGGAAAAGCCCCAGAATGCCAGAGTGGATCAGCTCATTTCCCATTTCTGGGGTTGACGGGACAATGTCTAAACGTATGGTTGCCCCCGGGCATGGCTACATTAAAACCGGACTGATGAATCATGTGAAATCGGCGGGCGGTATGATCCAAGCAAGAAGCGGTAAGCGATATGCGGTTTTTGCTGCTGTGCAGGGACAAAACGCCACCTCAACCGATGCGCCGATTGATCGTCTGATTGAATGGATCTATTTCAATGGTTAAACCAGCGTCAGCTCTTGCAGGCGTTGTTAATCAAAAAGGTGTTTCAAACACGGCTCAACTTGCACGCCTTCCCGATAATCGCTGCCGGACTTGTAGGTGAAGTCAATTGCCAAGCTGACGAACTTCATTGACATTAGGACCGCTTCTTCTAAAGACTTCTCCTGAAGCAAGGCGCCTGTCAGTACACTGGTAAATAGGTCACCCGTTCCGCATGTTGCAAACGGAATGCGTTCCGTGCTTTGCACCGAGAATGTTTCCGAGGCAGCGTCAAAGCAGGCGACTCTGATCAGACCTTCTTCGGCAGGAACACTGGTAATGACAATTTTTTGTCCCTTTTTTGTAGCCAATTGACGGCAAATCTTTGCAAGCGAAGCTTCGTCAGTTTCACTGATATCGTAAGGACGATCTAGCAAAAGACAAGCTTCGGTGAAATTCGGAGTGATTACATCGGCCTCACTCACGAGCGTCTTCATGTCTGAAACAAAATCAGTAGTTAGGGTTGGGTAGAGTTTGCCATCATCGCCCATGGCGGGATCCACCACCACTAATGTTTGCTTTTGGGCGGCCTCGGCAAAGCGTTTAATGGCTTGGCGAACAATGTCGATTTGTTGGCAGTTGGCTAAAAATCCACTATAGATGCAGTCGTAGCTAAAGCCCAGCTTCTGCCACTTGTCCATGAATTCATTCATCTTGGCACTAAAGTCCGAGAAGGTGAAATCACCATAAGTGAAGTTGTTGCTGAAAATAGCTGTCGGGAAGGGACAGACCTGAAAACCCATTGCGGAAATTACAGGTAAAGCTGCGGTCAATGAACAGCGGCCGAAAGAGCAGAGATCATGAATGGCGAGGACACGTTTGGTAGCCATGGTTAAATACCTTCCCAAATTAAAAACTCATCTAGAAAAGTGAAGTATAATATTATTTTGATGAAAGAATGTTTCAAAAACTAAATAGATGACAGTAGAGCGAAAAACAAAAAACTTTGCGTTAACTCAAAAGAAAAATTAGTCGACAAATTTTTTTGTGGACTGCTGAGTGGCTTGCTAATAAATTTTATTTTAACTTATTGAATAAAAATGACTTTTATGAAATTTATTATTGATTTGTTCTTGAGGTCAGCTTAGAGTCAGTAAAAAAAGAGTCATAAAAGACGTTTTCATAGAGAGAATCCAGAACCGATCATTGACAAAGTTTTTGACGTTTTTTCCTAAAACGATTCATATCAGTTTGCCGATGCCGATTTTGTGAAAAGTTTGTTAATCATTGTTGTTTTTAGGCTTAATTTTGTCGACCTTTTGTTGAGTATATTCGACCAAAATATTGACATATCTCACTATTTTGAGTCTTGAGACCTTACGGAGAATCAATAAACTGTGTCCGAATAACTTAAGGCGCGGGAGACTGTTGTTCCCGATGATGGACTGACGGTGAGGGTGTGAATGGATGACGGTAGGACCCAATCACCAAGAATCGCTTCTAGGAGAGGAAAATGACTTTTAAAGCAAAAATGACTGCTTTGATGACGATGTTGGCGGCTGCCGGCGTTCTGACGCAAGCCCAAGCTGCAGAAGTTTATAACGTGGGTTCAAACATGGCTTTCGCACCGTTTGAATATGTTGATGAGAATAATCAACCGGCCGGTTTTGAAATGGAACTGATTGTGGCAATTGCCAAGGCGCAAGGTGCGGAAGTAAAACTTCAAAATGTTCCTTTTGACGGTTTGATTCCTTCGTTGCAAACCGGTGCAATTGACATCGCCATGTCCGGTATCACGATTACGGATCAGCGTAAACGTCGCGTGTTGTTTTCGACTCCCTACTATCAATCCGGCCTTGCCGTAATGGTTCGCGAGGCAGACAAGGACAAATACACCACGATTGAAAGCGTTAAAGGAAAAACTTTGTGCGCGCAGATCGGAACCACCGGAGCCATTACAGCCCGTAAATTCTCAGGGAAAAATGTTAAGGAATTCAATAACGCCCCTGAAACTTTCATGGAGTTGCAATCGGGAGGTTGTGAAGCCGTAGTGCATGACAAACCTGTAATGGATTACTATATGGCACGCCGTGGGACAAAGGGGGTGTTCCGTTTGCCCGAAACTTTGTCTGCTGAAGATTACGGCATCGCGGTGGCTAAGAACAATCAAAAATTGGCCGATTGGCTCAACGCCGGTCTTGAAAAGGTAAAGGCTAGCGGTGAATATGACAAGATCTACACGAAGTGGTTCGGTGCTCAAAAGTAAACTGAGTACAGGCCATTCGGTAGATGGAAGGGATCTGAATCATGAAAAAATTTTTACTCTCATTAGCGGTGGGTGCCGCCATTGCAACGAGCGCTCAAGCGGCAACGATCAATGTCGGAACTGAGGCCACATTCGCTCCGTTTGAATTTATGGATGAGCAAACAAAAGAACTCACCGGTTTTGATATGGAAATTATCGAAGCCGTAGCCAAAGAAATGGGCGACACTGTGCGAGTGCACAATATGGGCTTTGACGCTCTCATTCCCTCTTTGCAAACAGGCATCATCGATGTAACTGTGGCGGCGATGACGATTACGCCGGAGCGACAAAAGAGAGTAGATTTTTCAGATCCTTACTATCAATCAGGTCTTGTGATCATGATTCGCAAGGACGATACGGGCAAATACAAAGACTTCACAAGTCTTGAAGGGGCTCGTTTGTGCGCGCAGATCGGAACCACGGGCGCGATGATGGCCAAGCGTGTCAAAAATGCCAAGGTCACGGAGTTCAACAGCATCACCGAGGCTTTTATGGAACTTAAGGCCAAAGGTTGTGAAGCAGTGATTAACGATAAGCCTGTTGTGGATTATTACCTTGTTCGCCGTGGTGACAATACGGTGACGACGGTTCCTCAGGTTTTCGATGCGGAGCACTATGGTATGGCTGTTAAGCAGGGAAACAAGGCTCTTGTTGAAAAGCTCAACGAAGGTCTTAAGCGTATTCGTGCCAACGGCGTCTACGACAAGATTTACGCCAAGTGGTTCGGCGCTCACTAATTTAATAAAACAGACAGGAAAAAATGTTTGATTTTCAACTAATCATTGACTCTCTTCCCTTGTTGCTACAAGGGGCCTGCGTCACGGTACAAATAACGGCGATAAGCGTGGGCTTGGGCTTATTCTTTGGCCTATTCATTGGTATCGCTCAAATCTCTCGCGTGGCATTTTTCAGAATTCCCGCTAAGGTTTATGTGGATTTTTTGCGCGGTACTCCGCTGCTGGTTCAGATCTTTATGATCTACTTTGCGCTGCCGCTTCTGATCGGCACTCGCATTGACCCGTTCATTGCCGCCATTGTTGCCTGCAGTATCAACAGTAGCGCCTATATTGCTGAAATTTTTCGCGCAGGCATTCAGTCAATTGATAAGGGGCAGATGGAAGCCGGGCGTTCTCTGGGGCTCAATTGGTCTCAGACGATGCGCTTCATCATCATTCCTCAAGCTTTCAAGCGAATCATTCCGCCTTTAGGCAACGAATTTATCGCGATGTTGAAGGATTCTTCTTTGGTGTCGGTGATCGGCTTTGAGGAATTGACCCGTCAAGGTCAGTTGGTGATCGCAAGTACCTATGGGGCTATGGAAATTTGGACCGCCGTTGCGTTGATTTACTTACTCATGACCATGCCGATTACACGTTTGGTCGCTTATTTGGAAAAGAGGTTTAAGTCAAATGATCGTAATTAAAGACTTAAAGAAGGCCTTCGGCGATCATGTCGTCCTGCCTTGCGTCAATATGGAAATCAAAGAGCGTGAGGTGGTGGTGATTATCGGCCCGTCGGGGTCCGGTAAAAGCACGCTCTTGCGTAGTATCACTCACTTGGAGCAGCCCACAGAAGGCAAGATCTTCATTGACGGCGAAGAGATCGATGATAAAACCAATATCGACCGAATCCGTGCGGAAGTGGGCATGGTGTTTCAGCACTTTAACCTTTTTGAAAATATGACAGTGCTGCAGAACTTGACCTTGGCACCTATTCAGGTCAGAAAAATGAGCAAGGAGAAGGCTGAGGAGATAGCATACAGACTGCTCGATAAGGTGGGTTTACGCAGTAAAGCGGATCAATATCCGTCTCAGCTTTCAGGTGGTCAAAAGCAACGCGTGGCAATTGCACGAGCTTTGGCAATGCGTCCCAAAGCCTTGCTGTTTGATGAACCGACATCCGCTTTGGATCCTGAAATGGTCAAAGAAGTGCTTGATGTGATGAAGCAGCTCGCCAAAGAAGGCATGACTATGGTGGTTGTTACTCACGAGATGGGCTTTGCCCGAGAGGTGGGTGACCGAGTCATTTTCATGGATGGCGGCAGTGTTGTCGAAGAAGGAACACCTGAACAAATCTTCAACAATCCTCAGCACAATCGTACCAAGGCGTTCTTATCTAAAGTGCTTTAACTATTGATAAGCGCTGAAAAAGTTATGATGCCTTGAAATGAAGGCGGCCCCCAATTTTTATAAAGAGTTGGAGGCCGCTTTGTTTTAAATGTTGAGCTTTTTGTTTTAGTGGTGTTCAACAAGTTCAATGGCTTCTTTGCCCGTCATATGGTCAATCGTGATGTCAATAATGGCAACATAGTTGATCTTTTGCTGGGCCTCAATCCGTCCTTCTTCGTGGAAATCAGGCGCAAATTTTTCAACCAGTGTTTCAAGTACTTTGAATTTTTCTTTTGGATCTGTGATAAAACGCGCAGTACCGAAAACAATGACGCTTCTGAAATAGCTTGTCAATTTTTCCGGATGAATTTCGTCTTTTTCGATGACACAAAGTGAAACTTTTGAGTGGCTTCGCAACGCAGCAATTTTATGTCCCATCGGAGCACTATGAATATAGATATGGTTGTCATGGTAAACCGGGCTGACGGGAACAGCGTAGGTGTAATCCGAAGACTCATCTCTTAGGGCAAGAACCGCATTAGTGCAGTTTTTTAAAATCTCAACTGCTCTGTCGTGGGAGATTTGCTGAAGCGATCGACGCATTTTTGGAAACATGTTGTTTGTCCTCATTGTGTGAGTTTTAAGCCGACTATTCCTATAAAGATGAGTGATAGGAAAAAAAGCCGTACAAACCCAGCAGGCTCGTTAAAAAGAATAATCCCTAGTAATACCGTTCCCAGAATGCCGATGCCTGTCCATATAGCATAGGCAGTACCGATCGGAATGGATTTCAGCGATTGAGCTAAAAGGAAAAAACTGGCGACCATCACGACAATGGCGATGACCGAAGGAATGAATCGTGTAAAACCGTGGGAATATTTCAGAGCAACAGCCCAACCGATTTCGGTTAGTCCGGCGAGAAAGAGGAAAAACCAGGCCACCTCAACGTCCTTTATGGGGCCGTCCCCAATGGTGCAAAGAGCGGTCGTCCGCTGAGAGCGAAGTGTATCAAAAATTAAGTGGATCCGCGTGCACTCATTTTGACTGTATTGCAGATATCAAGAGCTTTAATCGCGTTGTAGGAGCTCTGAAGATAAGAACGGTAACTTAGACCACAACCTACAACACCGTTGCTGATGCTAGATATTGCAATATTTTTTAAATACCGAACGACTTCACGAAATTCTTTAGCAGATAAGCACAGACGCTTTCTTAGTTGAGAAAGACAAGTCGGTTTCACTCCGTCAAATGTGTGATTCTCACAGGCATTGATAATGTATTCAGCCTCTTCGCTTTTAAACTTAAACTGCATGGTTAATACCTCTTTTCTCACACAGCATAAGTGTCCCAAAAATGGGCGTTAACAGCTTTCTCAACTTGTAAAAAAAAGTTGTGTACTTTTTTTGTTCAGTTCGTATTTTCAACTGTTTTAAGAGAATTTTTAATCAGAAAATTTTCAATTGTTAGAGATCCGATACAAAAAACGCAAACACCTGCGAAATCGCAGGTGTTTAAGCAGAACAAAAAGCGAAAATTACTTAGTGATTTCGTTGACCACGGTTAATGCATTTAATGTTCTCGGGAAACCGATATAAGGCATGGCTACCATGATCGCATCAATCAAATCTTGCCTCGTGTTTCCAACGCTTAAGTTACCGCCGGTGTGCGCACGAAGCTGAGGTTCACAACCGCCCAAACACATGATGGCTGTAAAGGTGATCAGTTCTCGGGCTTTAAGATCCAATCCGTTTCGAGTGTAAAAATCACCAAAGCAATATGCTGTTAGGGCTTGTTTATTGATATAAGCCAATTCTGCGGGAATTGTGGCGTGCATCTTATCGATCGCTTGTCCAAAAATTCCCTTTTGCACAGCTAAGCCTTTATCAAACCGAGTTTTTTCATTGACGGTACTTTGAGAGCTCGGGGTAGGATTTTGTCCTAGTGACTTTAAAGCGCTGTTGACATTTTCAAGAGCGCTTTCCACTCGTGTGATACCGATGTAGGGGGCGCATTGATATAGAGTTTCTTTTATTTCCACGACACTCATGCCCGCTTTAAGAGCGTCAGCGGTAGCTTGGGGTAGACGGGTTTGAGCCGACACGGTGGTCAGCGCAGCCAGTGTGACCATCGCACGAGTTTTTAGGTTCATTTTGCCGGCCTTAGGTATTTCAACTGTAAGGAGATAATCTTCTATAGCCGCAAATTCAGGGTCTGTTTGTTTTAATGCGTTCTCAGGAACCGCATTAGCCACAGCTTCGCTTGCAAAGGCCGCAGGAATAATCGATCCGCTCATCAATAAAGTCCTTCTTTTCATAAAATTCTCCCAACTAGGAAGTGGATACAGGGAGTCTAGTTTTTAAATTTTTTTTTAACAGCTATTTATTGATCAAAATCTTGCCTGATAATGGAAGGAACAATATCGGGGAAATAAAAGCAAAGAAGTGATATTAGATAAAAATTTGCTGTCAATTATTTGTAAAAATCCGTAATTTGATAGTTTTGTGCAAGAATTGTATTTTTTCTTTCTTGAGATAAAACTTGATTTTTGCCAATATTCAGCATCGAAGAGGTGTCATTATGCAAAAAGATAGTCTTGAAAAAATCAATGCTGAACTTCGTGCGATCATGCTTGAGAAAGTTCATCAATTGGGAACTTTCCCGACGACAATTCCCGGATTATCACTCTCGCGGCGAGAACAAGGCAATTGCGAGGGGGCCAGCATCTATTCAATGAGTTTGGGCTTTATCGTGGATGGTCAAAAACGTTCTGTCATCGGTGATAAAGAGTACGTTTACGGGAAAAATAACTGTTTGGTTGTCGGCGTTGATGTGCCGGCTTCATTCTGTACGATCGGCTCCACCCATGAACATCCGTTTTTATCGATCAGTGTTGAGATTGACCGTGCGGTATTGTCTGAATTAATTCTTCAACTCGATGAAATGCATGCTTTACCTTCCAGAACCTCAAGCGAAGCGCTTTGTGTGGGAGAAGTGGATGAGGAGGTCTGGGAGGCGGTGTTGCGCTTAATGCACTTATTGGATCGCCCCGTTGAAGCAAAGGTTTTGGCTCCGATGATTATTCGTGAAATCTATTTCCGAGTTTTACAAAGCCCCTTGGGTTTAACGCTAAGGGACTTTAACGCCAAGATGGGAGCAAGTGCTCAGATTGCCCGTGCGATCGCATGGTTAAGGGAAAATTACGCATCGCCTTTGAGCGTGGCGGAGCTCGCCGATAATGTGCACATGGGGGTCTCGACTTTTCATCGCCATTTCAAGGAGGTGACTTGTATGACACCTTTGCAGTTTCATAAACGTTTACGTTTGCATGAAGCCAAGCGCTTGATGCTGACAGAGAAAATGGATGCGACAACCGCCTGCTACGCGGTGGGATACGAAAGCCCCAGTCAATTTAACCGGGAATATAAGCGTCAATTTGGTCGTCCTCCCTATCGTGATGTTAAGCAACAGCGAGAGGCTAGCCGAGGCGCCTCCGGACTTTTGTCTTGAAGAGACGGTTAAAATACAAAACTTTCTTAATGGCTTAGAAAGGTATTTAAGTGATCAGCGCATTGATGGTGGTTTCATTGGTTTTAGCGGCGTACGCGATTTTGAGTTTTGTTTTGCCGTTTAAAACCAAATGGTTCGTTAAGCTGGGTTTGTCAGCGTTTTTTTTGGTAATTAGCCAAAAATTTACCTACTACTATTACGTAGGCGGTCACATGTTTAATCCGCAGTTGCCCGAAACCACGCTGATTATCTGGGAAACGCTCTTTAACATCATTTTTGTGCTGGTGCCTATTTTGGTTGTTAAAGACGCACTGTTTTGGGTGGTGAAGTTAGTTAACAAGGCGACGAATTCAAATATTCCGTGGCCAATGAAAGAAGCGAGAAACCGATGGCTAATTTTGATCTTTTCAGTGGCAGCGGCCATTTCCGGGACTCATTACGCTTTAACAGTGCCTACTGTGCATCGGGTGGAAATTACTTTAGATCGTTTGCCGGCTGAGTTTGACGGGTATCGTATTGTGCAACTTGCCGACCTTCATGTTGGGCAACTTTTAAAGCGTCCCTGGCTGGAAGCGGTCATTGATTCCACTAATGAACTGGACGCCGACGCAGTAGTCTTAGTGGGCGATATGGTAGAGGGAAAGGCCTCGGAGCTCGCTTCTGAAGTTCAGGCTTATGGTCGAATCAAGTCGAAAGACGGTGTGTATGCAGTCACCGGGAACCATGAATGGCATCACGGAGCAGCCGCATGGGTGAAGTTTTTTGAAGAAAATGGCGTGATGATGCTCGAAAATAAACATCAAGTCATTACTCGCGGGGATGCTCAACTGGTTATTGCCGGTACCACCGATCTTTCTGCGTCTCGTTATGGTGAACAAGGCCCCGACTTGAGGAAAGCTTTGCAAAATGCACCGGATACAGCCACCATCCTGTTGGCTCATCAGCCCAGGGGAGCCAAATCTGTGCAAGGAGTCGATCTGCAACTGTCAGGTCATACTCACGGCGGGCTTTACGCATTAATACAGCCGGTTGTGGCTTACTTTAACGACGGATTTGTCTTAGGTCTTTATCGAGCGAATATGCGGACTCAACTTTATGTGAGCCCTGGAACGGGACTGTGGACTGGTTTGGCGCTTCGGGTAATGAATCCTTCCGAAATTACAGAGATTGTGCTTAAAGCTAGTCCGTTGACTTTGATGACGTCTACCGAACAGTAGTGATGAAAGCGGCCCTTGGTGGCCGCTTTTGTTAGCCGGGCATCAATGGAGCCTTGAACAGGATGTCACGCTCTGTTTCTAACTTTTCAAACTTAATCTTATAAGTTTGAGTTATAGAATCTGTTTGAACGATGACTCCAGGTCCAAAGACAGGGTGTTTAACTCGCTGCCCCACATCAAAAGACTTTTGTTCACTTTGTTTAACCTGCCTTTGGACGCGTCCTTCAAAGCTTTTTGGAAGTTCACGAACAAATGTAAGGTTGTCTTTTCCTGCGTCGAAGATAAAGCGAGATGGAAGCTTAAAGACATTATCATTCGAGAAACCCTCGCTGTCACTTAAAAATAAACCTTTAATGGCTCGTGTCATGGCGACATAGGCAATTCTGCGTTCCTCATCCATATCTTCAGCCGTCATGATTTTTCTGGAAGGAAATACGCCTTCGTTTAGACCGCAGATGAACACATATTGGAATTCCATTCCCTTGGCGGTATGAATGGTCATCATTTTCACTGCTTGTCGCTTTTCTTTACCGTCTAGATTACTCAACAGCGCGACTCGAGTAAGAAAATCCCCCAGTGTCGCGTCAGGATCAGCTCCTGCTTCTTCGACAGCGCGCTTTAGTTCGGCAATGTTATCAAGCCGTTCCTGATCAGACTGTAGTCTAATGTAGTTTTCATAACCGCTTAGATCCATGATTTTTTGCAGCAGAGCCCCGAGCGGAATACGACCGACTTCTGCTTTGATAGACTCAATGGCAGACAAATAACGCCGAGCGTCAGTCCCTCGGAAAATATCCAGGCTGACGGTTCTTTTCAGTGCCTCGTAAAGTGAACATTGTTGCGCTGCGGCAGTCGCTTTCAAAAAGTCCAGTTTCTTTTTTCCGATTTTTCGTGAGGGTAAGTTGACGGTTCGCAAAAAAGCGATGTCATCCGATGCGGTAAGCATTCGAAGGTAAGCTATGCAGTCTTTAATTTCTGTGCGAGCATAAAACTCGACACCACTATAAATTTTGTAGCTGACAGAATTTCTTAAAAAACTTTCTTCAAGAGAACGACTGAGGTAGTGCGCACGGTATAAAACGGCGATTTGATCTGCCGAGACTCCTTGAGAGATAAGTTTTTTAATTTCTACAGAAATCCAATCGGCTTCTTCTTTTTCGCTTAGCGCATGAAAAAAGATCGGTTTTAATCCGTTGGCCTTTGTAGAGATCAGCTCTTTCGGGTATCGCAAAATATTTTTTTTAATCAGAGTGTCTGCAGCCTTTAGAATCTGCGGACTGGAGCGGTAGTTAACGCGAAGAACGATGGTTTTTGCATCTGGATAGACTTTGTCAAAGTCTAGAAAAAGTTTGACATGGGCATTTCGCCACGTATATATGGTCTGATCAGGATCGCCAACGATGAAAAGATTTTTATGTTTCCCGGCCAACATCTTAACGATGGAGTATTGCCTGGCGCTGACATCCTGGAATTCATCGACCATAATGTATTGCATGCGCTCCTGCCACTTTTGTCGGATGTCAGGATGCTGCTTGAGAATGTAAGCGGTGAAATTGATCAAATCATTAAAATCGCATGCAAAATTTTTCTTTTGCTCGTAGAGGTAACGTAGAAAAATTCCATCGTTGACATCTTCTGTTTCATCGATACGCTTCTGTAAATTAATGTTGTCAAGCATAAAGATTTCATCAATATACCCGTCAGCGCTGATTTTTCTTGCCTCAAGGACCTCGTCGATTTTTTGTTTAATCGTTGCCTGTTTGAGTGTTAGCCCCATATCTTCGAAAATTTTCAGCAATAACGCTCTTTCATCTTCAACGTCCAAAATGATGAAGTTTTTGGGGAAATGAAGTACATGAATTTCCTCTTTGAGGAATTGAACGCAAAAGGCATGAAGTGTGCAGATGTAACCTAAATCGAGATCACCCAACCAACTGCGAATGCGTTGTTTCATTTCATTAGCCGCTTTGTTGGTAAAGGTAACGCACAAGATATTTCTTGCAGAAATGCCTAGGGACTCTGTGAGGTAACAATAGCGGGCAGTCAATGCTCTGGTTTTACCAGTGCCGGGACCGGCAAGAACTCGAACGTGCCCCTCGGTTGTCGTGACTGCTAGCTGTTGTTCAGGATTAAGACCATTGAGCCAATTTTGCATTGTTGACCGTTCCGAAAGATTGCAAGATAAAGTTTAACGCTAAGAAAACTTAACGATATATGTTAACAATCGGAGCTTCAGAACGTGATGTTAGCTCTGCTACAGGGTGGACTTAAAAAAGTTCGCCCGAGAAAACTCGGGCGTGTCTGTTTAGTGTTGGTCGATGACGTCGATAAACCCGCCGCCGAGACACACTTCTCCATCATAGATCACAGCACTTTGCCCTGGAGTGACCGCCCATTGCGGCTGTGGGAAATTCAGAGTAAATGCTTCATTTGAAATGGCGCTCACCGTGCACATGCCATCTGTCTGACGGTAACGGGTTTTTACAGTGAGTTGGCTACCGGCGATGGGGCCTTGACCTGAAACCCAACTGGGCATCACGGCAGTCAAGTGGTGACTCAGAAGCCACGGATGATCGTGGCCTTGAGCAATCCATAAAGTGTTGGTCGCCATATCTTTTTTGGCAACAAACCAAGGTTCACCGTTACCGTCACGGCTACCGCCCATTCCGATACCCTTTCGCTGACCGAGCGTGTAGAAGGCTAACCCCATATGTTCGCCGACCACTCGGCCATCAGGGGTCTTCATCGGACCGGGGTGAGTGGGCAAGTAACGATTTAAAAATTCACGGAAAGGGCGTTCACCAATGAAGCAGATGCCGGTTGAGTCTTTCTTTTTGGCATTAGGTAACCCGATTTCTTCTGCAATTTTCCTCACTTGTGTTTTACGCAGTTCACCAACAGGGAAAATAACCTTAGAGATCTGTTCCTGAGTTAAGCGATGAAGAAAATAACTTTGATCTTTGGTCTCATCAAGTCCGCGCAAGAGCTGGGTTTTGCCGTCAGGGCCAATGCGTGTTCTCGCATAATGCCCCGTTGCGATGCATTCGGCCCCCATATTCATTGCATAGTCTAAAAATGCTCGAAATTTAATTTCGGCATTACACAGAACATCAGGGTTTGGCGTGCGTCCGGCAGAATACTCACGCAGAAAATCAGAGAAAACGCGTTCTTTGTATTCTTTGGCAAAGTTTACCGCTTCGATATCGATACCGATTACATCGGCCACACTGGTTGCGTCGATAAAGTCCTGGCGAGACGAACAATACTCACTATCGTCGTCATCCTCCCAGTTTTTCATGAAAAGCCCAATTACTTCATAGCCTTGTTGCTTTAAGAGGTAAGCCGAAACGGATGAATCCACGCCGCCCGAAAGTCCTACTACAACACGTTTTCCCATGTTTCGTATCCCTAAGAAAATCCTTTACTTTCGCGATTATAGTGACGGTCGCTTTCTTTGACATCATCTCCAGTGTGATCAAAGAAAGTTGCCTATCGTAAGACGAATATTTTAATTCTATTGGGTTATTTCTTTTAAGCAGCTAATAAAGGAAGCCTTCCGAACCTACGGTAAAATGATGAAGTTTTGTTCTTAACGTTTTAAATCAGTTGGCTTGTGGAATTTCTTATGACTATACAAGAGCAGTTAGGTAAACAATCTGAAAAACTTACCTCTTTGTTGGGTATTGAAGCGCCTTTGGTTGCGGCGCCTATGATGGGGGTGACGACTGCGGAAATGACAGCGGCTTTCAGTAATGCCGGCGGATTGGGTGTTATGCCTTGCGGGATTATGAAACCGGAAAAAATTATAGAAACAGCTAAGGTAATTAAGAGTCTTACTGACAAGCCTTTTGCTCTGAATCTTCGGGTTCCTCCCAGGGAGCTCGAAGACAAGGCTGTAACGAAAATGGTTTTTGATGCGCTTGAGCCTTTGCGAGATGAATTGGGAGTGCCGCATCAAATGGCGGAAATACCGAATTTCGATGATCAATTTGAGGCTGTCTTGCAAGCGGATGTGCCGGTTGTGAGTTTTAGCTTTGGCGGTCCTCGGGAAGTCTACGCGGAGGCGCTCGAAGCCCGTCATATTCTTATGATGGGATCGGTCAATTCAACCCGTGAAGCTAAAGTTCTTAAAACCGCGGGGTGCTCTGTCGTCATCGCTCAAGGAACGGAAGCAGGTGGACCGAGACAATATTTCGAAAATCCTCCGCAAGGTTCCCAAATTGGTTTAATGTCATTGTTGCCGCCCGTTGTTCGTGTATGTGGGGATAT
The DNA here is from genome assembly GCA_958347955.1 of uncultured Sutterella sp. Taxonomy (GTDB): domain Bacteria; phylum Pseudomonadota; class Gammaproteobacteria; order Burkholderiales; family Burkholderiaceae_F; genus Aphodousia. The sequence continues at coordinate 67,385 of CATVXH010000008.1, forward strand.
TCCCGTGGTCGCCGCCGGCGGCATGATGAATGCCAAAAGCGTGACCGCTGCAATGGTTATGGGTGCTAGTGGGGCGGTGTTAGGCTCATATTTACTGAAAGTTGAAGAATCTGCTTGGCCTCGTGTACTTAAAGATCAAATAGCGTGGTGTGATGATGCGTCAACTCGCTTGTCGGATTTGGGAACTGGACGTTTGACTCGTTTAGTCAAGACCGGAATCATTGAGGCATTGGAAGAGGCCCAATTGCCGGCAAGCTCTTATCCAGGACAATTAAAAGTGTTGTGGCCGATCTTTGAAGCAGCCATTTCACAGAATAGAGCAGACTTACTAGAAATGGCCTTGGGGCAGTCCGCACAAGCTGCTCCGGGAGGCAGTACTTGCGCTATAGTGGCGAAATTGATTGAAGATTTGAAGAATTTCTGGAGATAACCGCATGCCGATTAAAATTTTCACTGCGCTTTTGGTGCAGGATGTCCAAAATGATTTCATGGAAGACGGCGCTATGCCCGTTGTTGGCGCTGAATCGATTCTGCAGCCGATTTCCAAAATTGCGGCTACCTTCTCGCGAGTGATAGCTACCCAGGAGTTCAGACCTCAAGATCATATTCTTTTTGCTTCTTCGCACAAGGGAAGAAAACCCGGAGATGAAATTGAAGTAAATGGGGAGAAATTGGTTTTAACGCCGAGCTTTTGTGTGGAAGGTACCGAGGGTGCGGACTTTGCCCGTGGTCTTCATTTGCCTATGTCCAGAGTCATTGCCATTTTGAAGGGAACAGACCCGAAGTTGGATACTTATTCGGCCTTCCTGGAAGCAGACCGAAAAACGCAGACAGGTCTACAGTCATATTGTGAAGATCGCTTCGTCAATCGTATCTATCTTTGTGGTTTGTCTCGCGGTGGTTCATTGGTGAGAACTGCTCTTGATGCTTTGCATTACGGTCATCAGCTTTATTGGGTAAGCGATGCTGTCGCTGGCTTGGAGAAAGCAGATGAGGCGGGGATCGGCCTTTTGAAAGCCAAGGGAGTGAAATTCATCACCAGTGATGAGGTTTTGTCAAGAGAAATTCTCTGATCACTTCTTGCGTTAGGTTAAAAAAAGGGGCTCGGATGCTCCTTTTTTTAGGGCTAAACTTAATCAGTCGCTAACCCTTAAAGAAAGTCTCATCATGCAGTCATTGTGGATGGTTGTGTCGGCGGTGTTTTTCGCTTTATACGCTGTATGCATTAAATTTTCGAGTATGGAAGGAATAGGCTCGTTTGAAGTTCTTTTCTACAGATCTTTTTTTGGGTTAATCATTTTTTACTCAATGATGCGTCTGCAACATATCACTGTGCATACGGCGCACCCTTGGGATCATTTTATCCGCTCCTTTGTAGGGGCGACGGCTGTGATGGCCGGCATTTACTCTATTTCTCATCTTAATGTCGGTTTGGCGATGACGTTAAATTACACATCGCCCTTGTTCATAGGATGTTTTACGGTAGGCATTTTGATTTCTCAGCATAAGGGAATTAATTGGAAATTACTCTCAACACTGCTTTTAGGTTTTTTGGGTGTCGTTGTAATGCTCTCTCCGACCATTACACCCGATGAGTATTTTGCGGCGGCGGTTGGCATCGGAGCTGGTTTCTGCACGGCTGTTGCGACGACCTTCGTAAAACGACTGGGAATGATGAAAGAGCCCGAGCTGAGAATTCTTTTTTATTTTGTTCTGATCGGCACGATTTGCGGTCTAGTTGGGACACTTTTTAGCGGTGGTTTTACAATGCCGACTTTGGCGGCAGCGGGCGCTATTGCTGGTTTTGTCATTTGTTCAACTTGCGCACAATTTTTCCTAACACGTGCCTTTAGTCGAGGGAATCTTGTGTTAAGTGGCGCTTTGCAATATACAGTGATCCTCTTTTCTACATTAATGGGTGTGTTTATTTTCGGCGATCATGTGAGCACAATGGTTATTGTGGGCATGGTTATGATTGTAGTAGCCGGAATTTTGGCTAGTTTCTTTACTCGTCAGGAAAAGCAAAAAGCAATTCAAGAAGCAAAAAACACCGCCGAAGGGCTACAACGACATCTTCGCCACAAAAGTGCCCGCGATCATTAATGCGAAAAGCCGGCTTAAATGCCGGCTTTTGATCATTAAGACTTATTCTGCTTTGGCCGCTTCCATTTCTTTTAAGGTTTTGATCGGTGTGAAAGTGCCATCGTCTTCTGCTCGGAAAACATAGTGCTCTTTCAAATAAATAAGGTCCGGGCGACCGACAGATTCAAGTTCAGCCAAGATGGCAGCGCGAGCGACTACTTGCGCACCAGCTGCTTTTGCTAGGGCTTCAATAGCGGCAAGCGACTCTCCGGTTGCAAAGACGTCATCGATGATGGCGATGCGTTTGCCGCGAATACGCTCAGCATCGTGTCCGTCAAGCCACAAAGTTTGTTGTTTTTGAGTTGTGACGGAATTCAACGTATGAGACAGCGCATTTTGCATGTATGGTTTATAACTCTTGCGAGCGACGATGAAGTCCTTCATGCCCAGCAGACGGCTCATTTCGTAGGCAAGAATTATGCCTTTGGCCTCAGCTGTCATTAAAAGGTCAACTTCAGGCAGGCGTTTTACAAGCTCTGGCGCGGCGGTTTGCACGAGCTCTGTATCGGAAATCACAACAAAACTGGCTAAAGAAAGGCGCCCCTTGACCCTGACGAAGGGAAGTTTTCGCTTAATGCCTAAGAGTTCAAAATCGTAATACTTCATAATTCAATCCAAAAAGAAAAGACCAATCAAAAATTCGGGCCATTACAAAGTTAGACTAATTGTATAGCTTATTAATTTTCAACGACTGATTTTTCAACATTAAGATGGCTAAAGTACTCTGAGAAGCTGTGAATAGAAGCGCTAAAGAGGCGGTTTTGTAAGTGTTCTGGAAGGAATCTCTTAAGGAAACTGTCGAATATATTGATAAAAAATATTAAACAAAGCACAATAAGTTGTGTTATATTGATCCGGAATCAAAAGATTTAAAAACGGAGGAGAATATGGCAGAGCAAGTTCAATTGAAAGATAGTGAGCGTCAACCGTGTGAAGTCTGGACGCGTGTGATGGGTTATCACCGTCCGGTGTCGTCCTTTAACACCGGGAAAAAAGGTGAATTTTATGAACGCAAGTGCTTCGTAGAAAGTAAATGTCACTTGAATGAGCAAAAATCCGTCAAATAAGAAGCGAAGGGACGGCTTAGCCTCCAGATGAAAGCCCCTGAAAGTTTTTCAGGGGCTTTGTTGTTGAAGTTACTAAAAATTAAATACCGTTGACCTTCTTGGCGTAACGAGTGAACACTTCAAAACCGATCGGCATGGATTGAGTGTCTTGCAGATCAAAGTCAGATCGATGGTGCCCGTGGTGGTTACAGCCCCAGCGGAACATACCGCCCACACCACCGCGTTCAACTACGCGTTTGAGCATCATGGTGAAGTCTTCGCTTCCTGCGGGACTACAGAGATCAACCACATTGGTGACCTCGGGAATGCTTTGAGCGATTTCCTTTAAATCATTAAGAACGTCCTTGCATTCGATAACCGTTGTGGCTTCACCAACCTTTTCAATGCGGCCTTCGACTTCGTAAGATTCGGAATTTCCTTTGACGATATGCTCAATCTTTTGGCAGAGGTATTCGTTAATTTCAGCCGTTTCTCCCCGTACTTCAGTTTGCATGTAAGCGTGAACAGGGGTAACGTTTCGGCCTTCACCGGCTACGAGTTTGCCGACTGCGACGCGTGAGGCTCCATCGCCGTGGCGCGGAATGCCAACAATCATCATTGCGGTAGCGCTGGCCGCCAGAAGGGCGCTGTGGCCTTTGTGCGGGTTGTTGCCGGCGTGTGAAGGCGTGCCGGTAAAATAGATGTCAAATTTAGTGCTGGCTAAAACGCCCTTATGAACCAAACCGACTTCGCCGAGTTTCACTTTGCCGCCGCAGTGTGAGCCGATGATGAAATCAACGTCATCAAGAATGCCGGAGCCGACGATGGCAACTGCACCGCGCACTCCTTCTTCCGCGGGTTGATAAACGAGCTTAAATGTCCCCTTTAGCTCATCTTTGTGCTCCATAATCCAGCGCGCCACTGCCAAACCTAGCGCGGTGTGAGCATCGTGTCCGCAGGCGTGCATGAATCCAGGATGCGTAGAGCGGAAACCCAAACGGTTTGGCACGTGGTCAGGATCATCGGTTTCTTCAACAGGATTGCAGTCCATATCAAAGCGGAAGGCCGTTACAGGTCCTGGACGACCAGTGTTCAAGACAGCCACACAGCCTGTATATCCTTCGATTTTTTCAATGAACTCATGCGGAACACCGTGACTTTCTGCTCGCTCGATAGCCTTGGCCACGGTTTGTTCGTTGCGGCCCAGGACATTAGTGGGATTAATGACTTGCGTACCGAGGCGGATATCTTCAAAACCTAATTCTTTTAAGCGTTGAGCGACTAAGTAAGTGGTTTCAAATTCTGTCCACCCTTCTTCCGGGATTGAGTGTAAATGACGGCGAGTGGCAATCATTTCATCAAAAATAGCTTTGTCCATAGGTTTTCCTTTTTTCATATACCTTTAAATCATCACAAAAAAACACCATCCGGAAAAACAAATTTCAACGGATGGTGTGTTCGTTCATAGTGCGTCGATTTAAATGTGAATCATGGCACTAAAGTATACCGTAATACCTGTTAAAAGCATGACGGGAATAGAGCGTCTGATCACAACAAAAGGATCCAGACCGCTTAAACCCGAAACGGCAATAGTGACGCCTGCCACAGGGCTCGACGAACGCATAATGCCGCTGATCAGCTGAAGGGGTGAAATCATAAAGGCGGCGTTTGCGCCGACAGTCAGAGCTGCGTCAGGAATCATCGGGGCGAAGCTAAAGAAAGAGGCGTTGCCGGAGCCCGTCACAAACGAAGCCATGGCCACAATCACAAACATTGCCGTGTATAGGGCGATAGCACCGGAGTCCATGCTGGAGACAGCCTGGATAATGGCATCAATACCGCCAGACTTTGTGAGGCCTTGAGCGAAAACTTCAGCACACACAATTAAGAAGACGGTTGAAGTGAAAACTTTACCCATGCCTTGCGCAAAACTCTTTAATGAATCCAGGCATTCTCTGAGACTAAGCGAACGAAGGCCGTGAACAATGACTGCCACAAAGGTTGAGCAGAGCAGTGCGGTCACCACTTCCATTCGAATGCCTTTGTACATCAGTGGTGAGAAAACGAAGAGAAGCACAACGGGGATCAGCGGAAATAAAGCATAATAGGCCGGAGCATCAGGTTGCTTATCTTCTGCTTGGGAAGCTGTCGCCAAAAAATCCTCTTTGGTAATACGACCGCTGGCCAAATCGCGTTTGTCAAACCACTGTTGAATGAAAAAGTGGGAAATTAACAGCACGATCACGGCCGGCCAAGCGACCGTCCATTGAATATTTAAGAAAAAGTCCATGACGTGCATATTGGTTAGATCAGCACCGAGAAGATTATTCGGGCCTGACGGACCTAAGCAAAGGCACCCGCTCATGACAATGGAGGCAGCCGCGGTTTGGCGTGAAAGACCGGCCGCCAAAAGAATCGGGTACATCGAAACCATTAACAAAAGCGCAAGACCCGCCGCAGAAGGAATAAAGATATTAAGGGCAAGGCTGATCAAGGTGCCCAATACCATCACCACATAAGGTGATTTGAAATAGGACAGCGGTTTAACACTTAGGCGCACTAGGGCACCGGCGGCTCCGATGCGGTTCATGTAAGAGGCAAAACCGCCGATCACCATAATGTTCATGCCAAGACCCGCCGCCCGGCTTTGCAACAAGTTGGTCATAATCTGCACAACGTCAAGTGCGGCCAAGTGCGTTGCTTTTTTCCCGGTAATTAGCGGATCCGGAGAAATGACGGTCACCACAGCCAATGTGATCAGACCAACTAAAAGCAGTGCGCCGGGCGCATAGAATTTTTTGACGATAAGGTACGCCGCGGCAATTACGGAGATAATAACGATAACAATACCGGTCATTTGTCACTCCCGGAAAAATAGAAAACGAATTTACTTCCTCATCATCCTGCATTTAATGACAGCTCGAAATAGTCAAAAACCCTAGGTCGTGGGGAGAAAGCCCTAGAAAAAAAATCGGCCTTTACAGGCCGATCCTAACTAACTGAAAAACAAGGTTATTGAGCTTTCGAAATGGAATCCATGTAATTACAGTAAGTTTCTTTGGTCAACAATGGTTTGAAGTTATCACAGATGCGTTGAGCTTCAGAAGCGTCATCGGCAAGAAGGTCGATAATCGTCATCGCCAGTACTTTGGCGGTTTTTCTCAAAGCCGCATCCTTGTTATCAAGGATGAAATTAGCCCCATGCAAAATGCCCTTTGCGCATCCTACCCATGGGTGAACAACAGGAATTAAATGTGAAACATCACCCATATCGGTTGAGCCCGCATTATGAGAGCCTTCAGCGACATTTTCAGCGCCAAAAACATTTTGAGCGTTAGCGCGAAGCACATCGCGGAAATTTTCATCAGGACGTAAAGGCAGATATCCGGGTAAATCTTTGATTTCGCAACTGGCGCCGATTGCGTCAGCCCCTGCCTTCAACGCTCTGTTGATTGCTTGGTTGTAGCGCGTAAGTCCATCAAGGCGGGCAGCGCGTACATAACTTTCCATTTTCACAAAATCGGGAATAACATTCACGAGGTCGCCCCCGGCATTGATAATCGGGTGGAATCGCACACAGTCATCATCTCTGAATGTTTCACGAATGGCGTTGACTCCCATAATTCCCATTACCGCGGCGTTTAATGCGTTGATACCCTTGTCGGGTGAACCGGCGGCGTGGGCGGCACGGCCTCGGTATTCGATGAGCTTGCCGATAAAACCGTTGCAGCTGCCTCCGACTTCAAAGAGTCCGTTGGGATTGTCGGTGGGGTGTACGTGCATCTGAAGAGCCATATCAATATCGTCAAATCCTCCTTGGGCAATAATTTCCGCCTTACCGCCCAAATAACGCAGTTTGCCCTTTTCTCTGAGGTTATTGCGGAAATCGATTTCAACGTATTCTTCAGCAGGAACTGCAAAAAATACCACGTCACCGTCGAGCTCATTCATAATGCCCGCATCTTTGAATGCCATTGCTACAGCCATCATGTTGGCGATTTGGACATTATGACCGCAACAATGCGCCGCTCCGGTTGCCGGATCGCTATTGGGATGGTCACGGCAGATAATGGCATCAAGTTCTCCTAAAAGCGCGACCGTTTTTTTGTGGTTTCTGCCTTTCATTCGAGCTTTTACGCCCGTGATTCCCCAACCGTCCGAGTGGTCCAGCCCTAGGTTTTCGAAGGCTGCCTTTACTTTGGCCGAAGTTTTTTCTTCCTTAAACCCCAACTCCGGTTCGGCAAAAATTTCTTCGGATAACCGGTCAATATCAGCAAAACGTGCGTCTATGGCTTCGCAGGCCGCCTTTTTTAATTGAGCTTTATTCATTTGTTCGTCCTTTCTTTATGGAAAATTATTAGAAAATGCCTTCCAGGTGCGGCATGATTTCAGCCAGCGCCGTGGCACAGAGAAAACTGCCGGCTGCCACTGCCAACGCCACCGGCACAATGCGCCAGGAAAGCGCTTTAAAAGCCTGAAGATCCTTTCCCAGACACAAACCGCCGTAGGCAAGAATAGGAGTGGTAATCGATAGGAAGCCCACATTTTTCGTTTGAGCAAGAATCCAGTCGCTAAGCGGAAACTGTGGCATGGAGACGACGACAGCCACAATCGAGACCCAGAACACCATTGGTAAAAGCTTAAAACCCGGCAACCAGCTGAGAACGACACCGACAACGGTAATGGCAACGAGTACAAGCGCCCCGATGGAGCCTGCGGCCAAATCACCGTTGCTGCCGACGAAATGAGCGATAACCGAATAAGCCGCCGTCACGATAAGGATAAAAAGGATGTCTTTCATTTTTTCGAGATAAGCCAGCATGATTTCAATTCCTTAGTAATTTTTGAGCGTTTAATTTAAGCCTCAACCGAAACTTCAACAGGTTCTCTGCGCTTGTCACCGGTGAAAAACTCATAGATCTTGATCGTTACGGGTAACGAGACAAAAAGCGCGAAGTAAATGCCGAGAATAGATGTCATAAGATTGGCTGCCGCAGCGTATGCCTGAATGAGTTGAGCTTCATGGGGATAAGAGGCTACGATGGAACCGACACCTGCGGCCATCATGCTTGCCGATCCGATACCGGCGCCCATTGCTAAAGCGTGAGGGTGGAAAATATCCAATTGAGCGATAACACCGGCCAGAAGCGATATCCAAAGCGCACCGAACACCGTACCGCAAATGTACATGCCCATTACGCCTCGTCCTTCGGCGCTATCCAACCCAAACTTTTCACCGATAATGGCTACGTTAGCCTCACGGTCAATGGAGTAACAGGCCCCAATTGCCTCTCGGCGCATTTTTAAAACCAGAGCGACCGGTAAACCGAAGATGAGCGTGCCGAAGAAGTGGCCGAATTCTTGCATGATAAGCGCCCAACCGGAATTCAGAAGAATTTCCAGATTCGGACCGATGTCAAGTCCAATTTTGGCAATTAGGACCAACATGGCGATAGGCATGAATTTAGCCGCCCGGTCCATTTGTTGTTTGTTGAGAATATGCAGACGAGGCCAGCTGATGATTCCGCCGATGACCAAAGCGAATAAAAGCGGAAGCATGACCACGAGGCCAAATTTTTGTGTTCCGATGGCTTCGGCAATAATCACGACGACAAGCGCCAGAATGTGCAATTTAAGATTAGCGATCTTTTGCATGACGAATCCTTTATTCCTTGCAAAGGTCTTTTGCCGTAAGGGAAAAGCCTTTGCACTTAATTTTCTCGGATAGTTAGCCAAAAATAGCTTTTAAGTTATAAGTGAGAGACTTTTGTCGGTATTGATGCAATGCCGAAAAGATCTCAGTCTTACGAGAAAATCAAATTGTTAAAAAGTGAAAGCTGTGATGTTTGGCTCTCTGTGGGAGTGGGCAATCACAAAGCCCTAGTTTGACGGGTGCCTTAGCAGGACAAACCCGTTGATGTAGTGGAGGATGTGGAGCAAGAGGAGGAGGAAGAAGTCAAAATGCGAGCGACCAGACACAAAGGTTTGCAACAGTTTTGTATGGCATTACACCGATCTATGCGTACCAGCATGATAATTCTCCTAATGCTGCCCGATAAGCGAAAAACAACTTACTTTCAATCAGGCGTATTTCGACTCTAGCAGAACTGTTAATCGTTGTCTTAATTATTTTTCTATTTACTAGTCTTTTTCGCTTAGTTGCAAAAGAAAAGCCACCTGAATTTTCAGATGGCTTTGATTGAGAAAATTTAGGATTAAAGTGGGAATTTTTCTGCTAAACGGTCAAACTCCAGACTCCATTCGTTTTTCCACTTTTCTTTTGTTGCGTTATCAATCCAGGCACCGTCGATGCCGTTAATCATAAAGTTTTTCAAGTCTTGAATGGAAAAATTCAAAAAGTTGTACATTAACATCCATGTCTGGGTGGCGTTAACATGGTGCATTGTCGGGTCATCGGTATTGGGATGCACACGAAGTCCCATAGGAACCATCTTGCGAATAGCTTGTTTCAGTGCCCATTCTTCATCACTGAAGGTGCGCAAATAATAGGAGTTTGTGGGAACCACAGTAATGATCAGGCCAGCTTTTTTAACCTCCTCAACCAGTTCGGGATTGTCGATGATTGTGTAGCAGTGATCGAGTCGATCCGCCTTTAAAAGTTTCATGGCAGTTTCAATATTGCGCCAATGGCAACCGAACTCGCCGGCGTGAATGGTCACTTTAAAACCGGCCTCTTTTGCCATAAAAAAGGCTTTCCAGAAATTTTCCGGTTCATGATCGTTTTCTCGGTAATCAATACCAATGCCGATTGTTTCCGGGGCTCGGTGTGCGATCATTTCACGAGCCAAATCAACCGCGGCCTCAGGAGTGTCTTCCCGATCTATTGAAGGAATAAGTCTGCCGATTACTCCAAAATCACGTTCGCCCTCGTGAATTCCTTCTATGATGGCGGCCTGCGCATCGGCGAAACTGTAGTGACGTGCAAGACCGGTGTAGTTCCAGAAAAATTCGGTGTACCGAATACCATGTTTTTTGCAGTCTGCGAGGTATTCGTAAGTTATGCGTTTGAGCATTGAAGGTTTAATGAGGATGTGCTCTTCAAGTGCTCGGAAAATTCGCAAAACGCCGACGGGTTTATCGCCGCGGGTGAAGAATCCATCGATTTCTTCTTGCGTGACGGGGGCGCCGGATTCTTTGACTAATTCTTCAAAAGTTGTTTTTTGAGTTGTGCCCAACAAGTGGCAATGCAATTCTGTTTTTGGAATAGCACGGAAAAACTCCATATGTTCGGCGCTCATCGGACGAGCAAACGGTGAGTCTGGAACAAAGGCCGGGTTGTCTTTGCGCATAAGTAAGTCTCCGAGAGAAAACAAAAGAGTCGATGAATATTTCCATCGCCTCAAAAATTATAGAAAATTAAATGACCACGCAGCCCGGTGCATCCTTCGGACGTTCAATGATTTCACCTAAGCGGAAAACCTTTTCTCCTTCGGCTTCAAAAGCGGCCATGGCGCGCTCGGCATCAGAGGCTTCAACAATCACAACCATACCGATGCCGTTATTGAAAACTCGATGCATTTCGTGAGAATCAATATTGCCAGCTTGTTGCAGCCAGTCAAACACGGCCGGACGAGTCCAGCTATCAGCGTGGATTACCGCCTGAGTGTTATCAGGCAACACACGCGGCACATTTTCAATTAATCCGCCTCCGGTGATATGAGCCATACCCTTGATTGTGACAGACTTCATGACATTGAGAACCTGTTTGACGTAGATACGAGTCGGCTCCATCACACAATCGGCCAACGTACGTCCGTCTAAGGGCATATCCCAAGGAGTATGCGTGACTTCGACCACTTTGCGGATCAAGGAAAAGCCGTTAGAGTGCGGACCGCTTGAAGCCAAGCCCAATACCACGTCGCCGGCTTTGATGGATTTGCCGTCGATTGCCTGATCTTTTTCTACGATGCCAACGGCAAAGCCCGCGAGATCATATTCCCCTTCAGGGTACATGCCCGGCATTTCCGCTGTTTCTCCACCGATCAATGCGCAGCCGGCTAATTCACAGCCTCGAGCAACGCCGGCCACCACACGTTCGGCGACATCGACATCGAGCT
>CATVXH010000009.1 GCA_958347955.1 uncultured Sutterella sp.
TGAAGGTGGTCGTACGGTTGGCGCCGGCGTGGTTGCCAAGATCATCGAATAATTTCAGTAAGTTAGTTACTGTTAGTATTTGACAAACAGAGGATGCGGAGGTAAACTCCGCATCCTCTGTTGTTCTTTAGTGTTCTTTTATTAAAGGAAAAAACGAAATGCAATCTCAACGCATTCGCATTCGCCTTAAGGCGTTCGATTACAAGCTGATTGATCAATCTGCTCAAGAAATCGTTGACACGGCCAAGCGCACTGGCGCTGTGGTTCGCGGTCCTGTTCCTCTTCCCACCCGTATCCAACGCTTCGATATTTTGCGTTCCCCGCACGTCAATAAGACGAGCCGCGATCAATTTGAAATCCGTACACATCAACGTTTGATGGATATCATTGATCCGACCGACAAGACGGTTGACGCTTTGATGAAGTTGGACTTGGCTGCTGGCGTGGACGTCGAAATCAAGGTTCAATAATTTTTTGCTTTTGACTTGCAAGCTTTTTATTTGCAAGGTACAATCGCGCCTTTCTCGTGTGATATTTTAAACACGACTTTTCTTAAAATGGTCCCGGCCAATCGTAGCCGGGGTGGAGATAACAATGAGTGAAAAACTCGGCTTAGTCGGTCGTAAGATCGGCATGACGCGCATCTTTACTGAGGATGGTGAATCTATCCCCGTGACGGTGCTCGAAGTTGCCGGCAACCGTGTCACGCAAGTGAAGACGGAAGAAACCGACGGATACAATGCCATTCAAGTTGCATTCGGCTCTAAGAAGCCGTCTCGCGTGAGCAAGCCGCTCTCCGGTCACTATGCTAAGGCCGGCGTTGAAGCAGGTGAAATGCTCAAAGAGTTCCATATCGATGCTGATAAGCTCGCCGATTTGAAGGTGGGTACCACGTTGTCCGTGGAAATGTTCACGGTCGGCCAGAAGGTTGACGTGACCGGTATCACGATCGGTAAGGGTTTTGCCGGCGCTATCAAGCGTCACCACTTCTCATCCAACCGCGCTTCCCACGGTAACTCCGTGACGACCCGTGCTCCGGGTTCTATCGGTAACCGTCAAGATCCGGGCCGTGTGTTCCCCGGTAAGCGTATGGCTGGTCACTTGGGCGATGTGCAACGCACAACGCAAAACCTCGTGGTGGCTCGTGTTGATGTCGAACGTCAATTGTTGCTCGTTCGCGGCGCTGTCCCCGGTGCTAAGGGCGGCAAAGTTATTGTCCGTCCGGCTGTGAAGGCCTAAGGAGCGATCAATGGAACTGAATGTCCTGAACGAACAAGGTAATGAAACCGCCAAGGTGCCGGCTTCCGACGCCGTGTTTGGTCGTGAATACAATGAAGCTTTGGTTCACCAAATCGTGGTGGCTTACCAAGCTAACGCCCGTCAAGGCACCCGCGCTCAATTGACGCGTGCTGACGTGCACCATTCGACCAAGAAACCGTGGCGTCAAAAGGGTACGGGTCGCGCCCGTAGTGGTATGACGAGCTCTCCCGTGTGGCGTGGAGGCGGTCGTGCTTTCCCGAACACCCCGAATGAAAACTTTGGCCAAAAGGTCAACAAGAAGATGTTCCGTGCCGCCATGGCTACGATCTTCTCTAAGCTTGTTGCCGACGGCCGCCTCGTGGTTGTCGACTCTATCGGTGCTGACAGCCCGAAGACAAAGGCTTTTGCTCAAAAGTTGAAGGCAATGGGCCTCGAATCCGTCATGATCATTACCAAAGAAGTTGACGAAAACCTCTATTTGGCTTCTCGCAACTTGAAGAATGTTTTCGTGGTGGAACCGCGTTATGCTGATCCGCTTTCCTTGATCTTCTACAAGAAGGTTGTGGTGACCAAAGAAGCGATCGCTCAGCTTGAGGAGATGTGGGGATGATGAGCCAAGATCGTTTAATGAAGGTGCTCCTTGCTCCGGTAGTCTCCGAAAAGAGCACGATGGTTGGCGAAAAGCACGGTCAAGTTGTTTTCCGTGTGGTTTCCGATGCCACGAAGCAAGAAGTTAAGGCCGCGATCGAATTGCTCTTTAAGGTGCAAGTCGAAAGTGTTCAAATGGTCAACGTCAAGGGTAAGACGGCTCACTTTGGCCGTTTCGCCGGTAAGCACAGCGATGTGCGTAAGGCTTATGTGACCTTGAAGTCTGGTCAAGAAATTAACTTTGCAGAGGTGAAGTAATGGCTCTCGTCAAATTGAAACCGACGTCGGCCGGTCGTCGTCACGCTGTTAAGGTTGTGAGCCCGGAATTGCACAAGGGTAAGCCTTTTGCTGCTCTTCTCGAAAAGAAGAATAGCATCGCCGGTCGTAACAACAACGGTCACATCACCTGCCGTCATAAGGGTGGTGGCCACAAGAAGGCATATCGTATCATCGACTTCAAGCGTAACAAGGACGGTATTCCCGCCCGTGTTGAACGTCTTGAATACGATCCGAACCGTTCTGCTCATATCGCTCTCGTGCTTTACGCCGACGGCGAACGCCGCTACATCATCGCCCCGAAGGGTTTGACGGTTGGCGCTGAATTGATGAACGGTCAAGAAGCCCCGATCAAAGTGGGTAACGCGCTTCCGTTGCGCAATATCCCGATCGGTTCCACGATTCACTGTATCGAAATGAAGCCGGGTAAGGGTGCCCAATTGGTGCGTTCTGCCGGTTCCTTTGCTCAATTGATCGCTCGTGAAGGCGAATACGCTCAAGTGCGTTTGCGCTCTGGTGAAGTGCGTTACATTCACATTGAATGCCGCGCCACGATCGGTATGGTTGGCAATGAAGAAAACAGCTTGCGTGAACTCGGTAAGGCCGGTGCCAAGCGCTGGCGTGGTATTCGTCCGACGGTCCGTGGTGTTGCCATGAACCCGGTTGATCACCCGCACGGTGGTGGTGAAGGTCGTACGGGTACGGGTCGCGCTCCTGTGACGCCCTGGGGTCAATTAACCAAGGGTTATCGTACACGTAATAACAAGCGCACCGATGTCATGATCGTGCAGCGCCGGAACCGTAAATAAGGGGGGCCAAATGTCTCGCTCGTTAAAGAAAGGCCCGTTTGTTGATGGGCACTTGATGAAGAAAGTCGAAGCTGCTCAAGCCAGCCGTGACAAGCGTCCGTTGAAGACCTGGTCTCGTCGTTCGACGATTCTTCCTGAGTTCATCGGTTTGACGATTGCCGTCCACAACGGTCGTCAACACGTCCCGGTGTACATTAATGAAAATATGGTCGGCCACAAGTTGGGCGAATTCGCTATGACCCGTACGTTTAAGGGTCACGCGTCCGACAAGAAATAACTAGTAGGAGTTAGATAATGGAAACCTCTGCTATTGTTCGTGGCGTTCGTCTTTCGGCTCAAAAGGGCCGTTTAGTCGCCGACCTCGTCCGCGGCAAGCCCGTGGATAAGGCTTTGAATATTCTTACGTTCACGCAAAAGAAAGCCGCTGTGATCATCAAGAAGGCTCTCGAAAGCGCTATTGCCAACGCCGAACACAATGACGGCTCTGACATTGACGAATTGCGCGTGACGAAGATCCATGTGGAAAAGGCCAAGACGCTGCGCCGTTTCGGTGCCCGCGCCAAGGGTCGTGGCACTCGCATCAATAAGCAAACCTGCCACATCTACGTGTCCGTTGGTGACGCTAACGCTAAGAAGTAAAGGTGAAATATGGGACAGAAAATTAATCCCACCGGCTTCCGTCTCCCCGTGACGCGTGACTGGACCTCGCGTTGGTATGCGGAAGGCCGCAACTTTGCCCGTACTTTGGGTGAAGATTTGAAGGTTCGCTCCTTCTTGCAAAAGAAGTTGCGCAACGCCTCTGTGAGCCGTATTTTGATCGAACGTCCTGCCAAGAACGCTCGCATCACGATCTACTCCGCTCGTCCGGGTGTGGTGATCGGCAAGCAAGGCCAAGACATCGAAGTTTTGAAGAACGAAGTTCAAAAGATGATGGGCGTGCCTGTTCACGTCAACATCGAAGAAGTGCGTCGTCCTGAACTCGATGCTCAGTTGATCGCTGACAGCATCACGCAACAATTGGAAAAGCGTGTGATGTTCCGTCGTGCCATGAAGCGCGCTATGCAAAACGCTATGCGTTTGGGCGCTCAAGGCATCAAGATCATGTCCGCCGGTCGTTTGAACGGGGCTGAAATCGCTCGTACCGAATGGTATCGTGAAGGTCGTGTGCCTCTTCATACGTTGCGCGCCAATATCGATTACGGTTTCTCTGAAGCCAATACGACTTATGGTGTGATCGGTGTGAAGGTGTGGGTCTACAAGGGTGACAACTTCGGTGAAGAAGCTCAAGCCCAGGAAAAGACTGAACGTGAAGATCGTCGTTCTCGCCGTCCGGCCGGCGAACGTGCAGGCAAACCTGCTCGTCGCGCTCGCAAGACTGCTGAGAAGACGGAAGCTGCTGCAGCTGACGGCGAAAAGAAGCCCGCTCGCCGTGCTAAGAAGGCTGCTGCTAAAGACGGAGAATAAGCGATGTTGCAACCTAATCGACGCAAATACCGCAAGGACCAAAAGGGCCGCAACTACGGTCTCGCTACCCGCGGCGCCAATGTGTCCTTCGGTCAGTTTGGTCTGAAGACGCTCGAACGCGGTCGTCTGACGGCTCGCCAAATCGAAGCTGCTCGTCGTGCCATCACCCGCCATATTAAGCGTGGTGGCCGCGTGTGGATTCGCGTGTTCCCGGACAAGCCCATTTCCGAAAAGCCTGCCGAAGTCCGTATGGGTAACGGTAAGGGTAATCCGGAATACTGGGTGGCCTTAGTGCAACCGGGTCGTGTGCTTTACGAAATGGACGGGGTTGACGAACAATTGGCTCGCGAAGCTTTCGCTCTCGCTGCCGCCAAGTTGCCGGTCAAAACCACGTTCGTTGTCCGCCAAATCGGCATGTAAGGAGAGACGGCAATGAACGCAAAAGAATTGCTCGCCATGGATGAGGCTGCGCTGAAGAAGGAATTGGCTGATTTGATGCAAGCGCATTTCAAACTGCGCATGCAACACGGCACTCAACAACTTCAAAACCCGAATCAGTTGCGCACGACGCGTCGTGATATCGCGCGCGTTCGCACGATTCTCGCTCAAAAGGCGGCTTCGAAATGACACAAGAAACTCAAAAGACTACGTTAGCTCGTACGTTGGTCGGCAAAGTTGTCAGCAACAAGATGCAAAAGACCGTGACGGTTCTCGTTGAACGCAAGGAAATGCATCCGTTGTACGGCAAGTTTGTGTTGGTCTCCAAGAAGTATCATGCTCACTGCGAGTCCAACGACCTGAACGAAGGTGATACGGTTGAAATCTCTGAAACCCGTCCCATTTCCAAGACGAAAGCTTGGACGGTGACGAAGGTTATCAAGAAGGCCGAAATCATCTAATAAATTAGCCTTGCAAGTTTTCTAAATCTTAGATATACTTGCGGCTTCGTGGTTGAGGTTGACCCGAAAGTCAACCTCAACCGTATTCGTCAAGGGCTTTTGTTTTGCCTAGCAACCTGCGTAATGCAGGCTTCAGCGAAGCAAAATGATTGTTCTTCCTCCCAATAACGGGACCAATACTATCCGCATAGCGGAATAAGTTGGGAAATAGGTAATCATGATTCAGATGCAAAGCAAACTGGACGTGGCCGATAACACGGGCGCTCGTTCAGTGATGTGTATCAAGGTGTTGGGCGGTTCTAAGCGCCGCTACGCCAACATCGGTGATGTCATCAAGGTGACGGTGAAAGAAGCCGCCCCGCGTGGCCGCGTCAAGAAGGGCGAAGTCTACAACGCTGTTGTGGTTCGTACCGCCAAGGGTGTGCGCCGTGCTGACGGTTCTTCCATTTCTTTCGATGGCAACGCCGCTGTGTTGCTCAATTCTAAATTAGAGCCCATTGGAACTCGTATCTTCGGACCGGTTACGCGTGAATTGCGTACGGAACAATTTATGAAGATCGTTTCCTTGGCTCCGGAAGTTTTGTAAGGAGACGCGCGATGCAACGCATCCGTAAAGGTGACGAAGTTATCGTTATCACCGGCCGAGACAAGGGCAAGCGCGGTACCGTGCTCTCCCGAGTCGACGATCGTCACGTGACGGTCGAAGGCATCAATGTTGTCAAGAAGCATACTCGCCCGAACCCGATGACGGGTGCTACGGGTGGCATTGTCAACAAGGTTATGCCGATCGATCAATCGAACGTCATGCTCGTGAATCCGGCCACTGGTAAGGGCGAACGCGTTGGCTTCAAGGAAGTCGACGGTAAGAAGGTTCGTGTGTTTAAGAGCGACGGCAGTGTTGTCGGCGCTAAGGCTTAATAGAGGGTAAATCGATGTCTCGTTTCCAAACTCTCTACCGTGAAGCCATTGTGCCCGAATTGATCAAGAAATTCGGCTACAAGACCACGATGCAGGTTCCGCGTATCACGAAGATCACGTTGAACATGGGTGTCGGCGAAGCGGTTAACGATAAGAAGTTGATCGACAACGCCGTTGCCGATCTCACCAAGATTGCCGGTCAAAAGCCGGTTGTGACCAAGACGCGTAAGGCTATTGCAAACTTTAAGATCCGCGAAAACATGCCGATCGGTTGCATGGTCACTTTGCGTGGCGAACGTATGTATGACTTCTTGGACCGTTTGATCACGATCGCTTTCCCGCGTGTTCGTGACTTCCGTGGTGTCTCTGGTCGTTCTTTTGACGGCCGCGGCAACTACAACATCGGTCTTAAAGAACAAATCATCTTCCCCGAAATCGAATACGACAAGATCGACAAGATTCGTGGGATGAATATTTCTATCACGACGACTGCGAAAACTGACGAAGAAGCTAAGGCTTTGCTCGCTGCTTTCCGCTTTCCGTTCCGCAATTAATCGAGGTGGTGAATTGGCTAAACTCGCACTGATTAACCGTGACTTGAAGCGCGCCCGTACGGTCGCGAAGTTCGCGGAAAAGCGCGCCGCTTTGAAGGCGGTTATTAATGACGCCACCCGTTCTATCGAAGAACGTATGGAAGCTCGTCAACAATTGCAATTGTTGCCCCGTGACGCTAATCCGTGCCGCCTGCGCAACCGTTGCGGTCTGACGGGTCGTCCCCGTGGAACGTTCCGCAAGTTCGGCTTGGCTCGTACCAAGATTCGTGAAGCCGCTATGCGCGGCGATATTCCCGGCCTTATCAAGGCTAGCTGGTAAGCGAGGAGATTATCATGAGCATGAGTGATCCGATCGCCGATATGTTGACCCGCATCCGCAATGGTCAAACTGTCGACAAGACGGAAGTGGTGATGCCCTCCTCGAAATTGAAGGTGGCCATCGCTCAAGTCTTGAAGGATGAAGGATACATTGATGGCTTTAGCGTTGTTGAAAACAACGGTAAGGCTGAATTACACGTCGGTTTGAAGTACTACGCCGGCCGTCCCGTGATTGAACGCCTTGAACGCGTTTCTCGTCCGGGCTTGCGCGTGTACAAGAACCATCAAACGATTCCGCAAGTGATGAACGGCTTGGGTATCGCGATCGTTTCCACCCCGAAGGGTGTGATGACCGATCGTAAGGCCCGTGCAGCCGGCATCGGTGGCGAAGTCATTTGCTACGTGGCTTAATGAGCGAGGAGGGATAATAATGTCGCGAATCGCTAAAGAAGCCGTGATCATCACCAAGGGCGTCGACTGCAAGATCGACAACGGTGTGATCTCTATGAAGGGTCCGAAGGGCGAGTTGAGCTTGAAGCTCAATCCGTTGGTGACCATTAAGCAAGACGGTGATCATTTGCACTTTGAAGCTGTTGACAGCAGCCGTGAAGCTAATGCTGCTTCCGGTACGATCCGTGCTTTGGTCAACGACATGAACAAGGGTGTCAGCGTCGGTTTTGAAAAGAAATTGACGTTGGTTGGTGTGGGCTTCCGTGCTCAAGCCAGCGGTGACACGTTGAATTTATCGCTCGGCTTTAGTCACCCCGTGGTGCACAAGTTGCCCGCCGGTGTGAAGGCTGAAACCCCGAGTCAAACTGAAATTGTGATCAAGGGCGCTGACAAGCAGAAGGTCGGTCAGACCGCTGCCGTCATTCGCGGCTACCGTCCGCCGGAACCCTACAAGGGCAAGGGCGTTCGTTATGCTGACGAAGTCGTTGTGATCAAGGAAACCAAGAAGAAGTAAGCGGGGCGGAGACAAAAATGATCGATAAAAAAGCAAATCGTCTGCGTCGTGCACGTGCTACGCGTGCCCGCATCAAGTTGCAAAAGATGGATCGTTTGACGGTTCATCGTACCAACTTGCACATTTACGCCAGCATCATTAGCGCTGACGGTGGCCGCGTGTTGGTTTCCGCCTCCACGCTCGAACCCGAAGTTCGCGCTCAGTTGGCTAATGAACAAGGCCGCGGCGGCAACGTCAAGGCTGCAAAGTTGATTGGTACGCGTTTGGCCGAAAAGGCGAAGGCCGCCGGCATCGAAACGTGTGCTTTTGACCGTTCTGGTTACCGTTTTCATGGCCGCATCGCTGCGCTGGCTCAAGCCGCGCGTGAAGCTGGCTTGAAGTTCTAAGAGGGACTTATGGCTAAGGCTCAAGGAAAGAATGCGGCTGTCGACGCTATCGACGACGGCATGCGTGAAAATATGATTGCGGTTAACCGCGTTACCAAGGTTGTGAAGGGTGGCCGCATTATGGCTTTCGCCGCTCTCACTGTTGTTGGTGATGGCGACGGCCGTATTGGTATGGGTACGGGTAAGAGCCGTGAAGTTCCGGCTGCCGTTCAAAAGGCTATGGAACATGCTCGCCACAATATGGTTCGTATTCCGTTGAACAACGGTACGATCTACCACGCTGTGGAAGCTCACCATGGTGCTGCTCGTGTTATGTTGCTTCCCGCCACTGAAGGTACCGGTATCATTGCCGGCGGCCCGATGCGCGCTGTGTTTGACGCCATGGGTGTTCGCAACATCGTTGCGAAGGCTCACGGTTCCACGAATCCGTACAACATGGTTCGTGCCACGTTGAAGGCGCTCGAAGCTCTTCGTTCTCCGGCTGAAGTCGCTGCCAAGCGCGGCAAGACGGTCGAAGAAATTTTGGCTTAATAGCTTAGGAGAGATTCGAAATGGCTAAGAAGACCATTAAAGTTACGTTGATCAAGAGCCCGATCGGCACGAAGGCCGATCACCGTGCTACGTTGCGTGGCTTGGGCTTGTCTAAGATGAACCAAACGCGTGAACTCGAAGACACGCCTGCCGTGCGCGGTATGATCACGAAGGTTGCCTACTTGGTTCGTGCCGAGTAATTAGGGGTAGATGATGCAATTAAATACTTTGCAACCCGCTGTGGGTTCTAAGAGCGCTCGTCACCGCGTCGGTCGCGGTGTGGGTTCCGGTTGGGGCAAGACGGCCGGCCGTGGCCATAAAGGTCAGAAGTCCCGTGCCGGTGGCTTCCACAAGGTGGGCTTCGAAGGCGGTCAAATGCCGCTGCATCGTCGCTTGCCGAAGCGTGGTTTCACGTCTTTGACGCGTCGTTTCTGCGAAGAAGTTCGCTTGAACGAACTCCAAGGTTTGTCTGTGGAAGTGATCGATTTGGACGTCTTGAAGGCTGCCAATATCGTTTCTCCGCGTGCTTTGTCCGCTCGCGTGATCTTGTCCGGCGAAATTTCCCGCAAGATCGTTTTGCGCGGATTGAGCGCTACGAAGGGTGCCAAGGCTGCTATTGAAGCTGCTGGCGGTTCCGTCGAAGAGTAACTCGCTTTTTAGGAAGAACAAAGTGGCGACCAGCCCTAGTTCCAATCAAGCAAGCGGCCCGAAGTACGGCGATTTGAAGCGCCGAATCATCTTCTTGCTGCTTGCATTAGTCGTGTACCGCATCGGTGCTCATGTGCCGGTGCCGGGCATCGATCCCGATATGCTCTCTCGTTTGTTCCAAGAACAACAAGGGGGCATTCTCGGGCTGTTCAACATGTTCTCCGGGGGCGCGTTATCGCGCTTCTCGGTGTTTGCGTTAGGGATCATGCCGTACATCTCTGCATCCATTATCATGCAGATGTTGTCCTACGTGCTTCCTTCGCTTGAAAGTTTGCGTAAAGAAGGCGAATCCGGTCGCCGTAAGATTACTCAATACACGCGCTACGGTACGTTGTTATTGGGTGTCTTCCAAGCGTTCGGTATCGCTGTTGCGCTCGAAAGCCAAGCCGGCCTCGTGTTGGATCCGGGCATGCTGTTCCGCTTCACCTGCGTGGTTTCATTGGTAACGGGCACAATGTTCTTGATGTGGCTCGGTGAACAGATCACCGAACGTGGCTTGGGTAATGGTATCTCTATCATCATCTTTGCTGGTATCGTTGCTGGATTGCCCTCTGCAATTTCCAGTCTCTTCCAGTTGGTGAGCACGGGTGCTATCAGTCCCTTGTCCTCGATTTTCGTGATCGCCATTGTCGCGCTTGTGACCGCCTTTGTGGTGTTCATTGAACGCGGTCAACGTCGTATTACGGTGAACTATGCAAAGCGTCAGGTCGGTAACCGTCTCTATGGCGGCCAAACGTCCTACCTGCCGTTGAAGATGAATATGTCGGGCGTGATTCCCCCGATCTTCGCTTCTTCTTTGATTTTGTTCCCGGCTACGTTGGCAGGTTGGTTCACCAGCGGCGATTCCACTCGTTGGATTCGTGATTTGGCTGCGGCCCTGTCGCCCGGTCAACCGCTGTACACATTGCTTTACGCCGCAATGATTGTGTTCTTTGCATATTTCTACACGGCATTGGTTTTCAATCCGCGTGAAACTGCTGAGAACTTGAAAAAGAGTGGTGCGTTCGTCCCCGGTATTCGCCCCGGTGAGCAAACGTCTCGCTACATCGATAAGGTGTTGCTGCGCTTGACTCTCGGCGGTGCGATTTACCTGGTGTTTGTCTGCTTGGTGCCGGAATTCTTGAACATGCGTTTCAATGTTCCGTTCTATTTCGGCGGTACGTCGTTGTTGATCGTTGTGGTCGTGACGATGGACTTCATGAGCCAAGTGCAGGCATACATGATGTCGCAACAATATGAGAATTTGCTCAAGAAGACTAACTTCAAGGGCTTTGGTTCCGCCGGGATGTAAGTTTCGGCAGAACAATGAATGAGTCCGCTCAAGGCCATACTTCACGCCTTGGGGACACGCGGAGTTGAGGAGGAGAAATTTTCTCCTCCCGATTCTGTCTCTGAAAGTCTCATCGTAATGCACTACGTTACGGTCAGACTTGAAGAGTTGGAAAAAAGAGAGTATTCTCTCGAACTTCCTGTCGTGTGGACAGCAATGATCCGTGTAAAACACGGTTGGAGATAACAATGAAGGTTAACGCTTCGGTCAAAAAAATGTGCCGCAAGTGCAAGATCATTAAGCGCAAGGGCGTTGTTCGTGTGATCTGCTCTGATCCGCGTCACAAACAGCGTCAAGGCTAAAGAGGTAAAAGATGGCTCGTATTGCCGGTATTAACATTCCGCCGAACCAACATGCCGAAATCGGTTTGACTGCCATTTATGGCATCGGCCGTTCTCGCGCTCGCGACATTTTGTCCAAAGTTGGCGTGGAATACACCAAGAAAATTAAAGATCTCACCGACGCCGAACTCGAACGCATCCGTGATGCGGTCGGTCAGTACACCGTTGAAGGTGACTTGCGTCGTGAAGTTCAACTCTCGATTAAGCGTCTGATCGATTTGGGCACTTATCGTGGTATGCGTCATCGTCGCGGCCTGCCCGTGCGTGGCCAACGTACTCGTACGAATGCTCGTACGCGTAAGGGCCCGAAGAAGGTCGGCGTCGCGCTTAAGAAGTAAATATTAAAGGATAACAATGGCTGGCAAATCTCCTAGCAGTCAGCAAGTTGCTCAGCAACGTGCTCGCAAAAAGGTGAAGAAGGTCGTTACGGAAGGTATCGCGCACGTTCACGCTTCCTTCAATAACACGATCATCACGATCACCGATCGCCAAGGCAACGCTATTGCTGCGTCGTCTTCTGGCGCTCAAGGTTTCAAGGGCTCTCGTAAATCCACGCCGTTCGCCGCGCAAGTCGCCGCTGAACACGCTGGTCGTATCGCTCTTGAATATGGTTTGAAGAATGTTGAAGTTCGCATCATGGGACCCGGCCCGGGCCGTGAATCCAGCGTGCGTGCGCTCAATGCGCTCGGCATTCGTGTGACGTCGATCCAAGACGTGACCCCCATTCCTCACAATGGTGTGCGTCCGTCCAAGCGTCGTCGCGTCTAACTACTTTTTCTAATCCCGCGTCTGTTTATGAGGATAAACAGACTGAATGTGACTAAGTTCACAGGATAAGAGAGGCATATTAAATGGCACGATATACCGGTCCCAAACTCAAGCTCGCGCGCCGCGAGGGTTGTGACCTTAATTTGAAGAGCGCGCGTCGTTCCTTGTCGAGCAAAGTCGGCAAGGGCTCCGATACGATCACCAAACCGGGCCAGCACGGTAAGACTTCCGGTGCTCGTCAATCGGACTACGGTGCCCAATTGCGTGAAAAGCAAAAGGTGCGTCGCATGTATGGCGTTCTCGAACGTCAATTCCGTCGTTACTTCGCCGAAGCCCAACGTGAAAAGGGCCACACCGGTGAAGTGCTTCTCGACTTGCTCGAAAGCCGTTTGGACAACGTTGTTTACCGTATGGGCTTTGGTTGCACCCGTGCGGAAGCTCGCCAGTTGGTGAGCCACTGCGCCGTTTTGGTCAATGGTAACAAGGTGAATATTCCTTCTTACCGTGTCAAACCCGGTGATGTTATCTCCATTCGCGAAAAGTCCCAAAAGCAAGCCCGTATCACGGAAGCTTTGGAACTCGCCGCTCAAGTCGGTTTCCCGTCTTGGGTGTCTGTTGATGCGAAGAAGTTTGAAGGCACGTTTAAGGCTCTTCCGGCCCGCGACGAAATCTGCCAAGACGTCAACGAAGCGTTGGTCGTCGAATTCTATTCGCGTTAATAGCTAAGCTGATAGGCACATTCAGTGTAGTGCGCGCGAATGTGTCTATCCTGCTAAAATCTGTGCGATCGGTACTTTTTGGGGCGCCGATCGCATTTGCTCTACTTAGCCCCAGACCATCCATCAGCCTTATCGGTGTAACGAGCCGAGGGTATTGAAAAGGACAGTCTACAAAATGGCCAATACTACTTTGTTGAAGCCGACTACGATTGAAGCTGTAGTCGACGAAAACAATCCTAATCTTGCTGTAATCACTCTTGAACCTTTCGAACGCGGCTACGGTCATACTTTGGGCAATGCTTTGCGTCGTATTTTGCTCGCCAGTATGGTCGGTTATGCTCCTACGGAAGCTCAGATCGCAGGCGTTGTGCACGAATACTCCCAAATTGACGGCGTTCTCGAAGATGTCGTTGATATCCTTTTGAACTTGAAGGGTGTTGTGTTCAAACTCGAAGGTCGCGATGAAGTGACTTTGACGCTTCGTAAGAGCACCGAGGGTGTTGTGACGGCCGCTGACTTTGATCTGCCGCACGATGTGACAGTGATTAATCCCGATCACGTTATTGCTCACTTGGCTGCCAACGGTAAGTTGGATATGCAAGTTAAGGTGGAAAAGGGCCGCGGTTACCAACCGGGTGATATGCGCGCTTTCCGCGATGACTACTCCAAGAGCACGATCGGTCGCATCATTATGGATGCCTCCTTCAGCCCGATTCGTCGCGTTGCCTACGAAGTAAGTGCTGCTCGTGTTGCTCAACGCACCGACCTCGATAAGCTCGTGATGACGATTGAAACCAACGGCGCTATTGAACCGGAAGAAGCTTTGCGCGAAGCAGTGTACATCTTGCAAGACCAATTGACGGTCTTTGGTTCCATTAAGAGTGAACAAGCCGGTAAGGCCACTCAGGAAGAAGATGTGAACAATCCGCCGCCGCTCGATCCGATCCTTATGCGTCCGGTCGATGACCTTGAACTCACTGTTCGTTCTGCCAATTGCCTTAAGGGCGAACAAGTGTTCTACATCGGTGATTTGATTCAACGCACTGAAAATGAACTGCTCAAGACGCCGAACTTGGGCCGCAAGTCCTTGAACGAAATCAAGGAAGTGTTGGCTGCTCACGGCTTGACCTTGGGTATGAAGTTGGAAAACTGGCCTCCTGCCGGTCTTGACCAACACTAATTTGGCATTGATTTGCTAAATGAAGGACGAGAGGCTAAAATCTCGTCCTTCGAGTCTGTAAGACTCGTTGTTTTACCCGCCCGCCGAGTTTTCTCGGATAGAAGAAGATGGGAAAGTGCTCCGCAGGGAGCTCAAAAGACTAACTTTTAAAGGAAAATAAAAAATGCGTCACCGTCATGGTTTACGTAAGCTGAATCGTACCAGCGCTCACCGCCTCGCTATGCTCCGCAACATGATGAATTCTTTGTTGCGTCACGAAGCTATCAAGACCACGTTGCCGAAGGCTAAGGAACTTCGTCGTGTTGTCGAACCGATGATCACCCTCGCTAAGGTTGACACGGTTGCCAACCGTCGTTTGGCTTTTGCCCGTTTGCGTGATCGCGAAATGGTTACGAAGCTCTTTACCGTTCTCGGTCCCCGTTTTGCCGCTCGCAACGGCGGTTACACCCGTATCTTGAAGATGGGTTTCCGTGTTGGCGACAATGCTCCGATGGCTTACATGGAATTGGTTGAAAAGACCGCTCCGGTTGTTGAAGTTGCCGAAGAAGCTCAGAAGGCCGAATAATTTGAACGTTTAAAGTTCAGATTTCATAAAGGGGAGTCATGATTGTGGCTCCCTTTTTTCATCTATTGCACTCGAATGAAACTGAATTTATCTCCAGCTCTGGGCAATGTCGGGCAGCTTTTGCTCGGTATTGTTTTTATGTCTTTCGGAATCTGTTTGATATCGGCTGTGCATCTCGGTACCACGCCCATCAGCAGTCTTCCGTGGGCTTTGTCTGAAATAAGCGGACTGACGTTCGGAACAACGACATTTTTATGCAATGTTGTTTTCTTATGCATCCAAATTCTGTTGTTGCGAAAAGAGTTTTCAAAATTAAACTTCCTGCAGATTCCCTTGGTCTTTCTCTTTAGCCTATGTACCGATTTTTGGATGTGGATTCTTTCGAGTATTCAACTGAATAATTATTGGCTTTTACTCGCTTTGTCACTCATTGGAAATGCCTTTTTGGCTTTGGGCGTCGCATTTGAAATTCGATCAAAAAGCATTCCGCTTCCTGGCGAGGGGTTGGTCATTGCGGTTTCCGTTGTCTCTCGTCAGCCCTTTTACAGAATTAAAATCGGCAACGATGTGACCATGGTTGTTCTGGCGGCGATTTTTGGATGGTTTTTCTTGCATGAAATCTACGGAATTCGCGAAGGGACGTTGATATCTGCCTTTCTCGTAGGTATTCTCGTGAAGTTTATTTCCAAATTCTTGGATCGAATTTGGCCTGTAAAAGAATACGTTTGAACGCTGATATGACTGAATTGACAAGTGAAAGAATCGATAAATGGCTGTGGGCAGCGCGGTTTTTCAAAACCAGAAGCCTTGCTCAGGAGGCCGTTGAACTGGGCCGAGTGAAGCTCAATGGTGAACGGGTAAAACCGGCCAAAGAAGTGAAACTATCCGATAAGTTGGAAATTCATCGCGGCGAAGACGTCTATGAAGTACTGGTGGCCGGCTTTAACCTTCAGCGCGGTCCGGCTTCCGTTGCTCGCGAACTTTATATGGAAACTGAAGAGGGTCGTCAGAAGAGAGAAGAGCTTGCGGCACTTCGTAAGTTAGCGGTGGAGCCCGCCTTGGACAGAACAACCAAGGGGCGCCCGACAAAACGTGAAGGACGCGAATTAAGACGCTTAAGAGGCTATTAAAAAACCGCTCGGAAGTCTTTCTTCCGAGCGGATAGGATATCGGTCTCTATCGCCGTTTTAGAGGCTCACAGGGGTTTCCTTTAACCAACGGGCAACATCCAATGCACAGTAGGTGAGAATGCCATCGGCACCGGCACGTTTAAAGCACATCATCGTTTCCATTGTGAACTTCTTTTCATCGATGTAGCCAGCGGCAGCAGCAGCCTTCAACAGAGCGTATTCGCCGCTCACATGATAAGCAAAGGTCGGTGCTTGGAATTCGTCTTTGACACGGCGAAGAACGTCAAGGTAGGGCAAACCCGGTTTTACCATGACCATGTCTGCGCCTTCTTCCAGGTCAAGGCCAACTTCCCACAAAGCTTCATCGCTGTTAGCCGGATCCATTTGATAGACAGCCTTTGTGCTCTTACCCAGGTTGGAGCTTGAGCCTACTGCATCACGGAAGGGACCGTAAAAGGCGCTCGCATACTTCGCAGAATAAGCCATGATGCGAGTGTGAATGAAACCTTCCTTGTCCAAGGCCTGGCGAATGACACCGATACGGCCGTCCATCATGTCGCTCGGAGCCACTACATCAGCGCCTGCACGAGCCTGGGCCAGAGATTGCTGAACCAGCATTTCAATCGTTTCGTCATTGAGGATATAACCGGTTTCATCAATGAGTCCATCTTGGCCGTGTGTGGTGTAGGGGTCAAGAGCAACGTCACACATCACGCCCAATTGCGGGAACTTTTCCTTGAGCATCCGCACGACGCGGGGGATGAGACCGTTGGGATTTGCCGCTTCACGTCCATCGGGGGTTTTCAGATGATCTTCAATGGCAGGGAAAAGCGCAATCATCGGAATGCCGAGATCTACCATTTCTTGGGCAACTTTGCAGAGTTCATCGGGCGTCATACGTTCCACGCCAGGCATGGTGGGAACGGCCTGTCTGCGGCCTTCGCCTTCCATTACAAAGACCGGCAGGATGAGATCGGAAGCCGTCAGCGTGTTTTCACGCATTAAACGACGCGAAAATTCATCATGGCGCATACGGCGCATACGTTTTTGAGGATACTGACCTAAAACGTGCATTTGAAATGTCCTATAAAAGATTTATTCAGACAGAGAGCTCTTCACGGTTAATCCAACGTAAGAGCGTTTCTCGCAACTCATCAACACCTTCTCGTTTCAGACCGGAAAAAAGCTGTACTGAAACGTGCGGCCCGATTTCAGCGGCTCGGGCTTTGGCCAAAAAAAGAGTTTCCTTCTTTGCTTGGTTATTGAGCTGGTCACACTTATTGAGTAGCCAGTGCATTTTTACCGGGCGAGTATTTAAAAAATCAATAACCCATTCGTCCGTTGGCATGAAAGGACGTCTGGCATCCATTACGACAACAATGCCTGCTAACGTATCGCGGCTCGCCAAGTATCCGCCGATCAACTCAGACCAGGTTTTACGAGTGCCTTCTGCTGCCTTGGCGAAACCGTAGCCGGGTAAATCCACTAGACTGGCAACACACACACGGTGGCCGTGCTCGTCCTTTTTCGAAAGATCAAAAAAGTTAATTAACTGTGTACGCCCCGGGGTTTTGGAGGCAAATGCCAATCGACCCTGTCGAGTTAAAACATTAATCGTTGTCGATTTCCCGGCATTACTTCGACCGGCAAAAGCGATCTCCGGGACGCTGCCTTCAGGCAGTCCGATAAGCTCAGACACAGAAAGACGGAAACGGGCACTATCAAATAAACTCAAAACGGGTTCCTCTTTTTTTAAGGACGCAATGTTAGTCCTGCAATCTTACGCGTAGTTTAACTTTTTTAGAAAATATTAGGCCCGCCTATACGGCCGGAAAGTCAATTAAGAAACTGTCACATATGACCACATGACCAGAAGAACAAGCTGTCCGGTCAGAATTCGCAAAAACATTGCGAGCGGATAAACAGTTGAGTAAGCGACGGCTGAGGAGTTCTTTTCAGAAAGCGTTGCTGCGTAAGCCAGTGTGGGAGGATCTGTCGTAGCTCCTGCCATCAAACCTACGATGCTGTGGTAGTTGATATGAAAGAAATGCCTTGCAATGCAACCAACAGTTAAGAGAGGAATAATGGTCACCAAAAGACCGAGGGCAACATAAAGAGGTCCATTACCGACTAAAAGAGCGGCGACAAAATTTTCACCGGCGGCAAGACCGACACTGGCTAAGAATAAAGCAATGCCGAGTTCACGTAACATCAGATTGGCTGATGAGGTCGTATAAGTAACCAAGCGGAAAAGGGAACCGAAACGTCCTAAAAGAATAGCAATAATCAAAGGTCCGCCTGCAAGCCCAAGTTTAAGCGGCACCGGCATGCCGGGAATAACTATAGGAAGAGAGCCAAACAAAATGCCCAAAGCAATGCCAATGAAGATTGCAATCAGATTTGGATGTTCCAAGCGTTTAATTTTGTTACCAACTCGGTCCTCCAGTCGTTTGATCGAATTTATAGGACCAACGCAGTACAGCTCATCACCGATTTGAATATGCAGGTTTTGATACGGAAAAAGCTGCATGCCGGCACGGTACACGCGTGTGATATTGACACCGTCGGAATGACTTAAGTGAAGATCACCGACGGTAAGTCCATTGATTTCTGTGCGAGTGACGGAAAGTCGTTTGCTGGTGATGGGAGAGTGCTCAGTGGCAAGATCCGCTTCTTTATCTTCTTCACCGAAAAAGGCAACAATAGCATCTTTATTTTCTTCTCCGGAAACAATTCGCACGATATCGCCGACATGCACAAGTGACTCAGAGCTCGGACTTGAAATTTCACCGTTATGCTGAATGCGTGAGCAAATGAAAGGCCGAGCAATAAACGCACGAATGTCGGCAATGCTTCTACCTTCTAGCGCTCGATTGGTCACGCGAGCATGAAAGAAAATTGAGACGTGATTAGAGGCTTTTTCCTCGTCCTCCCAATGCCGATCTTCTTCTTTCATGTCAATTTTGAAAATAAAGCGTAAGGCAATGGCTGTGCCAATAATGCTTACAACCCCTAGGGGATAAGCGCAAGCGTAAGCAACGGCAATATCCTCACCGTGGTAGTTAAGTTGCGCCAGGGCTTCTTGTGTAGCTCCCAATCCCGGCGTGTTGGTTACCGCGCCATAATGCACACCCAGCATTTGCGCTAAAGACAAAGTGTCGGAGAAACAAAAATATAGAATGATTGTGACCAAAACACTTAAAACGACCGCTAAGATCATCAAACCGTTTAAAACAATTCCGCCACTTTTAAACGAAGCAAAAAATGAAGGGCCGACTTGAAGGCCAATGAAGAAGACAAAAAGGATCAGTCCAAAATCTCGGATAAAACCCAGCACCGTCGGATCAATTTTCATGCCCAGATAGTTGAGAAGAAGGCCAGTAAACAATACAAAAGTAACGCCGAGAGAAACGCCGAATACTTTGATCTTCCCTAATCCCATGCCAAGTGCGATAACAATGGAGTACACAAAAAGAATATGGGCAATCGAGCCGGGATTGGTGAAAAGTGCGACAAGCCAGTCCATAGTGACAAATTTGTCTAAAACAAAAAACGAAAAGCGAAGATGATGAAATGTTACTCTTTCTTAGGGATCGCGGTATAGAAAAAATCCCTTAATTAGTCAACAAGTTAAATGACTTAATTAAAGTTCGGGAGGGACTACTTCATTGATCCAGAGATTCTCAAGAGTGTCTCGTTTGCGGATAGTAAGTGCTCGGTTCCCATCAATAAGAATTTCCGCTGGCAATCTTCTGGAATTGTAATGTGAAGCCATGCTCATTCCGTAAGCTCCGGCCATGGCAATTGCCAGACGGTCGCCGGCCCGGACAGCCAGGGCACGATCACGTGCAAGCCAGTCACTGGATTCGCAAATGGGGCCCACCACATCGAAAAGGGTTTCAGATGTGTCTCTGAGACGAATAGGCAATACAGGCATCCAGGCGGCATAAAGTGCCGGTCTGATTAAGTCATTCATCCCCGCATCGGTAATGATGAAATGTTTGACCGGAGTAGTTTTCAGGTATTCGACGGTGCAAAGAAGAAGGCCCGCAGCCGCCACAATTGAACGACCAGGCTCCATGACAATCCGCAAGTGAGCATATCCCCGGTCGTAAAGTCGTTTTTTTAAACCGTCAACAAGATTTTGTAGGGGTTCTACAGATTCATCACGGTAGCGAACGCCGACTCCACCCCCAAAATCAATGTCGTGCAATTCAATACCGCTTGCTCGCAATTTGTCTAATAGATCGAGTAATTTGTCACAAGCGTCAAAGTATGGAGAAAAAGATGTTAGTTGCGAGCCGATATGACAGTCAATGCCGGTCAGTTGCACGTGAGGGCAGGCGGCCGCTCGTTTTAACAAAGGAAGCGCACTAAAAAAATCAATTCCGAACTTGTTTGTTTTTAAACCGGTTGAAATATAAGGGTGTGTGTGCGCATCCACATCAGGATTAACTCTGAAATAAATCCGCGGCCGACAATTCATTTGCTCGGCGATCATGCTCAGGCGTTCAAACTCCGGTTCACTTTCAATGTTAAAGGCTCCAATTCCGGCGGAAAGAGCAATACGCATTTCTTCTTCGCTTTTACCAACGCCGCTGAATACAATTTTTTCCGGATCTGCCCCAATTTGTAGAACACGGGCTAACTCACCTAGGGATACGATGTCAAAACCCCAGCCTCTTTTTTGGAGTATCTTCAGGATCGCCAAATTAGAATTGGCTTTCACGGCATAGCAGAGCTTATGGTTGGTATTACCGAAAGCGCATTCATAAACCTGCGCAGCTTCGTTAATGGTTTTTAACGAATAGACGTATGCGGGAGTGCCATGAAGTTCCGCAAGTTCCGAGAGATTCAGATCTTCGCAGTACAGAATCCCGTTACGGTAAGAGAAATGGCGAGAGGGCAACGTATCCATAAAATAGAATCACTTTTGTGGGACACTCAACGGATCGGCCTCTATGTCTGTGACTGACTCTTGCGGAGCCTTGAGGTCCTGCGGCAGATAAAGATCGCCTTTGATACCACAGGCAGTTAGGATCACGGTCGCGGCTAGAATCGCTAAAATCTGTTTCATGTTATCCAAATTGAACGGTTAAAAATGAGGGAAACGGAGTTTATTGAACTCGCAGAGTCAACTTTACAACGAATCCAGTCAGCTGTCGAAGCTATCGGCGACGAGCTCGAGGTCGATCGCCAAGGTAACGTGCTGACGATCGAGTTTGATGACGGATTTCAAATTGTCATCAATAAGCAAACACCCACACGCCAACTATGGTTGGCAAGTCTCAAAGGGGGACATCATTATGAGCGAAACGGAGAGCAGTGGCTCGATACCCGTTCGCGTCACAGTATTGCCGAAGACCTTTCTGCGCTCTTGACTCAAAAACTTGGACGAAATATCACACTTAAAGCGTAAGCGTTTCTAGAAGATCTGATCGCGTATGGTCTCCGTGATCGGATCGACTTCGCCGGGAGTCGTGGTTTCGCCTAGTCCAAGAGTTTGCACAGTATCGCCGACTTGGTCGGCGTAGAAGGGTTGCCCGTTGATTTCAACAACATCGGCGGGTTGAGGTCTGTAGTATTCCGGTGCGTTCTTTAAAACAGCCTTCATGTAGTCAACCCAGACCGGCAGTACAAGCCCCGCTCCATAGGCGTTGGCACCAAGAGATTTCGGTTGATCATATCCCATCCAGCCAACCGCAGTAATTTCACCGGCGTATCCGGCAAACCAGGCATCAAGCGCATCATTAGTTGTACCGGTTTTCACTCCCATGTCTTCGCGCTTTAACGCATTGCCAGCCCTACGTCCAGTACCGCGAGTAGCCACACCGTGCAGTAAAGAATGCATGACGTAAGCATTGCGGGCATCAATAGCTCTTGGAGCGCCCTCGCCCACTTTAGCGTTTTTCGACTGCATCAAAACATTGCCTTGGGCGTCTGTTACCTTTTCAATGAGATAGGGTTGAACTAAATAGCCGCCATTGGCAAAGACTGAATAGCCAGCGACCATCTCCCACGGAGTGACGGAGCCCACACCAAGCGCCATGGTCAAAAGGGGCGGATGGTTTTTGGGATCAAAGCCAAAGCGCGCGATATATTGCTGCGCATAATACGGGTCGATAGCCTGAACGATGCGAATAGACACTAGGTTTTTAGAGCGGGCGATGGCGTCGGCTAGTGTCATAGGACCGTCATATTTACGATCATCATTTCTCGGTTCCCAAAGTTTGCCGCCAGTCAGGCGAGGGTCGATCGAAAGCGGTGCGTCATTGATAACGGTGGCTGGAGTGAAGCCTTTATCAAGGGCGGCCGAGTAAATAAACGGTTTGAAACTGGAACCCGGTTGGCGCCAGGCTTGAGTGACGTGGTTAAACTGATTGATTTTGAAATCAAATCCACCTACAAGCGAATAAATAGCTCCGGTATTGAAGTTAGCTGAAATAAAGGCGCTTTCAACAGCAGGAATTTGTCCCAGGGACCACTTGCCTTTTTTATCTTGTGTGACGCGAACAACTGCCCCGACACGAAGTTCTTTTTCTTTATAGCGTCCTTTAAGGGTTTGCCCCTTTTTGGCGATAAAGCGTTGAGCGAAAGCAAAACCCTTGTCATCAAGCGTGACAATATCCCCGTTATAAAGCTGTACGGTCATCTGTTTGGCCGAGAGCTTGGTTACTACTCCAGGTAGCAGATTGGCACTGGAAATGACCTTTGATAAAGCTAAACGGATGTTGGCATCTCTGGTGTCTTCATGCGATAAATCTGCATACCCTTCAACACCACGGTATCCGTAACGGCGATCATACTCAATCATGTTCTTGCGAACAGTGTTGCTGGCCACCAATTGGTCACGACTGCGGATGGTAGTGTAGACATTGATGCCTTGGTCGTAAATGGTGTCTTTAAAATAAGGCAGCATGAGCATCCGAGCCAATTCTGCGATGTAGCCGGCGTGAAGCTCTTGTGTCTGAAGTTGTGTCTTTTGTTGCTCGGCTGTGGTTTGACGGACCTCAATGGGTTGAGCTATTGCGGAAGCGTATGTGATTTCGTCAATGTAGCCCAAGTTAAACATACGCCCCAAAACATAATTGCGTCGCATGGTGGCGCGTCGCATGTTTACAATGGGATTGTAAGCACTTGGGGCAACCGGAAGACCGGCTAAAACGGCAGCTTCAGAAATAGAAAGGTCGCGCAAATCTTTACCGAAATAGGTTTTCGCCGCACTGCCGAAACCGTAAGAACGCTGACCTAGGAAAATCTGATTGGCGTAGACCTCAAAAATTTTGTCCTTTGATAGATTTTGTTCGATTTTGAAGGACAAAGCGACTTCGTAAAGTTTTCGGGTATAGCTGCGCTCCGAACTTAAAAAGAAGTTACGGGCTACCTGCATCGTGATGGTACTGCCGCCTTGACCACGACGACCGGTGATGAGGTTGGCCAGCGCGGCACGCGCAATCCCCATAAATTCAATGCCAGAGTGCTCGTAAAAACCGTCGTCTTCGGCGGCCAGGATTGCAAGCTTAACGTGTCGGGGAATTTCTTCAAAAGGCACGTAATCACGCCGTTCTTCTCCGAACTCACCAATCAAATCGCCGTCGGCCGTGTAGATGCGCAAAGGCACTTTCGGCCGGTACTGTGTTAAAGCATCAATTGGCGGCAACTGGTAGTAAACGACAGAGAACACGACTAGTCCTAAGCTTACGGCAGCGCCGGCTCCGCATAGGCCGGTGATTGTTAACCATCTAAATGCTTTTTTTAACCATGAGTTTTGGGATTTTTTTGTCTTCATACCGATAAAAATACAACGCGATCCTCATTAGGACAAAAATAATGTGACAACGGCAAGTACAGGAAGTCCTGATCACGTAACTGAACGGACTGAATGCTACCGTTTTTGTGCTGAATTTGCGAGCACTTAGACTAAAAATGCTGTAACAGTTTGCAGAACTCGTATAAAAAACTTCTCC
The DNA here is from genome assembly GCA_958347955.1 of uncultured Sutterella sp. Classification (GTDB taxonomy): domain Bacteria; phylum Pseudomonadota; class Gammaproteobacteria; order Burkholderiales; family Burkholderiaceae_F; genus Aphodousia. Next base: position 23,736 of record CATVXH010000009.1, read on the forward strand.
TCGGATCCAAGTTGTGTCAAAATCAATAACCTCAGTTTGCGTTTTGAAGAAAATGATAGAAATTTATCAACACACTTTTAAAGTCAGTTCCGAATCCATAGATATATTGCGCCATGTCAACAATCGGGAATACCTTCGTTGGATGGAAAAAGCCGCGATGGAGCACGCTTCTGCTTTAGGCTGCGGTGCCAAAGAGTGTCTTCAACGAGGAGAAGTCTGGGTTGCGCGTGAGCATTGGATTGAATATCTCAGACCTTGTTATGAAGGCGATGAGCTTACGATTTATTCTTGGGTCAGCACCTTGTCGGGATCAAGGTCTTTGCGCCGTTATGCGATTAAGCGCGAGCAACGTTTGGTTAGTCTCGGGGCGACCGAGTGGTGTTATATCAATTTCAAAACTGGCCGAGTAATGGATGTGCCGCAAGACGTGGCTGATAGATTCACAATCATCGCCGATGACGATCCTAAGCTCGTCGAGTTGGGAATCGCTCGAGGTGTCCGGTTTGAACCTCATTACTAATAGGGTTAAATTAGGAAAAAATTTAACAAAATTGATTAAATGCAGAGTTTTGGCTCAGCGTATAATGGGACAATCTCTGAATGATTGTTCAGTATTTTTAATGTCAAAGTAAAAAGGGTCACGAGTGAGTGATTTTGTAACTGTCCAAGACGTAACCTTTGGGTATGGGCGGCGTGTGATTCTGGACGATGTGACGTTACATTTCGGACGGGGACAGGTCGTAGCCATTATGGGTGGCTCTGGCATGGGGAAGACAACGCTTCTGAAGTTAATCGGCGGAATAGAGACGCCGGATAAGGGAGTTATCCTCATTGATGGAGAGCCGCTCGATACGTCAGATAAGGAAAAGCTATATGCGCAACGTCGACGCATGGGCATGCTTTTTCAATTTGGGGCGCTGTTTACCGATATGTCTGTTTTAGATAATGTCGCTTTCCCGTTGAGAGAACAGACTCAATTGAGTGAAGAACTCATCGAGCGAATGGCGTTGATGAAATTAAATGCGGTGGGACTTCGCGGTGCAGCGGATTTGATGCCGAGCGAAATTTCCGGAGGAATGTCTCGGCGAGTGGCTTTGGCTCGTGCAACGGCACTAGACCCTGAGTTAATTATGTACGATGAACCGTTTGCTGGCTTGGATCCAATTTCCATGGGGGTGACAGCTCGTTTGATTCGCGATTTAAACGACGCGCTTGATGCCACAAGCATTATTGTGACTCATGATGTGCCGGAAACATTTGCTATCGCGGATTATGTGTACATGATTTCGTCGGGTCGTATCGCCGCGCAAGGAACACCGCAGGAACTGTCAGTGTCTCAAGATCCATACGTGCGGCAGTTTATCGACGGGGCGCCGGACGGTCCTGTGGCATTTCATTATCCAGCCGAGCCTATTGATAAAGAGTTTGGAGTGCACGCACCATGAACGCATTGATGGATTTAGGGGCATGGACTCTTGAGCAAATTCGTCATGTCGGCAGAATGGCTATTTTTGCTCTACAGCTTTTCAAAGAATTGCCTGCGTCGCTTGGGCGATTCTGGCTTGTGGTTCAACAGATTCACTTTATTGGCAATTATTCATTGTTGATTATTGCCGTTTCAGGCTTGTTTGTGGGCTTCGTGTTAGCGCTGCAGGGATACTACATTCTGGTGAGCTATGGAAGCGAACAGGCGCTTGGCGTAATGGTTGCCTTGTCTTTGGCGCGTGAGCTTGGTCCTGTGGTTGCGGCGCTCTTGTTCGCCGGTCGAGCCGGAACATCGTTAACGGCAGAAATTGGTTTGATGCGTGCCGGTGAGCAGGTCGCCGCCATGGAAATGATGGGGGTGGATCCGGTTCGGAGAGTACTGGCCCCGCGATTTTGGGGTGTGTTGATTTCCTTACCGCTTCTTGCCTGCATATTTACAGCAGTCGGTATTTTCGGTGCTTGGATTGTGGGCGTGGTGATGATCGGAGTGGATGGCGGGGCTTTTTGGTCCCAAATGCAAGCCGGCGTCGATGTCTTTTCCGATATCGGCAACAGCGTAATTAAATCCGTTGTTTTTGCCGTGGCTGTTGGATTGATTTCTTTATATCAAGGCTATAACGCAAGACCGACACCGGAAGGGGTGTCACGTGCCACGACTCGGACTGTGGTGATTTCTTCGTTAATGGTTCTGGGGCTGGACTTTATCATGACGGCTCTGATGTTCTCGGTTTAGAAAGGGGTTTTCGATGGAACGAAAAACGGAACGCAAACGCGGTGTGGAGCTCATGGTGGGACTTTTTGTGGTTGCCGGATTTGCCGCCTTGCTTTTTACGGCTCTTCAGGCGGCTAACTTGGGCAGCTTTTCGTGGTCACAGAAGACTTATACGGTTGAAGCGATGTTCGACAACATTGGAGGGTTGAAGCCGCGTGCTCCGGTTAAAAGCGCAGGTGTTGTCATTGGGCGTGTCGAAAGTGTGACTTTTGACAATGATCTTTATCAGGCCAAAGTTTTGATGACTATTGATTCAAAATATCAGTTCCCGACGGATACAGAAGCGCAAATCCTTACTTCTGGACTGCTCGGTGAGCAGTACATCGGTTTTGTTGCGGGGGCTGATGAGGAAGTGCTGGAAAGCGGAGGAAAGATTCGTCGCACACAGTCTGCCATGGTTCTTGAGCAGATGATCAGCAAATTCATGTACAGTTTTGTGGAAAATAAAGACAATCAATAAGGAACTCAGAAAATGTCATGCTCGTTGCAACGCACTTTTGTCACGGTTGCACTGTGTTCGGTTTTAGCCTCTTGCGCCGTTGTTCCGCCTAATGCTGGTGAAAATCCAAAAGATCCATGGGAAGCATTTAATCGTCAAACTCATGCTTTTAATATGACGCTTGATGAATATGTGTTGCATCCCGTGGCACAGGGCTACGCCGATTATGTGCCAAGCCCCATTCAGGACGGTGTCAGTAATTTCTTCTCCAATCTCGGAGAACCGGGCAACATGCTCAATAACTTCCTGCAGGGCAAAGTCAAAGAAGGTTTTGTCAGTTTTGCGCGTTTCCTCATCAATACCACTGTCGGTATTGCCGGTCTTTTTGATGTCGCCTCGCATATGAGTTTAGAGTACGCGCCGGAAGACTTTGGTGAAACGTTGGGTGCCTGGGGTGTTGGATCGGGGCCCTATATCGTTTGGCCTTTCCTTGGACCGAGCACTATCCGTGACACAGTGGGGTTGCCAGTTGATTGGGCCACATATCCGCCGACTTATTATTTCTGGGGAGAGGGTGATAAAACCAAGTACGCAATTGCTCTGGGGGCCCTTGATGTAATTAATACTCGCGCACAGTTGTTGCCGACCGATGCCATGCTTCAAACAGCATTGGATCCTTACGTAGCGGTTCGTGAAGCGTATTTGCAAAATCGGGAAAATAAAGTTTGGGACGGGAATCCTCCATTGGAATTGATGCGTGATGAGTTTGAAGATTATGACGAAGAACAGTAAAGGAGTTAGTGGTATGTTGCGTCGCATGTTTTTGACTTTAGTGGGTTGTTTGGCTTTGGCGACTGCTATGTTGCCCGTGTCTGCGGCTCCGGCGGCACAATCGCCTGATGAGTTTGTTTTGAAAGTGTCCAATGACATTTTGGATGCCATCAAGAAAGATCCTAAGTTGCAAAAGGGGGAAAAGCAGGCCGTAGAAGCTCTTGTGGATGAAAAAATGATGCCAGTGGTCGACTTTTTGCGAATGACCCGCATGGCTGTCGGTCCCAAGTGGCGTGAAGCAACACCCGAGCAACGTGAGCAACTCCAACATCTTTTCAGAGAAACTCTGATTCAAGTCTATTCTGGCGCTCTCAGTATGGCTAAAGATCAAAAGGTTCGCATTTTGCCTCGCGGACAGAATGACGGGACCGAAGCCATTGTTAGGACGGGAATGAGTTCGGTATCTGATCCCGGAAAGCCTGAGGTTCAAATAGTTTACCGTCTTCGCAACATTAAAGATCAGGGCTGGAAAGTCATTGACGTGAATGTCGAGGGGGTTTGGCTTGTGAGCAATTATCGCAATCAGTACGGAACGATCGCCGCTCAAGAAGGCATTTCCGGTTTGATCAAACGTATGCAAGAACGAGTCAATAATCCGGAACAAGCGAAAAAGTAAACAGAAGATTTAGCCCTGCTCGGTAATGGATGGCCATGAAAATTGATCAAGAAATGGTGACTTTTGATGATATTGGTCACTGGGAAAGTCAGGCGAGGGAGGCTCTTATCGCTTGCGACGCTGTTTTCGACTGCTCGGAAGTGAAGAGCGCTGACAGCGCTCTTTTGGCGCTGATTTTGAAGTGGCTGAAAGAGGCTCAAGAGAAAAATCTTCAGCCACAGATCATTAACTTGCCTGAAGGAATGTGGAGTCTTGCCAAGCTTTATGGAGTGAGGGGCCTAATTCGCCCTTACTGTTTCAAGACGCCCTAATAATGACAGCCAAAGCTGGGAAATTGAAAAAATAATTTTCCAGAGATCGAATCGTTTTACCAGTTTGTTAAGATGGCAAAGACGATAGGTTGCCAGTAAATTTTTGGAAACAACATAGCAGATTATGGAAAAACTAAAAGTAACCGGTGGTTGTCGCTTAAATGGCGAGGTAAAGGCTTCTGGTGCGAAGAATGCGGCTCTGCCGATTATTGCTGCGGCTTTGTTGACTGCGGACGATCTTGTTTTAAATAACGTACCTCATTTGTCAGATATCCGTACGATGGGAAGGCTGTTGACTGGCCTGGGGGTGACGGTTGAGCGGCAAAACGATTCAGAAACGGTAAGACTTAACGCTAAAGATCTAACAACGCTTACCGCTCCGTATGATCTCGTGAAAACTATGCGTGCGTCAATTGTGACGCTTGGCCCAATGCTGGCTCGCTTCGGAGAAGCCCGAGTGTCTTTGCCGGGGGGCTGCGCGATCGGCGCGCGTCCTGTTGATCAGCACATCAAGGGGCTCCAGACTCTGGGGGCCGAGGTTGTTATTGATCACGGTTATGTGGTTGCGAAAGCTAAACGATTAAAGGGCGCCCATATCGTTACGGACATGGTGACGGTTACTGGGACAGAAAATTTGTTGATGGCCGCCACTCTTGCTGAAGGTACAACAGTGATTGAAAATGCGGCTCGGGAACCCGAAGTGGTGGATCTGGCTCAATGTCTCAATGCTATGGGGGCCAAGATTCGTGGCGCGGGAACTTCGGTGATCGAAATTGAGGGTGTTGATCAATTGCATGGTGCAACACACTCTGTTTTGCCCGACAGGATAGAGACAGGGAGCTTCCTTGTTGCCTCTCTGATGACTCGTGGGGACGTGACGGTGACTCATGCCGCGCCTCACACACTTGATATTGTGTTGGATAAACTACGTGAGGCAGGGGCAACTGTGCGCACGGGTAATGATTGGATTCGCGTCAGTATCGATAAACGTCCCCGAGCGGTTAGTGTGCGGACAGTGCCTCATCCAGGCTTCCCGACAGATATGCAGGCTCAGTTCATGGCTTTGGATACGATCGCTGAAGGCACGGGTCGCATTACGGAAACAATTTTTGAAAATCGATTCATGCATGTACCGGAATTACAGCGCTTGGGGGCGAATATTACAGTGGACGGGCATACAGCGGTTGTGAGCGGTGTGCCGGAATTGTCCGGTGCTTGTGTCATGGCAACGGATTTGAGAGCCTCGGCTTCTCTTGTGATAGCGGGTTTAGTGGCTAAGGGCGAGACGATAGTCGATCGTATATACCATTTGGATCGCGGCTATGATCACATGGAAGTAAAATTGGCCTCATTGGGTGCTCAGATTGAGCGCATTGCCTAACCAGAGGAATTCTGAGAAAGGAAAACTCTATGCAAGACTGCATCTTTTGCAAAATCATTAAGGGTGAAATCCCCTGTAAGAAAGTCTATGAAGACGAGGATGTGTTGGCGTTTCACGACATCAATCCTTCTGCGCCTATTCATTTTCTTTTGATTCCGAAAAAGCACTTGGTTTCTTTGGCAGACGCTCAGCCTGAAGATACGCCGCTTTTAGGTAAAATGCTTGCACTGGTACCTCAGTTGGCTAAAGAACAAGGCTGTCAAAACGGATTCCGTGTAGTCATCAATACGGGGCGCGATGGCGGTCAGGAAGTTGGTCACTTGCATATTCACGTTATGGGCGGTCCTCAACCTTGGCCGCGTAGGAGTTAAAAATGGGTAGTTTTTCCGTTTGGCACTGGGTGATCGTTTTGATCATTGTCCTTTTGGTTTTCGGAACGAGCAAACTCAGGAACTTAGGTCGTGACTTGGGTAGCGGCATTAAGGGGTTTAAGGAAGGCTTAAAAGAAGGCCAAGAGGATGAAACCAAAAAGGTTACTAACGAGGCTTCCGCAAAAACTCTTGACGTAGCTGCCAAAGAAAAGACAGAGGCTAACAAATAACATCTGAGGAAAAGGCTAGGGCGGGGATCGGTTGATCCGTCGCCCGCTTTTTGTCTTTTATGTTTGATCTCGGTTTTACAGAAATTTTAGTTATCGGCGTTGTCGCGCTAGTGGTACTCGGACCTGAGAAAATGCCCGAAGTCGCTCGTGCGGCTGGACGCTTTTTGGCTAAGGCTCAGAGTTATGTTTCTCAAATAAAAGGGGAATTTGATCGAGAGTCTCAGCTTTCCGAAATCAACAAAATCCGTCAGGAAATAGCCTCATCGGCGACGAGTTTGCGGCAAACGGTCTCTGAAGTCCAATCCACTCTCACAAAGCAAGCCGATGATATCAATCATGCGGTCAATGAGCTGACGGCAGACAGTGAGAAGAGCGTCGATTCAGACCCCTATACACAATTTAATCAATCCGAAGCGACGTTATCGGCTTCGCGCTCAGAGTCGCCCAGCCCCTTCAGTTGGGAAAGCAATCCGGGTAGCTCCGATGCCTATCATTCACGCTATATTCCGCGTCGCTACAAACCCAGTCCATCACTAGATGATGTGGTTCAGGAGTTGGAGGAGTTGCGCAGAGAAATGGCCCTGCCTCGTAGAACGCTTGGTGGTTATAACAAACGCTACGCGCCCCGTGCCCGGGTTAATCGTCCGAGAATTTATCGATGAGAAATTCTGATGGCTGAAAACAATAAACTCACCTACGAAAGTCCGGAAGATGCAGAGGTTGATCGTGAACAACCTTTGATGTCACACTTGTTGGAATTGCGAAACCGTTTGGTGCGTGCCGCTGCGAGTGTCATCATAGTTTTTGTGGCTTTGTCACCGTTCATGAAGCATATTTTTGACTTTTTGAGCAAGCCGTTGATGGCTGCTTTACCCCAAGGTGTCAAAATGCTTTCTACAGGGGTGGTGGCACCCTTTTTTGTGCCTCTTAAAGTCACACTCTTTTTGGCGTTTTTAATTGCATTACCTTATGTGCTTTACCAAGTATGGGCTTTTGTCGCGCCCGGGCTTTATAAGCGCGAAAAACGATTGATTTTTCCGATTCTGGCATCAAGCTTGATAATGTTTGCACTGGGAATGCTTTACTGCTATTTCATCGTGTTTCGGATGGTTTTTATGTTCATTGCGGGATTTAGCCCTGAAAGTGTGAATTTCGCGCCGGACATCGATGCTTATTTTAGTTTTGTTATTACCATGTTTGTGGCCTTTGGCATCACTTTCGAGGTACCTATTGTCGTGATGGTTTTAAACCGTATGGGTGTGGCTACCTATGAACGGTTGAAAAAGATTCGCCCTTATGTGATTGTGGGGGCTTTTGTGATTGCGGCCATTGTGACACCTCCGGATGTGATGAGCCAATGTCTGCTGGCGATACCTTTGGTTATTCTTTACCAGGTGGGTTTGTGGTGTGTTTGTCTCTTCGGTAAGAAAGATCAACAACCTGAGGCTGCATCCTAACTTCACTCTCTCCACTTCCAAGGGGGAATTTCTATGCGAAAACACGATCTGATAGAGTCTCTCAACGGGCTTTTGCACCCGGAACTTTTTAAAGATTACGCTCCCAATGGTCTTCAGGTTGAGGGAAAAGACGATATTAAACGTATTGTGACGGCTGTGTCTGCAACGCAAAATGTGATTGATCGTGCGGTGCAATTACAAGCGGACGCTCTTTTGGTGCATCACGGTTGGTTTTGGCGTGGAGAAAATCCGACCATTGTAGGCACTAAATATAAGAGGCTTAAAGCAATAATGAGCTCAGAGATGAACTTGATTGCCTATCACTTGCCTTTAGATGCTCATGAAACCCTTGGAAATAACGCTCAAATGGCCGCTCTGTTACAAGCGGATGAAATTGTTTTGGGAGGAGAGAACAATTTCATTTGGAGTGGAAAAGTAGCGGCGACTTCTGTTAAAGACTTAGCTATTTGTTTGGAAAAAGCTTTAAATAGAAAACCATTGGTGTTGGGAGACGCGTCAGTTAGGGTAGAGCGCCTAGCGTGGTGTTCCGGTTCGGCAGAGGGCTTTTTCGAGTCAGCTATTGCAATGGGGGCGCAGGCTTATATCAGCGGCGAAGCCACGGAGAGGACGACTCACCTAGCTCGTGAGAGTGGGGTGCCTTTTTTGGTTTGCGGACATCATGCAACAGAGCGTTTGGGTGTTCGCGCCTTAGGTCAATGGATACAGAAAAAATACGGTTTGGAATGCACTTTCGTGGATGATGATAATCCAATCTAACCAAATGATTTTTAATGGGAAATCCCAATTAAGATAGCTATTTTTTTTAGAAGCTCTTAAAATTAATACCTAGTGTGTTTTTAATTCAAAGCCTGAAAGATTTTGCGCACTGAGGAGTAATTAGAAATGATTTTGTATTCCGGTACGACCTGTCCGTTTTCTCATCGCTGTCGTTTTCTTTTATATGAAAAAGGAATGGATTTTGAAGTTCGCGATGTCGATGTGAACAACATTCCCGCCGATATCCTTACGATGAATCCGTACGGCGAAGTGCCGGTGCTTGTTGAGCGTGAATTTTTTCTCTACGAAGCCAATATCATTTGCGAATACTTGGACGAACGTTTCCCGCATCCGCAGTTGATGCCTGCGGAACCTGTTTTGCGAGCGCGCGTTCGGTTATTCATGTTCAATTTCGAGCGAGAACTTTTCTCGCATGTCAGAACGCTGGAGTCGCGAGAAGCTGACGAGGCTTCCAAGGAAATCGCGCGAGCGAGCATTCGGGACCAGCTGACGGCGATGGCTCCTATTTTTACGAAAAACAAGTACATTTTTGGCGAGGAGTTCACGATGTTGGATGTCGTGATGGCTCCGTTGCTCTGGCGCTTGGGACTTTACGGTATTGAATTGCCGAAGTCCGCTGCTCCTTTGCATAAGTACGCTGAGAGACTATTCTCGCGTCAGTCTTTTATTGACTCGATGACACCTTCTGAAAAGGTGATGCGTCGCTAGGATAGTGAAAGGTTCTTTTATGTCCAGACCGTCTATTAAATCCTATTTGGTTCAGGCCATTTGGAATTGGTGCTCGGATGTGGGCTTGACTCCGTATGTGCTCGTCCGTGTCGATGATCGCTGTGTTGTGCCTCAAGAATTTGTCGAAGATGGACAAATTATTTTTGATATTTCTTCTGATGCGACCCACAACCTAGTTTTTGACGATCGGGAAATAAGTTTTGAAGCGCGTTTTGGGGAAAAAGCTTTGCGTTGTCGGGTTCCGTATCGCAACATTGCAGGCATGTTTCCCCAGGAGGAGCCGAACAAAGGCATGATGTTTAGCCCCCATAGTGACGAGGATGATGAGGAAGATCAACCACCCCCTCCCAAACCGGTCTTTTCTCGTGTAAAATAAACCTCTCTTTGATGCCCGTTTAGCTCAGTTGGTAGAGCAGCCGCCTTGTAAGCGGCAGGTCGTCTGTTCGAGTCAGTCAACGGGCACCATCAACGCAAAAAGCACACAAATTATGTTGTGTGCTTTTTTCGTCTCTGTGCCCGAAATTAAAGACTTTCAGGCGATCCCCACCAAAATTGAACGTACGTCAAAATCTACATATTGTGTCTCAATTTTTTCCACCTGATGACCAAACTTCACGACGGGTGATGACCTAGCGCTTCATAGAACCCCTTGGCACCATGACGCTTGCGTGGCATTGTTGTGTCATGTGATGACCAAGTGGTGTGTCTGGTGATGGTAAATTTGATGACCAATCGACAAATTGCGCAACTTCGCGACGGTGTTTTTGCAGTTGGCGGAGTGGTTGGTTTGTATGTTCGTAAACGTTACGGCAAACTCCGGTTCTTAATGCGTTGGTGTTCAAAAGGTGTTCGTCGTGACTGCTATTTGCCAAGAAACCTCACGCTGTTAGAAGCGCGAAAAATGGCTGTTCAGTATCGATTAAAAATTGATAGTGGGATTGATCCGCGGATTGAGAAAAAGGAAAGAGAAGTCCAATCCTTAACGAAAGTTCAGGCGCTTGATAAGCAAATTGAATGTCTCAAAAAGTCCTTTCGTAGCGTCGCCATGGAATGGTTGGAGTATCAGCGAGAAATTGGCGTTTGGAGAAACAATGAGAACGGTGAACATGCAGCCTATTTGCGTTTAAGAAAACACGCATTCCCGCGCCTGGAAAAGAAAGCAATTCATGAGATAACAGTTCAAGATATCTCCGAAGTATTAACTCCGATATGGGACCGTAAAGCAAGTGGAGACAAGTTGTATTACTTGTTACGAAGAATCTTCGCCTACGCAATTGTTCAAGGTTATTATCGAGAAGAAAATCCTGTCGATAAAAGCGGAGTCCTTGGAGTACTCTTGCAGCCACTGACCATTCAAAGGACAGATGGTGAAAATCGAGCTGCTCTTCCATATGAGCAAATCCCTGAATTTATAGTTTCACTCATTGCAAACAGATCGGCGGGGGCTCTGGCTGTGGCGTTTAGTGTTCTGACCGCAACGAGATTTAAGGCGGTAAGGTTGGCAGAATGGTCAGAGTTTAATTTAAACAATCCGATACCCGCTTGGGAGATACCGATTGAGCATGACAAAAATAAGGGTAAGGGTCTACGAACAATCTTATTGAGCCCGCAAGCAATTCATATTCTCGAAATGATGAGGGAGACTCGCCAGCATGAGAGAATAATATTCCCAAGTTTGAGGGGAACGAGTCTGAGTGATTCTGCACCTTCACGAATGATCCACTACATGAATGAGCAACGTGTTTTAAAAGGATTAAGTCCATGGACAGATCCAAATATGCAGGATGATAAAGGGGCTCCAATGACTATAACTCAACATGGAACAGCCAGATCTAGTTTCCGAACTTACTTTTCGTCAGAGGCAAATCGAAAGAAGTTTGATCAGGAAGCGGTCGAGTTATGTTTGTTGCATAAAGTTAAGCCCCTCAATGGTGCTTATGATCGATCGTTATTAGTGAAGGCTCGATATGAAATCATGCTTGAATGGGGAAGATACTGTTTTTCCCTTTACACTAAAAATACGATTTGATAATCTACAAATCAAGGTTATGTTTTGGGCGTCAGGTGTTGTATGTTCCGAAAATATACTTTGGCTTTACTGCTATTGATAGCACTTCCGTGTTGGGCTGCTGACTGGGTGCATTATGTGGACTCGGCGGATCAAAAGTTCAGAATGTTCGTTGATAAAAGCTCTATTGTGGAAACGGGAGATATAGCTTCTTTCTGGAATTTAACAGTCAACGTTGATCGAAGTTTGCCTTACGATTCGGAGTTAACAGATACCGAGGTTAACTGTGAACGAAAAACTATGCGTGAAAGGCAAAGACTGTTCTATCTCAAAGGGAAGCTTGTTTATGCTTACGATAGAGTTTCGGAGTGGAAAAGAGCGGTTCCTAATACTATCGGAGAGGCAACAATACAAAGTGTTTGTGATGTCTTTTATTACCCAAATGACATCACCTACTCAACAAATAATTTGAAGGAGTTTGTCCAAACCCAGCAGAGGGAAATGAGAAAGAAGCCATAGCTAAACCACGCAAGCGTCATGGTGCCAAGGGGTTCTATGAAGCGCTAGGTCATACCCGTCGTGAAGTTTGGTCATCAGGTGGAAAAAATTGAGACACAATATGTAGATTTTGACGTACGTTCAATTTTGGTGGGGATCGCCTGAAAGTCTTTAATTTCGGGCACCATCAACGATCCGTGCGATTTTTATACCGCGCGGATTTTTTTGATTGTTATTAAGAAATAGATTTTTGAAAGAAGTCCTTATTCAATTTTGTGAACTCAATTTCAACAAAATCAGTCTATCGATAAATAAAAAAAGAAAAATTAATGCTTGATCTTTTAAAGCAATAAGATTTTTGTCAAACAGATCTAGGGATTTCATGGATCGAGTATTTTTTTTACCTTGAATACACTTACGCCTGTACTTAAATTTCCCTAATTCTTTTTGACTAGGTCATCGTCCTGCGGACAAAGGTTGTTGGCGTTATGGAATGGCTTCAATCACTTTTGACGGATACAAATTCTATTGCTCATACAGCGTTGATTTACGCGGCCATTATTACCATTGGTTTGGCAGTTGGTCGAATTAAAGTCAAGGGGATTTCGCTAGGGGTGATCGGCGTGTTATTTGTCGGTCTCTTCTTTGCTCATTTCGGTGCAAAAGTCAATCCGGAAGTTCTTGGTTTCACTCGGGATTTCGGTCTTATCATCTTCATCTTTTTTGTTGGGTTGCAAGTTGGCCCGTCTTTTTTCTCATCATTTAAAAGTGTTGGGTTGATTCTTAATGGCTTAATGCTTTTCACTGTTTTTACGGGTATCGCACTGACCGTTATTTTATTTTTCATCTTCCAGGAAGATATTTCGCTTGCTCAACTTCTGGGGGTTCATTACGGTTCAATTACTTGTACTCCAGGTCTTGGGGCTACGAAAGAAGCATTGGCGGGCATGGGGTATCAGGGTGAGGATATTGCTGTCGGTTATGCTTGCGCATACCCGTTGGGCTTAGTGACAATTATTGGGGTGGCTATCTTTTTGCGAGTTATTTTTAAGGTTGATTTGCAGCAAGAGGATCGCCAATGGGAGGATGAGGAGCGAGAAATAAATCAGGCTCCTGTTGTATTCCATGTCTATATCACCAATCATTTGCTTGATGGTTTGACTGTCAGAGAATGCCGTCGTCGTATCCCGAGACCTTTTGTCTGCTCACGCCTTTTACGCAGAGGAAAAATCAGTAGTCCTTTCGCTGACACTGTTTTGCATTACGGCGATACTATTCGGATCGTTGCCACGCCGGATCAGAAGATGGATATCATCGCTGCCTTTGGTAAGGAAGATGAACGTATTGATTTGGCCACACAAACCTCTCCTATCGATCGTCAGCGGGTTATCGTTACACGAAGCTCAATGAATGGTCGCACGGTAGCGGATTTGGAATTCGCTAATCAAGAGGGGGTTCATATCACTCGCGTTTGGCGTGCCGGTATGGAATTGTTCCCTTACGCAAAGATGCATTTACAAGTGGGCGATATTTTACAATGTGTTGGTCCTATCGATGCCATTAAGCGTCTCGCAGGTATTGTCGGTAATCATCCAAAGGTTTTGGAACAACCTAACTTGGCAGCGATTTTTTTGGGAATTACGCTCGGTGTTCTTGTCGGTTCCATCCCATTGATGATTCCTGGTATGCCGACTCCGATTAAATTGGGTTTAGCGGGTGGTCCCTTGATTATCTCTATTTTGTTGGGTCGATTCGGTGCATCGCTTCATTTGGCAACTTATACGACAAATGCGGCCAATCTTGCGGTTCGTGAAATTGGGATTTCTCTTTTCTTGGCCAGTGTTGGTCTGACAGCGGGAGGAACCTTTGTTGAGACACTTGTGTTCGGAAACGGTTTGTTATACGCCGGTATCGGTTTCTGTATCACGCTTATTCCTCAAGTTCTAACGGGTGTCATTTCGAGGGTTTTCTGTAAGCTTAACTATTACTCCATTTTGGGCTTATTGATTGGGGCCTGCACTAATTCGCCCATTTTGGCTTACGCAGCGTCATTGTCCGAAAAAAGCGCTGCGGCTGTAGCCTATTCAACGGTATATCCATTGGCGATGTTTTTACGTGTGGTGACCGGACAAGTTATCCTTGTGTTTATGTGGGCTTATCTTTAGTTAGGCATTGATTACTCTCAAAAATCTTGTCTTAGATAAAATCGCGGATCGCAGAGTCAGTGATCCGCGAATCTTTTTAATTTTTGCAGATTGTATTTGGAATTGAAGTTTCGTGATATCGTGAAATGAAACGAGGTGTTCTATGCGGTTTTCAATTATTTATTTCAGTGCAGCAGGTCACACTTTAAAAGTTGTGCGTCATGTCGCCGAGCAAATCGGTGGGGTGAATAGAGCCATTGACCTCTCAGATCCGTTTCTTAAGGAAAATGCTTTCACGCGGGACGAATGTGTCATCATCGCATGTCCGGTATACGGAGGAAGAATCCCTGGTATTGTGGTCGAAAGACTTCAAAAATTGTCGTTTGATGAGACTCGAGCGATCACATTGATAACCTATGGTAATCGAGCTTACGAAGATGCGTTGCTGGAACTGAATGATACAGTATTGGCTCGTGGGGCCATTCCCATTGCGAGCGCCGCGGTTGTCGCACAGCACTCAATGTTGCCGACTGTCGCGGCCAACCGTCCCACTGATACGGACTATCAAAATCTTTCCGTATTTGCCCGATTTGCTCGGCAAAAATTTGAAGATATTCATCCTGTGCCTGTGAAGGTGCCTGGTAATCGTCCGTACAGGCAATGGAAGAAGATGCCGCTTACTCCAGTTGTCAGCGCCAACTGTGTGCGCTGTGGGATGTGTATTAAACAATGCCCGACAATGGCGATCTGGATAACGGATCCCAAGAAAACGGATCCGTCCAAATGTATTTTGTGCATGCGCTGCGTAGCTTTGTGTCCGCAAGGGGCTAGAAGTTTGCCGCCGGCGGGCAAGGAAGCAATAGAAAAAAAACTCGCTCCCGTGGCCAAACTGGTGCGTGAGAACGAGTTTTTCTTTTAATGACTTTTAGAGCCTTTACGCAAGCTTGTCATTTTCAATAGCTTTGATTAATTTTAGCAGTTCCTGCATGGTGTCAATCACAAAATCGGCGCCGTTCGCAAAGAATGTTTCCCGTGCTTTTTTACGAAGGGAGAAGCGATCCATATCGGAAAGCTTTTCCCAGCTTTCTTTGTCTAATCCAATCACGGAACTGCCTTCGGTAACCCCAACCGTAATCAAACCGGCGTTTTTGCCTTCCCGCATATCAGAAACCGTATCGCCTACCTTGACAACGCGGCGTACGTCCTGAAGTCCGAGACGTTTCATATTTTCAAAAACCATGTAGGGCCACGGGCGACCGAAACCGTTGGTGTCATCTGCGGTGACAAACGTGTCGGGTCTATAACCGGCTTTGGCAGCTTCGGGGGCCACCACCTGCATCATGGATGTTGTAAAACCCGTTGTTGAACCGATTTTCATTCCTTTTTCTCGGAGGTCGGCAACCGTTTCAAGGACATAGGGTTTAATATCGCAGTGTTTCGGTAAAACGGCCATTAATGCCGGCTCAAAATCGGCGTACAGCGCTTCCACATCGTCTGCGTTAGGTGAACGTCCATAGTGTTCCTGCCATGACTTTTCAATGCGAGGCATCCGAAGCATTGTGCGAATGTGGTCGCGTTTTAACAAGCCCATTGGTGCTCGGGTCTCTTCGTCAGTTACAACAATGCCGGCACGGCGGAATGCTTCCATAAAAGCACTGACAGGACTGGTGGAACCGAAATCAACCGTTGTGCCAGCCCAATCAAAAATGACCGCGTCAATCTTAGGCATGATTCACCTCATTGAGATAATTTTTAAAGATGTCTAAAACCTTTGTGATGTCCTCTTCATAGATCTCACCGATATTACCTAATCGGAAGGTATCCTTTTCAGTGAGTTTACCCGGATAGATCACGTAGCCATGACTCTTCAAATAGTCATACATACTGGTGAACGTGAAATGACTATTTTCTGGATAGAAGAAAGTGGTGATAATTGGGCCTTGATGAGTTGGGTCGATATAGGCTTCAAATCCCAACGCTTTCATACCATCGCGAAGCTTGCGGTTGCAACGTTCATAGCGAGCATTGCGAGCGGCAATTCCTCCCTCATTTTGGAGTTCAATCATGGCACGATGGAATGCGGCAACAACATGTGTCGGCGAGGTGAAACGCCATTTCCCGCAGTCTTTTTCCATGACTCGCCATTGATCGTAAAGATCAAGAGACAAAGAGCGGGCATTGCCTTTGCTAGCTTTCAATTTTTCGGTTTGTGCGATGATAAAGGAAAAACCAGGAACACCTTGAATGCATTTGTTGGCCGAAGAAATTAAGAAATCAATTCCGATGCCGGGAACGTTAATATCCACGCCTCCGAAGGAACTCATAGCGTCCACAATAAATGTCTTGTTTTCAGCCTTAACGACTGAGCCTACCGCTTCAATGTCATTCAATATGCCAGTGGTGGTTTCACTATGCACCATAGCGACCATGGTCACATCAGGATTGATCTTAAGGAATTTTTCTACTTCCTCGGCATCGGGAATGCTGTCCCATGCGAAGTCCAGACGCTTAAAGTGGATGTGATGATAAGAAAGAATTTGACACATGCGTTCCGTGTAAGCGCCGTTGACTAGAACCAAAACGCAATCGTTAGGACCGGGGATGGAGGATAGAACCGATTCCACGCCAAAGGTGCCGCTACCTTGCATTAAAACAGTAGTGTATTTGTCGGCAGGGGCGTGAGCCAGTTCTAAAAGACCAGATCGCACTTCTTGAGTCATGTCTTTGTAGTCTTTGTCCCAAGTGCAGCGGTCGACAAGCATTTCAGCGCGAACTGTTGCGGAAGTTGTTAATGGGCCGGGTGTTAGCAATTTATAAGTATTAGGATCTTGCATGGTTATTGCTGTATAAAAAGTTAAACAGGACGGACAGCGTCCGTCCTGCAATAGTCAGTTTTTAAATTACTTGTTTTGACCTTTCACCAATTTCTGAAGGGCTTGCAATAACTCAACCGTCAAAGGTTCTTTGTAAAGCTTGGGATTGGCAGGCTTATTCTCTGCAGACACCGTTTCACCCTTGTATAAAGCGACCGGGTAGTACTTCAACAATTCAGCACGGCCATGAAGGATGATGGTTTCAGCCATTTTTTGAGCGTTGGGGTTAGTCTTGTCGCCCTTGTCGACAACGGCTACAGCTTCTTGCAATTGGAAGTTACCTTCAACTGGATCAATGTAATCAATAGGCAGTCCCTTAGCTTTATCGGCAACCGCTTGGTGACGAAGACCAAAACCGACGGCAACCTCACCGGCGCGTAGCTTTTTGAGGGGAGCGGAACCGGATTTTTCCAAGTGAGCACCGGCATTCTTTTCAATGGCTGCAATGGTCTTTGCGCCTTGTTCTTCACCTTCGGAAGAAAGCACAGCCTGAGTCATCAACCAAGAGGTAGAAGAACCCATGATGTCAGGCACGGAAATGTGACCTGAGTACTCAGGCTTGGCGAGGTCGGCAATAGCTTTAGGAGCGGGAAGATTGCTTGATTTCAAAACTTCCGTGTTCACAAAAAGGGCTCCAGTATTGCCTAAAATTGGAGCGTAATAAGAAGGTGTCGGATTAATGGTATCAACCTTAAAGGTCAAATCCTGAAACATCTTATTTTTTTTCTGGAAACTGTCCAAATAGTAAGTGCTGATCGTTACGAGATCCGCTTCAATATTTTTACCCTCTGCTGCAATCTTTCCTCCCAATTCGGATGTTCCGAAAGACTGCATCAAATACGCACCCTTGAAACCGTTATTATCTAAAGCGTTTTTCATTGCTTGCTGAGCTTCTTCGTCAGCATTCGTATAGATTACGACTTGCTTGGCTGGTTCTGATGCTGCGGCAGTCTTCTTGGTTTCACTTGTGCTATTGTCACTGCAGGCGGACAAACCCAGAACAGCGGCAGTCAAAACCGAGATGGAAAGGGCAGAAATACGTTTCATACGATTAACTCCTTGATGATTAAATCGATTGGCTCGTTTTAGGGGCCGTAAGGGATTGCAAAAAAAGTTTCAACTTAGTCAATAAACTTTGACCGTTATTGTTTTGAACATAGCTACTTAAAGCATCAAAAATGAGTTTGGCGGCCACATTGGTAATGAAAACCAAGAGCGAAAGAACAAAAATTTCTTCGAATTTTTCAAAATACTGCAGCTCTTTGATTTTTGTCGTCAAAAGCATGGTACGGGCGCCCGTCAAGAACACCACCGCGCTGATTGTGACCATGGCGCTGACGAAGAAGTATTGGAACATTTGTAGCAATGTGGGCAGAGAGTTGGGGACAATCACGCGAGAGATGGTTTTGAGCCAACTGTCACCCATTAGCGCCCCGGTCGTTTCCCAGCCGGCGTTCATCTTTGATAGGGCAGAGGTTGCCATCATGTACGGAGTCGTGAAAAAGTGAACGAGGTTGGCCAGTATCAAAATTGTGAAAGTGTTGGCTAAAGGTGTTCCACTCATTGCGAAGAGAAAACCGATACCGAGTACCATACCGGGAACGGTGTTGGTAATCATGGCGAAGGAATCCATGGTTGTTTGGCACCAGGCAGGTAATTGAGAACGGGATTTCACCAATGCGGCGCTATAGCAAAATAGAGTACCGATTCCGGCGGAAGCCAATGCGACGAAAATCGAGTGCTCATACACCTGCCAGATTGAGCCGTCACTGATAATGCGTGTGATGACATCCAGTGTGAAGTACGGTTGATAAGGCCATTGTTTCACAAAGGGAACAACAAACATCACCACAAACACTGATAACAAACTCAGAGAAATCAGCAGGTAGTAACCAAGGTACAAAGCGTCTCTGAGGTTGTTAACGGAAACTTCGCCTTTGGAAATCTTGTTATAACGGAAATTAAACCGATCAACCCAACGAAGCATAACAACAGAGGCTATAGAGGGAACAAGCATAGCCATAGCGATGACAGCGCCTTCACCAAAATTCGGCACAGCTCCCATCATGGTTGTATAAAGTTGAGTCGCGATCACTTCATATTCACCTGCGATGGAAACAGGGATGCCGAAGTCCGTGAACGACAGGAAAAAACTTAAAATGAACGCCGAAAGCAATGAACCTACTACAGGGCGAATGGCAGTGATGTAGAAGGTTTGGCTAGGGCTGTCCCCCATCAATTTTGAGACAGTGATGAAATTGCGGTCAACGTAGAAAAAAGCGTTGTAGAGGATCAAAAAAGCTGGCGGCAGAGTATAGATCACGTCTGCGATCAAAAGACCCCAGAATCCATAGATAGAAAAAGGCGGCGGGGCTATGAGTTGACTGACTAAACCTAGCCGGCCGAAGGAATAAATCACCGCAAAACCGTATGTGATTGATGGTAAAAAAAGCGGCAACAGTACGATGATTTGAATTACCTTCTTTACACTGGGACGAATCCGTGTAAAGTGAAGGCCGTACGCGCAGAAAAACGCCATAACGGTAGCGATCGCTGCCGAAATTCCTGAAACGGTGAAGCTGTTGCCCAAAGCCGTCCAAAAACTGCTTTGACTTAAAAGTGAGGCGTAGTTACTCAAACCCACCGCACCGTCATTCGTAAGAATGGACTGAAATAAAACGCAACCGAGGGGATACAGCAGAATGGCGGCCAGTGTTAAGGTGATCAGAACATAAATGATCTTAAGTTCTTTTTGACCTTTTCCAAAGAGTGCCGAGATCATTCGTTTTACTCCTCTTTAGGCAACGGCTTGGCCGAAGCTTTGAAAGGGTTGTGGTTTGGCAATGAGCGGTGAAGCGGTGGTAGTTTGTGGAACACTCTCGCTAAACAACTTCAGAATGTTCGTTCGCTTAATGTTGAGTTGAGAGAGAATGAATTGGCGGATAAATTCATTGGCTGGATCACTGATAATTGTTTGAGGATCAGCGAATTGGGCAATTTTCCCCTCGTTGATAATTAACACACGGTCAGAAAGTGTCAGAGCTTCCTCTGGATCATGTGTCACAATCAAAGTGGTCAACTTATATTGGCGGGCAACCGTGCGAATACGCTCTTTGATGGATTCTTTAATAATCCCGTCCAAAGCCGAGAGCGGTTCATCCAAAAGCAACAGACGAGGTTTCAGGACTAATGTGCGGGCAATGGCCACGCGCTGTTTTTGCCCGCCGGAAAGTTCGTCAATGCGTTGGTCAAGGTGTTTTCTCAAACCCAGCAGGTCAATCAGTTCTTCAACTTCTTGGGGAGTCGACGCATTGGGGTTGTTGCGCAAACCGTAAAGAATGTTCTCACGGGCGTTCAGATTGGGGAAAAGTGCAAAGTCCTGGAAAACGATATTGAAACCGCGGTCCTTCATGGATACATGGCTTAAATCTTCTCCATCGTAAATCAACTGCCCGTCGGTTAAGTCGGTTAATCCTAAAATTAGGTTCAAAAGCGTTGTTTTTCCGCATCCAGATGGTCCCAAAATTGAAACAATTTCACCCTGATTAATCGTTAATGAGATATCTGTAAGAATTTGGCGGTCACCAAATCGCTTTGAAATATGACGCAGTTCGAGCATGAAAATAAAACTCCTATCAATAATGCGCAGATTATTGATAGGAGTTATGAAATTCTTTCGAAGTTTTTATGAATATTTCATGACGAAAGCGATATGACAATGTCAATATAAAAAAATAATATCTTTAAAAATCAATAAAATATAGCTAGATCAAAAGCAAGGGAAGTGTCATTTATCTGTCACTTTTTAACAATTGATGCTGAAAAAAAGGCCGGTTAAATCCGGCCCAGTAACTCTTAAGCGATAGCTTATTCATTAATTTCTGCGATTGCCTCAATTTCAACTAAGCAACCGAAATGCAACTCAGTTGTTGAAACCACTACACGGCCAGGCTTATGATCGCCAAAAAACTCAGCGTACACCTCGTTGATAGGACCCCAGTACTGAACACAGGGGGTATAGATGCGGCAAAAAACAACCTGATTTCGGCTTACACCGGCTTCCTTTAAAACGCGGTCTACGTTATTGAGCGCCAATCGTGTGTGGTCTTTGATATCCCCTTTACATACTTCTCGGGTATCAGGATCAATTGATAATTGGCCAGAAACATAGAGTGTTCCTTTTGAAATGACGCCGGCGCTATAGTGACCTTTGTTTTCGCCTTTGAAAGGCGGACATACAAATTTCATACCAATCTCCAGAAAAGTCAACGTTTTCGATTTTAAACGAAATGCTTCTAATTGAAGAATTTTTTATTGATTTGACTGTTGGAACGCCTGGTGTCTTAATACAATTTTCAATTTTTAGGGACTAATTCTTATAGTTGAGGAATTCTTTAGACCATTTTGTTTTTCTGGAGCTTAACATTAAAAAAAAACGGGAGAATTTTATGTACAGCGCCAGTGATATTCAATCTTATTTGTCAGAACATCTCAACGAATTAGTGCAGTGTCGTCATTATCTGCATCAACACCCTGAAATTGGTCTCCAGTTACCGAAGACAGCAGAATTCATAGAAAAAGAACTTCGCAGCTATGGTGTAGACGAGGTGCATACCGGCTTCGGTTCTACAGCAGTGGTGGCCATAATTCATGGCAAGCAGAAAGGTCAGCATTGGATTGGAATAAGGGCTGATATGGATGCTTTGCCCTTAAGCGAACAAAGTGCTCTGGAATACGCTTCTGTTAATGAAAGCAAGGCCCATTCGTGTGGCCATGACGGTCATATGGCCGTGGCACTAGGGGTTTGTCGATTTTTAGCCACACACAGAGACTTTAAGGGGACGGTGGCTGTAATTTTTCAGCCCGGAGAGGAAGGATACGCCGGGGCGCGCCTTATGGTGGAAAACGGCCTTTTTGAAAAATTCCCAATCGCTGAAATTTATGCGACTCACTGTGAACCGACATTGGAGGTGGGACAGATAGGGTTGGATTCCGGCTACATTATGGCAGCGGCAGATGTATTTTCAATTGATGTGACGGGACGTGGAGGCCATGGGGCTAAACCCCAAACGGCAGTTGATAGCGTGTTGGTGGCCTCTCAGATAGTGATAAGTGCCCAATCGATTGTCAGCAGAAATGTTAATCCGCTGCAGGCGGCCGTTGTGAGTTTCGGAGCGATCCTTTCGGGCGACGCTAACGGTTCCAGTGTGTTGCCGCAGACTGCAAAATTGATTGGAACATGTCGAAGTTTTGAACCAGATGTTCAAGATCGTGTACAAAAGCGTTTGTGTGAGATTGCCGAGGGAGTTGCTCAAACTTATGGCGCGCATGCCGTGTGTCACTACAGACGTTTGTATCCAGCGCTTTTAAATCACCCTGAGCAGACTGCGGCGGTGAAAGCAATTGTGCGCGATTGGCTGGGCGAGGAGGGACTAAAACCTGCCCCACAGCAAATGACAGCCGAGGATTTTGCTTTCATGACACAGACTCGTCCCGGCTGCCTTTTTCGTCTAGGCATTCGGGATGAGTCTCACAAAGCTAATCTACATGAATGCGAGTTTGACTTTAATGATAAGGCTATTCTCTACGGTTCGACACTGATGGCACTGATTTCCGTTAATCGCTTGGCTGCGCTCAATGGCTAAGCGCTAAGACAGGTAATTTTGGACTGTTTTTATAAAAACGCTTGCACCGATTGGGAGAATAGAGTCATTGAAGTCGTATGAAGGGTTGTGAAGCGCGCAGGGGCCGGGGCCGTGCCCCGGTTCCCGGTGTTCTCCGCAACCATTACCGATAAAAAACAAAGCTCCCGGACAATGCCTCAGAAACACGCCGAAATCTTCAGAAGGCATAACTGGCGGTTGTAAACAGACAGATTCGTTGCCGAGAACTTCAAGCGCGGCTTCTTTAATCGCACGAACATACTGGACAGAATTGTTTACAGGGGGAACTTGGCGAATAAAGTCGACCTTTACCTCTGCGCCAAATGCGGCCCCCACCTGAGTGGCGATTTGTAGCATTTTCATTTCAATTAGGTCGGTGACATTATCTGAAAAGGTTCTGACAGTGCCTTCGATTTCTGCTTTATCAGAGATAACGTTATACGTTTCTCCACACTGAATTTTGCAAATTGACATCACAGCTGGGTCTAGTGGGCGTTTCATACGTGTCATGATGCCCTGAAGACCATTGACGATTTGAATACCAGTGAATAGAGGATCGACAGATTCATCGGGCATGGCTCCATGGGCTCTTCGACCTTTGATGGTAATTTTAAATGCGTTGCAGCCCGCCATGATTGTCTCGAAGTTGATGCCGATTTTACCCGCGGGTATTTCAGGCCAATTATGGCAGGCGATTATGCAGTCAGTGGGAAAACGCTCAAAAAGGCCTTCCTTTACCATGTCGCTTGCGCCGCCGTCCTGTTCTTCACAAGGTTGGAAAATAAATTGAACCGTGCCATTAAAGTGTTGTGTTTCCGCAAGGTATTTGGCAGCCATCAGGGCCATGGCCATGTGACCGTCATGCCCGCAAGCATGCATCGTATTTTCAACAGACGAGGCGTGGGCAAAACGATTGGCTTCGGCAATTGGCAATGCGTCCATGTCAGCTCGAATGGAAATACACTTTTCGGAAGAACCTTTTTTTAATCGGGCCACAACGCCGGTTGAAGCGATTTCACTATAGACATCAAATCCCCAACTGAGCAAATATTGACGGATTTTACGAGACGTTTCCCATTCACAGTGTCCCACTTCGGGATGACGGTGAAAGTCTCGCCGAATGGCGGTGAACTCCGGGGTTAATTCCTTGAGGCGGTTTGAGAGAGTCATCTTAATTTTTGTCAAAAAAAGCCTCTCACGTTATCTGTTTGAGGCTTAAATCATTAGTTACTTTTGTTCAATTTGAGGTTTTTTCCCGAGCCACTTTTCGTAGATTCTGTCATACTCACCGTTTTCTTTAATGATCTTGAGGCCTTTATTCAGCTTGTCTAGCAACGCTTTATTATTCTTGGCAACGGCAAAACCATTTTGTTTGGGGTTGTAGACATGGGGCACCATCATGATGTCTTCATCATGATGTTTGGTGAGGTAGTACAACGTTACAGTCTTGTCCACCATGACCGAGTCACATCCATTCATTTTCAATTCCATGAAAGCTTCGCCGATTTGATCGAAATTGGCGACCGTAGCTCCTTTCACTGTTGAAGCCAAAATGGAACCAGTTGAACCGATTTGAGCGCAGATGCGTTTACCTTCCATGTCTTTTAACGTTTTAAATTTATCGGCATTTGCTTTTTGAATGACCATCACGAGACCCACGTCATAGTAGGGATCAGTAAAAAGCACTTGTTTTTGTCTCTCCGCTGTAATGGTGATGGCGGCAGCTCCGACATCAACCATATTGCTTTGTAAGGCAGGAATTAAGCCAGCAAACTGCATATTTTGAATTTTTGCTTCATCACCGACAGCCTTAGCGATAGCGGTAATGAGGTCAATGTCAAAACCGACAATTTCGTTGGTTTTGGGGTCTTTGAATTCAAAGGGGGCAAGGCCCGCATCGGTACCGACCAGCAATGTGGCCGCCATGGGGGATGAAACAAGCATCGAACTGACGATGGCACTTAAAAGAAATTTTTTCATGGTGTTCTCCGCACATATCTAAAGTCAATTTCCTGGCAGTTTATGCGGACGCTTTTAAGTGAACAAGTTGAAACAACAGACAAAATCCCTCGAATTTGAAACTCATTGGGCGATCTTTGTCGGCAAAAGATCGACAAAAATAAAAATCTAATTATTTCAATTGGTTAAAAAAGAAAACCTGATTCTGAATCTGAAGTGTCCTAAGGAAAATCACATAGAAGAAAAATTTTAGTTTTAAGTAGAACGCTTTAGTAAAAAGAAAAAATAACTTAAAAACAATTCATTGGAAAAATATTAAACACTTTTTTTTATTCAATTAAAACAAACGGTTAGAGAGTGTAATGCGATAAGGTCGAAAAATTTCACGGACTGTCGACAAAAAAGTATTTTGACGGATATCAAAAAAACTGGGACTTTTTTTCAAAAGTCCCAGTTGATAACGCCCGTGTTTTTACGTGTTATGCCTTTTTGGCTTTATCCCAAGCTTCTACAAAGAAGTTAACAACGACATCCAAGCCACCGTGTTTAACGTTATAAGGTGCGCTGGCCGCAACGATCGGCTTGCCATGATAGGCAAAGCCGAGGCCGGCGGACTTGATCATATCCAAATCATTGGCACCATCACCTCCGGCAATGGCTCGATTGCAAAGAACGCCATTGAGCATACAAAGCATTTCCATGGCTCGGCGTTTGCCTTTGGCGTCCAATATTTCTCCGCCTCCGGGACCAGTGACTTCTCCAGTCATTTTTCCGTCTTCAATCACCAAACGATTGCAAAGGTAACCGTCCATGCCGAGCATTTTCGCAACGTGTTTAGCGATCGTGTCAAAACCACCGGAAAGAATATAGGTTTTCAAGCCGTGTGTTTTTGCAAAGTCGATTAACTCTTGAGCTCCTGGCATTAATTTGGCGTGAGAGGCGGTGACATCAAGAAACTTAGCCGGCGCGTTTTTAAAAAGTGTGACTCGTTCACGCAGGTATTCGGCAAAAGGCATATGGCCCTGCATAGCTATTTCAGTCATTCGAGCCACCTCTTCTCCCACACCGTATTGCCAAGCAATGTCGTCAATGCACTCAAGCTCAATCAGTGTGCTGTCCATATCAAGCGTTACAATGCTGAAATTTTTAATGCTGAGACCATCAGGAAGACAATTGACATCGAATCCTAATCTTTCAGCTTTTGCCATTAACTCCTGAGAAAGAATATCGTCAGCGCCGTTCACACGAATTGCGTCCTCTTTTACCCAGATGTTTTTAATGGTCAGTTGTTCGGCAAAAGCCGCCGCTCCCTTTCCTTGAATCACAATGTCCATGGCTGTGTTACTCCGTTTTTTCTAATGCAATGATCGTACACTCTCCGTTACGCGCCCCTTCGGTTACGTACACATGGTCACCAAACCAGACTCTGCGGATGTACTGTTGAAAATGCCCCTCTTTGAGGCGCAAAATTTCCTCTTCAGTGCCGTTCATATCACCATTGTGAATGGCTTCGGTTAGAACGCGAGCAGTCGGAATAGGCTGCGCCACCACCCCTTTGTCCATCAATCCCATCATTGTCATGACAGTAAGTGCAAAATCATCATGACCGGCAGGTTCCGAATGTCGGAGTTTTTCCGCGAGGAAACAATCCCCCTGAATTGCTAAGACACTATTTATCTCTTGTGGTAACAGACCACCGTGGTTGCCAGTGCCTATCTCCAAGGACGGCCCCATGATTAGTTTCCCGGTTTTCGGATTGTTTCTCATCGTAACCCGAAGATCAGGCCCTCTTTCATGATCTGAAAATACCAAGGCCTCTGAAAAGGTTCCGGGAACCATACCCTCAATTTCATTGGCTTGAGCATTCGGTTTTGGTTGTGAGAAAATCATCCCTACTTCATCAATGGCCATCAATTCATCGCGAAGACGAATTAAGTTATCTTCAGAGGGGTGATTGAGCCATAACCCAAGCGTGTAATCGCCGACAATGACAAGATCGCCTGTGTCAACAGAGCGCCCACTCCTAAGATCAGAACCAGTCAGCACTTTCCAGCCGTTTTCTGTCAGTTTCTGTTTCAAGTCGTAGTGAGCAGCAACCTCCCCATGGCCATGGTCGGAAATAACAACTAGTTGAACGCCGTTGTTTTTACCATCACTTTCCCACCAGGTGAAGATTTTTTTAAAAGCCTCATCTGCGTGACGGCGCGCTTGTTTTGTTCGTTCGTCATTGATTCCGAATTCATGGCAGGAATGGTCAGGCTCGCCAATCCAAAGAATAGTGACGTCGCCTAAACCGCGCGGTAATTCATAGTTGAAGAAAATATCTGTGATGAGATCGGTTCCGTCAAAATCTGGAAACTTCAACTCAACACCATTGCCCCAGCGGGTTTGTAAAGCATTTCGTTCCTCAATCGGCAACGCGGCGGAAATATTATGCACACAGCAGTTTAAATGTCCCGGATAGCGGTCTGCATGGATGTGCTGTAAACGTGTGCTACCTTCAGAGTTCGCGCACAGTACACGAAGCGTCTTTCCAGCTTCGCCCAGTCGATCCCCTAAAGTGGGAACTTCAATGACGTCAGAAACCCTATCTTGAGCTTCGATGCTCGCCACGCTGTTGCCCCTAAAAACCGAGTCTTTAGTTGGAACTTTTCGGTTGAAATAGGCATTGGCGATAACACCGTGGCGATTAGGGCGAAAGCCGGAAAAGATTGTCGGATGATTGACATAGGTCTCCGTTGGGAAAGTCGCCATGTAATGATCCCAGCAGTGGGATTTTTCGATAAATGCTGATACGCATGGCATATCATTTCGAATGCTGTCGGGGCGCAAACCGTCGAAACCGACAATAACAAAACGGGTTTTCTTTTGATTCATTTTATCTGCCCTGTGGTTCTAATTTTTGTTGCACAAAGTCGCCCAAAATGGACATGGATAAGGTTGCCAGAACGATCACGACCCCCGGAATGACGGCAATCCACCAGGCTGTCGTTAAATAGTCACGACCAAAGCCTAGCATGGTGCCGAGAGAACTCATCGGTGGTTGTACGCCTACACCGAGAAACGACAAAGAAGTTTCAAGCAAAATCATGCCTGGAAAGTTAAGTGTCATATTGACCACGAGGGCGGAGGCGATGTTGGGCAAAATATGTTTGATGGCGATGCGCCAAGTGGGAATGCCCAGACCTTCCAAAGCGTTAGCGTAGCCCTCAGTGTAAGCCGAGCGAGCCAGGTTTCGCGTCAGACGCGCATAACGGTCCCAACCGTAAACAGCCATGATTACCACAATAACAGTAACGTTGGTACCAAGGAAAGCCAAAATCGTCAAAGCGAGAATAATAAAAGGCAGGGACGCTGTAAAGTCCACGGCAGCGTTTAAGACATCATCGACTAAGCCTCCGAAACGAGCGGCAAGAAAGCCTAATGAAGTCCCAATGATGGCGCCGAGTATGGTGCCGGCAATCGCCAATAAAAAAGACAATCGCAAAGAATAAACCAGACGAGAGAAGACATCTCTGCCGAGCTCATCCGTTCCAAGAATGTGGGCGAAGCTGGAAAATGGCATTGTTAGGCGAGCCGTTAAGTCCATTTGTTCAATATCGTACGGGGCGATCCAAGGCGCGAGGATGCCGAAAGAAAAGAAAATCAGCAGTAGGCCCGCACTACAGTAGACAAGGATGTCCGAGCCTTTCTTTTGCACATTAATAAATTGAGCCATTTGTCTCGTACTCCATTAATTGTTGCTCTTACGCAGTCTCGGATTGACAACCAGTGCTAGCAGATCCATCGCAAGGTTGGCGATAATGAGCGAGGCTCCGGTTGCCAGCACAATGAGCTGTACGACAGGAATATCGCGATTAGCGACGGATTGCACTAATAATTTACCGACACCTGGCCAAGAGAATACGTTTTCTGTAATTACCGCCCCTGCCACAAGAGTGCCGAGGAAAAATCCCATGATGGTCAAAATGGAAAGCATTGCATTGGGCAGAGCGTGCAACCAGATGATTCGACGCCTAGGTAACCCGCGCATTTGAGCTGCCTTCACGCATGGCAGGCGCATTGCCTCAATCATGGCGCTTCGAGCGTAACGTGAAAAGATGGCGGCTTCTGATGTGGCCATTGTGATGATCGGCATGATGTAGTGCCAACCTGTTGCGTTACCGTAAGAAGGAAGCCAACCTAACCAAATCGAAAAGATAAGAAGAAGCAACACACCCATAAAGAAGTTTGGAACTGCGTAACCGAATACCGATACAAACATCATGGCTTTATCAAGATTGGTGTTGCGGTGAAGTGCGGCAATGACGCCTGCGGGAATACCAAAAAGCAAAGTTACTATGGCAGTCGGAATCATCAGGTCAAGAGTGGGCCAGAAAGCGTTTAGGAATACTTCTTTGACAGGAAGTCCCGTCAGGTAGCTTCTTCCCATGTCTAGCGTGATGAATTTTTGTAAATAAACAAGAAATTGTTCCCAAAGTGGGCGATCTAAGCCCCATTGTGCGCGAAAAGCGGCCAATGCTGTAGCGTCGGCACCATCGCCCAACATAATGCGAGCTGGGTCTCCAGTTAAATGCAATGCAAAAAAGACGCAGGCGGTAAGCAAAAACAGCGTCACCAGCGAGCGAAAAACAATACGCAAAACAAGTGCAATCATTACGCTTCTCCTTCGGAAGCCTGAAGCGCGTCAAAGGCTTGTTGCTCAAAGCAGGCGCAGGCGTGACTGTCGGACAATTTGTTCAATGTCGGTACTTCCAAGCGACAGCGAGAGCTGGCCACAGGACAACGGTTGGCAAAAACGCAACCTTTTGGACGATCAATTGGACTGGGCATCGAACCTTTTGGATAAAAGCGAATTACACTGGCATCAGCTCCCGGTGTGCTCGCCATTAAAAGTTTCGTGTATGGATGTTTGGGGTGCTTAAAGATTTCATCCACTTCTCCCATTTCAACAATTCTGCCCAAGTACATAACGACAACTCTGTCGCAGATATAACGAACGACGTTGAGGTTGTGAGAAACAAATAGCATTGACATGTGACTGGCGTTTCTCAGTTTGTAGAGAAGTTCAAGTACCTGCGCCTGAATAGAAACGTCCAACGAAGCAACCGGTTCATCACAAACCAAAAGTGCCGGCTCCAGCGCTACAGCTCTAGCAATAGCAGCGCGTTGCAATTGTCCGCCCGACATGACAACTGGAAGTCGGTTCATGTGATGAGCTGGCATGCCGACAGCCTTAAGCACAGTGGCCGCTCGATCAAGCGCGGCTTGTTTTGAGAGGTGTTTATGCACCATCAACGGTTCGGCGACTTGTTCAATGATCGGCATACGCGCGTCAAAACAACCGTACGGATCCTGGTAGATCATTTGCATTGAAGCTCGCTGAGAACGCCACAGCTTAGAGCGAGGTTCAGGTATCGGTTGATTTTGGAAAAGAACAACACCTTGGGTAGGTTTTTGATGCCCCAACAAAAGACGGGCTAAAGTGGATTTTCCACAACCAGATTCCCCCACCAACCCTAAAATTTCTCCATGTTCAATCTGAATTTCTATATCTTGTAAAACATCCCAAGGTTTTTTACGTCCCAAAATTCCGGAGCGTGTGTAGTAGCAATGCTTTCGAATGTGAGCATCTACCAATGTTGGAAAGTCAGTTTGATCCATGTTCACAAGCGACTTCATCATGTCGGTGATTTGATCAAGGCCTTTATTCTGGTCGTTGTTACTGGCTTCGTGAGCTTTGGTGCAGCGAGAGCGCCAATGAACGGTAGAGTCCACGTCACTCAAGGGATACAAATTTTGCCGGCAATCGTCGCAGACCCTCGAGCAGCGGCTTGCGAAGGGGCAGCCGTTGCCGAGTTTGTCAGGTGAAGGAATTTCGCCGGGAATTGGTTTGAGAGTTCCTTTAATGCTTTTCATATCCGGCATCGCATCCAGAAGACCCTCGGTATAAGGATGCGAGGGATTGGGAAGCACCTTTTCCACCGGTCCCTCTTCCAGAAGATAGCCCGCATACATGACGGAAACTTTATCGGCAATGTCGTGAGCCAAGTGCAAGTCGTGCGTAACGAGCAACATTGACATATTGAGTTTACGGATAGTTTCCTTTAATTCCTGCAGAAGTTCACGTTGTACAACTACGTCAAGAGCGGTGGTCGGTTCATCTGCCAGCAATAATTTAGGTGCTCCAACGAGAGCCAATGCGATCATGATGCGTTGACGCATACCGCCCGATAATTGGTGTGCGTATGACGTCATGCGCTTTTCCGGAGCGGTGATGCCAACGGTTTTTAAAAGTTCCAGCGCAATGTCGTGCAGGTCATGCTTGCAGGTAGTTAGCACTTTTGCAGTGTTTTGACCACGATAATTCGGGTGTCGGCAGGCGATGGTTTCCATTAGCTGGTAACCGATTGTTCGCATGGGATTTAACGCACTCATGGCGTCTTGGACAACCATGGCAATTTCGGCGCCGCGTAGTTTTCGGTATTCGCCGGGAGACAGAGTCAAGAGTTCTTGTCCCTGAAAATTAATGCTGCCATTGATACGGCAGTTATTACCGGCAAGACCTAAAATTGATCGGGCCAATACGCTTTTGCCAGAACCGGATTCACCGATAAGGGCATGAATGACACCTTGTTCAATGTCAAGATCGATACCGTGGAGCACCTCCACAGGACCGAAGGAAACATGAAGGTCTCGGATGCGGATCAAAGGATCGTGTTGCATGAGATTATCTGAAATACGAAACCCGCCTCTTCATCCCAACGGATAAGAGGCGGGAAATTTAGTGGAAATTATTTGAACGAGAGATTGTCAGCGTTCAAATATAGGCGTCCCTCGGTGCCCGGGGCCCATTGCACGTTCTTTTGTTTACCGTAAATCATTGGTAAAGCATAAAGCGGGCATGCTTGGGGGTCATTGGCAAAGGCTTGAAGCATCTTCATCCAGGCAGCTTTGCGTTCGGCTGCGTCAATCGAAGTCTCCAAAATCTTGCCGTTTTCCGCGAAAATTTTATATTCTGCGCTTGTCGTGGTGAGGAAACCCATCGTATCCCAGGAAGTGCCGGGTTTCATGCGGCGCCACAACTGAGAAGCGGGATCCGGGAAATAAGCAGAGAAGCTGGCATTGTTGATCATGCGGTCAGGACCAGCGTTTTCAACTTGAGTCCAGTTTTCTTTTACTTGAATTTCAACGTTCAAGCCAACCGCTTTCAACATAGAGGCGATCGCTTGAGAAACTGTCATTTCAAGGGTGTAGTAACCAGCCTGAATACGCCAGACGATTGGCTCACCCTTGTAACCAGACGCTTTGATCAAAGCTTTGGCCTTTTCAGGATCATAAAGTTTTTTGTTTAGCTCAGGAATATAGAGGTCGCCGAAAGTCTTGGATTGGAAGCTGTCAGCCGTATTTGTTTTACCTGCGAAAAGGGCATTGACCAAAAGCTCACGATCGATGGCGTGAAGAATGGCTTGACGCAATTCTTTGCTTTGCATGACTTTTGAAGAGCGAGAGTCAAAGACTAAACCGTAAATATTGTCAATCGGTCCGCCTACGACATCGACCTTACCGTCAGAAGATAAAGGTTTGATTTGATCAGGAGGCACCTCAGTGATGAGATCAAACTCTCCGGAGCGAAGGCCGGCAACACGAGCGGATAATTCAGGCACTTCCACAAAACTTAATTTGGCAGCAGGGGCCTTCTTATTCCAATAACCGTCAAAGCGAACGAGGTCTAAACGGTTACCTGTCTTAAAGGAATCAATTTGATAAGGACCTGTGCCGATGGGGTGCTTAACCCAATTTTCCCAAGAACCGGCTTTCTTGAATCCGTCCTCGGAAATGATTTCAGACATACGGGCTGAGAATCGACGTTCAATTAAGGGGTCGGCTGACTTCATCGTCACACGAACGGTATAGTCATCAATCTTCTTCACTTCTTTGAGTCCGCCCAGGAATTCCCAAGCAGCGGGGCGCCCCGGGGCCTTTTCACCGGAGAAACGGACAGGGCCGAAACTAAAGACGACGTCATCGGCAGTGAAATCTGTGCCATCGTGAAACTTCACGCCCTTGCGTAATTTGAATTCTACGGTTTCAGGAGAAATGCGTTTCCAAGATTCCGCAAGACCCGGCTTCATTTCGCCGGTGTGGGTGTCGGCGTAAATCAATGTTTCGTAAATAGACGGTAATACACGATCAATGGCATTGTTGTTGACGCCTTGCGGTTCAACTGTAGGTGGCAATTGTTGCACAGCGACCACCATGTGTTCAGCGCTTGCGAACGCGGCCTGGGACAAAATACCACAGGAAATCATTACAGAGGCAAGAAGTGTTTGACGAAACACGGTCATGAAATACTCCATCACAAGTCAGAGGACTAAATCCGGTTTTTACAAAACTAACCGGAACAAAATAACGGACAGCTATCTTGGGAGAGTATTTTGATGGGAGAATGTGTCAGTTTTGCGATAGAAAAATGACGATTTGATGACAGAAAGGCAAGATTTACTTTAAAGAAGCGGATGTGATGCGATCATTGCCGCCTAAATCTTTTAGTGTTTGTATTGACTCCCAGCAGCCTTGTTTTTCAAAAAGTTTCTGAACAGATAAACCTTGATCCCAACCGTGTTCAAGTACGAGCCGTCCCCTTTCATTCAAGAAAGTCGGGGCGTGCAAAATGAGGTGTTCAAGATTTTGTAAGCCGTCAAAGTTATCTGTAAGGGCTCCAATGGGTTCAAAAGTTAGATTTTTCAGGTGCTCATCATCGTGGCGGATGTATGGCGGATTACTGACGATGATGTCAAATGAGAGATCTTTAGGGATTGCTTGGAACCAATCGCCAAGATAAAAATCAACATCGGCATTGAGAAGTTTGGCATTCTGAGCAGCGATGGCAAGCGCGTTTGCACTAAGGTCAGATGCACTCACTTTGAAGAGAGGATTTTCGAGAGCCAACGTTATAGCGATGCATCCAGAACCGGTTCCCATGTCCAGCAAAGTGAAAGATTTATTTTTTGGGTAACAGTTCAGCACAAACTCAATAAGAGTTTCGGTATCTGGGCGTGGAATGAGCACATCAGGGCTAACTTTGAAAGGCCTTCCGAAAAATTCCTGTTGTCCGCGGATGTAAGGAATGGGAATGCCAGCGGCTCGCTGTTCGACACAATGTTGGTAATTTCGCCAAACGGACGGTGAAATCGCGTCTCGGTCATGAGTGATGAGGTAAGTTCTGCCGACACCCAGACAATGTGCAAGTAAAAGCTTTGCCTCGAAGCGATCTATAAGCTGTGAGGCTTGATCAATGGATTGCCTGATTGTCGGCATCGTGCCTATTCACCTAAATTAGCTAATTGTTCAATTTGGTGCTCTGTGGTGAGCGCAGTAATGATTTCCTCCAGGTCACCGTCCATGATGAAATCAAGCTTATAGAGCGTGAGATTGATGCGGTGATCAGTTACACGGCCCTGGGGGTAGTTATAGGTGCGGATGCGTTCGCTGCGATCGCCGGAGCCGACAAGACTTTTACGGGTGCTGGCTTCCTGAGCCTGTTGTTTTGCAATTTCGTTGGCAGTGATACGAGAAATCAACACGCTCATGGCACGGGCTTTGTTTTCATGCTGACTGCGCTCGTCTTGGCACTCTACAACAGTGCCGGTCGGAATGTGTGTAATACGGACGGCGGAATTGGTTTTTTGAACGTGCTGACCTCCCGCACCGGAGGCGCGATACACGTCAATACGAAGATCCGCAGGATTGATTTCAATCTCGCCGATTTCATCCAATTCCGGCAATACCGCTACCGTACAAGCCGAGGTATGAACACGGCCCTGACTTTCGGTTTCCGGGACGCGCTGGACACGATGGCCGCCACTTTCAAACTTCAGCTTAGAATAAGCCCCTTCACCGATGATGCGAACAATGACTTCTTTGTAACCGCCCAAATCACTTTCAGAGGCGGAGACGATCTCTGTGCTCCAGCCCTGACGCTCTGCGTATCGAGTGTACATTCTCAGAAGATCGCCGGCAAAAAGCGCAGATTCATCGCCGCCAGTTCCAGCGCGAATTTCCAAGTATATGTTTCTGCTGTCGTTAGGATCGCGCGGCAATAGCATGATCTGTAAATCTTTTTCCAGTGTCAGAAGACGCTCTTTGCCATTGTCGATTTCCTCTTGGGCAAAATCGGCGGATTCCGGATCTTGCAGCATTTCACGAGCTGCCTCTATGTCGGCTTCCGTTGACTCATATTCCTTGAGTTTTATGACAACCGGTTCGATTTCCGCACGTTCGCGCGAAAGATCACGAAAGCGATTCATGTCGTTGGTGGCCTCGGGCGAAGCCAACATGGCATCGATTTCTTCCAGGCGTCGGGCAATTTGTTTAAGTTTGCTGCGCATCGACTCTTTCACGGTGAGTCTCCTAAATTCAATTCAATACGAGAAATAAAACAACGAGTTGGAGCAATATTAAGCAAACTTGCTCCGTGGGGCAAAAGATGCTTCGACGCTAACGTTTGCGTTCCAGATAAAAGCGTTTGAAGCAGCTTTCAAGATGCTGCCGTTCGGCGGCAGTCAAGTGTTCGGTATCTTTGAGCAACGTAAGATTGTCGTGGATCAGTTTACGGGTAATGTCGTGTGCCATGCGTTCAAGGACTTGCTGTACGTCATCACCGTTTTGAATGCCGTGTTTGGCCCGCTCAATGCAGGCAGTCGACAAATCCGTTGCCCGCTCAATCATCATTTCAATGGTGGGAACGCAGTTGCGCCATTGAAGCCAGTCGGAAAAAAGCGCGACATGTTTCTTAATGATGTGACGGCTTTCTTCCACAGCGGCCAAACGCTCGGCCTTGCCGCTTTGGACCACTTTGCCCAAATCATCAACCGTATAGACATAGACGTCATCGAGTTGAGCAACTTCTTCTTCCACATCCCGGGGAACCGCTAAATCAACGATGAAAATGGGCTTGTGGTGGCGTTCTCGAATCGCTCTTTCAATCATTCCCAAGCCAATAATAGGCAGAGCGCTCGCCGTGCAGGAAACGATGATGTCGAAGTTGGCAATTTTTTGGGGCAAATCTGCCAATTTCATGCTTTTCGCATTGAAACGGGCGGCAAGCGCCTGACCTCGCTCAATCGAGCGATTGGCGATAGTCATCGATCTCGGATCTTGACCGTTGAAGTGTGCAGCACACAGTTCGATCATTTCACCGGCGCCGACAAACAAAACATTTAAGTCATGCAGTTCACCGAACAGGCGGTTGGCAAGACGAACCGCTGCAGCAGACATCGAAACAGTATGAGCGCCGATCTCTGTGGCAGTACGAACTTCTTTGGCAACGGTAAACGTACGTTGAAACAACGTGTTGAGCATCAACCCCAGACCGTGAGCCTTGCGAGCGGTTTTTTCCGCTTTTTTCATTTGGCCGACGATTTGTGTTTCACCTAAAACCATTGAGTCCAAGCCGCTGGCAACGCTGAATGCGTGTTCTACCACTTCCAGATCTGTGAGCGCATAGGTGTGCGGAGTCAGTTCGGACAATGACAGTTTCTTTTCTTCGGCAAGAAAGGCTTCGAGTGCGCCGATGGCAAGATCCGGATCTTCGGCAGCGCAATAAAGCTCCGTGCGATTGCACGTGGACAAAATCAGCGCTTCGGTTACACAACCGGACTCTTCACCCGCCAGGCGTGACAAGACCCTGCCGATTGTTTCGGCAGTTTCTTCGGGACCGAATGCCACTCGCTCGCGGATAGCAAGCGGTGCGGTCGTGTGGTTTAAACCCAGAGCCAATAAATGCATAAAAAAGAAAAAGGGAAAAACTTTCCCTAAAATCCAAACAGATGCGTAAGTTTATAGCTTAACGATTAAATTTTCCTTATGAATTCAAGCTTGCCGCTTATTCCCACCGATGAAGACAAAATCCGAGCGGCAGCATGGCGCGCCCGGCGTCATGTTGATCGTCAGGCACTCATGAGTGCCGGGGCGACATTTGTGCCCATCCCCGGCGTGGACATGTTGGTTGACGTGTCTGTCATGATCAAAATGATTGATCGTATTAACCAAGAGTTTGGTCTGACGCCCGAGCAAATCGAAAGATTACCCAGCCAAAAAAGGATTTTGGCTTATCAGGCTATCAGTTGGGCGGGAACTGTTCTGGCCGGTAAGGTGATCACTGCTCAATTAGCCATATCGGTACTAAAGACAGTGGGCATTAAATTGGGCAGCAAGCAGGCGGCTCGTTGGGTGCCTATTGTCGGGCAGGTCAGTGCTGCCGCGTTGGGGTTTACCGCCTTACGATACTTGGGGCGAGAACATATCAAAGATTGCGAGAAAATTGCCCGCGAAGTTATTTTGCGCTAAAATGTTTCGAATACGCCTCGCCATCAGTAAGAAAACGATTCTCTTTTAACAAGGAGTTGCTCTTTCAATGGTTCTGCGAGGAAAATATCGACAGGTTTTTTATTTTGTTTGCCGAGGAGAAAAACATGCCTAAAGAACTTCCCGTTTTAAATGAAGCGGTTTTGGCACAAGTCCAAAAAATTGCCGGTTTGGAAAAGGTTCAGAAAGCATTGCAAATTGCCAAACGCGATGTTCAGCGGGCTATGGATGAACAGGTAGAGCTTTGTGAGATTCCTGCTCCGACCTTTATGGAGGAAAAACGCGCTCAGTCGGTTATGCAGCGTATGAAGGACTATGGTCTAACTGACGTAAAAATGGATGAAATCGGCAATGTCATCGGTGTTCGTAAGGGCATGGTTGAAGGCGGTCCGATTTTGGTCTTGGGTGCTCATATGGACTCCGTTTTCCCGATCGAAACGGATGTGACGGTGAAAAAAGACGGTATCCGTTATTCAGCGCCCGGAATAGGAGACAACTGTTCCGGTCTGCGTGCGATTTTGCAGGTCTTAAGGGGGTTGGAAGAGGCCGATATTCAAACGAAAGGGGATATCTGGTTTGTCGGTACAGTCGGTGAAGAAGGCAACGGCGACATTCGCGGCTCCAAGCATTTGGTGAAAAACAATAAGATTGACGGCTTTATTGCCGTGGACTCAACCGACGTGGGTCGTGTGCTTTACGGTGCAACGGGTTCTCACCGTTGGCGCGTGAGCATTGACGGTTTGGGCGGCCACAGCTTTGCCGAGTACGGCAAGACGCCGAGTGCCATTCACGCCATGGCCCGCGCAATTGAGAAGTTCGCAGACCTTCGCCCCGCTGCTGACCCCAAGACGACTTGGACTGTCGGTACGATTAAGGGCGGTACAACGGTCAATTCCATCGCTGCGCACTGTGAAGTTGAAATTGATATGAGAAGTTTTGACAACAAGTGTTTGCTTGCCTTGGAAGCCGAAATTTTGTCGAAATTCGATGAAGCTGTCGCCGAAGAAAATGCCTCTTGGGATATTTCCGATCAGGAACGCTTGCTTAAAGTCACCAAGACCGCAATCGGCGACCGTCCTGCCGGTACGCGCCCGCACGATTGCCCGGTTTTACAAGTTGCCCGCAGTGCTCAGAAGGTGCTGGGTATCGAATTGACTCAATACGTTCGTTCATCGACTGATGCGAATGCCCCTATGAGTGAAAATATTCCCTCCACCTGCCTGTGTTCCGGCGGTCACGCGGAAAATGCTCACAATGTCAAAGAATTCTTTGAAATGATTGACACTTATCTCGGACCTCAGTTAATTACTTTGGCTGCTTTGAGTTTGGTGGGCATCGAAGATGAAGAGCCGCTGTTGCCGAAAAAACAATATTGATCGGGCAGATTGGGTCAATAATGTTTGAGGATAGCCGTGCTGACCTTTGGAACAATGAGGCCGAAGGTCAGGCGGCAGCAAGAGTCGGAGCTAGAAGGCTTTTGTCATGTTGAAAAAATCACTTTCGTATAAGGAAGCTATAAAACAAAGCCATCGCGAAGCGGTTTATACGTTAATCGCTGCAATTGTCCTGCTGATTCTTTTTTGGTTGGCAGTGTTTTGTGCTGAGAATTCGTCCGAGGCGTTTTGGGGCTTACCTTTGTGGTTTTGTCTGTCTTGTGTGGGCGGGTACCTCCTATCTGTTTTGGCCGTTTGGATTTTGGTGAAATTTTTCTGCAGAAATTTTGATTTGACACCAGAAGAGGATAAAAAGTGATGACACAGTCGTGGATTGCCTTTATTCCTCTGATGC
Source organism: uncultured Sutterella sp. (assembly GCA_958347955.1). Lineage (GTDB taxonomy): Bacteria > Pseudomonadota > Gammaproteobacteria > Burkholderiales > Burkholderiaceae_F > Aphodousia. The sequence goes on from CATVXH010000009.1 coordinate 62,458, forward strand.
TTTTTTTGCTTGTCCTGTTATTCATCGGACGAGCCGATCCCCGGGAAAGTGGGCGGGATTTCTTAAAAAACTACTTTTTGGCCGACCGTACGCTGCAGGGTTTTGTTTTAGCCATGACGTTGGTGGCTACGTACGGATCCGTGAGCTCTTTTGTCTCCGGTCCCGGACTGGCCTGGCAATATGGTTTGGGTTGGGTTGTGTTTGCGGCTCCGCAAATCATTACCGGATTCTTGGTTCTCGGTGTTTTAGGAAAAAAACTCTCGTTAGTCAGCCGAAAAATTGGGGCAATCACCATTATTGATGTCATCGTGCACCGATTTCAAAGTCCGGGATTGGGAGCGTTCCTATCCATTGCGCTTCTCGTTTTTTTCATAGCAATGATGGTGGGGCAATTTATCGGTGGTGCGCAGCTCATTGCTCAGACCGCAGAGATTGATTATGTGGCGGGACTTGTCCTCTTCGGAGCGGTGGTAGTGGTTTATACCACAGTCGGCGGCTTTCGCACGGTTGCTCTGACAGATACGGTTTGCGCGGTCTTGATGCTCTTGGGAATGGGGCTTCTTGCCTTTGATATTATCGGTTCGGCAGGCGGCTTAGAACCATTGATGAAAAAAATTGCCTCTCAGGTTTCTGATGAGCAGGCTCATGCCTTTTTTTCTCCGACCTCTGACGGCGCTTTGCCTTTGACACTGCTTTTTTCTTCCTGGATTCTGGTGGGCTTTGCGACGGTGGCATTGCCGCAGTCGGCCGTGCGTTGTATGGCTTATAAAAGTACGCAGGATTTGCACCTGGCGATGATTGTCAGCACGGCGGTGTGCGGAGCGCTGATGATCGGTATGACGCTGCTGGGTTTTTTAGCCAGAGGCGTGTTGCCGCAGGCTGAGCTTTTCGGCGGCAACACCGACGCCATGATTCCTTATTTGATTTCACATCATATGAATCCCTGGGTTGCCGGTATTACGCTGGTGGCACCGATTGCGGCGACCATGTCAACGGTGAGCTCTCTTCTGATTGCCGCCTCATCGGCCATTATTAAAGATTTGATTCTCAGAGGGTACGCACATATGCCCGATCAGGCACAAACGGTGAAGCGGTATGCGAGGTTGTGCACTTTGGCCATCGGTCTGCTTTCTTTGATTTTGGCCGTTAACCCCATGGATATCATCGTCTGGATCAACATGTTTGCTTTTGGGGGGTTGGAAATCACATTCCTATGTCCATTGGTCGGTGGGCTCTTTTGGGTGAGGGCTACAAAGCAGGGAGCGTGGGCTTCGGTAGTGCTGGGACTTTTACTTTATGGCTGGATTTGTCTGTTTAAGCCGGATTTGGGCGGGTGGCACGCGGTGACGCCATCCCTGACGGTTTCAATCATTGCTTTTATCGCTGTCAGTTTGTTCACCAAAAAACAAAATAACGCAGTCTTTTTCCCTTAAAGTTGTCGTTCCGGACCTTGCCTTAACAAGGTCCGGCAACTTCAGAAATCAGAAAGTGCAATGGTCAAAAATAGCCTTTTGCTGTGTGAATTCCAGCAACCCGGCATAACCGCCCTCACGACCGATTCCGCTTTGTTTATAACCGCCGAACGGAGCCGTGACATCTCTGGGACCGTCATTAATGTAGACGTTGCCGGCTTTGATACGCTTGGCCACCGCAATGGCTTCGTTTTTGTCGCCGAATACCGCCGCGTTAAGTCCGTAGGGAGTGTCATTGGCTATCGCAATGGCTTCTTCAACAGTTTTGTAGGTAATGACACAAAGCACCGGTCCGAAAATTTCCTCGCGTGCAATGCGCATGGAGTTTTTAACGTCAGTGAAGATCGCCGGTTTGATGTAATAACCATTGGAGCAGTCAGTCGGGATTTCTCCGGCTAAAAGGGTGGCTCCTTCTTCCAACCCCAACTTAAGATAAGACGTAATTTTTTCAAATTGTGCCTTGGAGGAAACCGGTCCGATCTTCACAGACGGATCGGTGGGATCGCCGACCGGGTAATCGGGCAAGCGTTTGAGCAGCAGCTTTTCAATCAGTTCCTTGTCCGATTCAGGCACCAGCAGGCGCGAGAACGCGGTACAGGTTTGACCGCTATTGAGGAAAATGGAGTCAAAAAGTTTACCGACCGCTTTGTCATAGTCCGCACCCGGCAACCAGATGAAGGGGGACTTGCCGCCCAATTCGAGGCTGATGCGTTTGATGCTTTCCAGGGCCCGCCGGCTTAACTGAATGCCGACTTTTGTGGAACCTGTGAAGGAAACCATATCCACGAGCGGGTGTGAGGCCAAGGCATCACCCACAGCACTGCCGCGTCCGGTGACCATATTGATTACGCCCGCCGGGAACCCCGCTTGATCAAAGGCATCCACCAGCAGGTAAGCCGTCAGCGGCGTGTGCTGACTGGGTTTAAGTACAACGGTATTACCCATCAGAATTGCCGGAATGATTTTTTGGACAATTTGTCCGAGAGGATAATTCCAAGGGGTGATGCAGGCAACGACACCGATCGGTTCACGATAGACAGTCGACTGTGCCAAACTTTCTTCCAAACAAAGCTCTGATGCGCATTCAATATATGAACGTGTGCGGGTGTACTGGTAGAGACAATGCGATTGGGTCGAAAAACTGACCGGCGCTCCCAGTTCCTGAACCTCAAGATCAATGATTTTATCTTTATAGCCTTCGAAGACTTTGAGCATCTTTTTCATTAAACCGATCCTGACACTCAATTCCGTTTGTGACCAGGCCTCAAAAGCGTTATGAGCAGCCTGCACGGCACGGTTGATATCGTCGCTGTTTCCTTCGGGTATTCTGCCGAAATGCTCCAGTGTGGCAGGGTTTTCGACTTCTATGAAGTGACCGCCTGAAGAATCTTGCCATTGTCCGTTGATATAGATTTTTTCAAAGCTGTAGCTCATAAATCCCCCTCGATTGAAATAACTGGTATTTTCACTTTGAGTATAGGACGGCATTAAGAGAGTGTTTTGCTTTTGGTTAAAGGCTCAGAAATACAAAAAAGGCGGCTGAATCACTAACCGCCTCAAAACAAGATCAAGGATTTAAAGATTTTTCACAAAAAGCGCTCTGATGGCATTGAGAACCGCCAAAATCATGACCCCGACGTCAGCGAAAATAGCCATCCACATATTGGCTAAACCGACGGCGCCGAGTATGAGGCAAAGAACTTTAATGCCGATGGCAAACCAAATGTTTTCTTTAACGATCGCCAGACACTTTCTGGAAATCTTAATGCCCTTGGCGATCTTTAAAGGATCATCGTCCATTAAGACAACGTCGGCAGCCTCGATTGCTGCGTCTGAGCCCATTGCTCCCATCGCGATACCGATATCGGCTCGTGAAAGAACCGGCGCGTCATTGATTCCGTCGCCCACAAACGCTAACTTACCGCGAGATTGATTTTGGTTGAGTAACTCTTCAACGATGCGAACTTTGTCAGCCGGCAGCAACTCGCTGTGGACCTCATCAATGCCCAATTCTTTGGCGACGTTTTCACCCACTTTGCGGCTGTCGCCTGTCAGCATAACTGTTTTGCGAATACCGGCATTTTTAATGGCGCGGATTGCTTCTTTAGCATGAGCCTTGATGCGGTCTGAAATAACAATGTGACCGTGGTATTCACCATTGATCGCAACGTGAACAATGGTTCCGATGCTTCGGCAGGGGATTGCTTCAACGTTGAGGCTTTTCATTAATTTTTCATTGCCGACTCCGATTTCCAAGTCGTCAATTTTGGCAATGACGCCTTGACCGCTGACCTCATGAATGTCTTTGATGCGATTGCGGTTAATGGGCAGACCGTAAGCTTTTTGAAGACTGATGCTGATGGGGTGAGAGGAAGCACTTTCAGCCATAGCCGCTAATTCCAATAGCTTCTTTTCTTCCATTTTGCAGTGGTGGATTCCGACCACTTCAAAAACCCCTTCTGTCAAAGTGCCGGTTTTATCAAAGACCAGAACTTTGGTTTCCGAAAGAGCCTCAAGGTAATTGGAGCCTTTGACAAGAATTCCCTGATTGCTGGCACCGCCGATACCGGCGAAAAAGCTCAAAGGAATACTGATGACCAATGCACACGGGCAACTGATTACCAGAAATACCAATGCACGATAAATCCAATCGTCCCATTGAGCATCAAGCCCCATCGCAAACAGGCGGACAAGCGGCGGAATTGTCGCTAAGGCCAGAGCGCCGAAAAAGACGATCGGTGTATAGACTCTTGCAAAGCGAGAGATAAAGGCTTCTGAACGAGACTTACGAGAACTCGCATTTTCCACCAATTCCAGAATTTGTGAAACCGTAGAGTCGCCGAAAAGTTTGGTTGTGCGAACTTTTAAAAGACCGGTTAAGTTGATGCAGCCGCTTGTAATTTCATCATCGACAGCGACGTTTCGGGGCAGACTCTCACCGGTTAATGCACTCGTGTTTAAAGTGGACTCACCTTCAATAACAACGCCATCAATGGGGACTTTTTCGCCCGGCTGAACTACGATGACTGTGCCTATTTCGACTTCATCAGGATCGACTTGTTCGAGTTTGCCGTCTCTCTCAATATTGGCGTAGTCCGGACGAATGTCCATCAATTGACTGATGTTTTTACGGCTTTTACCGACGGCATAGGCTTGGAACCATTCGCCTATCTGGTAAAAGAGCATCACGGCAACGGCTTCGGTGTAGTCGCCCGTATTGTCGTAAAGCGCAATGGCGATTGCGCCCAGGGTGGCGACGGTCATCAGTAGGTTTTCATCGAAAACTCGCCCGTTTGAAATGCCCTTGGCGGCTTTGAGCAAAATGTCGTAGCCAACAATGAAGTAAGGAATTAGGAATAATGCCAGCCGAAGATAACCGGTAATTGGCGATAAAACGAGAGCAACCAGGAGAACGGAGGCGATAATGATGCGAATGAGCATCTTTTTTTGTTTAGCCGTCATTGTGTTTCTCTAATAATTAAGCATTCGTTTAATCTTTGAGGGAACAAAAAGCATCATTACTGCAAATGATGCTTTTCAAAAGTCCGATCAGAGTTCGATTTCACAATCGGGTTCAACTTTTTTGCATTCAGCCAATACGGTCTTCATGACAGCCTTGGGGTCTGCACCTTCTGCGAAAGTAACAATCATCTTTTGAGTCATGAAATTAACGACTACAGAGGCAACCCCTTCGACCTTGGCGGTTGTTTCTTCCATCAAGCGAGCACAATTGGCGCAGTCGACTTCAATGGGATAGGTCTTTTTCATAACGATCTCCTTATTTAATCAATTAAGTAATCTTTTAATTATTGACAACAATATAATCCTGATGGAAAATAATGTCAAGATTAAGTGATTGTTTAATTATGAATCAAGAATTTTCGTTTCCGCACCGCCATGCCCATCACCATGATGAGGCCTTTGCGGCTTTACCTCAAACAGCGAACTTTGAAATGGTTGCCAATACATTCAAACAACTCAGCGATCCGGTTCGTTGCCGTATTTTTTTGCTTTTGTGTCACTCAGAAGAGTGTGTCATCAATATCGCGGCATTTATGAATATGAGCAGTCCGGCAGTGGCTCATCACTTGAAATTATTGAAAGTAAGCGGCTTGGTGCAGACGCGCCGCGAAGGCAAGGAAGTGTTTTATCGGGCTGCTCAATCCGATTTGGCGCAGGAGCTTCATCACATGATTGAGAAAGTGATGAATTTATCTTGCTGCAACCCATAACAAAAAATCCCGAGTAGTAAAACTACACGGGATAATTTCTGGTGGCTGGGGACGGGATCGAACCGCCCACACGCGGATTTTCAATCCGCTGCTCTACCAACTGAGCTACCCAGCCGCCGTAAGAGTCTCGCATTTTATAGGAAAAAAAATTACTTTGCAAGAAGTGCGATAATTTTTTTGACTGACAGCCGGCTCGCATTAAAATCTAAGCTTTCTAAATGCTCTGAAAATAAACAAAAATGAGGTGATGTATGGTTAAAAAGGAACTGTTACCGTTTATCGGTGTCGCTAAGTTGATTTCCAAAGCGGTCGGTCCCGATTGTGAAGTGATTATTCATGATCTTTCCATGCCTCAACATTCTGTTGTTTACGTTGAAAATAATGCGGTCACCGGCAGAAAACCGGGAGACTCATTCGGTCATTTAGTACAAAAAGCGTTTGAATTAAGCGGTACTGATGACGTTTTTGCCAATTACTATTATCGAAAAGACAATCGTCTCATTCGCTCTTCTTCTTTATTGATTAAAGACTCCGACGGCAAGATCATCGGCGCTTTGTGCATCAATATTGATTGCACGGCGCAGGAGGCGCAAATTAAAAACACCATGCGGCTTTTACCCGGATACGATAATAAGGGTGATTTCAGAGATGCCTGGCCTCATACAAGTGCCCCGGTAGAAGAAGATAGTGTTGAAACTTCTAAGATGACGGTTCTGGGACTGGTTAATCATTTGATTGACTCAGCCGTTAAAGAAAGTCTTGCCGACGGAGAGGTTTTAACTCGGGAAAAGCGCTTGGAAATTTTGCGCTTTCTTGACTCTCAGCACGTATTTTTGATGAAAGGCGCAATGGATCGTGTAGCAGAGCGCCTGGGTGTCGCTAAAGTCACGATTTACAGTGATCTTGATGCGCTCAGAGCTGCACAAAGCGCAGACTCCTGATCGGATTAAAAACAAAAACTTTGTTGTGAAGGCTCGTCGGCAGAAAAATGATCCCATTGGATCGGCTGCATTTGATGAGCCTTCAGCCATTCGTTGGCCTTTGAAAAGTGTCCGCATCCGATAAAAGGAACCGGCGGTCGGGCAGCCGATAAAGGAGACGGATGATTTGCTTTCAAAATCAAATGATCGTTGCCGGCGGCTCTGATCAGTTCTTCTTTTGATTGCGCATAGTTTCCCCACAACATAAAGACTTTGGGAGCCGGGTTGTGTGCTGCTGCGGAAAGCAAAGAATCAGTCAATTGGATCCAGCCTTTTTTTGCATGACTGGCGGGTTTACCTTGTTCAACAGTCAATACGGCGTTTAAGAGTAAAACTCCCTGATCGGCCCAGCCCGTGAGTTCTCCGGTTGTTGGAGTATTGATTCCCAAGTCTCTTGCCAGTTCTTTGTGGATGTTTCTCAGGCTGGGAGGAATTTTACAGTCAACGGCAACATGAAACGCTAACCCTTGAGCCTGTCCGGGACCGTGATAGGGATCTTGACCGACAATAACAACTCGGGTGTCCGACAGTGACGTCATCTCCAAAGCTTTAAAGGGTGTCGGAGGATAAATGATGGCTCCGCTATTGAGGCGCTCCCGGATGAATTCGCACAAGGAGCGGCCGACTGCAGAAGAAAAGAAGGATGACAGCAACGGCTGCCAATCCTTCTTAATACGAGAAGTATCAAGATACATTCTGAAAGAACTGACTATTGACCGCCGAGATGAGATTCAATTGTTCCCATTCGGAAGTGCAGTAAATTGATTTGGCAGGCAAGGTTAGCCGAGCCGGATCCGGTACCGCCGCCCATCATCTTTTCCTCAAAGCGGCATTGTTCCGAAACGTAACGATCAAAGGCTGTATTGGCTTTTTCCAGAGCCGGAAGTGCTTCGTTTCGTCCGGTCACCCGATCAAGTTCGCCGGCTTGCTGCGTTAGTTTTTCAAGGGATTCACGATATTCATCGCGAGCTTGCTGCAATTCCTTTTTCAGGCATTCACGAACGGCAGAAGTCGTGGTAGCGGATTTGTAGCACTGCTCGATGGTGTCTTCAGCGTTGGAGACGCAGGGCAGTGCTATGGTTAGAATAGAGCCGAGCAAGAGAAGTTTTTTTAACATCAAATTCTCCGTTCATTTTCTAGTAAAAATCTACTTAGTTCTGTCATGCTACCAAAGACGAGATCATTTGGGGCGTGTTCTTGGGCCCAAAGATCAATGCCGACACCTTCGTTGTAGCCTGTTTTTAGTAAAAAGGCGGGAATGCCGGCATTTTTAGCGGCCAGAGAGTCATTCATAGAATCACCGATCATGGCGCAGTCACGGATACTCATCCCCATCCGATGGGCAGCCTCAATAAGCATTATCGGATCGGGTTTGACTGCGGGGAGATCTCCGGCCCCGACGATGGTGTCAAAGTAACAGATCAAATTAAACTGAGCCGCAAGTCTTCTGGCGATCGCCGCCGGTTTATTGGTGACGATGGCCATTTTATAACCATGGTCTTTCAGCTCTCTTAACGCTTCCGGGACCCCGGGCAGCTGCTTGGTACGTGTACCTTCGGCGCGCTGCATTTCTTTGAGGTATTGAGCATAAATTTCTTCAATATCGGTTTGCTCGGGAATTTTTGGGCAAACTTTAGTTAAAGCTCGCTCAACCAGCACCCTGGCTCCTTTGCCGATAAAAACGGTGACATCTTCTCGGCTGATTGAGGGCAGCGAGTGTGATGCCAACGTATTATTGATGGCTACCGTAAGGTCATCAACTGAATCAAGCAGGGTGCCGTCCAGATCAAAGAGTAAAGCTTTAGGCACGATTTCTTCCCATTTCTGCGACTTCTCGGCGACGAAGCATTTCCATTTCGTGATCAATTGCATCGCGCATATCATCAATCACCTGTTTGTACCCGGCAGGGGTTTTCTTTCCGAAAATGGCGCTGCCTGCGACAAAAGTATCGGCGCCTGCGGCGGCAAGAAGACCGATATTGTCCACTTTGACGCCGCCGTCGATTTCAAGAAGAATTTCGTGACCTGTTGCACGGCGGTGTTGATCGATAATGCTGTGGGCGGCGGCTACCTTGTTCATGACTGAAGGAATAAAAGACTGACCTCCAAATCCCGGGTTGACACTCATCAACAGCACCAGGTCAACCTTATCAAGAACGTATTCAAGGTAGTTGAGAGAAGTCGAGGGATTAAAGACAAGTCCTGCTTTACAACCGCAGTCACGAATTAAGGAAAGGGTACGGTCAATATGTCGGCTTGCCTCACAGTGAAAAGTGATGTAATCGGCTCCGGCTTTGGCAAACATCGGAATAATGCTGTCAACAGGTTCAACCATTAAGTGCACATCGATGGGAACCTGAATATGCGGTCGAATGGCTTCACAAACAAGGGGGCCGACGGTAAGGTTCGGAACATAGTGATTGTCCATTACATCAAAGTGAATCCAGTCGGCGCCTGCCTGAACCACGTCACGAACCTCTTCACCAAGGCGGGCAAAGTCAGCCGATAAGATTGAAGGAGCGATTCGACACTTTGATGATGGTTTTGTGCGATTGAAGAAAGACATATCAAGATTCCGAAAAAAATAAAGATGCTCCAATTGTAACCGAGAGCCTATGCAGGAAGAACGATTTTGTACAATGAGCGAGTCTAATTAAGAGAAAAGATTATGCGATTGAGCCGAATTTGTTTATGCAGTGCATTGATTGCTTTGTTGGCAGCGTGTACAACAACGCCTCCGGAAAAACCAACCAAGCCCGGAGAGACAAAGTTAACGTTAAAACCGGTTGATTATGCTCAGCTACCTCTTATGCCGGAAGAAAACTGGGGACCGGCATTGGCAGCGTTTAAAGAGTCTTGTAAAAAAATGGCTGTGCGTGAGGAGTGGAAAGATGTTTGTTCAAAAGCTCAGAATATGACGTCTTCTGAAGCAAAAAACTTTTTCGCTGCCTATTTCACCCCCTATCAGGCAATTGCACAGGTAACCGATCAATCGGGAGAGGTGACCGAGACCGATATCGGAAAGATGACGGGTTATTACGAACCGATTCTTTACGGAAGCAGAACGAAAAAATCTCCATACGTCTATCCGCTGCACACGATGCCGGCAGATCTGATCACGGTGGACTTGTCCGAGCTTTATCCTCAGCTCAAAGGTCTTCGGCTGAGAGGTCAGATTCAGGGCAATCGCCTGGTGCCGTACGATTCACGCTCAGAATTGGCCAAGCGCAATCTTGATAAGTATGCAATCGCCTGGGTTGAGGATCCTGTCGCTGCGTTTTTCCTACAGGTTCAGGGATCTGGTCGAATTGTGCTGCCGGATGGAACTTATATGAGAGTCGGTTACGGTGACGTAAACGGTCATCCTTATCGCGGAATAGGCAATTACCTGGTTCGGCAGGGCTATTTGAAGAGTCACGAGTTATCCATGCAGAGCATTCAGGCTTGGGCTAAGAAAAATCCTAAAAAAGTTCAATCAGTGCTGAATCAGAATCCGAGCTACGTTTTCTTTATCGAGAGAAAAGATCAGAACCCGAATGAAGGTCCGATCGGAGCGCAAGGGGTGCCACTGACCGATATGGGATCAGTGGCTGTGGACAGACGCTTTTATCAGTTGGGCTGGCCCTTGGTGGTTGATGTGGAGCAGACCAATCCGGATATGAAGTTTACGAGGGCCGTTGTCGCTCAAGACACGGGTGGTGCTATTCGTGGCCCCATTCGTTTTGACTTCTACTGGGGAAGCGGAAACGACGCGGCGCTGTCTGCCGGCAGACAAAACAGCAACGTGAGAGCCTGGGTGTTATTGCCCAATGGGATGACGCCGCCTGGGCAGTAACAATATTTTTAGAAGAGCCCTCGGTAGACAAACTGCACGCCCATGATGAACATTACGCAAGACAAAAGCGTGATGAGAAGTTTTGGGCGGCTTCTTTTTGAAAGCAATGCGCCAATTTGAGCACCAACCATAGCGCCGCAACCGACGGCTATTGCCGGTATCCAGACGATATGGTTCAAAAAGGCGTGGCTAATGACGCCGACAAAAGAGCTTACCATCAGAATAAAGGTGGAAGTCGCTACGGCAATATGAGCAGGGAATCCAAGGATGAAAACCATCATCGGCACGTGAATAACACCGCCGCCGATGCCGAGAATCGAGGATAAAAAGCCGACGATAAATGAAAGTGCCACGCCGAGTAATACGTTAAATTGAGATTTCTCAACAGAAAAAGTCGCAGCAGAGACATTGGCTTTTTTTGAACTCGATTTACTGTACATCAGTATGGACAAAATACAGAAAGCTGAACCGAAAATAAGGGAAAAGCTGTTTCCGTTGAAGAAATCTGTGATGTAGCTGCCCATAAAGGCACCGGGGACGGTCGCAAGCGCAAAAGGTACTGCGGCGCGAAACATGACTTTGTGCTGTCTGATATAAGCCCAGGTGCCTGAAAGCGCATTGAGTAAAACACCGAAAAGACTGGTCCCGATGACTTGCTGAACATTTTCAAAAGTGGAGCCGTTCGGACTCATCATGGTCAGCATAAAAAGCGGCACCATGATCATTCCGCCACCAATACCAACAAGAGAGCCAAATGCTCCGACACCAACACCGACAGCAAAAAGTTCAGCAAATTCAATCATGGGAATAACGAAAAAGAGGTTCTAACGATTCGGGCTTTAAAGAAGAAGTCAGCCGATATAACCGTGAGTATAGTACGTGATTGTTTAATAAGCTTGAAAGATTTCTGCGCAGGTTGTTAAAACGGCCGCATTTGCGGCCGCTGGTTAATTATTGGGCTTTGAGGCGTTTTTCAATTTCTTCAAGGCTTACTGCGCCATCTATACGATAGCCGTCATCAAAGTACATACTGGGTAAGCCTTCAAGACCGAAACGATTAAAGAGGATAAGGTTTTTATTCCCGTTTTCAGGTTTGCAGTTTTTCGGCAAAGCAGGAGGCTCTTTTTGTTCCAGCATCCAGTCATACCACGCCTTTTCCACATCGGGAGCACAAAGGATGCGATTGACCATCGCCTCAGAATTCATTAAGGGAGTAATGAATGTGTAAATGGTCACATTATCAAGATCCTTTAAGGTGTGTTCCAGGCGCTGACAGAAGCTGCAATAGGGATCGGCGAAAAGATAAAGGTTGCGCTCGCCTTTGCCGTGAACAGTTTTAATAGCTTGATTCAACGGCAAGGCTTTGACGTCTATACGGGAAAGATCATCGAGCCGGGTCTGGGTGATATCTTTTTGATTGGCGATGTCATAAATGTGGCCGGCAAAAAGGAACTTGACATCTTTATCAACGTAAAGCAGATTACGGTCGGCCACAACTTCATAAAGTCCCATGGGTAAGCGTTTTGCGCTGGTAGCCTCGATATTCATTTTTTGTTTGACAAGTGTCTTGACACGATCTGTGTCGCTCGAGGCAAAGGCACCGGAAGCCATAGCAAAAAGAATGGGAAGAATAAGAATCTTTTTATTCATAGCAGAGTAATCGATTAATTCGGACCAAGTAATGATAAAGAAGAGAATATGGCTTAGGTTGTTTGAGTTGAAAAAAATAGAAAAAGGTCTTGACAAGTAAGAAACGGGGGTTAAAATACGCAATCCGCTGCTTCGATGGCAATGAAAGTCCAGATCTTGTGGTGATTGAAAAATTTTTCACAAGGCTCTTGACGGTGG
>CATVXH010000010.1 GCA_958347955.1 uncultured Sutterella sp.
ACTCCACCGTTTCGCATCAGCATATTTACGGCTTTCTTTGGGCCGCGCTCTGGCCTTTGGCCACTGGCAAAACACTGACAGCCGAGCGACTCGTTTTCCCTGAAAATATTCTTCAGGCCCTGCGCTCGCACGATCGGGTCATTCTTATCACCAGCCCCGCTCACCTCAAACGCCTTCCCACTGACCTTGATTGGGCCGGCGGACGCGAGCACCTCGATTGCCTTGTCAGCTCCGGCGGTCCCTTAAATGAGGAAGGGCTTAAACTTAGCCATTCGGCTTTCGGCAAAACCCCTTTCGAAATTTTAGGCAGCACGGAATTGGACGGCATCGCCTGGCGGCAGCGCCGCTTCAAAAGCGACGGCAGCATTGAACCTATGAGCGAGCGCTGGCGGCCGATGCCCGGGACCGAACTCTCTGTCAACGAAGAAGGCGTTCTTCAAGTCCGCTCGCAAAGACTGGATCCCAATCGATGGACATTGGGCAATGATCTGATTGATATTCGACCCGACGGTTCTTTCAACCTTTTGGGACGTACCGACAGAATCGTCAAAATTGAGGAAAAACGCCTCAGCCTCACGGCTTTGGAAAAAGCCTGCGTGAAAAGCGGCTATCTCACCGAAGCCAAAGCTTTTTTGCTGCCCGGCACTCAAGCGCTTGCCGTGGTGGCCGTGCCATCAACGTCGGCGCGCCCGCTTTTAAAAGACAAGTGGCGCTTTATAAAAATGATCGAGCAAACGCTGCGAAAAGAATTCGAGCCGGTGCTTTTGCCTCACCGCTGGCGTTTTGAGCCCGTCATGCCCACCAATTCCCAAAGCAAATACACCATTGAGTCACTGACGGCGCTTTTTGATCCCAAACACCCCGAGCCCATCGATTGGGAGCTAAACCGCAACAATCTCACGCTCACCTTTAAAGCGCGAGAAAGATTGCCCTATTTTGACGGACATTTCCCGGGCTGGCCTATTCTGCCCGGAGTCGCTCAAATACAGATCGCCGTTGAGGAATCTGGCCGTTATCTGAAAACTCCTCTGGAGGTCAAAGAGGTCAGCAATCTGAAATTCATGGCGATTATTCGACCGGAAACGATTTTGAAACTCACGGTTGACTTTGATCCGGCATCGCTCAAATTGCGCTTTGCTTTTATTTCACCCGACGGTCGCACCAAGTTTAGTAGCGGCACGGTTCATTTTTTTAAGCCCCAAGCATAGAGAATAGGCCTATGGAAATGATCAAACCGCTTTTTCTCATCCCCGACTACAACCACCCGGACACAATTAAAAAGGTGGTAAGCGACTGCCTTCCTTTCGGCCACGACATTCTGATCGTCAACGACGGCAGCGATGAGAACACAAGCGAAAAAATCCTCGAGGCCGCCAAACTTGATCGGCGAATCCGGGTGCTGGAGTTGCCGGAAAACAGCGGCAAGGGAGGCGCCGTGATCGCGGGCTTTCAATGGGCGATTGACAAAGGCTACACGCACGCTTTTCAGCTCGACGCCGACGGTCAGCAGGATCCTTCGGCCATCCCCGGGTTTCTCTCAATCATGCGGGAAAATCCCGACGCTCTTGTCTGCGGTTATCCCCTCTACGATGATTCAGTGCCCGCCTCAAGAAAATGGGGACGGAAAATCACGAATTTTTGGATCGCCGTCAACACACTCTCTTTATCATTTCGGGATGCGTTGTGCGGCTTTCGGATTTACCCCTTGAAAGCCGTCGAAAAATGGTTGGCGCTTAAGCCCACCGTCGGCAAGCGCATGGATTTTGACGCCGATGTGATTGTTCAACTTTACTGGCTCGGGGTCGAACCCATCAACCTGCCCGTGCGGGTCACTTATCCGATTGACGGCGTCAGCCACTTTAAACCCATTGAGAATCTCTATCTCAGTAAAATGCATGCCAGAAACTTTTTCGGAATGCTGGTGAGGCTGCCCCGGCTCCTTGCCCGACACTTCAATGCCAAAAAAGACTGATCATTGGTCCAATAAAGTGGAGCGCACCTCTGTGCTCGGTATCCGGCTGCTCTTTAACCTCTATCGGGTTTTCGGGCGGCTGCCTTTTTGCTGCGCCTTGGCCCCGGTGGTTTTCTGCCTTTGGGCCACCGACCGCCAGGCCCGAAGGGCCAGTTTTGACTACCTGAGCCGGGCCGAGCGGATGGGATACTTGGCCAAAAAGCCCAATTCATTGACCACGCTCAAGCACATGTACCGATTTGCCGAGACCATTCTCGACAAAATGCTTACGGTGTGGGCCAAAGACTATTCGGAAAATTTGGTGATTGAAAATGAGTCTGTGATGAATAAGCGCATCGCTCAAAAAAACGGAGCCGTAGTGCTGACCTCGCACATGGGGTGCGTTGAAGCGCTGATGCACCACGGTTCGCTCTCGGGACTGCCCATCATCGCGCTCGTTCACAGCGAAAACACTGCCCGCTTTACCAACATGGTGCACCAAGCCGAACCTCTCAGGCAGATAGAATTCATGGAAGTCACTGAATTAAACCCGGCAAGCATCATGACTCTTGAGCAAAAATGCTCGCAAGGCTACTTCATTTTTATCGCCGGAGACCGTATTCCAATTAATTCCGACTCCATCGTGCGGGTTCCCTTTTTGGACGCCGAAGCGTCTTTCCCGACCGGCGGGGCGATTCTCGCCCACATTTTGAAGTTGCCGTTGATCAGCATGACCTGCTGGCGGGAAGACAGCCCCAAGTTTTATGAAACAAAAGAAACCAATCGTTACCATGTCCGCTTTGCCGAACTCGCCGATGCGGTAAGATTGCCCCGAAGAGATCGCCAAGCCGCTTTAAAAGACCTGATCGGACGCTACGCGAGAGAACTCGAGCACGCTTCGGCTAAAAGTCCCTTTGATTGGTTTAATTTTTACAGTTTTTGGTCGAAATGATCAGACGAGTAACTCTACTGACACTGGCCGCCCTGAGTATTTCGGGCATGACATCCGCAAGCGCTCTTGCATTAACGCTTGAGGATCTTTCTCAGAAATTCAATCAAAAGGTGCTTTCGACGGGCCGTTTCGTGCAGGAACGCGAACTTGCGGGCTTTCCCAAACCCATGCACACCGAAGGTGTCTACTTTTTAAATCAAAAAAAAGGCATTGTTTGGGTCACTCAAAAACCCTTTGCGCACACCCTGATGTTCTCTGATAAGGGAATTCGGACAAAAAGCGAATATTCCGACAGTTCCCTTTCCGCAAGTGACATCCCGTACCTCAAGACCGTCAACAAACTGATGCTTGCCATTCTCGGAGCCGATACAAAGCGCTTGTCCGAAGACTTCGAGGTCAAACTCTCAGGGACTGCCGCCAATTGGACAATGACGCTTGTCACTCGGCGAGATTCCCCCATGAGCGCCGCTTTCAGCGCGATGACAGTGACAGGCTCGGACATGCCGAAAACCATTGAAATGAAAACCCGCCAAAATGAGACAACCCGTCTGACGTTGTCGGATCAAAAGCTTCTGAAAGCCTGGCCCGAAGGAATTGATCCGCTATGAGATTCAACGGGCGACTGATATCGGCTTGTCTGTGGGCGCTTTTGGTGCTCGCGGCGCTCTTTACCGTGGCGCAATGGCTCGCCGGCCACCGGCCCGACGCCGATCTGATTGCCCTTTTGCCTCAGAGCGAAACGTCAAGTTACGATGAACAATGGCTTCGACGCTCGCTATCTGACCGACACAAAGACACCGTGACTGTCGCCGTGTCAATCACGGGTGACAGGGCGGAAAGCGCACAAAAAGCCTCGGCGATCATGAATCAATGGCTTAATACCCATCCGGCCTTTCGCCCGGCGGATGAAACGCTGCCAGACGGCAAAACACTTCAAACGCTCAAAGCCCTGGCGCTTAGCCAATTAACAGACAAAGATTACCAATTTTTAAATAGCGCTTCTAAAGAAGCCCTTTTTCAGCGAGCCGCCGCAAAAGCCGCGGCCCCCTTTAACCCTTCGGCCTTAAGTTTTGCAGACGACCCCTTTGGTGTTGGCGACGCCTGGCTTGCCGATCGGCTCTCACAATATAATGTCCGGCTTGAAAACGGTGTCTTATTGACCGATCATGGCTTCAAAACATACGCATTGTTTTTCCTGCGCGTTGACAACCGATCGGTCATGAGCCAGAGCGTGGCCATCGCCGATTCTCTTTCATTATTGAAAGAAAATTTCCGCAAGGCCCTTTCCGACAGTGAAGTAATTATCGCGGGCCTGCCGATATTTTCTTTGGCTGCGGCCGCCCAAGCCCAAAATGAACTGACTGTGATCGGCTCGCTTTCGGCGCTCGCGATCATCGCGATCGCCTGGTTTTGGTTTGCCAATCTTCGCGCCCTGATGCTGATCATCGCGGTAAGCGCCCAAGCGTTTATTCTCGCCGTAGCGGCCACCGTCACTGCTTTAGGGCAAATTCACCTGATCACTTTAGTCTTCGGCACCACTCTCATCGGGATCACGGTTGATTATTCCGCTCATTTCCTCTGCGCCCGCCTCGGAAAAACCGAGCCCCCAAGGGAAACTCTTCGTCGGTTGATTCCCAGCCTGACGCTAGCGTTGATCTCGACAGCCTTAGGCTTTTCTCTGATGGCGATCACCCCGTTTCCGGGCCTCACACAAATCGCCCTCTTCTGTGTGACCGGCGTGGTGTCGGCTTACTGCGCGGTCGTTCTCTGGCTGCCGCTTTTAGTGAAAACCGAAATGCCGTTTCGGGAAAAACTTCAGCGACTCGCCCGCCGCCTTGAGGGCATCCCCTCGCTGGGCAGTCTCAGTCTCAAAGCCCGGATGACCGCGCTTGCCACCGCGGGACTATTTTTGATCATCGGCCTCACGCGCGTGGATTTAAATACCTCTGTTTATGATCTCAATAGGCCGGATCCCGAGCTCTTAAAGGAAGCCAGCGCCCTGACGGCAATTTTGAACACCCCTTCCATATCGCAATACTTCGTTATCAAAGCCGACAACGTCGATGAGCTCCTTATCAAAGAGGAGCAACTGAAAAAAAGATTCGCCGCGTTAAAACTCGATGGTGTTTCTCTCTCCGGGGCCTCCGACTGGATACCCTCAAATGAGAAATCATCAGAAATCAATAAATTGAAGACATCCTCCTGTCAAAAAGTGAGTCCACTTTTTGAATCGTGGCTGGGCGCGCCGCTTCATTGCGGCAACGGCAGTGACGGGTTCTCGGCCGAGGCCGCCTACGACGCGCTGGCAAATTTCGGCGTCATCACACCGTCTTTGAAGTCAAACGACAAGATCAGCGCCTTGGTGCTGATCAACGGTCTTAACCGCGAAAACCTTCCGGCAGTCCGCTCGCTTGCCGAACCCGAGCAAAACATTTTCTGGCGCGACTATCCCGAAGAAATCTCGTCGGTTCTGAAAGTGTATTGCGAGCGGGTGCTTTGGCTTTTGGCGGCCTCCATCATAGGCACTGTCATTATTTTGACGATTCGGTTTAAGCGTGAGGCTTGGCGAGCCTATCTGCCCTGCATCACAGGTATCGCTCTGACGATCGCAAGCTTCGGTTGGATGGGACAAAGTCTCACGCTTTTTTCATTGCTTGCCTGCGTTTTGCTGCTGGGCTTGGGATTGGACTACGGGATATTCCTCACCTCCGCCCCTCAATCTAATCTCCGAACAGTTGCCGCCATCACCTTCGCGGTGCTGACAACGCTGTTATCATTCGGACTGCTGGCGTTTTCAAAAACACCGGCGCTGAGCGGCTTTGGTTTATGCGTGATGATCGGAGAATTTTTCATCTGGTGCTTGACACCCGCTTTCAGAAAGGATTTTTCTCATGAAAAGTAAACTTCTTAAATGCCTTCTATGCGGCAGTGCCCTTTTAAATTTAAGCGCCTGCTCTGTCATTGATCAATGGTTGGGAGCGCCTTCCGAGCCGGTTTCTGTTTCTCGCCCGACGGCCCAAATGCCCACGGTATTGCCCGTTTTACAGGACTACCCCGACACTTTTAACGTGTATCAAAGGATTCGCGTCGAAACCGACCGCCAATTCACCGGGGATCAACCCACAGAATTTGAAGCGATGATCACGGCCAACCGTAAAAACATGAAAATCGCGCTCATGGCGATGGGCATGAAGGTTTGGAGCATCGATTATGACGGAATGGTGATCACCGAGGAACGAGGCGAACAGGTTCCCGAAACGCTTCAGGTCCAGTACCTGATGCGAGACATTGCATTGGTGTATTGGCCCGCCTCCTCACTTAAAGGACAACTGAAAGACTGGAAACTCGTGGAAAACGCCTCCGGCCGGCAAATTTTCGCTCCCGACTCCATTAGTCCTGCCGTCACCATCACTTATCAAAATAGCGCGAAAGAACGAGGAAGCGAAGGCAATGTGATTCTCGAAAATCATTTGCACCACTACCGTCTGATGATTCAGTCGAGCGCCGTTAAATGAGCCGCCGAGTCTATATCCGCGAATTTTCATCGCTATGCGCCGCGGGCGACAATGACGGGTTGCGAGACGCCGTCTTTGCCCGCAGCCGCAATCGGCTGCCTAAAATAACAGACCACGCGGGTCAAACCATTTATTTCGGCAAAATTGATGACAAACGGATTCTGACCGAAGAGGCAATCCGTGAAAAATTTCCCCTCTGCCGATCCGAATCGGCGCTGCGTTGGGGGCGGGGCAATCGAATAGCCGCGACACTGGCCGCGAAACTCATCGAGCCCGTTGAGCAATTGAAAAACCGTTACGGCGCCGATCGCATCGCGCTCATTTTGGGCACATCGGTTGCCGGGATGAGCGAAACGGAACAATATTTCTTCAACGGAAAAATCGATCCCCATTTCCGTGACACCGACTTGGAAATGTTTAATCCTGTGGGCGCGGTGAAAGCCATCTTGGGGTTAAAGGGGCCCGCCTACGCCATCTCGACCGCCTGCACTTCATCAACAAAAGCCATGATCAGCGCCGCGCGCCTTATTAAACACGGCATCGTTGACGCGGCGTTGTGCGGAGGGCTGGACCCGATGAGCTTATTCACGATAGCCGGGTTTGAAGCGTTGGGCGCGACTTCATCGGCTCAAAGTCAGCCCTTTGGAGAGCACCGCGACGGCATTAATTTGGGCGAAGGCGGCGCCATCTTTATCCTTGATCACGAAGCCGGCGACTATGAGCTGACCGGTTGGGGAGAAAGCAGTGACGCTTATCATATTTCATCCCCCGACCCCGGCGCTTTAAGCGTTAAAAACGCGATCAGAGACGCCCTGGCAATGAGCGGGAAAGAGTCTGTCGACTACGTCTGCGCTCACGGCACGGGTACCGTAAAAAACGATGAAATGGAAGCTTTGGCCATTCATGATTTGCTGCCCGGGGCTTTTGTGAGCTCGATTAAACCGGTCACCGGACACACATTGGGCGGGGCAGGCGCCCTATCGGCTGCCGCCTGTCTACTTGGAATGCAAGTCAACAAAATGCCCCGACACCTTATTGAAGACACACCGGATCCTGAAATAGCTACAATAAATCTTTTGACAAACCGAACCCCTGAAGCCTCTTTCAGAAGCGCTTTATGCAACAGTTTCGCCTTTGGGGGAAACAACGCCGTAATTTTGATAAACCGAAATGCCGATTGAAAACATTAACCTGGCCGCCGGCGAACTGCTTCCGCACCGAAATGGCATGCTCTTGATGGATGAGGCGCTCAGCGGCGACGAGAACAGCCTTACAGGCTGGGCGATCGTCAAAAGCGACAATCTTTTTGCCCGCAACGGCCGCATCGGCAACTGGGTGTTGATTGAGTACATGGCGCAGACAATGGCGATGTGGATCAGTTGGAGAGCAAAAAAAATGGGCCTGCCGCCGCCCGTGGGATTTCTTCTAGGTACCCGCAAGTTCCAATGCACAGTGTCGGACATTGCGGTGGGCAGTGAACTGATTTGCAAAACAAGCCGAATTTTTTTAAGTGAAAATGAAGGCATCGCGCAATTTCAATGTGAAGTGGAAATTGACGGCGAGGTGATCGCCCGGGCCGCGGTCAATGCCTTTGAACCCAAAAACATCGAATCCTTTCTGACGGGGCGCTAAATGCCAACACAGACTAAAACGGTTTTTATTTCAGGATCTTCCCGCGGCATCGGCCGGGCCTGCGCGCTTAAACTGGCCGGCCAGGGCTACGGAATTGTGCTTCACGGCAAAACCGAAAGCGACGCGTTAAAGGAAACCGAAAACGCGGTGCGCGCGTTGGGCGCGGATGTTCGCAGTCTTCACTTTGATGTTGCCGACCGCGAGACTGCACGTAAAGCCCTTCTGGCCGACATTGAAGCCAACGGCATGTATTGGGGCGTCATTCATAGCGCGGGCATTTCCCGGGATGTCACTTTCGCCGGCATGGAGCCCAACGATTGGGACAGCGTGATTAACACAAATCTGCAAGGTTTCTACAACATCACCCAGCCCCTGATCATGCCTCTTGTGCACGAGCGCCGGGGCGGCAGAATTATTGTGATCTCCTCTGTTTCCGGCCTTATGGGCAACCGCGGCCAAGTTAACTATTCGGCCGCCAAGTCCGCCCTGATCGGCGCGGCCAAAGCGCTTGCCTTGGAATTGGCGAGCCGGAAAATCACCGTCAACGCCATTGCCCCCGGACTGATTGAAACCGACATGGTCACGCCGGAAGTCGCCGAACGGGCCTTAAGCTATATTCCGATGAAACGGATGGGCAAACCAGAAGAGGTCGCCGCGGCAGCCGCCTTTTTAATGTCTGAAGAGGCCGCCTACATCACCCGCTCAGTTATTGAAATCGATGGAGGATTGCACGGATGACTCACCGCGTGGTTGTGACCGGAATGGCCGGCATCAGTCCATTGGGCTGTGATTGGCCCACGATTTTTAAAAATTTGAAAAGTTACCGCAACGCCGTGGCTCGAATGCCAGACTGGGATCAAATCGACGGATTGAATTCTCTGTTAGCTGCGCCTGCGGCCCCATTTGAATTAAGCGAACGCTTTACCCGCAAAACTACCCGAAGCATGTCGCGAAACGCCATCATGGCATGCAGGGCCACGGAGCTTGCGCTTGAAGACGCGGGGCTTATTGACGAGGTCTGGATTCATGAGGGCGGCATGGGCATCGCCTACGGCTCCTGCGCGGGCGACCCCCACTCTGTCATGGAAATCGCCGCGCTCGGCGCCGAGCACACAACCCGCCGATTAAACGCCACAACCTACGTGCGGTTTATGTCGCACACCGCGCCTGTGAACATCGGTGTCTTTTTCTCGCTCACCGGCCGCATCATCACCACCTCAAGCGCCTGCACCTCCGGCAGCCAAGCCGTGGGTTACGCCTATGAGGCCATTAAAAACGGCTATCAACGCGCAATGGTCGCGGGAGGCTCCGAAGAGCTCTCAGCCGCCAATACCGCCATTTTCGACACCCTCTTTGCCACCGCCACTTTGCACAACAACGATCCCCTTCACACTCCCCGTCCATTTGACGCGGACCGTGACGGTTTGGTTTTAGGCGAGGGGGCCTGCACGCTGATTTTGGAAAGTCTCGAGAGCGCGCTCGACAGAAATGCGCCGATTTATGCCGAGGTGGTCGGTTTTGCCACGAATTCCGACGGCAAACACATCACAAACCCTGATTCCGTCAAAATGGCGGAAGTGATGCGCGAGGCCCTGCGGTGCGCCTCGATGAAACCCGAAGACATCGGTTATCTCAACGCCCACGGCACAGCCACCATCTCCGGCGATATCGCTGAAAGCGTAGCCACGGCCTCCGTGTTCGGGAAATCAGTCCCCGTCTCAAGTCTTAAAAGCTACATGGGGCACACGCTCGGCGCCTGCGGCGCGCTGGAATCGTGGCTGAGCATCGAAATGATGCGCGAGGGCTGGTTCGCGCCGACGATTAATCTGCAGACGGTTGATCCCCGATGCGGGGATTTGGATTACATCACGGGTGAAGGTCGTGAAATACGGTGCGACGCTGTCATGAGTAACAATTTCGCCTTCGGCGGCATCAACACTTCGCTGATCTTTAAGCGATTTGAAAAATGATTGTGTACTTGTGCGACATGAAAAACGCGGACACCCGTGAGCTTGAGCGCCACTTGGCGGACTCTCAGCTCGCAAGATACCGCCGGTGCCTGCGCCCCGAACGTCAGCGGCAATACCTCTGCTCACGGGTTTTCTACAACAGAATTAAAAAAAGCCTTCATGCCGCAGGTGACGATGATTTTCCCGTCCACTCGCCCCACCGGCCGCTTATGTGTGAAAAAGGGCTTTTTTACACAAGCTTATCGCACAGCGGTGATTTTTTTGCGCTCTCGCTTTCCTCAACCCCGGCGGCCGTTGATATGGAAGTTGTCCGTCAACGAAACTTTCCGGCGCTCGCCGTTTGCGCATTTGAGCGCACGGTCGCTTTGGAAATTAAAAATTCAGACAATCCGAAGAAAGCTTTTCATGAGCGCTGGGCTCAGCACGAATGCCAAATCAAGTTGCCGGATGATTCTCAAAAAGCGGGAAAACTCCTCTTTACTTCCTACTGGGAAAAAATAAACGGATCAGAAATTTGCCTCGGAGTGCTCAGACAAAAATCGGAATCTGTGCGCATTGAGCGCATCTCCAATCTCACGCCGCAGGAGCTTAGTCATGAATTCAAGTGAAAGAAAAGCCAAACTGCTTCAAGCCTATGAAGAAGCGCAACGAATCGCTTTCGCCCCTTTTGTCTTTCAGGCTTGCGCCGCCGCTAAAAAAACAGGACTTCTTAACCTTTTGGGGCAAAGCGAAAAACCTCTGAGTATTTCTGAAATCGCTCAAGGCTCGCATTTGAGTGAATACGCCGTGAGCGTTCTCATTGATATTTTGGTCTCCTCGCGTATCGTTCAAGGACACGAAAACCGGTCATTTTCTTTAAGCAAAGTCGGACAGTGCCTCATCTACGACAAGATGACAGAGGTCAATTTCGACTTTGCCGACGCGGTTAATTACCGGGCGCTCAGCCACGCTCAAGAAGCGCTTGAGACCGGGAATCCCTCCGGTCTTTGGGAATTTAACCCGTCCTGGCAAACTATTTATCCCCATCTTAAAGAGCTTCCCGAGCAAACACGCAAGGCATGGTTTGCCTTTGACCATTTTCACTCCGACAGCGCCTATCAGGCTGCGCTCGACATTCTCAAAGCCCGCGACGTAAAGTACTTTGCCGATATCGGCGGAAACACGGGGCGATTCACAGCGAAAGCTCTGAAAACGTGGCCCTTGGCGCGAGGCTGCATTGTGGACCTTCCCGAACAAATTTCACTGATGAGAGGAAACGAGGAAATCGCTCAGTTGCAGCCGCGAATTGACGCGGCGCCCATTGATTGGCTGATTCCTGAAGCGAAGCCCGAAATCCATGCGAAAGTTGATTTAGTGTGGATGAGTCAATTTTTAGACTGTTTCAGCCCGAAGGAAGCGATCAGCATATTAAAGCGCGTCAAAGCCATCGCCCATCGCGACAATGCGTTAATCGCCATACTGGAGCCCGTCGTCGACCATCAAAGAAACGATGCCGCCACTCTTAGCGTAGCCTGCAGCTCCCTGTATTTCAGCTGTCTGGCCAACGGCAACTCGAAGTTTTTCACCACCGATGAATTGAAATCCATCATCGATGAGGCCGGGCTAATCATTGAAGAGGTGCATGAACCGCTCGGTGTCGGCCACTCTCTTTATGTTTGTCGCTAAAAAAAGCCCACCGCGATTGATTTCACAGTGGGCTCAATAAAATTGGAAAGGTAGCTAGGCTTTTCGCCCGCGCTTTCCTGAACGAAACCGATCTCCCTCAAACGATTTCGTTCTCCCGGAAGAAACGGATGCTGAAAGCATCCCCCTCGTTTCTCCGAGGCTCAGACACCCGTAAGCGAAGAACCGGGTATCAGGCAGACACCGAAACCACAGTACCGTATCGATGCCCGCATACTTATTGTCATCCTTTTTGAAATAAATGAACACTAGGACTTTCCTTACCACCTAAGAGATATTTTCTGAGGTTTTCACGGTAAGATATTGATATTAAATATCAACGCCAAGGAATTTCGCCGGGAAACAGTCGGTCTACGAGCTCCCTCAGCTCCACTGAAGCGTCGTCGACCGTATCAAAAAGAGTGGGCTTGCGGCTTCTTTCATCCCATTGAACGGTATAGACGTTGTTGTGCCGGCCGACTTCTGTTAATTCGAGCTTGGCGTAACGCAAGGTCGCCATGCTCCAAGAGGAAGCGTATATCGCCTCATAACGCAGCGTTTGAGGACAAGACGTGAGAATTGTCTTTGTGTCATCGGCCTCAACGCGCGTGACCTTCAGACCCTTGTCAATCAAAGCGCGGCGCAAGTTCAGAAAAACTTCCGGACGCACGGAGGGGTTGTCCACGAGGCAGAGATTTCTCTGACCGGCGCCGTGCCAGTCACTATTGGGTTCAACGGAAGAGCAACCGGAAAGCGCCAAAAGACATGAACCGAGTCCGGCCGCCAAAAACAAAGAAAAACGCATAGTGATTCCTGAAACAACTGCGTTGATTGTACCCGTTGGATGTTAAAAAACAATAATCCGATCATCGATAGATAATGAATATTTAATGTATTGGACCTAGAATTTGAGCTTTGATTGAAATTCGCTGATAAACAATGACTGATCAAAATCCACAAAGCCAAGCCCCGGCGCTCTGGAACCCGATGTGGGCCATTTTACTGAGCTTCATTTTCACACCGGTTTTCGGCGGCATTGTCTGCGGGTTGAATTGGCGCGCCATGGGCAAAGAAGAAATGAGCGTGCGCTCATACAGCTTTATGCGCTCAACGCTTTTTATCATGGTGCTTTACATTTTTGCCGAACCGATGCTTCGCGGCATCCCCTACACCCAATACGTGCTTTTAGCGATCATGGTCGGCCTGTGGCTCGTCTGGACGTTTATGGACGGCGTTAAACAGCTTCGCTATGTCAATGAACAGTACGGCGAAGATTACCCTCATAAATTCTGGGCCAAATGCATCTCCTGGGGCGTGGGCGGCTGGGTGGCCTACTACGCGCTTGCCATCACCTATGTGATCGGTCTGCACCTCTTGGGCATCAGCATGTAGGAGCGATCATGGCCGGACGGTCCAGTGCAAAGAAAGCCGCGGAAAACCGAAACGCCAGGGCTAACTATGTTCTGGGGCTTTTGGGCGGCGTCGCAGTGTCCCCGCCGCTTGCCTCAAAAGAAGCCATGCAGTACTACGCCCGGGCTGCCGCCGAAGGCAATCCCGACGCCCAGTATCACTTGGCAAAGTTGCTCGTCGAAGGCCAAACCCTCTCCACCAATAACCGGGCGGCGCTCAAGTGGCTCAAAAAAGCTGTTGAAAAAGATCATGCCGCCAGTCAGCATCTCTTAGGCGTCATGTACCTTAAGGGACAAGGCGTGACCCGCGATGAAAAACGCGCCCTGGAGCTTTTCCGACAAGCCGCGATTTCCGGCAACGCCGACGCCGAATATGATTTGGGATGCGCGCTCATTGACGGAATCGCCGGTGAAAAAGACGCCTATCAGGCCCTTCGCTGGTTCCGGTTGGCGGGCGCCCAAGGCCACGTGAAAAGTCAATATCGTGTGGGCTACGCGCTGGCGCACGGATCCGGATGCGAGATTGACCTCCAGCAGGCCGCCACCTGGCTCAGAAAAGCCGCCGTCAACGGCGACCCCAAGGGGCAGTATGAATTCGGGCTTTTATTCATACATCCCGATTACGCTAAGAGAAATGAAGAAGAAGCTTTCCGATGGATTCGCCTGTCGGCGCTCGCAGGCTACGCGCCGGCGCAGTATCAGTTGGCGCTTTTCTACCAGACAGGAGAAGGCACCCTTACCTCTTACGAAGAGGCTTTCACTTGGGCAAGACGCGCAGCCGCCCAAGGAGAGGTCAAGGCGCTGCTTTTGTTAGCCGGTCTTTACCGCTTTGGCGCGGGAACCAGTGCCAACCCCTCTGCCGCCTACGCCATCGCCTCTTATCTCTCAGGCGCCGACAATCCCACCGCGGCCACTTTGCTGCAAACACTCGAGCCCCAAATCACGCCGGCTGAAAGAGCCCGCGTGCAAAAGACGCTCTCGTCGGTCAAGTCCCCTTCGGAGCTTATCGCCTCCCTGGCGACGCTTTATTGATTGCAAAAAAACGCCGGTTCGACCAGAAACCGGCGCTTGCAACAAAATCGCTTGATCTAACCGCGCGAAGCCATGTAACGCTGACGCACGCTTTCAAATAAACAGATACCCGTGGCCACGGAAACATTAAGGCTTTCAACGGAACCCGTTAAAGGAATCTTGGCCAAGTCATCACAGCGCTTGCGCGTGAGTTGTCGAAGGCCGGGACCCTCGGCCCCCATCACCCAGGCAAAAGCCCCCGTCTGATCAAAATCGTAGATGGTCTTGGTGGCCTCGCCGGCCGCCCCCACAACCGTGACTCCGGCATCGCGAAGTTCAACAATGGCGCTGGCTAAGTTCGTCACCATCACCACGGGCACTGTTTCCGCGGCCCCTGCCGCCGCTTTGGCCGCCGCCGGCGTAACCGTGGCGGAGCGGTCTTTGGGAATAATGACGGCGTGAACACCCGCGGCGTCAGCCGAACGAAGACACGCGCCGAAGTTTCTCGGATCCGTGATGCCGTCCAAAATCAAGAAGAGCGAATCCGGACGAATCTCATCCATCAGTTCGTCGAAGGACAAACTCACTTCAAGGGGTTTGGCCATCGCCACAATCCCCTGATGGGGGATATCGCCGGAAACCATGCCGCTCAAGCGGTCATGACCGGCCTGCATAACCCGAACGCCAAAACTCTCCAGCTCGGCGCGCATCTGATTCATGCGCTTATCACGCCGTTGAGGATCAACATAAACGCAGACAATCGAATCGGGATCTTTTCTTAAGCGGGCGCCCACCGCATGAAAACCCGCCAAAATAATATTCTTTGCCATAACTTACACTCAGTCATCAAAAACAGGTGACATTTTATCTAATGACGCGAACGACTGACGCGGAAATCAATCCGACGACGGTCTTCATCCACCTCTATGAGGCTAACTGTCAGCACGTCGCCCACCGCATAAACCTCACCGAATGATTGTCCTTCAAGCGTGCCCTGCGGGGTGTACACGTAGTAGTCGAAACCGATATTGGAAATATGGATAAAGCCTTCGACAAACACTTCCTGCAACTGAACATAAAGTCCGAAAGTCGTGATTGCGGTGATTCTCGCCTTAAAGGTGCGCTGCGTCGAGGCTAGTGTCTTCATATAGCGGCACTTTAACCAAGCGGTCACGTCACGGCTTGCGTCATCGGCCCTTCGCTCGCAGGCGCTGGTGATTTTACCCAATTCAATCCACGCGTTGCGGGATGGGTCGGCTTTGACGGTCTGCGGCTCTTGCGGTTGCGGCATCGCCAACAGCGAACGCTTGAGATTCATGCCGCTCAAACTGTTTAAAACAGCGGCGCTTGCGGCATAAACCGTCGGTCGATAGGTGCGGCGTGACAAAATGCCGCGGATCGTGCGATGAAGCAGCAAATCGGGATAGCGGCGAATGGGCGAAGTGAAATGCGCGTAGGCTTCGTAACCCAAACCGTAGTGGCCGATATTGTCAGGCGAATAAACCGCCCGCTGCATCGAGCGCAAAAGCGCGTTTTGAATCACGTCGCTGTAAGGCTTGCCTTGCACTGCCTTGACCACTTTCTCATAATCGGCGGCCGAAGGTTTATTGCCGCCTTCCAATACCAGGCCGAAACCGGAGAGAATCCGGCGAAGCTCAAGCAAACGGTCCGCCGCCGGGCTGTCGTGCACACGGTAAAGAGAAAGTTTTTTGCGCCGGGTGATGAAATCGGCCGCGCAGGTGTTCGCCGCGAGCATGCACTCTTCGATCAAACGGTGCGCATCGTTGGACTCGCGGGCGACAATGGCGACAATCTCGCCTTTTTCATCGGTCTTAACCAAAGTCTCCTGGGTGACAAAATCAATGGCGCCGCGCACATTTCTTGCCCGACGAAGCACCTTGTAGAGTGAATACAAGCAGTCGAGCCCACCACGCACGCTTTCAGGCACCTCATCATTATCCACCGTTTCCCCTGACAGGTACTTCCAAGCGTTGGTGTAGGTCAGGCGCGCGTGAGAATGAATGACCGCGGGATAAAACTGATAGGCCTTCACAGTGCCGAGCGAGTCAATCACCATGTCGCAGACCATCGAGAGGCGGTCCACGCCGGGATTAAGAGAGCAAAGGCCGTTGCTGAGCTTTTCAGGCAACATTGGAATCACCCGGCGAGGGAAATACACCGAAGTGCTTCTGAGCTGCGCGTCTCGGTCAAGTTCCGTGTCAGGCTTGACGTAGTAGCTCACATCAGCGATGGCCACGAGAAGCCTGAAGCCCTCTTTACCCGTTGCTTCGGCATAAACGGCATCGTCAAAATCACGGGCGTCTTCGCCGTCAATCGTGCAAAACGGCACGTCGCGAAGATCCACGCGTCGGGCTCGATCTTTGGCCAAAACTTTATCCGGCAGCTTTTCGGTCTCAAGCATTGTTCCCGGACTAAACTCGTGCGGCAGATTAAACTGCCTCACAGCCAGCTCAATTTCCAAATCCGCGTCGTTGTCGACTTGCAATTCTCGATCAATCTTGACATAGACCCTGGGATCATCTTTACCGGGATAACGGTCTATCAAGGCGACAACTTTCTTATCCGTCCACCCATCCAAAACGGCTTCCGTATCGACAAATTTCACGCTCAGATTGCACAGTCTCGGATCGGCTTTTTTAAAGTGATAAGTCACTTTGCCGTGTTTGGAAGTGTTTTTCTTCACCTCGCCCACAATCTCGTTGACGGAATGCTCAATGACCTCCGTGACGCTGGCGTAAAGCGAGTCGTCTTCCCAAGGCTCGGCCGAATGCGCTATGCGAAAACTCACGGCGTCGCCCGGCAAAACGATCTTTACGTGATCGGCGATGATCGGGAATCGATCCCCGGTAGAGTCCTCAACAATATAAGGCGTGGCCTGAGCCGGAGAAACCACAATCCCGGTGTGCTCTTTTTGAGTCTTGTGGGTAAAACATTTTCTCTGGGAATCAAACCGCACCCGGCTGTCCCCCATTAAACGGTCCAGCACTTCGGCAAAAAGCGCTTCGTTAAGCTTGCGGTACTGCTTGGACAAAAGCACATATAGTTCACCGGTATCCAAATCAGCCGCAGAGCGATTCAAGATGTCAACGGCCTTTTGCGTAAGCTCTGTGACTACATAATTTTTAACCCGGCCTTTGACTGCTGTCGTTTTTTTTCTGCCTGCGCGTTTTTCCTTTACGATCTTCGGTCGGGGTGTTTTCTTTAAATTTGGCAACTTCTTTTCTCTTTCGTATATAATTGCGAATCTCTGTTTCAGGTTTTCACCATAAACAGCCTGCCCGGGTGGCGAAATTGGTAGACGCACCAGCTTCAGGTGCTGGCGCTGCGAGGCGTATCGGTTCGAGTCCGATCCCGGGCACCAAAAACGCTTAAATAATCAATAAGCTTAATTGGTTATTTAAGCGTTTTTTATTGCCCCACACTTATATCAGTCCTGTCAATCGCGCCGCCTTTAGTATATCGAAGAATTTTGATTTTCCGATGAAATATTTTGAATCTGTTTTTCTCAATCGGGAAAATCGTTTCAATTTGATGAAATCCATTTCTTAAGTCTGATCAAAGTTAAAAATTATTTTAATATCATTTAAATATTGAACAAATATTAACATTAAATTAAAACAATATTTATTCAATAGTCAATCATTTCGTATTGAAATAATTTGATGGACTTCGAAAACCGCGGGATAGTCTTTGGCAAAACCGTCTTTAGCCTTTCCGGTATTTTCCACGAGCAAAGAAGCCTCAAGTGGTGTGCCGTTTTTGATTTGACCCGTGACGGAATCGTAGCGCTCATAAAGTTCACCGGTTTTATCAACGACCCAATATGACTGAGAACACCCCTCGGGCTTAAAAGCCCGCACCTCATGACCGATAATCAATGTTCCCTGAATTACAGCCCGATCACCCTCGGCCAAAAAACAAGCGTTTAATCCTGACTTACCGAGGGATTGTGTTTTGACATTTGAAGATTCTGGCGCGGCGCAACCGAAAAGCATTGTTGCAAACGCGATGGCGAAAATCGAGGCAACTGTTTTTTTCATAAATCGGTCCAAAAGTTTCTCTCTAATTAATAATGATTTTAGAGCGAGAAACACAACCGATATGAAAACAATTGTTAGCCTTCTCTTTTTTCTTTTCTGTGCCGCTCGAGCACCTCAAGCTGCTTTTGCTGAATGGCGGCCTGCTCCTTAGCGCTGACGCTGTGCGTCACCAAGTACACGCCAATGAAAATCAAAAGCACGGCCACGCCCTTTTCCCAAGAGATGGCGTCAAGCCCCATGGCCACGGCGGCGAGACAACCAGCAACCGGCTGAACATAGTTATACATGGCGGCAACAGTCGGTTTGAGGTTGCGCTGCCCGATCACAATCAGCAGGTAGGAAAGAAACGTGCCGCCGATAACCACATAGGCGGCGCCCAACCATTCGTTAACGCTCACCGTCGCCCATTCGGTCTGTGTCAGCGCGGGGATTGAAAACGGCAACACGCATAAAGAGGCGAAGGTGAACATCCACTTCATCGTGGTGAACAGGTTATATCGGGTGACCAGATCTTTAAACTTCACGACATAAAGCGCGAAACTCAACTGGGCGCTTGCGACCAGAAGGTCGCCCCAAATATTGCTTTGCAAGCTCGGGTTTGCGGCGAGCTCAGTTTTCGACATAATCAGCACCAAGGCGCCGCCCGCCCCCATCATGATGCCGATCAGTTTTTTTAGAGTAATGCGGTCTTTAAGGATCACGGCCGCGAGCACCATGGCCCAAAGCGGCATGGTCGAAGCCAAAATAGTGGCGTTGCCGGGCGTTGTGAGCCCCACGCCAAACACATAATTGCCCTGATTAAAAATAATGGCAAATAGACTGGCGAAAAATAACCGGATCAGATCGCTTTTAGCGACTTTTTCCCGGGGAGTAAAAAAGGAAGCGCACCAAAAAAGAACGGCGGCGCCGAAAATTCTCAAGTCCGTGAGCAGCAGCGGTGTGATAAGTCCGCCCATCATAGCCGTTTTGGCAATCGGAGCCATCAATCCCCAAATAATGTTGGCGCCGGCCGCGCAGCCG
Source organism: uncultured Sutterella sp. (assembly GCA_958347955.1). Taxonomy (GTDB): domain Bacteria; phylum Pseudomonadota; class Gammaproteobacteria; order Burkholderiales; family Burkholderiaceae_F; genus Aphodousia. Next base: position 19,184 of record CATVXH010000010.1, read on the forward strand.
TGACCGGCCAGCAAGCTGCTCTTTGTCATAATGAACCTTTAAAAAAAGTGCCGCCATTATAGTTCCGAACATACTCCTGACTGCGAAAACGAATACACAAAAACCCTTAGAAAACACATACTCAGGCTTAAGAGGCTTACAATTGGAAAACTTAACTTCAAAGAAAGGATCCTTCTTATGATGAAGCAATCGCTTTGGGCGCTCGCGGCTGCCGCCTGCTTTTCATTCATGGCGGTTTTTGTCAAACTGTGCAGCGGCCATTTCGGATCCTTGGAACTTGTCTTCTACCGCTCTTTGATCGGTATCGTCACCATCACGATGTTTGTGCGTTCCCAAGGGCTCACGCTTCGCACGCAGCATCTGGGCGGTCACATCAAACGCGCCATCCTCGGCACCATATCCGTGGGACTCTGGTTTTTCACCATCGGTGAAATGCCGCTTGGCACCAATATGACATTGATTTATACGACGCCGCTTTTCATGGCCGCCAATTTCATCATTTTGGCTTTTATTAAAAAGGAATCCGCCCCGTGGGGCGTGATATTGGCCATTCTTTTCGGTTTCGCGGGCGTCTCCACTGTTTTGCAGCCCACATTTGACGAGGGCTATCTGGTTCCTGCCCTGATCTGCCTTTTCGTGGCATTTATTGACCTGATCGTTTATTGGCAAATCAAAGAATTGGGCAACCTTAAAGAACCGTCCTGGCGGATCGTTTTTTATTTCTCCGTGTTTGGCGCCGCCTTTGGCGTGATCGGCAGCTATATTCTAGAAGACGGTATGCACATGCCGACTTTAGAGTCCGGCGCTTACCTCATCGGCATGGGGATTTGCGCCACGCTCGGACAGATTTGCACCACGCGCTCCTATGCCTACGGCAATATGCTTTTAAGCTCCTGCCTGGGTTTCTCCGCCATCCCATTCTCGGCGCTCGTCAGTTTCGCGCTCTTTAGCGAAACCGTTACAATGGTTGGACTCGCGGGCATGGTCATGATTATCATCGCCGGTGTCTGCGCAACGATTTACACCAAACGAACGGAAGCGGCCAATAGAGCCCGCGCGGCCTCCGCCTCCTGATTTTTCTTTTTTCCAAGAGGTTTTAACATGGATAAGAAAGAACCCCAAGAAGTTCAAAAAGAACAAGCCGCTCAACAAGAACCCAACGTGTGGGTTTGCGACGCTGTCGGTGTCACGCATTGCGATGTGAGCGACAAGGGCGTGATTTATACGGTCACCTGGACTGACTTTATGGGTCTGCAACACTCCGCTAAAGTCAAACGCGAAGACTGCTACTTTGATTTCCAAAATGTCTTGAAGACTTTGGTGAAAGGCGGCTACCGCTACAACACCATGATCGCTCAAGCCCCTGCGATCATTCAGCAACGCCTCACCGCTTTCCGCCCGACACAAGAGAGCGTGAAAAAGGCGCTTGAAGCCATGAAAAAATAATCTTGAATAGGTTTTCAAGATTAAGGCGAAGTCCGTAGCGCTTCGCCTTTTTTTTCGTCCGCTTAACGGATTTTGCCTAGAAATCGGCCATCAAAAGATCGCCTTACTCATCTATATTGAAGAAATGCAAATGAAAATGAAAGGATGACTGATGAGCGATTCTCTATTTTCCCGTGTGGACGCGGTGCCCGACGATCCCATTTTGAGCCTAACAGGAAAATTCTTGGCCGATCCGAGAAGTTGTAAAGTCAATCTGGGCGTGGGCATGTATTTAAACGAAGACGGTGTCACTCCCGTTTTAGACGTGGTGCGCGAAGCAAAAGAGGCTATTTTAAAAGACCAACAGCCGCACACCTATATCCCTCAAACAGGCCTTCCCCTTTATGACAGCCTGGTGCAAAAACTTATTTTCGGCTCCGACAGTGAAATTGTCGCAACCAAACGAGCCGTCACCATTCAAACGTTAGGCGGCACGGGCGCTTTAAAACTCGGCGTTGATCTCATGCGCAGCGCGTGCGCACTGACGCTTGGCGCCACCTCAAAACCCACCTGGACCAATCACAACGACATCTTGTCCCTTGCGGGCTTTAAGGTAACAGGCTACCGTTATTACAACTCAGAAACAAAGACCGTTGATTTTGAAGCGATGCGGGAGGACTTGCTTGCGCTGCCCGAGAAAACCCTTGTCATATTGCATGCCTGCTGCCATAACCCGACAGGCTACGATCTTGAGCCGTCTCAATGGGAAGAAGTCATCGAGATTTGCCGCGCTCGTAACTTGGTGCCTTTTTTAGACATGGCCTACCAAGGTTTTAAAGCTGGACTTGAAGAAGACGCCCAAACAATCCGTCTTTTTGCAAAGTCGGGATTAAGTTTTCTGGCCGCCTCCTCTTTTTCCAAATCATTTAACCTCTACGGGGAACGCGTCGGCGCTTTGACTGTGGTGACGCAATCTGAAGACGAAGCGCTTCGCGTAAAAAGTCATTTGAAGCGTTGCGCGAGAGCCAACTACTCCAATCCTCCGTCCTTCGGCGCCCGCATTGTTGAAAGAGTGCTTTCAGACCCGGAGAAATTCGCCGCGTGGGAAAAAGAATTGACCTGTATGCGAAACCGTATTTTGAAAATGCGACAAGCCTTGGCCGATGAAATGCTCGCTCTCGGCGCCAAACGCAATTTCTCTTTTGTCACCCGTCAGGCGGGCATGTTCTCGTTCACCGGCTTTACACCCGAGCAAGTTGACCGACTGGCCGAAGAGTTCGGGATCTACGCGGTTCGGAACGGACGAATTTGCGTCTGCGGCCTCAATGAACACAATGTGTCTTATGTTGCCAGAAGTTTTACATCGGTCTTGTGAATTTAATTGATAGAAACGGGGCGATTTTCCGACTCAGGCAAATCGCCCATTTTTAGCTTAAATCAAAGTTTGGTTTTCTCGCGAACACCATTATTTAATTTATGTTATCTCCAAAAAATCAATGTGTTGGTTTTAGATCAATAGCACATTATTAGGGTTTTCCAGAGCTCTCGGAGAACTTGATGGCTGAGATAAGTTTTGGGAAAATTCCACTACTCATTAACACAAACTAAGTGAGAGATCAAAATGCGATATGCCCCCCCCAGAACACATTTAAAAAAAATTTAGTTGCCCTATCAGTTGTTACGGCGCTGTCTTTACTGAACACAAATGTTTACGCGGAAGATTTTATCTACAAACTAGGGACACCAGAAGACTATAACCCTTATATTGACGACGTACTGAAGATAGATAATAGTTTTGACTCAAAAATTTTTGACAATATCGACATTGAATTGACGCCTCCCATTGCGAATGATCGTTACACAGTATCTGTAGCAGATGGGAAATCTTTAATTGTCAACGGTGATACCTCAATCAAATTGCATGCTACAACAATTGAATCTGGAGACGATATAGGAACAAATGCGCTTTACGCAGTTGGTGATGATTCGACCATTTCTTTAAATGGGAATGTGACTATTATTGATTTCCATGATGTTCCTTCCGAGGATTCCGGTAATACTGTCGGCGCCAATGCGGTTTATGCTAAGGAAAATGCCTCAATTAACCTCGGTTCAGAAGGAACTAAAACCGTCGTTTGGGCTCTAGCTGAGAAACCTGATTCCATCAGTGCGAAATTTGGAGGAAAAGTCCATATCAAATCAACCCACAATCAAATTGTCGGCAACATTGACACGCTTCAAACAGACTTGGGAACTGCCGGTTCAAGTATTACAGCTAAATTTTCTGGCTCTGACTCTTTCTGGTTCGGAGACGAACAAACTTTCAGTAATGTGAAGTCAATAGCATTGGGGGACCTTGAAATAGCTTTAGATGGAAAAGATGGTGTCCAGAAATTGCTTGACAAAAAATTCGGCGAGTTGGACATTCCTGATAATGTGGTTCTTCGTCAACTATTGGACCAGGTAATAGACGGGATAAAGACTACATATGGTGGGCAATTTGCAGAGAACGTTGAGTTAACTTTTGAAAACGGCGCCCAATGGACCTATTTCGGCGATAGTGAGCTTTTAAAAAAGCCTGTTGGTAATCTCGGAGAGGTTTCGCTTACTACAATACCCAAAAGAATCAGCTCCATCATATTAAACGGTGGCATAGTTAACCTTTTTGATGAAGACATTCAGAACAAATGGAAAGAAATCGGTTTATCTGACCTTTGGCCTGAACTAAAAGATGTCAATCACGATCACGACTATGTCCGTATCGGTCACCTCAAAGGCAATGGCGGTATTTTCCGACTTGATTTGAATTCTGATGATCAATCGAAAAGCGACATGATTTTTATTGAGTCTTTGTCTGCCGGTACTCACTTCATTGAGCCTTACCGTCCTCAAGATTTAACTTCAGTTTCAGATTCCAACCGCCTGACCTTTGCCTTTACCAGTAAAGATGCCGCCGGTGTTTCCTTCGCCGATAAACAAAACATTTATGGTGAATCACTTTACGACTATGAGCTTGGCATCAGCTCTGAGGTCATTGATGAAAACAACCGGGAATTGATTGATAAGCTTGAAGAAATCGTTAAAAACAACTACGACACTTTTACCGATTTTGACATCAATGATTATTTAAACGGTAGGTATTGGTACATCAACCGCCTGTTAGTGAAGCAGTCCGCCGCCGCTATCGGCATGCGTTCTGCGGGCTACGCGAGCTACGACGCCGCGGTCAGCATGGACCGTCACGACAGACGACTTCAGGACGCCGTTTTCCAAAACGAAAATAAAGAAGGCCTTTGGACACGTATCCAATACGGTGAAGTCGGTGCCGAGCATCTCTATAACGCCGATCTCACCACGGTTTATGTTGGTTACGAAACCCCCACTTCCGACAACAACCGCTTGGGCGTGAGCTTCGCCTACACCGACGGTAACTCGGATTTCCAAGATCTCAAGGGCTCGGGAGAACTCAAACGCTATGAAGCGTCCGTCTACGACACGCTCACTTTCGGTCCCCATTACTTGGACTTCGTTGCCCGATTCGGTCAGGTGGATAACGAATTTAATGTCGTCAATCAAAGCGGCGCCCTGAGCACTAGCGGCTCCTTTGATCAAAAGTACGCCGCGGTTTCCGCTGAGTACGGCTACCGTCTCATCGACACCCACAATGTGTTCATCGAACCGCAATTGCAAATCCAAGCGGCTTACCTTGACGACTACAGCTACAAGACCGAGCGCAACATGCGGGTGAAAGCTGAAAATGACGTGAGCGTCATCGGCAGAGCGGGATTCAGAGCCGGCAAATATTTCCGCGCCGCGGATAAAACCGGTGAACTTTATGCCCGGGCGGATGTCCTGCATCAATTCACCGACGGTCAGGATGCAAAATTTAGCGACCTTGAAAGCCAAGTCGGTGTTGTCTGGGGTGACAAGGACACTTGGGCGACGTTCGGTGTCGGCGGCTACATGAATTGGAAGGACAACGTTACTGTTCAATTGGATGTGGAAAGAACTGCCGGTGGAGAGACAATCGACACATGGCAAGTTTCCGGTCGGTTGAATTACCTCTTCTAATTACTGTCTGTCGACAATGGGCGGCAAGTCTTCAAACGGCTTGCCGCCTTTTTTCAGAACCGAAAAGTCATTATTACTACATTGTTTTTAATACCTGACCCTGATGGCTTTCTGGAAAGTATCTTATCTCTGGGATTAACTCCGGATTGCACTTGGTGTAGCTCGGCTCACACCACGGCGGATTAAAATTTTTGCTCTTATTCCAACTTTAAAAAATAGCAAGCTTTTTCTTCCTCCTGTATCTAGTGACCTTTATACTTCCGGAGTTTCCAACTTTTCGACTTCATTCTGGATCTGAAGTTCGTCAGAAATTGAGAAAAAGCGGTTTGAAATCCGTTGAATGCCCTCAGAAATCTCCATAGGTCCCGCTTTCTGGGTTAAAATTAGCCTCTGTTTTGATGATTGATTTTTAAGAGATTTTCAATGATTACCGATAATGACGTTCATCAGTGCCGTCTGCAAACCATCCGTGATGTCATCCGTTACGCGATGACTCAGTTTGAAACCCATGATATTTTCTGCGGACACGGTTGCGCGAACACCTACGAAGAAGCTTATTTTCTTGTTCTGCGTTCTCTGAAACTGAATTTTGAAGACTCCGACCGTTTCTGGGACGCCCGTGTCTCCAATGCCGAATTGAAGATGCTTCTTGAACGCATTGAAAAGCGCGCTGTCGAAAAAGTGCCCACACCTTATCTTCTGAAAGAAGCCTGGCTGATTGATCACCCCTTTTACTGTGATGAGCGCGTGTTGATTCCCCGCTCCTACATCGCCGAACTCCTAAAAGATGAGTTGGCCCCTTGGGTGTCCAACCCCGACAATGTCACGAGTGTGCTTGATCTTTGCACGGGATCGGCCTGCCTTGGAATCATTGCGGCCGAAGTGTTCCCCAATGCCAAAGTGGATTGCGTGGATATCAGCAAGGACGCTCTTGAAGTCGCCAAAATCAATGTGCAGCGCTACGGCATGCAGGATCGCATTGAACTCATTGAAAGCGACCTGTTTAACAATTTAGGCGATCGTCAATACGATGTCATTATCAGCAATCCTCCGTACGTGACTCAGGAAGCCATGGACAATCTGCCCGGAGAATACCGCCATGAACCCGCCCTTGCTTTAGGGGCCGGTGACGACGGTCTTGACATTGTCCGGCGCCTAATGACCGACTCCAAAGCTCACCTTACCAACCGCGGTGTCTTGGTGGTTGAAGTGGGCGACGGCAGAGAAGCTTGTGAGGCGGCTTATCCCAAGGTGCCATTTACGTGGCTAGCCACCGAGAACGAAGATGCCATGGTCTACCTTTTGCGAAAGGATGAACTTCCGTAATGCTTAGACTCCAAGACGTCAGTCTCATGCGAGGCGTGCGGGTGCTTTACTCGCACGCCACACTTTTGGCCAATCCCGGTGAAAGAATCGGATTGGTGGGTGAAAACGGCTGCGGAAAATCCAGCCTTCTGGCCGCGATCTTAGGCGACGTGGCGCTTGAAGCGGGAGAAATTTCCGCACCCTCTCCCGAAAATATCGGTCACGTTGCTCAAGACATCGACACCGTTGACGATATCGCCATTGACTGGGTGCTCTCCGGCCACGCTCCCCTGATGGCCGCCAAAAAAGCCCTGGCGGACGCGCGCGATGACATGAGCGCGGCCGCGGCTCACGCAAGCCTCGCTGAATTAAATGAAGGAGCAATCTCCGCCCAGGCAAAAATCATTTTGCATGGATTGGGCTTTACTGAAGAGATGACAACGCACCGCGTCAAGGACTTCTCCGGCGGTTGGCGAAACCGTCTGGCTTTAGCCCGCGCACTGATGTGCCCGGCGGAGCTCCTTCTTCTCGACGAACCCACAAACCACTTGGACTTGGACAGCGTCATTTGGTTGGAAGCGTGGCTCAAGCGCCAGCACGCCACCACGGTCATCATCAGTCACGACCGCGAGTTCCTCGACCGCTGTGTGAGCACAATTTGGAGTATTGAAGACAACACCATCCGGCGCTACGCGGGCAACTACAGCGCCTATGAGGCAATGCGCGTTGAAAGGCTTCGCTTGCAAGACGCCGCTGCCAAGGCTTACGAACGGGAAAGCGCGCACCTGCAGTCTTTTATCGACCGGTTCCGCTACAAGGCAACTAAAGCCCGTCAGGCGCAATCCCGCATCAAGATGCTGGAACGCTTAAAAGCGGTCGAACCGGTTCGCGCCACCCGAGAATGGCGTTTTGAGTTTTTGGAGCCTGAGCGTTTGCCCGAACACTTGGTTGAGGCGCAAAACGTGACATTGGGATACGAAGACAAAGCCATTATCAGCGAAGTGAAGTTTTCGATTCGGGCGGGTGAGAGAATCGGCGTGCTTGGTGTGAACGGCGCCGGTAAATCCACTCTGATTAAAGGGATCTGCCAAGAGCTCCGTCCCATGCAGGGCGAATTTCGTTTCGGACAGGGACTTAAGATCGGTTATTTTGCCCAACACCAGCTAGAGCAATTGCGAGAGGATGAAACGCCGCTTGAACATTTAAGACATAAGGCGCCCGATGAACGCGAGCAAGTGCTCAGAGATTTTTTGGGACGCTTTAAGTTTTCAGGCGACATGGTTAATTCACCCGTGAAGCCTTTCTCGGGCGGCGAGAAAGCGCGCCTTGCGCTTGCGCTTTTAGCCTGGGACAAACCCAATCTCATCGTGCTGGACGAACCGACGAACCACCTCGACATGCAAACCCGAGAAGCGCTGACAATGGCTCTGTCCTCTTTCGGGGGGTCCGTGCTCCTCGTTTCCCACGACAGACACCTTCTTGCCGCCGTCACCGAACGGCTGATGCTGGTGCATGAAGGGAAAGTGACCGAATTTGACGGTGATCTGGATGACTACGCCAAACTTGTTTTGGAGAGCCGCAAAGCCAGCCTTGCCGCCGATAAAGTGAAAAACGACACCACCTCTGCCACAGTCAATAAACGTGAAGTTCGTCAACAGGCAGCCCTTGAACGTCAACGCATCGCCAATCTTAAGAAACCGCTTCAAAAAGAATTGGCTCTCGTTGAAAAAAAACTCAATCCTTTAAGCGATGAATTAAAAGCGTTGGATGAAAAATTGGCCGACACCGATTTTTACACTCAGGGCGATCAAGATGAAGTCGCCCGGGCGCTTAAACGCCGCGGAGAGCTTAGCGCTCAAGTTGAGACGCTCGAATCGCGTTGGTTGGAACTTTCCGAAGCTATTGAAGCAGTGGTTTAACATTCTCAATAACATTATGAAATATAAGAACAAACAATCTGCCCCAACAAGGATCATTAAAGCCTTGGCCCCCGTTGAGTGCCCCGAGCATCCCTTTGCCCGGGTGCTCGTGCTTTTCATGAGCCTGGCGGTTTTCACACTCTTGCTTTGCGCGCTCAACTTCGTTTTCCGTGAACTTTACATGGATGTATTTATCACACAAACGGAACTCGATAAAGTGGTTGTCAGAAGCGAATATGTCGATGCCTGGCTTGTCGGGCTTCGCTTTGACGCCAAGTTGGCTTATTACCTGATGCTTCCCGGTATTGTGGTTTCTATTTTTGGAGCGCTGGGGCCGGCCTTCTTCAGGTTGTGCTTGAAGATTTTAGGCGTGTGGGTGACAGTTTCAACGGCATGGCTCATGGTCACCACCTGCGCCAACATCCACGTGCTCTCGGCAACCGGAATGCCCCTCAATGCCGCTCAGGTGGACCTATTCATGGCCGCGCCTTTTACCAATCTTTTGACCTACTCAGCCTCCTACCCGATTTTCTTTGACACGATCATGACGATTATCGTTACGGGTCTTTTCCTGGGGCTGTGGCATCGACTCACCACGATCTTCAGCACTTCAGGTCTCTGGAATCATGAAAACTGGATCAACTGGCTGATTTGTCTGTGTTGCTTTTTCGGTCTTGTCTGGACCTCGGCCCAGAGCTACATCACCTCAAGCGATCCGCTCACGCCCGCTCACGCCCGCATCAGCAAAATCCCCATGGTCAATTACATTGTGATGAACGCGCCGATGAGCATTCTTTATTCAGACTCTCACGCGGCCTTGAGCAAAACCGAGTAGTTTTTTCTGATGAGTTAAGGGCGCCGGTTAAACCGGCGCCTTTTTTACTATTTACCTTGCTTTTTCAAACTATTACAGATTTTTTAAGAAAAAAATACTTACCATTTTTGTCGGGAACGGAAACACTTTTCGTTAAAATTACACAGTCTGAATAAACAAGCACAAAAATGGCTTTAATTCCCGAAATCAACCGACCGGAAAGAGCGCCGGGTCGGTTTCTGCTTCTTTTTGTTCAATGCTTCACACTTGCCGCCATAGCCGTTGCTTTTATGGCGCTCATCCGCGAACTCTATTACTGGATCATGGTGGTTGCCGAGGTGCCGGCGGAAATGATTCAAAGCGATGACGTTTGGCGCATGCGGTATTTGGGATTGCGGTTTGACGCAAGAACCGGCACAACGCTGGCCATGGTGCCGCTTTTGGTGTCGCTGGTGCTTTTCTACTTCAAGGCAACGTGGAAGCTTTTAGTCAAAATCATGACGCTTTGGAGCGCCGTAGCCTTTTTCCTGGTGGCGCTTCTTTCTGTTTGCAATTTCCACTACATCCGCACTTTTCACACGGCGATTGATATTTTCGTTTTCAATTTCCTGCACGAAGAGCCTCAGGCCGTGATGACCACGATTTGGCAGGATTACCCGATTATTTCCAATTCGCTCGCCGTTATCGCCGTCACAGCCTTGATGACTTGGCTTTGGATAAAACTCTTTACTCTGATGAGCCGCTCAAAACTATGGGATTCGCTCTCCGCAATTAAAGCGATCGCTCTGATTGTGGTTGGAGTCATCGCCTTTGTGTTTCTCGCCCGCGGCTCTTTAACCTCCCGCTACCCTCTTCGCCGCAATAACGCTCAAGTGTCGGTGGTGAAACAGATCAACGAGTTGGTCTTAAACGCTCCGATGGCGCTTTATTATGCCAATCAAGACCGCAAGAATTCGATGACGTTTGAGCCGGTTTCTTTAAAACGAGGACAACGACTGATGTCGGCCGCGCAAATCGGCTCTTTGACCCAAACCACGCCCGCCAATGAGGCGCTTGCCGCGATCAAACCTCACGTCGCCCTATTTATCATGGAGAGCATGGGCTTTAACATGATGAGTTACGACGTGCCCGGGCAAGTGGATTTGATGGGTTCGTTGCGCGAGCATTTCCGCTCGGACTATGTCTTCAAGCGCTTTACTTCCGCCGACCTTCACACCATCCAGTCGGTCGCGCAACTCTTATTCCTCAGTCCGGTCTCGCAAGTGAGCACCTCGTCCATTCGCAACATTCCGTTGCCCGGGACTCCCTTTGATGTCTACAAAAAAGCCGGCTATCGCACGGTTTTTATCACTTCCGGAACGACCGCTTGGGAAAATATGAAAGAGTATCTTCCCATTCAACACGTCGACGAAGTCTATGACCAAACCCATTTAATGGATCACTTTAACCTGACGTCAACCACCGAATGGGGTGTGGCGGATCACTATGCGTTTAAGTTTGCCGAAGAACTTATTGAAAACGCCAAGGAACCGACTTTTGTCGTTGTTCTTTCCACCTCCAACCATCCGCCCTATCACGTACCCGAAGGCTATACTCCAGAGCCCATCGCCGTGCCTGAGGTCATCAATAAACACTACAACCATGATGACTACGATGAGTCTTTACTCACCATCATGCAAACCTATCAATCAAGCGCTGACGCATTGGGCAAAACGATCGGCAAATTAAAAGGAATCCGCAATCGAGACATCGTGATCGGCGCCACGGCCGACCACCGGATGCTTGGCATGAAGCCTTTGCACGAGGACGGCCCATTTAAGGACGTGGCCATTCCGTTTTACGTGTGGGCCAGCGAAAATATCAAAAAAGCGGTGGACATACACTTTGACCCCAAACGCGTGGGTTCGCACAAGGATGTCTTTCCGACTCTTTACGCTCTGAGTTTGTCAAATGCCGAATACAGAACGGTCGGCGGAAGAAACATGCTTGCCGCGGTTGACGACCCGCAACGAGCTTTTGGCTACAACATTGAGCTTTGGGCGGACCAAAACGGTGTTTACACACTCAAGGGACCAATTCTTTTTTACCCATGGGCCGATGAAAACGAGGATTTTTTAACCGATTACACTAAGATGCGCCAAGCAACCGCAGAGGAAAAAACTCGTATTGAAGCCTATCGTCCGCTTGATTTCTGGCAGTTAAATGAAAGGGCTTGCGGAATCAAGAAAAATTGAAGAAAAAGGACAAGGAGTTTTTCGGCGCCTTGTCCTTTTTTTTAAATCTGAGAGGCGGGCTTCGCACCCGCTCTCAGCTTGTTTTAACTCATTTCTCTGAGTTATTTTTGAAGTTTTTCAGACTTCTCTTCTGCGGGAGTTGCAGGCTCTGCGGGTGATGGAGCGGCCTCTTCTTTTTCTTCCACCCATTCCGGGAACCAAGCGTCAGGATCATCCACTTCTTTGCCCCATCCCACGATAATGGCTGCCACCACAACCACTATAAAGAGGATATTTAAAATCAGTCGGATCGTTTTACCGAGTTTGTTCATTTATTCCCCTTCTTCAATCTTATCCGCAGGAGGTGTTTCATCAGGAGCGAGTCCCGCAAAATAGTGAGCCCAGCCGCTCATGAATGCGTAGTACTCTTTGCGCGATATGCTTTCGCGTCCTTCCTCAGGGGCTCGCGCGTGATCAAGAAACTCCGCCAGGAATCGATTCATGGCGTGTTCAATCACGTCACCATTGACATCGGTTTCGTGACGAAGAAGATGCTCGCGCATTTCGTCACCTGCCCAATGGACCTTTTTATCAATGCGCTTATCGCGCACTTTGCCTTGAAAAATTCTCAAAAGGTCGCTGTATACGTCTTGAGCCTGATCGTGGATGTCGGCCGCTTCCGGATGATACGGTTCATGCTCTTTAATCCACTGACTGGTGGAAACTGTAATGGCCAATTCCTCCAACAATTCCATCACGATGTCAGGGTTGCTTACATCGATAAGCGGCAACTGTTTAACGGGTTTGCTCAATTGACCGAATAAAGCCATTTTCTAATTCCTAAATATTTAATTATTTTCATGCACAACGCCTTCAGGCAAAGGCAACACATCGATGCCTTCTTCAAGGAGTTCCTCGGCGTCTTCGACTGTGCAGCGTCCGTGAATTCTTCGTTGAGGGGCTTTGCCCTGATGAACCGCGCGAGCCTCCTGGGCAAAACGGTCGCCGACATTTTCACTGCCTTTTAAAAGCTTACGAGCAGCCGTATACACACGGCTGCGGATTTCCGCCTCCAGCTCCTCCTGAGAATATTGAGTCTTGGCCTTGTCACGCGAAGCCAAAACATAAGAGGCTGTCGGCACACGCTTGACGTTGGTGCTGTCGCAGTAAGGACAAGCCACCAGATGGGCTTTGATTTGTTCGTCCAGACTTTCCGCCGAATCAAACCAGCCTTCAAACTGATGACCGAATTCACACACGCAGTTAAATACTTTCACAAAGGCCCTGCCTACTGATTTTTAAGCCGCACTATTTTAACGTTTTCCGAGAGAATCGGCGTCGCCGCTGTTCAAAAAGGCAAACCGAGGCCGCGGCGCCGACATTGAGCGATTCGCAGTCCTTTTCGATGGGGATGTAAAGTCTTTTATCGGCAACGGCCAATGCCCGCTCGCTCAAGCCCGGCCCCTCCGCGCCCATCATCCATACAGTATGGCCGATGTGCCAGTCGTCGGTTAGGAAAAGATCCGAGCCTCCCCGGGCATCGGCAGCCAGAATTGTCGCCTCAAAAGCCTTTGGCAAATCCTCCGCGTCGACATTTTCATAAAAAGTGGCGCCAAAGTGCGCGCCCATTGCCGCGCGAAGCGCCTTAGGCGACCAAAGAGAAGCCGTTTCGCGACTGGCGGCGATCACCTTGACACCGGAGGCGACAGCCGTACGAATCAACGTGCCGACATTGCCCGGGTCTTGAACGCCGTCAAGATAAAGAACATCTGTTGCTTCATGCTTGGGCAGTTGCGCGCTCGGCACCAACACTTCGGCGATGATACCCGCCCCGTGCTCAACCGGGGAAATCTGATCATACAGTCGATTGTCAAGCACATAGCAAGGAACTCCCTCGTCATTGAATCGCTTGATAATCCCCGCCACCTCATCGGACACGCCCGAGGCTCTCATCAAAAGCGCCGCCGGTTTGATATGTTTTTGATCAAGTGTGATGAGAAGATGAGCCCCTTCGGCTAACGTCGCCCCCTCTTTTTTGATAAATCGGGTATTTTCGGCCAATTTCTTCCAACGCTTGAATTTGGCGTTTGAATCACTTTGAATGAGCTGATAATTCATGAATTGTCTCTTTAACCGGAGCAAAGGTTTTTCGGTGTATCGGTGTCGGTCCGTAAAGCGCAAGCGCCTCTAAATGGTCAGCCGTGCCATATCCCACATTATGCTCAAAACCGTATTGGGGGTAAACCGCGGCCATTTTCCGCATGTAAGCGTCACGGGTGGTTTTGGCAATAATGGAAGCCGCCGAAATTTCCTGAACTTTATCATCGCCCTTAACAACCGCTTCGGAAAGCCACTTCCATTTCGGCAACTTATTGCCGTCCACGCGGACAAAATCCGGCTCCACCGAGAGTTTCTCAACCGCTTCCTTCATGGCGCAAAGTGTTGCCTGCAGGATATTGATGCGGTCGACCACCTCAGGCCCCATCGCGCTCACCGACCAAGCCAAAGCTTTTTCCTTGATCTCCAAAGCAAGCTCCTCGCGTTTTTGCGCGGAAAGCTTTTTACTGTCGCGAAGTCCTTTAATCGGCCGGGAGGGATCTAAAATCACAGCGGCCGCCACGACGGGACCCGCCAGGCAACCGCGACCGACCTCGTCAACACCGGCCACATGAGTGAATTGATCCAGGGAAAACAAATCAAGACTATCGGACATCTCTAATCACCGCATACACGGGCGATCGCTTGAGCGGCAAGCTTCGGCGTGTCGCGCAATAAAGACTCGTGCATTTGCACAAAGCGATCGATCAAGCTCGCATCGTCGCGGCGTTCGTATTCATGCCAAAGAGAAAAAGCCAATGTCTCGGCCCGACAATAATATTGAAGGATTTCCGGCACCAGGCGCTCGCCCGCCAAAATATTGGGCAAACTCACAAAATCAATGATGCCCTTTTTCTGCATCAAAATACCGGTGATGCCCGGCATGGCGTACCCCACAACCATGGGGCGTTTAAAAAGAGCTGCCTCGAGCGTGGCAGTGCCGGAAGCAACCAAAATAGCGTCGCTTGCCTCCATCACCGTGTGACTGCCCGTCGAAATAATACGAGTGGCTGCAAGCGCCTTCGGGAAATTTTTGAGAACATTTCTAATTTGGGCTTCCCTGGCCGCGTCTGAGGCCGGCACAAGAAAGATTGAGCGGCGGTCAAACTCCAGAACTTTTTCACACGCCCCAAAGAAATGCGGACCGCACCAAGCCACCTCAGCTTGCCGTGATCCCGGTAATACGGCAAAAACCGGTCCCTCGTGACCCTCGAGCCCCAGTTTGCGACGGGCCGCTTCTTTATCGGGCTTCATGGGAATTTCACGGGCCAAGGGATGACCGATGTAGGTTGAATCAATCCCCGCTTCATCCATGAGTTTTTTCTCAAACGGGAAAATCAGCAACATATGATCCACCGCCCGTTTGATTTGGTGAATGCGCTCAGGACGCCATGCCCAGATGGACGGACACACCAGGTGTATCGTCTTGACGTTTTTTCCTCTGAGAAACTCTTCGATGGCCAGGTTGAAATCCGGCGCATCCACGCCGATAAAAGCCCGGGGATGAAGATCAGCCGCGCGTCTTTTCATTTCAGCGCGAAGCCGAAGCAGCGAGGGAAGTTTTTTCAGCACTTCCACATAACCGCGCACGGACAAGACGCTGCTGTGATGCCATGGCTCAAGCCCCGCCGCTATCATCCGATCACCGCCAATGCCCACCATCTTCTCATCGGGATAGAGGGCCGCGACATGCGGAAGCACAAGAGAGGCAATGAAGTCGCCGGAGGTTTCCCCGGCGAGCCAAACGATGTCTTTTTCCATCAGGCAATCAGACCTTCGGACGGATGATGCCGCGCTCGCTCGAAGCGATAAAGTCACGCATCAGACGAAGCTCACGACCCACCTGCGGGTTGTTCGAAATCAACACATCCAGAACCTGAACGGCTTCAGAAATACGCAAACCGTCACGGTAAATGGTTTTGTAAGCCGCCTTAAACGCGTTAAGCGCCTTCAGGTCATAGCCCGCGCGGCGCAAGCCCACAATGTTAAGTCCATGAGGCTCGGCGGGATTGCCGTTGCAGATGACAAAAGGCGGCACATCCATCACGAGAATGGAACCGCCGCCCACCATGGCGCCTTCACCGATGCGGCAGAATTGATGAACACCGGCCTGACCGCCGATGATTGCGCGGTTGGCAACGGTGCTGTGACCTGCCAAGCCGACATTATTGGCGAGAATCGTATCGTCACCGATAATGCAGTCGTGGGCGATATGCACATTAGCCATAAACAGATTACGGTTGCCGACAACGGTGATGCCGTGATCCTGGATCGTGCCGGTGGCAATGGTGACGTGTTCACGAATCACGTTGTCATCGCCGATTACCAGGCGCGTATCTTCGCCCTTGTATTTTTTATCCTGAGGTTCGCAACCGACGCTTGCGTTGGGGAAAATCCGATTGCGTTCACCGATTTCCGTATTACCCAAAATATTGACATGGGAAATCAGTTCGGTACCCGCTCCGATTTTCACCTTCGGACCGATCACGCAAAACGGACCGACGATGACATCATCGGCCAACTCCGCACGAGGATCCACTAAAGAGAAATGATGAATTTTTGCCATAATGGCTCGCCTTAATTCGGTTGTTAATCGTTGCCGGTTTTTTTCAGTGACATCCACCGGCGTTTTTTACTTCAAAACCGCAATTAATCCATCTTGCGGCGGGCGCACATCATCGTGGCCACACAGGCGACTTGGTCATCTACCATGGCCGTGGCTTCAAACTTGCCGATGCCGGCGCGGTCCTTGAGGAAATGGCAATGAATCTTCAGCTGATCGCCGGGCTGGACCACTTTCTTGAAGCGGGCATTATCAATGCCGGCGAAAAAGTAGAGGGATCCGTCATTGCGTTGCTCTTCAGTCAAACGGGCCAGAGCGAGCACAGCGCAGGCTTGCGCCATCGATTCGATGATAAGCACACCGGGCATCACGGGGCATTCGGGGAAATGTCCCTGAAATTGAGGTTCATTGGCCGTGATGTTTTTGATGACAACGGCCGTCGTCAAATCTTCCGACACGCTTTCAACGCGGTCAATCAGCAAAAACGGATAGCGGTGCGGAAGATACTTCATGATATCTTGAATGTTGTATTTCATTTTTATTGTTCCTCTTCAGAAGTTTTTTCCAATTTGGCCAAAGCCGCTTCGAGCGCCTTGAGGCGTTTGCGCATCTCCGGCAATTGTTTAATGAGTACAGCCGAGCGTTCAAAGGTGCGTCCCGGCATCGGCGGGAAAAAGCCCATCATAAGCTTTGTGCCGTCATCGGGATAAGACATGATGGTGGTGGCAGGTCCCACTGTGGTGCCGCTCGGAATCGTAATATGGCCATTGATGTTGGCGGCGCCGCCGATTGTCACATGATCACCCAGTGTGGTGGAGCCGGCGATGCTGGCGGCCCCCGCCATCACACAGTGCTCGCCCAAGCGGCAATTGTGTGCGATCTGAATAAGGTTATCAATCTTAGAGCCCTTGCCGATCACCGTGTCATCAAGCGCTCCGCGGTCAACCGCGGTATTGGCGCCGATTTCCACATCGTCTTCAATACGCACGCTGCCGATTTGGGGAATTTTCACCCATTCACCCTCAAAAGGCGCGAAACCGAAACCGTCACCGCCAATCACGCAGCCGGACTGCAAAACGCAACGAGCACCGATCGTGCAGTGATGATCCACCGTGACGTTGGGATGAAGGTGCGTGTCTTCACCGATCACCGAGCCTACGCCCACCACGCTGTTGGCGCCGATCCAAGCGCGGGCGCCCACCACGGCATGGTCTTCAATCACGGCGCAAGCGTCAACGCGAGCGGTCGGATCGACCTTGGCCGTCACGGCCACGGATGCCTTCGGATGAATGCCGCTCGCAAAGGTAAGTTGCATGGCCTGCACAACCTGAAGCGCGTAGGCAAACCACGCGTACGGATTGGGCGTGATCACCATCGCGCGAGGCGTCTCTTCGCCATAAATCGCTTCTTTGTCTTCCTTTCGAAGCACCACAACCCCGGCCTTGCAATCCTTGACTTCATGGATAAATTTCGGGTTGGCCAAAAAAGCCACCTCGTCGGGTTTGGCGTGGCTTAACGCGCCGATGCTTCTAACGGTCACGTTCTCAGAGGGACCGACGAGTTGTTGCTCAAGGCGTCCGCCGCATTGCTTGCGAACGGCCTCCACGAGCATTGCAATCGGATAAGCGGGTCTTTGCGTCATAACTTATTTCCCCAAAGCTTTAATAACCTGATCGGTAATATCCACATTCGGACCGACATAAACAGCTTCCTGCACAATCAGGTCATACTTTCCCTTACGGGCGATGTCGCGGATGATGTCATTGCTTCGCATCAAAATCGACTGCAATTCCTCATTTCTGCGACGGTTTAAATCTTCACGCAGCTCACGCTCCCGGCGCTGCAGCGAACGTTCGCGATCGGCAAGCTTTCGCTCCTCGGCCATGCGTTGCTGATTGGTCAGTTTGGGAGCACGCTTTTGATATTTTTCCACATCGGCTTTAAGCGCTCTGGCGGAAACAGAAAGCGACTTCTGGCGGTCGGCGAACTCTTTTTCAAGTTTTACTTGAGCTGTATGCGCCGCCCCGCTTTCACGCAAAATCCGATCCGGGTTCACCACACCGATTTTTGTATCGGCCATCGCCGACTGAGCTAGCAAAGCCACGGATAAAAACGAAGCAATTGCCAATTTTTTCAACATCTTTTCTAGTACTCCATGTACGCTCAAGGGAAAGGCGGCCTTTTTTCATCCCCTTTCCCCCGAATGGTTCGCACCGTCGATCACGACTGGGTTACGTTAGAAACCTGTACCGATTTGGAACTGGAAGGTTTCTGTCTTATCACCCGGCTTGTCGTTGATCGGTTTGGCAATACTGAATTTCAACGGTCCCAAAGGCGAAATCCAGGCTACGCCCAAACCCACTGAGTAGCGAAGATCTGACAGAGAAATATTCATGCCGTCTTCAACTTTGCCGTAATAGTCGTAGGAATCACCCCAGACCCAGCCTCCATCAAAGAATGTGAACCAACGCAGAGTGCGGTCGGCGCCAGGCAACGGCATCAGCATTTCAAAGGAGAAGTTAAGCGAGGCGTTACCACCCACGCTGTCGGCATCATCGTCATACCAATAGCCGCCCGAGTAATCCTTCGGACCTAAGCTTGAATTTTCATAACCGCGAACGCTTCCGATACCGCCGGCGTAGAAGTTCTTGAAGAACGGGTACTCTTTGCCGCCCCAGCTATCGCCGTAACCCACTTCGCCGTTAAAGGCTAACGTCAAATCACGCGTCACCGGCCAGTAGTGTTGCAATTGGTAACTTGCACGATAGTAGCGCAAATCCAAGACCGGGAGTGTCACTTCACCGGACAAGCGCTGATAGGTACCGCGGGTCGGAGCCAAAGCGTTATCACGGCTATCGCGCGACCAACCGATAGTCGCAGCGACTGAATGAGGCGAATCACCGAAGTCATCAACATAACGGATATAGCGTCTCGGGGCGCCGCTGCCGGCATCCACAATGGTGTTTTCCCACTTCGCACCCAAGAACACTCTGTCGTATTCCGTGAACGGAATACCCCAGCTTACCGCGGCGCCTCGGGTTTCATAAATCAAATCGTGAGCGATTTCGAGCTCTTCCATATCGACCTTACGGTCATAGAGGTCGATGGAACGCGAAATGCCTTCAGGCGTTACATACGGCTCGGTCAAAGACACCGCATACGTGCGGGTGCTGTCAGAATTACTCACTTCAGCACTGAAAGCTTTACCGGTACCGAAAATATTGTTTTGAGAGAACGAACCCGACAAAATGACGCCGTCACTGGTGGAGAAACCCGCGCCCAAACTGACGCTGCCCGTCGGACGTTCTTTCACCACCACTTCCAAGTCCACTTGGTCGCGGGTGCCGGGAACCGGCTTCGGATCCACCGTCACGGAATCAAAGAAGCCCAAACGGTCGATACGGTCACGGGAAAGTTTCACTCTTTCGCTGTCGTACCAGGACGCTTCGTATTGACGCACTTCACGGCGAATCACTTCGTCCTGCGTCTTGCTGTTACCCGAAATGTTGACGTGACGCACATAAGCGCGGCGACCCGGGTCAATCGTGTAGACAATTTTCGCCTTGTTGTCTTCAACCACAACAGGGGTCGGGCGTGCCGTCGCAAACGCGTAACCCAAGCTTGAAAGCTTATTGACAATAGCGGTAGAACCGTTATTGATAATTTCCGCGTTATAAATGGAATCAGGCTCAACTTGGATGAGTTGCTGCAATTCGTCTTGAAGACCAAGCATGTCGCCCGTCAATTCCACACCCGTAATATGGTATTGCTCACCTTCAGTCATGTTGATCGTGATGAAGATGTCTTTTTTGTTCGGAGCGATAGAGACCTGGACACTATCGATCTTAAAGTCAAGATAGCCGTTATTTAAGTAATAGGAACGAATGGCTTCAATGTCAGCGGCGAGCTTTTCGCGGGAATAGAGGTCATTTTTCGTGTACCAGCTCATCCAACCGGTGGTTGAGAGTTGCATTTGCTCTCTCAACGTGTCGTCATCCATGACTCGGTTACCCACAAAACGGATCGATTCGATACTGGCCGCCTCGCCTTCATCCACCACAATGGACAAACGCACACGATTGCGTTCCAAAGGCGTCACCGTCGTCTTGACGTCCACGCCATAGTAACCGCGCGCCAGATACTGACGACGCAATTCCTGATCAGTGCGGTCAAGCACGGCGTGGTCAAAAATACGCCCCTCAGCCAGACCGATGTCACGCAGGCTTTGCTCAATGGCGGCGTTGTCAAAGGCTTTGATGCCCTGCGTGCTGATCGAGGCCACAGCCGGACGTTCCTGAAGCTGAATAACTAACACATTGCCGTCACGTTCGAGTCGAACGTCACGGAAAAGGCCGGAACCAAAAAGCGAGTGAATCGCCGTATTGCCCTTGGCATCCGTGAATTCATCGCCGACTTGGAAAGGCAAGTGAGACAACACCGTACCGGGTTCGGTACGGGCAATGCCTTCAATTCGAATATCTTGAATAACAAAATCAGAGGTTGCCGCAAACGCGACACCCGCTATAGACAAGAGCGCGGTCGTAACAGAAGCGCGCAACAGGGTAGATTTCAAATGCATTTTAATCTAACGATTTGCTCGGATGGCCTATTGTATCAGCCTTACAAAGTCATTGGAAAGGGCTAAGGCACCCAATGCCAAAACAATAAACAGTCCCGCCTTTTGACCCAACTGAATCACTCGATCAGGCAAAGGCCGGCCTCTCAAAATTTCTATCACATAATACAGGAGGTGACCGCCGTCTAACAACGGTATCGGCAGTAAATTCAAAAGCCCTAAACTGACCGAAATCATAGCCAAAAACGACAGATACACTCTCCAGCCCATTTGCGCGGTTTTTCCGGCATAGTCCGCGATGGTTACCGGTCCGGTCAGATTTTTGGTGCTCGCCTCACCGGTGAGCATTTGGGCGATGGCCTTGAAGGTTGTCTTCGTGATGGAAACCGTGCGGCTGACACCCGCCGTGATTCCCTCAATCGGTCCCTTGGATAGCCAAATCAGATCGGGTTTGATCCCGACATTCACTCCAATTACCGCACGTTCTTCCTTCACACCTTTGCCGTTGTCAACCAAACGAAGTTCAGGATAGACGGTGACTTCACGCACATCACCCTTTTCACTTTCAAGCGTAAGCCGAATGGGTTGATTTTCTTTATCACGGATATAGTTCACGAGTTCCGTCACCGACAATCCATAGCGGCCATCGACACTCAGCACAACGTCGCCCTCGCGGACGCCTGCCGCAGCCGCTGCTGAATCTTGCTGAATATTAAAGAGCACGGGATTGCCGAAGTGGATACGAATGCCCAATTGCGCAAAGGGGTTTTCCCCCTCTTCATCAATCGTCAGATTTTCAAGATTGAAATCGACAACGTAATGAGTTCCCTGACGATCCAAAACCACCGGCACTTTGTTTTCGCCGATATGCTCCAGAATAGCCCAATTCAGATCTTCGAGCCCCTCAACTTTCTTTTCGCCGAAAGTCTCCACTCGATCGAGTTTTTGGATGCCCAGTTGGGCCGCCTGAGAACTGACCACAGGCGTATCCATCACCGGGCGAATTTCAGGCTGCCCACTCCAAGCCATAATGGCGTAAAACAAAACGGCCAGAACAATATTGGCAATCGGACCCGCGGCCACGATCGCAAAACGTTTATACACTGACTGGCGATTAAAAGCACGGTGAGCCTCTTTCGGATCCACCGTCATGCCTTCCTGGCGCTCATCGAGCATTGAAACGTATCCGCCCAGAGGCAGAGCCGAAATACACCACTCGGTTTGATCCCGTCCCAATCGTTTACTGAAAAGCTTGGGGCCGAAACCGAAACTAAACGTGAGAACTTTAACTCCGCAAAGCTTGGCCACAATATAGTGACCCAGCTCATGGAATGTGATGAGAATACCCAGCGCGACAACGAACGCGACAACAGCGGTTACCATCTGGCAATCACCTCGCGGGTTTTAGCTCGAGCCAAACGGTCATTATGGATAACTTCCTCCAAACAAGTCGGTGCGTCAAGCACCAATGTATCCATCATGACGCGGCAAGCGCGGGCGATGTCTAAGAAAGCGATCTTTCGTTCAAGAAACGCTTCAACCGCGATCTCATTGGCGGCATTAAGCACAATGCTCGCGGAGCCGCCGGCGCGCAGCGCCTCATAGGCGTAACTTAACTGGGGAAAGCGAACCATGTCCGGCGCCTCAAAGGTCACACTACCCAATTGCGCGAAATTCACACGCTTGGCAAAACCGTCGAGGCGCTGCGGCCACCCCAAAGAATAGGCTATGGGGGTTCGCATATCGGGCGCTCCCATCTGCGCGAGAATGCATCCGTCGGCGTATTCCACCATCGAATGAATTAGGCTTTGCGGATGAATGACAACGTCAATTCTGTCGGGCGGAAAACCGAAAAGCCAAGAAGCTTCGATCACTTCCAAACCCTTATTCATGAGAGTGGCGCTATCGACACTTATCTTTCGACCCATGCTCCAGGTGGGATGGGCCACGGCGTCCTCGGGCGTGACATTGGTCAAATCCATGCGCTTTCTGAATGGACCACCTGAAGCCGTGAGGATGATACGGGCGAAATTTCGATCATGTTCGGAGCTTGAAGCGAGGCATTGGAAAATCGCATTATGTTCGCTGTCAACGGGCAAAAGTTCAGCGCCCCGTTCTTTAATCAAACCCATTAAAAGAGCGCCGCCGCACACCACGCTTTCTTTATTGGCCAAAAGAAGGCGCTTGCCGGCCGCGGCCGCTGAAAATGTGGGCGCCAGGCCTGCCGCCCCCACAATGGCCAACACGGCGACGTCCACTTGCGGCAACGCAGCAAGTTTCACCAAATCGTCTTCCCCGCCCCACACTTCAATATCGCGTAAACCGCGATCGGCTAAAAGGCGGGCTAACTCCGTTTTTTTAGACGCATCGGCAACCAGAGCGATTTTCGGACGGTGGCGCTCGCAAAGGGCGGCAAGCTCACCGAGCCGGCTATTAGCCGTCAGAGCGAAAACACGATAACGGTCCTGATAATGTGACAAGACATCAAGGGTCGATCCCCCGATCGACCCTGTTGCACCAAAAATGGCGATATTTTGCATAACAGTAGAAGTGATTTAAAAACCGATTTTTCCTGAAATCACCAGCACGGTCAGAAGAAAACCGGCCGGCAACGTGGGCATCATCGCATCAAGGCGGTCATAAAAACCGCCGTGACCGGGCAAAAGATTGCTCGAATCCTTAATCCCCGCCTGACGTTTTAAAGCGCTCTCAAAGAGATCTCCCACAATGGAAAGAGACACAAGCACAAAAGCCACGACAATCCAGGCGACTGTGCCCATGGATTCAGTGAGAACCCCGGGAATTGTTCTTATCTCAGGCAACCAGAGCGCAAAAACGAGACCAAGAACGATCACGCTTAACATGCCGCCTGCGACACCTTCCCAGCTCTTTTTCGGGCTGATCGCGGGACACATGCGATGTTTGCCGAAAGCCATGCCGGTGAAATAGGCCATGATATCGGCCACCCAAACAATAGCCAAAAGGGAGATCACCATTGTGATGCCGAAAGAGGCATACATCGCCACAAAACCGAGCCAGGCGGCAGGCGGGAAAAATACCCCAGTGACGCCGACAGCGATCCGATTGACGCGCATGCCCGTCATGCGGGCAAAGAACACACGGATGGAAATGCCTATCCACAAAAGTGTCACGATTGCCAAATACATCACGAAAATGGAGGACAAATTCGCATACAGAAGTCGATACTCAGATGAGATTTGATTGATCATCTGCAGATCTTGATAGGCCAGAAATGTCAATCCGGCGGTAGAGCCGCTCACAATGAGCGACAGAAGCGCCGAAGCCACCGAAGACAATCCTGCCAACTTAAGCCATTCCCACTGCGCCAGAGCAAACGCAATCGCCATCACGCCGGCAAATGTAACTGGGCCCAGGCAATAAGAGCCGACAAGGATCAGCAGTAAAACGATGGCTGTGATCACACGTTGCTTGAGCATTATCTATCTCCGTGTTCGAGAGCTTTAATTTGTTCCCCGGTCATGCCGAAACGGCGCTCACGACCGGCATACCAGTTAATGGCCTCTTTAAGATCTTTCTCATCAAAGTCTGGCCATAATGTATGTGAGACAAACAGCTCAGCGTAAGCCGCCTGCCACAAAATAAAGTTGCTGATGCGCTGCTCGCCCCCGGTGCGAATCATTAAATCCACGGGCGGTGCCCAATCAAAAGCCAAATTTGCATCAACAAGAGATTCTGTCAGTTTGTCGGGCTGGGCCGCGATTGACGGATCCTTTCTCAAAATATTTTTGAAAGCCTCGACAATATCCCAGCGACCGCCGTAATTGGCGCAAACAGTAAGCGTCATCCGGTCGCAATGAGCCGTCATCGCTTCACTGTCGCGAATGCTATCTTGAATTTCTTGGGAAAACGCCGTGAGGTCACCGGCCACGCGCAGTTTCACACTGTTGTCGCGCATCGCTTTGGCTTCTTTTTTAAGAGCCGTCGCAAAAAGCGCCATCAGCGCGTTGACCTCTTCGGGCGGACGTTTCCAGTTTTCGCTGCTGAAGGCAAAGAGGGTTAAGTAGCGCACTCCACATCTGGCCGCCGCCTCTATCACACGCCGCACACTGCGAACGCCCCGGCGATGACCTTCAGCCCGTGGCAAGAAACGGCGTTGAGCCCAACGACCGTTTCCATCCATAATAATGGCGACGTGGCGCGGAACCGCGCCGCCTGTCTGCTTAGTTTCTGTCATTGTGGCGGTTGAAAATTAAACCGTCATCACTTCTTTTTCTTTTTCAGCCACGCACTTGTCGATCGCAACCACAAAGTTGTCGGTCAACTTTTGGATTTCCTTTTCTGCGCGGGACTCATCATCCTCGGAAATTTCCTTTGCTTTCGTGAGCTTCTTGATTTGCTCATTGGCGTCACGACGCAGGTTGCGCACAGCGACCTTGGCTTCCTCGCCTATGTGACGCACCACCTTCGTCAGTTCACGACGGCGTTCTTCGGTCAACGGCGGAAGCGGAACACGGATGAGCATGCCGGAAGTGGCCGGATTCAATCCCAAATCCGATGAACGAATGGCCTTTTCGACAGGCGCCACCATGGACTTTTCCCAGGGTTGAACCGTAAGCGTGCGGGCATCGGCCACTCCGACCTGGGCAACCTGATTGATAGGAGTCATCGTACCGTAATAGTCGACCATCACATGATCGAGCAAACCGGTGGATGCGCGGCCGGTACGGATCTTGATGAAATCTTCACGCAAGGTTTCCACCGTACGGTTCATCTTATATTCGGTTTGTTTTTGAATTTCACTGATTGACATAAAAAATCACTCCGTCAACATTCATCGTCAATGGTTAGGGGTTATAGACCAAAGTGCCTTCATCTTCACCGCGGCAAACGCGGGCGATAGAGCCCTTCTTGCGGATATTGAAGACCTTGATCGGAAGATTTTGTTCACGGCAAAGGGCAAAAGCCGTCGCATCCATCACTTTAAGATCTCTCTTGATCACTTCGTCAAAAGTGATGCTCTTATAGAACGTGGCATCGGGCACCTTCTTCGGATCAGCCGAGTAAATGCCGTCAACCATTGTGGCTTTCAACACAATATCGGCACCGATTTCAGCACCGCGCAACGCAGCCGTTGTATCGGTTGTGAAATAGGGGTTGCCTGTGCCTGCCGCGAAAATCACAATGCGGCCCTTCTCCAAATGACGAAGAGCTTTGCCGCGAATGTACGATTCGGCAATGCGTTCGATATTCAAAGCGCTTTGCACGCGGGCTTCAACGCCGTTCTTTCTGAGCGCATCCTGAAGCGCCAAGGCGTTCATCAATGTGGCGAGCATACCCATGTGGTCGCCTTGCGTACGTTCCATACCGGTCGAGCCCAAGGCCACGCCGCGGAAAATGTTGCCGCCGCCCACGACAATACCAATCTGAACACCCATGTCATAGGCTTCTTTAATATCTTCAACCGTGGATTGAATGGTTTCGCGATTAATGCCGAAAGCGTCCGGACCCATTAAAGATTCACCGGATAACTTTAAAAGCACTCGCTTATACTTCACAGGCGTTTGTTCCGTCATTTAGAGAACTCCCGAAAATTGATATTCAGTCATAGGCGCACAACAAGAGGCGCTTGTCACTCACGTCACAGGCGCGGCACTCCTTTACGCATTATTTGCCATTGTAATGAAAAGGCTTACGCTTGGCTCAAAGAAATGTAATTCTTTTTAATATCGTCAAAGAGACGGACAAAAAAAACTCCCCATGAATCTCGAGACTCACGGGGAGCGGTACTCAACAGAAAAAGCGATTAGGCTTTTTGAGCAGCGGCCATTTGTTCAGCCACTTCAGCGGCAAAGTCGCTTTGCTTCTTCTCGATGCCTTCGCCGACAACGAAGAGCACGAAAGAGGAGATGGTAGCGCCGTTTTGCTTGAGCAATTCACCCACGCTCATCTTATCGTTCTTAACGAACGGTTGAGACAAGAGGGTCACTTCCTTCAAGTACTTTTGAACCGTACCTTCAGCGATGCGTTCGAGCATGGCTTCGGGCTTGCCGGCTTCACGGGCCTTTTCGATAGCCACGCGGCGCTCAGTGGCCAAAAGTTCCGGATCGACACCATTGGCGTCCAAGGCCTTCGGCTTCAAAGCGGCGATGTGCATAGCGATGTCGTGACCGACTTCGTCATTGCCGCCGACCATGTCAACGAGCACACCGATCTTGGAGCCGCCGTGCACGTATTGATGAAGCTTGCCTTGAGCTTCGATGCGCTTGAAGCGGCGGAAGGTCATGTTTTCGCCGATCTTACCGACCAAGGCCGTGCGGATGGCTTCCAAAGATTGACCGTTGACTTCCAAAGCAGCCAAAGCGGCAACGTCAGCCGGGTTCTTTTCGGCAACCAAGCGGGCAGCGTCGGCAGCCATTTGTTGGAATTCGGGGTTCTTAGCCACGAAGTCGGTTTCAGAGTTGACTTCGAAAATGGAACCAACCTTGCCGTCTTCAGAAATGTAGATGCTCACCACGCCTTCAGCGGCGATACGGGCGGCAGCCTTGCTCGCCTTGTTGCCGAGCTTGACGCGGAGAATTTCTTCAGCGCGAGCCATGTCGCCATCGGCTTCGGTCAACGCTTTCTTGCATTCCATCATCGGAGCGTCGGTCTTGACGCGCAATTCTTTAACCATAGCGGCAGTAATAACGGCCATGTATTTCTCCAGTAGAGTTTGGTTTGTGAATTTCAAAAAGGGGCGAGGCTTTATGAATAAATCCTCGCCCCGAAAAAGAACAACTATTGAAGTTTATTAGGCTTCTTCAGCAACTTCAACGAATTCTTCTTCACCGGCGACTTCCTTCAAGCTTTCTTCGCTTTCTTGGCGACCGGCCAAAATGGCGTCAGCCATTCCGGAGGCGTAGATGGAAACGGCCTTGGCCGAGTCATCGTTGCCCGGGATAACATAGTCGATGCCGAGCGGGCTGCAGTTCGTGTCCACAACGCCGATCACGGGGATGCCCAACTTGTTGGCTTCTTGAACGGCGATCTTGTGATAGCCGACGTCAACAATGAACAAAGCGTCGGGCAAGCTCGTCATTTCCTTGATACCACCGATGGAGCGGTTCAACTTTTCAACTTCACGGGTGAAGTCGAGAGCTTCCTTCTTGGTCATCTTTTCCAAGCCGCCGTTGGCGATGGTTTCTTCCATGTCCTTCAAACGCTTGATCGTGAGCTTCACGGTCTTGAAGTTGGTGAGCGTGCCGCCCAGCCAGCGTTGATCGACATAGCAGCAACCGGCGCGTTGAGCTTCGGCAACGATCGTGTCACGACCGCCGCGCTTGGTGTCAACGAAAAGAATCTTGCCGCCCTTGGAGGAGAGTTCGCGGGCGAACTTCAGGGCTTCTTCAAACTTCACAACCGTCTTTTCGAGGTTGATGATGTGAATCTTGTTGCGGGCGCCGAAAATGTATTGACCCATCTTCGGATTCCAGAAGCGAGTTTGGTGACCGAAGTGGCAACCGGCTTCGAGCATTTCGCGCATGCTAACCATGATAATTTTTTCCTTCTAAGGTTTTTAACTGACAACGCGCCGCTATTTCACACAACCGATCGATTCCTTTTGAATCAATTGCGGCAACCGGCGAAACAACCGTTAGATGACGCGCTGCGCTATTAGAGCTTTCCGAAAATAAAAAAGCCGAGCAAACGGAGGGAAAGCTGAAAATCCGTTTCTCGACACGAAAAAACACTCAAAAAATAGCTTTTTTCGCACAGCTCGCTATTATATGCGGAATCGGCTTGAAAAAAGCAAAATTTTCTCAATATTTTGAATAAGTAAAAAAAGAATTACCATGGCTATTATCATCAAAACCGCTGAAGAAATCGAAGGAATGCGAAAAGCCTGCCGTCTGGCAAGTGAAGTTCTTGATTACATTGAACCTTTCGTGGTTGCCGGCGCCAAAACCATTGATCTTGACAACCGCATGAACGATTTCATGATCGCCCACGGCGCGAAGTCTGCCTGCCTGGGCTATGCGCCCAAGGGATTCACCCCCTACCCCGGCTCAACCTGCATTTCAGTCAATCATGTCGTCTGTCACGGCATCCCTTCGGAAAAAGCGCTCAAAAAAGGCGACATCGTCAATATTGACGTGACGGTGATTCTCGACGGATTTTACGGTGACACAAGCCGCATGTTCATGGTCGGCAACAAAATTTCAGTCTCCGCCCGTCATTTGGTGGAGGCCACCTATGAATGCATGTGGCGCGGCATTGCCGCCATCGCCCCCGGCCGTCCCTTAAACGATGTCGGCATTGCCTGTGAAAAGGTCGCTCGCGCCGAAGGACTTTCCGTGGTGCACGAATACGGCGGACACGGCGTGGGGCGCAACTTCCATGAGGATCCTTTTGTGTGTCACTACAATACGCAGGACAATCGAATCATCATGAAGCCCGGAATGATTTTCACGGTTGAACCGATGTTAAACGCGGGGCGCCGTCAAATTTCAGAACTCAATGACGGCTGGACGGTGGTGACTGCCGACCGCAGTCTTTCCGCTCAATGGGAGCACACTGTGCTTGTAACCGAAACGGGCTACGAAGTGCTGACACTGTCTGAGGGCTACCCCCCGATTCCCGACTACATTAAACGCTAAACAAAAATGCCGCCCGAGAGACTGACTTGAGGCGGCATTTTTTTCAAACGCGAATTCTAAATTCAATCCATTTTTTTAAAGATAAGACTTCCGTTTGTGCCGCCGAATCCGAAAGAATTCTTCATGGCGTAACGGATTTCTTTTTCCCGCGCCTTGTTGGCGCAATAATCCAAATCACATTCAGGATCAGGATTTTCCAAATTGATCGTCGGCGGCACCATTTGATTATGCAGCGCCAAAACGGTCAAAACAGACTCCACACCGCCGGCGCCTCCAAAAAGGTGGCCGATCATTGACTTTGAGGAGCTCACAACGAGCCCGTTTTGGGCATAGTCGCCAAACACCTCTTTAATCGCCTTGGTTTCATTGATGTCACCCAACACAGTGGATGTGCCGTGCGCATTGAGGTAATCGATTTCCTCGGGACGAATTGCCGCCTGATCCAAAGCCATCTGCATGCAATATGACGGCCCCTCGGTATTGGGAGTTGTGATATGGTGAGCGTCGGCTGTCAAACCATAGCCCGCCAATTCAGCGTAAATTTTTGCGCCGCGCGCCACCGCATGCTCGTAATCCTCAAGCACCATGACGCCCGCCCCTTCACCAAAAACAAAACCGTCACGATCTTTATCGAAGGGACGCGAGGCTCTTTGAGGATCGTCATTGCGGCGCGACATGGCGTGCATGCTGTCAAAACCGGCCATCGGCAAAGCGCCGATCGGCGCGTCGGTGCCGCCCGCAATCATCACGTCAGCGTCGCCCCGCTTGATCATCCAGGCGGCTTCCCCGATACTGTGAAGCCCTGTCGAGCAGGCGCTGACATGAGCCATATTCGGTCCCCTGAAGCCGGTCATAATCGCCAATTGACCGGACACCATATTGATGATGCAGCCGGGAATTAAAAAAGGCGACACTCTTCTGGGACCGCGCTCAAGGAGCGTTTTATGGTTGTCACAGATCATCGGAATTCCGCCGATGCCCGAGCCAACCGCGCATCCGATGCGACGAAGATTTTCCTTTTCGGAATTCAAACCGCTATCGCGGATTGCCTGAAAAGCCGCCGCGATACCAAAATGAAGGAATCGGTCAAAACGCCTCGCCTCTTTAACAGGCATATAGGGCGATACGTCAAAATCTTTCACTTCCGCCGCAATTTGGCAGCCGAAAGCCGCCGCGTCAAAACGGGTCACAGGACCTACCCCGCTTTTACCTTCCAGCGCATTTTTCCAGATCGTCTCTACATCATTTCCTATCGGACAAACGGCCCCAAGACCGGTCACAACCACACGTCGCATGACACACACCCTTATAAAAAGTGATAATCAACTAATCAAACAGCGCCTTGCATGAAGTCAGAAATACTGGCGCCAGGCGCATTGAACCGTCTGTCATGCTAACAAAAGCCGTGGGTGTTGAGGATCACCTATTTTGGTTAAACTTTTATAGTATTGACTACACTTTCGAGCGGCAAGGTTATGAGTGATTTCATCGAAAACTTTAGAACACTGTCGGCTGATTTAGCCCATCGCTTTTTGCAGGACGGGCGTGTAACAACTTACCTGAAAGGGCATGCCGCCGCAGCCGATGAATGCATCAGACAATTGGCACGAGAGAGCGGCCTTACCGAAAATACCGCCCTCGTTGCCGTCGGCGGCTACGGCCGAAAAGAACTCTTTCCCCACTCTGACCTTGACGTGATGGTGTTGCTTGCCGACGAGCCCGATGAAGAGAACGCTAAAAAAATCGAAGGTTTTCTCATGCGGCTCTGGGACATGGGGCTAACCGTTGGCAGTAGCGTCAGAACCGTTCAAAGCGCGCTCTCGGAGAGCGCCAAAGATATCACGGTTCAAACCGCCCTGCTTGAGTCGCGCCTGATTACCGGTGACGAAAGGCTTTTTGCTCAATTACAGAAAGAGTTTTTCAACCCAATGGACGCGCCGGCCTTCTATAGGGCGAAGGCATTGGAATTGCGTCAACGCCATCAGAAATATGAAGACACCCCATTCGCGCTTGAGCCCAACCTCAAGGAAAGCCCGGGCGGTCTTCGTGATCTGCAGGTGCTTTTTTGGTGCTCACACGCGGCCGGCATGGGCTCAAGTCCTGAAGAGATGCTCTCGGCGGGAACCATTTCCTCCACCGAGGCCGATAAACTCAAAGAGGCTCTTCACGCGCTCAAAACGTTTCGCATTTACCTTCATCTCATCGCCAACAGGCACGAAGACCGCTTGATTTTTGATCTTCAGACCCGGGTCGCGCAAGCCGCCGGCTATAAGAACACCAATCACCAGTTGGCAAGCGAAGCGCTTATGAAGCGCTACTACCTGACGGCTAAAGCCGTCAGTCAGCTCTCTGAGATTTTCATGCAAATGTTCGAAAACAAATTCTTCCCTGAAGATTACATGCATGAAACAGTGATCGACCGCACTTTTATCGCCCGCGGCTACACTCTGGACATCACACATGAGGGCGCATTCAGAGACGACCCCAACGCCATCCTGCGGGCTTTTTATCTGCTGGAAAGCTCCTCCCCCCTTAAACGGCTGAGCGTATCGCTGTTGCGCGAGCTGATGAGCTCAAGAGAGTTGATCAACGACAGTTTCCGAGAAGACAGCGCCAATAAGCGCATGTTCATGCAAATTATCAAAATGCCCCATGGCGTCAGCCACGCCCTACTCGACCTCAACCAATGGGGCATTCTCGGCCTCTTTTTACCCGAGTTTCAGCACATCGTCGGCCAAATGCAGCATGACCTGTTTCACACCTATACGGTGGATCAGCACACAATGCGCGTTGTTCGAAATCTGCGCTATTTCACACGAAGTGAATACGCCCACGAATATCCGATCTGCACGCGCATCATGCAGACACTAAAGGACACCTGGCGTTTGGTGCTTGCCGCTTTATTCCACGATGTCGGAAAAGGTTTAGGCGGCAAACATGAAAAAGTCGGCTCGGAGATTGTCAAAAAGTTCTGCGAACGCTTTGACATTGATCAGGAGACAACCGATCTCTTGGTTTTTCTAGTTCGTGAACATTTGACCATGAGCCTTGTGGCTCAAAAGCAAGATATTTCCGATCCCGATGTCATCAAACATTTCGCGGAAATTGTCCAAACAGAAGAAAGATTGAACGCGCTCTTTCTGTTAACTGTTTGCGACATTCGCGCCACCGGTCCTAAAGTGTGGACTCAATGGAAGAGCCAGCTCCTGCAGGATCTGTACTGGCAAACTTTGCCTCTTGTGCGCTTGGGCGGCGCGCCGGATCGACAGGCGCTCTTACTTCAACGTCAAAAGGAGGCGGCCGAACTCATTGTGCAAGCCGGCGTCAGCCCACGGAAAATCGAGGCAATATGGAAAACGCTTACGCTTCAGTACTACCTGCGCCATACCGCCGAGAGCATCGCGTGGCAAACCGTATCCCTGGCTTCGGTCTTCCCGACCGATTCCCCTTTCGTCGCCACACGAGTTTTAGCGCAAAACGCCGGTATTGAAATTCTTGTCTACACCCCGGACCGTGTCGGCCTTTTTGCCAGTATTTTGGGATTTTTACAGAAAAAACGCTTCTCCGTTCTCGATGCCCGAATTTACACAACTCTTGACCACAAAGCGTTTAACACCTTCGTTGTGACCGACAACGGTTCACGAGACATCGATGAATTGGCGGATCAATTGGTTCCCGATCTCACAGAGTGGCTTCTTCATCCCAAAGAAATCGCCAGATCCAAACCCGGGAAATTATCCAGGCGCTCACGCCACTTCCCGCTTCAACCTTTGGTCAATATTCAAGCCGATGAATCCGGCCGCAACTATCTGCTCTCGGTAACCTGCACGGACAGGATAGGATTGTTGTTTGATATTGCAACAATATTAAATAAATATCATGTTAATCTTCAAACAGCAAAGATTATGACGATGGGCGAACGGGTGGAAGACGTGTTTTTGATTGATGGAGAGGCGCTGAAAGATATTCCCACAACTGTTGCGATCGAGAAAGATCTGCTCGAAGTGCTAACACCAAAGCCTTAAAAAAATGCCGGGCAACAATTAAAAATAGCCCGGCATCTGAACGCTTTACTCTTGAATTTCAACGTTTCGATAATGGTTTCTGAGCTTCAAACCGACATCCCAAATGACGCCTTTTTTCACATCCGTGTGCTTGTTGGCGCCGAGAATTTCCGCTCGCGGCCACTGCTCGTGAACCTTTTTCAAAACTGAGGCGGGAATATCAGCGGAGGATACATCCTCTTTGGTCCGAAGAATTTTTCCGTCTTGCGCGATAATCGCTTCCACTTCATTCTGAGCGATTTTCGCGTCAACTTCATAGGCGTTGTCATCCTCATCGAAATCCCACTCAACCACCACCGCGTTAGGAAACCGATCGGCAAAGGATGCCTTAACCGCCTCGGGCACGTCGCCCGCCGCCAAACTCGACGCCATCGCAGGCGACAGAAACAACCCCAAAATCATTGAAAAAATAAACGCCGATTTTCTCATCTCAACCTCGACTCAAAGACGTACAAAGGAGCGCAAAATTCTCAGTAAAGCCCCCACACTTTTATCCATATTAGCTTTAATAGCGTCAAAATCCAAACTTTGGTCAACAAGGCCTGCCGCCCAATTGACGCTAAAGCAGATGAGCGCATAGCTCATGCCCAGTTCCCTGGCGAGCGCGGCCTCAGGCATCGCAGTCATGCCGACCATATCGCATCCGTCCATAATCATGCGTTTTACCTCAGCGGCCGTTTCCAATCGCGGCCCTTGAGTGCAGGCGTAGGTGCCTCGATTGTGGACAAAAATTTTCTCCATTTGCGCCGCATCCAAAAGCCTGCCTCTCAAAGCTTCGTCAAAAGGATGAGTGAAGTCAATGTGCCGACAAGGCATCCCCGCCTCGCCCCAATAACTGGATTCACGCCCATAGGTGTAATCAACAATCTGATCCGGCAAGGTAAAGTGACCGGGAGCGTTTTCCGCGGACATACCGCCCACACTGGCTACGGCAATGATTTCGGTAACACCGGACTGCTTAAGAGCCCACATTTGCGCCCGAGAAGGAATCTGATGGGGGGCGAAACGATGATCTTTTCCGTGGCGGTGCAGCACTGCGACTGCTTTATTTTCAAAATCACCGATTTCAAACTCAACTTCACCGAACGGTGTCACCGTCTTGACTATGCGTGCGTTTTCAATAACAAAATTTTCAAAGCCGCTGCCGAAAACCAATCCCAACATCTTTACTGTCCTTTCAATAATGCAAGCATCTGCTCTTGATCAATGACCTTAACTCCCAAGGCTTGAGCCTTCTCAAGCTTGCTGCCCGCTTCGGCGCCCGCTACAACATAATCCGTCTTTTTGCTGACGCTTGAAGCAACCTTTGCCCCTTGAGCCAAAAGCAACGCCTTGGCTTCTTCACGCCCCATGGACGGAAGTGTGCCGGTAAGCACAAAGGTTTTCCCTGAGACAGCCTCATTGACCGCGCTTTCCTGAGGCATCGGCCAATGAACACCTTGCGCGATTAAATTTTCAATCACTTTGCGGTTGTGATCCTCTTCAAAAAAATGAATGATGGATTGCGCGATCACCTCTCCGACATCATTCACTTTGACCAACTCTTCAGCGCCGGCATCCATCAAAGCCTGAAGACTCTTAAAATGAGCGGCCAAATCCCGAGCCGTGCTTTCCCCCACGTGACGGATCCCCAAAGCGTAAATAAAACGCGCAAGCGTGGTTTCCTTACTCTTTTGAAGAGCTTCAAGTAAATTCGAGGCGCTCTTTTTTCCAAAACGTTCCAACAGCAAAAGTTTATCTTCTGTGAGACGATAAAGATCCGCGGGGGTTTGAATCAACTGCGCTTCAAGCAGCTGATCAATAACCTTCTCCCCCAATCCGTCAATATTGAGCGCTAAACGGGAGGCAAAATGCACAAGCGACTCCCGACGTTGAGCCGGGCAAAAAAGACCCCCCGTGCAACGCGTGTCCTTTTCCTCCTCATCGCGGTAAGTCTCGGAGCCGCACACAGGGCATTTATCAGGCATTACAAAGTCACGCTCCGTTCCCGTCCGTCTTTCGGACAACACTCGAACAACTTCAGGGATCACGTCACCGGCCCGGCGAACAACCACAGTGTCTCCGATTTTCAGTCCTAACTCCGCAATAAAGTCCTCATTGTGAAGAGTGGCGTTGGAAACAGTCACTCCGCCCACGAAAACCGGTTTTAAACGTGCCACAGGCGTCAGTTTGCCGGTTCTGCCCACTTGCACATCGATATCCTGAACAACGGTGAGCGCCTCTTCCGGCGGATACTTATGGGCGCAGGCCCAACGTGGCTCACGGGAAATAAAGCCTAATTCGTTTTGTTGGGCAAGACTGTTGACTTTGTACACCACGCCGTCGATTTCAAACGGCAAACTCTGCCGAATAGACTTCACCCAATCGTGAAATTCGGCGAGCGCTTTCCAACCTCGCACAACCCGTCGTTGCTTGGCAACCGGGAATCCCCATTTTTCCAATCGATCCAAAATCGCGCTGTGACTCAAAGCCACCGCTTCACTGATTTCCCCCAATCCATAGGCGTAAAAAGAGAGTTTCCTTTTTGCCGTAACCTTAGGATCGAGCTGGCGGAGACACCCGGCGGCAGCGTTGCGGGGATTGACAAAGGGCTTTTGTCCTTCGAGACGTTGCTCATCATTGAGTCTCTCGAAATCGGCCTTATGCATAATCACTTCGCCGCGCACTTCAAGGATATCGGGAACTCCTTGAGGCAAACGCAGGGGAATCGTTCGAATCGTCTTCACATTGGCAGTCACGTCTTCACCGACAAGACCGTCACCGCGAGTCGCCGCTGACACAAGGATGCCTGACTCGTAGCGCAGATTCATCGCCAAACCGTCGAATTTTAATTCGACATCATATTCCACCTCTTCGTCGGTCTCGGCAAGACCCAAGCCCTTGCGAACCCGTTCGTCAAAAGCTTTGGCCCCCTCAGCCTCAAAGTCGGTTTCCGTGTGAATCGAGAGCATGGGCACGGCATGACGCACCTTAATCAAATCGCTGCGCGCGGCTCCCCCCACCCGTTCAGTAGGCGAAGCCTCGGACTTAAGTTCCGGATGCGCTTTTTCCAACTCACTGAGTTCTCGAAAAGCTTTATCGTATTCACTGTCGGGGACAGTGGGCGCATCCAACACGTAATACTCGTAGTTCCATCGCTCGAGATCTTTTTCCAACAGGCGCATCCGTGATGCGACTTTTTCTAAATCCTCTTTGGACTCTTGAGCCGGAACATCGTCAAACAAACTTAAAGTGCTGTCAAGGGTGGATTTTGTCATGGGCAAAAAGAGCGACCCTCAGGGCCGCTCTTAAGAAATAGTCAATTAGTCGCGAGTGAAAAGCACGCGGGCTCGGGCGCTGCCCGGTTCGATATCCGCCGCGTACATCTCTTCGTAATATTTTTTAAGCTGGATGTTAATGGACTGGGCCGATTCCGTGTTAATCGGTCTGTCACGGGTGTCCTGCAGCTGCAGATTCAGCCGAGCGCACAAATCATTGGCCACGGTGAATAAAGTGCGAAGAGGATTACTGTCGGGATGAGCCAAGGGCGCATCCAAGGCAAGCGAAAGATAACGCCTGTCAAAATCATCCTGATGCAGGAAAATCGTGGCCTCCGCAATGTGCTTGACGCTACCCAAGAAATAACGCATGGGATTGAGTTGGGTAAATCCCGCCAAGCGGGCCGCTTCAGCCACATCATTCGGATTGAGCGGTTCTTTTGAGGCCATGACAAAGTTCAACTGCACATCCAAACGCATGACATTCTTGTAGAGCTTTTGCGCGCGCGTGACAATTTCATGCGAAGACTCCATCTCCGTGTCTGCTTCAAGAGCAATGCCGTTTTGCTGCACAACATTGAGGAAGCGACTGGCGTCCATCTCGTTGATACACGTGCGACGGTTAGCCAAAAGAAGCACAGCGGCCAATTCGGTGTAGCGCCCCACAGGGCTGGGTTGATACCAGCGTTTATTATCCGCCCGGCGCACATAAAGACGAAGCGGCAAACCCAACTTCTGGAAATTGGTCACCATGTCCATCATTCTTGTGCCGTCGACAGCCTTTGTGCATTGAATGAAAGCCACGCTATCGGTCACTCGGTCATACTGAATGCGCGCCAAGCCTTCTTTTGGGAAAATACTGGCAGCCGGAGCAACCTCCTCGACGGGTTGTTGCTGCTTTTCTTCAAGCTCAGTGACGTTATTGAACAACTCTTCCTGATGCGGCTCGGGCTTTTGCTCTTCGGTTGACACCGTGGGAGCAACTGTTGCAACGTCTGCCGGAGCCGGAGTCGGAGTCGGCTCAACTGACTTGGGCTTATCAACTCCTAACACCGCCGCTTCCCATTCGTCGGTCGATGGCTTCAAGTTGATCCCAGAAGCGGGCTCCTTATCATGTTCTGACACGTCGGTGACGACAAACGGAGGATTTTTCTCACCGGTGAGAGAATCCACCCCCAACACATTTTCATCGGAATCTTCTGGCTGAGAACGAACAAAAGACCTGTTGCTTTTATTGTTCAACTTTCCGTTCTCTCCGTAGATATCCTCTCTAGGTTCCCTACTGATGCCGACCATCCCTCTGGAGTTTTTCTTGGCTTCCATTCGGGACCACAAAAACAAGCCCACCAATATCACGGCCGCGCCGATCACCAGGAAAAGAACTGTCTCATTCATAAGTAAAACCTCTAAAGCGCCGCGCCTTTAGGCGCAAGGCGTCTCACCGAACTCATAATCTCGGTATTCATTCGAACACAATCTGCTATTTTAGAGCAAGGCGACGGATCTTTTCAGTCTTAAACAAGAATTTTTCCGATACTGAAAAAGAACTTCTCAGTCTCGCATCCGTTTTGGAAACTTTCCCAATCACCGCCCCTGAGGCTTCTGAGCGTAACGGCTTGCTTCCGCGATATCAACGCTCACCACGCGCGACACTCCGGGCTCCTTCATTGTCACACCGATCAATTGATTGGTGTGTTCCATCGTTACCCGGTGGTGCGTGATCATCATAAATTGCGTGTTCTCGCTCATTGCGCCGACCAGCCGCGACAAACGCTCCTGATTAGCCTCATCCAAAGGCGCGTCAATTTCATCCAACAGACAGAAAGGCGCGGGATTTAATGTGAAGAACGCAAAAACCAAAGCCGTGGCCGTGAGGGTCAATTCGCCGCCGGAGAGTTGCCGAATAGAATGATTATGTTTGCCGGGAGGATTGGCAAACATTTCAATCCCCGCCTCAAGCGCATCGTCGCTTGTCATCTCCAGGCGCGCGTGTCCTCCGTTAAAGAGCTGCGTGAATTTTTGGTTGAAAGCTTCGTTCACACGATTGAACGTGTCGGTCAGTAAAGACCGGGTTTCCTGATCAATCTTTTTAATAGCCGCTTCGATAGTGGCGATGGCCTGCTGCAAGTCAAGCACTTCATGATCAATCCGCTCAACTTCGGCTGTTTGAATCTTTAATTGTTCAAGGGCCGCGTGGTTCACGGCACCCAGAGCGGCCATTTCTCGAGCGATACGCTCAACATTCAAACGCAAGGCGTTAAGTTTCGGCCGTTCGGATTCATAACGCGCTCTCAGAGCGGCTTCATCAAAATCGAGCTCCTCTAGACGACTTTTAACTGTCCCGTACTCCACTTCATGCTGACCGCGCTTGGCAATGAGATCACCCATGCGGTTTTGTTCCCTGCGCTTAGCCTCTTCGAAAAATTCCAAAGACTTTTCACTTTCGGATAATTTCGTCTCAATCCCAGTGAGCACAGCTTTAGCCTCTTCGAGAGACTTTAACGCCTGCTCGCGTTTGCCTAGCAATTGTTCAAGACCGACTTTCTGGCTGTCTTCATCAAGCTCTTCTAGGCCAGCGCTCACATGTTCAATTTTTTCACGCAACTCCTCTTGCTCGTTTTGAGCCAAAAGTTGAGCGCGTTGCGCCTCACCGATCCTTTCCTTAAGTGTTTTCAACGTGAGTTCAATTTCTCGCTGTGTATAAGCGAAAACATTGAATTCCTGTTCAGCCCGGCGAGATTCTTCACGCACGGCCTCCCAAGCCATGCGCGCGTCCTCTGACTTTTGCTGACGAGCCGCCACCTCTTCATCAAGAGCGCTGAAACGCTCATCGGCCTCATCAATCGCGGCAACCGTTTCTTCAAGTTCCTCTTGAGCTTCCTCTATCCAAGCCCCCAATTCCTCGCTTCGATTTCTGTAAGCTTCAATGGCGGCGGTCATCCGAGTCACCTCAAGCGCCAGTTCACTTTCTTTGAGTCGGACAGATTCAAAGTGAGTATTGGCGTTTTGAAGCCTTTCAGACATTTGGGACACTTGCATGTGAGCTTGCCCCATCTGTTGATGAAGCCTCTCAAGCTCATGCCGCAGATTCACCGCATCTTCTTCTAAAGTCGTTATTTCAGCGCGGCGGGATAATAAGCCGGTTGAATCATCGGCCCAAAAATTCACGCTGACCTTATCGATGATGTGCCCTTGCGGAGTGACAAAATGGGCACCCTCGGGCAATAGCCCTATGCGTGAAAGCGCCTCTTTGACGTTGTCGGCAACAAAATAATGCGAAAGCCAACGCGTCAGCGCCGCGCGTGTCTCATCATTTCGATGGTCAAAATGAAGTTTTTCAATCAAACCTGTTAAGCCCTCGGGCACCGGCCGCTGATCAATCGGTAAAACCGTCGAATAGAAAGTTAATTTGGCCGGAGGCGCGATGAGTTCAAAGCCTGCGGCCATGTTGAGATTGGAAATGCCCAAAGCATTGACACGTTCGCGAAGAACAGCCTCAAGCGCTCGAGTCCATTGAGGCTGCACATCGAGTTTTTCAAAAAGTCTGGCTAATCCTGAAAGCCCCTGACGACTTAACCACTCAGACAACTTATCGCCGGTGAGACTCTTTTCCTCAAGTTCTTTCAAGGTTGCCAACTTTGCCGTGATAGCGGCCAGGCGCTGCTCTTTAGCATGAATTTCAGCCTGTGAAGCCGAAAGTTTTTCGCGGGACTCTTCCAACATAGCCTGAGATTCTTCCCGCTCCTCTTTAAGCGCTTCACTATCCTCTTTGACGATTGCCAACTCTTCCTTCAGAGCTTCAAATCGTCCCATGTCCGGCGCCTCGGTTTGGGCGGACTCCCGTTTAAATTTTTCCAACCGTAGAGTCAGTTCCTCTTTAGTCTTCGAAAGCCTCGCCAACTCCAGTGACAAAGCGCGCGATTCATTTTCAATGCGTTGAGACTCTTGCTGAAGCGCTTCAAAAGCCTTAGCTTTCTCTTGCGCGACTTCTTCGGCCACCGCTTTTTTTTCTTCCAGCGCCGCTTCCCGCTCATTGGCGCTGGCCACTAACTCTTCCTTTTCTTCCAGTTCGGCCGATAATGTCCGGATTCTCTCTCCTTGAGCCGTGATTTCCCGAGTGCGAGCTTCAAGCATCGAACGGTAACTTTCAAGCTGGGTTTTCATCAAAGTGCGCCGTTCAATAATTGAACGAATATTGCCTTCAACCGCAGAAATCTGTTTGTCAACCTCGGCCAATGACTGGGTCTTACCCAGTACGGTGATATTGGCGTCATTTAAATGAGAACGTTCTTGCTGAAGTGTTTGACGCAGCTTGGACAGATCCGCTTCATTTTGACCGACATTGGCTTGAGCCTGGGCAATCTGGGTGTTAATGCGGTCAATCGCGTTTTTCGCTTCAACCATCTGAGTGAACCACCATAGTGATTCCTGCGCCTGACGCTCGTGATTTAATTTTTGATACTGCTCGGCTACCCGCGCCTCTTCCTCGAGGCGCTTTAAAGATTCACGGCGAGTGACTTGCAAATCGCTCACCCGCTCAAGGTTGGCACGGGTGCTGGCTAATTTGGACTCCGCTTCTTTGCGACGTTTTTTGTATTTTGAGACACCGGCCGCTTCTTCGAGATATTCTCTGCGCTTTTCCGGAGAGTCCTTCGCAAACTCAGTCACCATGCCCTGACTGATAATCGCATAGGAGTTCGCGCCAAGTCCCGTACCCATAAAAAGGTCACGAACATCAGTGGCGCGCACCTGTTGATTATTAATTAGATAAGAGCTCGTGTTGTCACGCGTCAAGATGCGCTTGACGGAAATATCCGTATAAGCTCCCCAGGGTCCCTGCAGCGTCGCGTCACTATTGTCAAAAACCAATTCGACCATCGCGCGACCGGCTGGTTTGCGGTTATCTGAACCCGCAAAAATTAGTTCGCTCATGCTTTTGCAGCGCAGGTCACTGGCTTTGCCTTCACCCAACGCCCAACGAACGGCTTCGATCACATTGGATTTACCGCATCCATTTGGCCCCACAATCCCGACGATGGATGAGGGCACTTCTATGGTGGTGAGATCAGCAAACGATTTAAAACCGCTGATGCGAATTTGACGCAAACGCACGAGATTATGTTCCTAACAGTAAAAGTGACTGATTTTAAAAACAAAAAGGGCGCCTTGTCCAGGCGCCGCCACTGCCTTTTCCCCGATAGGCAGCGTTTAATTTTTAATTATTGACGACGATCCCTGTCTGTTTCGGGGGACGGATCCTCATGAATAAACGTATCGTGGTAGGCGATTCTCCAAGAGCGGTAATAGCACCACATGCGGAAAAAGCAAATAAAAAGCGATCCAACCCAAATGCTGAGCGTGTTGTCAAACCCGAGTTCTATCATTGCAATATAGAGCCAGCAACCCGCGAAAGCCACAGAGCCATAGGGTTGGTGGTCATAGATAAGCGAAGGCTTAATGTTTAAAAACGTGTCCCGGCACAGTCCCCCGAATACGCCTGTTGCCACACCGCAAAGGACAGCGGGAAGATAAGGCACGCCGAGATTCACACCGTGACTGGTACCGACCGCTGAGAAAAAGCCCAAACCGATGGCATCGCTCCAAACAAACACGTCGTAAGACAAATGCTTTTTATAGAAGCGGAAAATCATCGGAGTGAAGATCGTAATCAAAAGCACCAACCAAACCAGTTCTTGGTTGGCAATCCAGTACATTGGGCGGCGATCAATCAGCAAGTCGCGAACAATCCCTCCGCCGAAAGCCGTGGAAAAAGCCAGCACGAAAATGCCAACCGGATCGCACTTCATTCGGATACCGATCAGCACACCGGCAAACGCAAATGCCACAATACCGATCACATCGGTGAGATACAGGAGATCAACTTTGTTGTAAAAAGCAAGCAGAGTCGCCGAGATATCCATAATTTAAAGTTCAAATGATTGGTTGAAATAAAATTTTCGACATTTTAAGCAATTTCAAGTTTTGCATCAAAAGCTATAAAAAAACTCCTCCGCACGGAGGAGTTTTTATTTAGAACAAAGAGTTACTCAATAAATTTTTCAGGGATTTCGAACCGATGTTCCCGGAGCTTTTCAATACCCATTGCGTCGTACCGTTCAAACGGTTGATGAATCCAGGGGTTGTTATCAAGAAATTCACACCAGTAATCGGGAGTGAACACTGAGTGAGATTTCCACCAAAGCACCGCGACACGAATTTCCGTAATGGCCGGGTACTGTTTCTTCAAGTGATCGATTACCTGGACAAGCGTATTACCGGAATCCACCATGTCATCGACCAGAAGCAGACGACCGGCTATCTCACCACCCGTCTTGGTAATGAAAGAGGCAATGTCCAAATCGCCCTGCTGCTTACCTGCCGCTTCACGATAAGAACTCGTTGCCAGAATGGCCAGGGGCATATCATGGACGCGTGAAAAGATATCGCCAACCCGCATGCCGCCTCGGGCAAGACACAAAATGCAATCGAAATCGTAACCTTCATCGGCTACTTTCAATATGAGCTGCTCGACGAGGTCGTCGTATTCTTCCTGGTTTACAAACAGATCGGTCATAAGACTTCAAGGGGCGGCCGCAACCGCCCCTCCCTATAT
This sequence comes from uncultured Sutterella sp., assembly GCA_958347955.1. Lineage (GTDB taxonomy): Bacteria > Pseudomonadota > Gammaproteobacteria > Burkholderiales > Burkholderiaceae_F > Aphodousia. The sequence goes on from CATVXH010000010.1 coordinate 62,719, forward strand.
TAGTTTATTTAGTAAACGGATTATCAAGCATGATGGTTTGCGAGCGATCGGGACCGGTCGAAACCACCGCGATCGGGCAACCGGCGACCTCCGACAAACGCTGCAGATAACGCTTAGCCGTCTCGGGCAAGTCTTCCCAGCGGGTAACGCCAAAGGTGCTTTCCTTCCAACCAGGGAAGTCTTCATAAATGACTTCGCATTGTGCGCAAGCTTCGGCGCCATATGGCATCACTTCCACTTCTTCGCCCTGGTATTTGTAGCCGACACCCAAACGAACGGTATCCAATCCATCCAACACATCGAGCTTCATAACAGCCAAACCGCGCAAACCGTTAATCTGCACGGCACGGCGCATCGCAGCGCCGTCAAACCAACCGCAACGGCGCGGACGTCCGGTCACCGCTCCGTACTCGTAACCCTTGTCACGCAAGTGCTGACCGATCTCGTTATTGAGTTCGGTCGGGAAAGGACCTTCACCCACGCGAGTGCAATACGCCTTGGTGATACCCAAAACATAATCGATTCTGTGGGCTCCGACCCCGGCGCCGGAACAAACAGCGCCGGCGACCGTATTCGAACTTGTCACGTACGGATAGGTGCCGTGATCAATATCAAGCATGGAACCTTGAGCGCCTTCAAACAGGAACGACTTGCCTTCATCCATAAGCTTATTGATGGTGTAGGACACATCGGTGAGCATGGGCTTGATTCGAGGCGCATAGGCGAGCGTCTCATCGATCACTTTGTTGATGTCAAGCGGTTGAGCGCCGAGCAGTTGAGTCAACTCGAAATTGTGATACTCCATCACATCGCGCACACGCTCAATGAAAAACTTTTCATTAAAAAGGTCCGCCACTCGAACACCGCGTCGAGCCACCTTGTCTTCATAGGTCGGACCGATGCCGCGACCGGTCGTGCCGATTTTCTTGGCTCCGGCGGCGGCTTCACGGGCGTGATCCAAAGCGACGTGATACGGCATCACCAAAGGAGCGTTGCCGGAAACACGGATCCGGTGCTCGGCCTCGCAGCCGTGATCGCGCAACTGTTCGATTTCACCGAAAAAGGCCTCAGGACAGAACACGATGCCGTTGCCAAGATAGCAGGTCATCGTCGGGTGCATGATGCCAGACGGAATCAATCGAAGAATTGTTTTATGTCCATTGATCACTAAAGTGTGACCGGCGTTGTGACCGCCGTTGAAACGCACCACACCGTCAACTTTTTCTGTGAGCCAGTCAACAATCTTGCCTTTACCTTCGTCACCCCATTGAGCGCCGACCACGACAACATTCTTAGCCATTTTTCATCCCCAAGAAAGCAATAAAAACTTGAAAATGGTAATGAGCAATCGCCATTACTCGCAACCTTCTTATTATGACTGAAGTCACCGCATTTTTGTAGTCCTTGCCGGACGCTTCCGGTCTAAACAACTCAACTTTGAAGAGGGATTCGGATTGCCTTCTTGTATTCACCCCATTAATGAGGTGCTTTTACGATGAAATTGATACAATCGCCGGCAAGAGTTAAAAGCCAAAGATGCATGCGGCCGCATGCAAATATTCTCAAAGATACTCCGAGGAAAGTCATGACGGTAACAATGCCTGAACCTAAAAACACCATGCTCGGTAAAGATACCGTGTACGGCGATCAATACAACCCGACTCTTTTGCAGGCAATACCCCGCTCGTTGGGCCGTGACGCTATCGGCAGATACGACTTCAGAGGTGTCGATATATGGCGCCTTTATGAATTGTCCTGGTTAAATAATAAGGGCATTCCTCAAACAGCTATCGGCGAACTCCGAGTTCCGGCCGATTCCCCTTTTATTGTGGAATCTAAATCGCTCAAGCTGTATTGCGGCTCTTTTGCCATGACCAAAATGACAGGCATTGAAAAACTTGCCTCAACGATGACTCGTGATCTCTCCGAGTGTCTTAAAGCGTCAGTTGAAGTGCGCCTTTATCCGCTTTCAAAGTACGGCGAGCAACTTCGTCTTATGCCCGGCACGTCGTTGGACGCCATTGAGTTAGGCGATAACGACTTTTTTGATACTTATGAGACGGATCCTAATTTTTTAATATTCGATCCAACCTGTGATCGTCAAATTTGCGAAACGTTTTCAACCACAGCTTTTCGATCACTTTGCCCGGTTACCGGACAGCCTGACTTGGCGGCCGTTATCATTCGGTATAAAGGCCGTTGTCCGAACCGCGCGGGTTTGTTGAAGTATCTGATTTCTTACCGTCGTCACAGAGGATTTCACGAACAGTGTGTCGAGCAGATATATCACGACATTGTTTGCCGTTTGGATCCCGAGGAACTTGAAGTGTACGCTTGCTTTACACGACGGGGCGGCATTGACATCAATCCCTTCCGCTCATCGATGCGCGATGAACCCGAAGAAACCATCCGTGAGCTAAGACAATAGTACTTGCGAGGTGGCAAAAGGCCCCAATTCCTTTCTAAGAATTGGGGCCTTTTCATTTTTAGAGTTGTTTAATCTGGGGTTTTTAAGCGGTCAAAAACCAGATTATTCCTACTCCCAGCAGCAATAAACCGAGACCTATTTTACGTATCACATCGGCTGAAGCGACGCGACCGATTTCTCTGACCGATTCAAGCCACTTTTCGGGCGCCGTAAAAGGAATCAATCCTTCGATTATGCACACAAGCGCAAAAGCGAGCACCCATGTTTCCCAAGTCATTATTTAACCTCAGGCTCTTTCATGTACTTAAAGAAGTCTGCGGACGGATCCACAACCATCACGTCTTTCTTATTAGCAAAACTTGCGCGATAGGCTTCGATGTTACGGTAGAAGCGGGCAAACTCTGCGTTTTTTGAGAAAGCGGAGGCGTATGTAGCATTGGCGATCGCATCGCCCTCGCCTTTGACCTGCTGTGCGTGACTGTATGCCTGAGCCAAAATCACAGCTCGCTGACGGTCGGCATCGGCGCGGATTTTTTCGGCTTCTGCCGCGCCTGTCGAGCGTTCCTCAGCGGCCACGCGCTTACGCTCGGCTTCCATGCGGCGATAGACAGATTCGGAAATTTCCGGTGTGAAATCCACCCGCTTTAAGCGAACATCCACAACTTCCACGCCGACATCCTGCACACGTTCCTGAAGACCCGTGCGGATTTCGAGCATGGCAACATCACGCTCACGGGAGGTGATGCCGTTGACCGTGCGCTTATTGACCGTTTGGTTCAAGGCGTCACGCAGCAAAGCCGAGATGCGGTCTTCAGCCGCCCGCTCATTGCCCTGGAAGGACACCCAGTACAAGCGCGGATTGGCAATGCGCCACTTGACGAACGAGTCGATCATGAGGTTTTTCTTTTCGCTTGTCTGCACCAGGTCGGCCGTCGGCGCATCCAAAGTCAAAATGCGCTTGTCCAGATAAACCACATTTTGGAAAGGAGGCGGCAACTTCACGTGAAGTCCGGGCTCGGAGACCACTTCCTTTAATTCACCTAAAGCAAATACCAAAGCGTGCTCGCGTTCATTGACGGTGTATAAACAAAACTTAGCCGCAGCCAAAGCCACTAATGCTACCAAGGCCAAGGTCGGTAATTTTTTCATTCTGTTCTTCTCCTTCATCCTCGGTTAGCGCAAACGCTCGCGAATGGCGTCACGGGCACTGTAGGTTCTGTTGAGCGCGCGATCCGCGTTTTGGTTGGCGGCAGACTGAGTTGTCGTCGTGACCGGAGCGCTCTGCGCGGTTTGTTGAGAAGGCGCAGGTGTTGAAGCTGCCGTCGCCGCGCTTTGTTCCATCAATTTGTCAAAGGGCAAGTAGAGCAAATTACTGCTGCTATTTGTATCCACAAAAACCTTGGTCGTTGATTGCATGACCTGCTGCATCATATCCACATACATGCGGTCACGCGTCACGCGAGGGGCTTTTTCATACTGAGCGAGCACCTGACTGAAACGATCGGCATCACCCTTGGCGGCCTCGACCACGCGGGCCTTGTAGCCCTCGGCCTCTTGAGCCAGACGCGCTGCCGTGCCTCGGGCCTTCGGAATCACGTCATTGGCGTAGGCCTGACCTTCATTGATCTGGCGTTCACGGTCTTGACCGGCTTTAACAGCGTCGTCAAAAGCGGCCTGCACGGGCTGCGGAGGCTGGGCGTTTTGAATAGCCACGCTCATCACTTCAATGCCGGTGCGATAACGGTCAAGCATTTCCTGCATGATCTTTTTAACGTCTTCGGCGATTTCCTGCTTGCTCTCAAAAAGCACGCTGTCCATCTTCTTGCGGCCGACGACTTCTCGCATCGCGCTCTCTGCGGATTGGCGGACAGACTCATCCGGATCACGGGAGCGGAAGATGTAGTTCATCGCGCCCTCGCCAGTTTTAATGCGGTACTGAACATTGAAGCGCAAGTCAACAATGTTTTCATCATCGGTAAGCATCAGGGCTTCGGCCTCGCGGTTGGCTCTGCCCATCGCGCCGATGGCCACCGTGCGCACGCTGCTGACATCCACAATGTCGGCTTGCTGGATCGGCCAAGGCATGTGCCAGCGAAAACCTGGCATAGTGGTTTCAGTGTATTTGCCAAAAGTCGTGACAATACCCGACTGACCTTCAGGCACAATATAAAAACCGGTGGCGGCCCACAAGCCAATCACAACAACAGCGGCGAAAGCCAATCCGCGACCGCCCGGCTGCTTTTTAATGAATTTGGGAGGTTGCATATGTTTAAAAGACTCAAACTGTTTTTTAAACTGATCCTGCGCGCTCGGCCCCTCTGATTGACGGCGAGGCTCCTCTTCACGACGTTGCTCAAAAGATTGCTCATCGCGGCGAGGCTGTTGTGAACGTTCACGATCTTGTCCCAGCATTCCTCCCAACGCGCGATTGAATTCATCCCAAAGACGGTCAAGATCGTCGCCTTCGTTGCGCTTCTTGCCGTTGTTGTTTGAGTTGAAACGGTCATCATCGGTTTGGCGATTATCCGATTCCTGATTTTGATTGTCGGACGGATTCTTTTTTTCTTCTTTGTCGTCCGATCCTCGGCCCCAATGCGGGTCATTCAAAGACATCGATTAACTCCCCGGCCGTCCGAGAGCCGAAACCATCAGACAACCGCTTGCTAACAATATAAAAGTGAATGGATTATTTTAGTCGAAAAAAAAATCTGACTCTTAAATGAATCTTAGGAAATTGAGAATAATTGTCGTCTGTTACTTTTTTTCCGCTTAACCTATCAGGTATTTCCCTTAAATTTCACCTTTCGTGGGGTGTTTATAGGCAAAATTACGTAGACGGAAAATTGTTACATACTTTATTATCCGTTACGTGGATGTTTAGGCATCCATTTCTTTTAAATATTGTCTATCAATAAATAAGGATCATCCTATGTCTGAACAAGAAAATAAGACTAAGGAAGAAAAGTGCGGTATTGGTGGTTATATCGCCTTGGTTTTCGCCATTGTCTTCTTCTCCGGTGTTTGCGCCGGTAACCACTGGTGGGCCATTTTTGACTTCTCTACGTTGAACGGCGCTTTCGGTAAGGTTGTTACCAACGTGACGCTCAATGGCGACGCCATCAAAACGGCCACCGGTATGTTCCGCGGTGTCGGCGGTTCCGGCGCTATCGACGGTTTTTGCTTCGCATTGACCTTGGTTCCGACCGTTATGTTCGCTTTGGCCATGATCACGGTTTGTGACCACTACGGTGCCTTGGCTGCCGCTCGTCAACTCTTGACCCCGATTCTCCGTCCGTTGATGGGTATCCCGGGTTCCTGCTCTTTGGCTTTGATCGCTTCCCTGCAATCCACCGACGGTGGCGCCGCTTTGACGCGTCAATTGTTGGACAAGGGTGAAATCACCGAAGACGAAGCCGACGTGTTCGCTATGTTCCAATTGTCTGCCGACGCCACGATCACCAACTTCTTGGGTGCCGGCGTTGTGTTGTTGAGCTTGACGGACTCCGCTGGCAATACTGTTCCCGCCTCCATCGCTTTGTGCTTGGGCATCATGCTCATCATGAAGATTGTTGGTGCAAACATTGTGCGCTTCTTGAAGATTTTTATGTCTAAGAAGAAAGCCGCTTAATTCAGGATTGGAGGAATAAATACTATGTCTGCTAGCGAAAACAGCAAGGTGATGGTAACTGACGTATTCGTCAAGGGTGCTATCCAAGGTTGGGGCATTGCCACTCACTCCACGATCCCGAACGTTTTGATGGCTTTCGTGATCATTCGTGTTTTGAACGTTGCCGGTCTTTTGCCGATCTTGGGCGATATTTTCCGTCCGTTGATGGGCTTGTTCGGTCTTCCCGGTGAAGCCGCTGCGGTTTTGATCGCCGGTTGGATGTCCATGGGTGGCGGCGTTGGTGTGGCTGCCGCTTTGTTCGACCAAGGTGCTTTGTCCGTTACGGACTGCGCCATCTTGGCCCCCGGTATCTACTTGATGGGTTCTCAATTGCAATACATGGGCCGTTGCTTGGGCGTTATCGGCACGCGCGGCTACATGATCCCGATTTTGATGGGTGTTGCAATCATCAATGCCTTCATCGGTATGATCATCATGAACATCATCGTCTAGTATTGACGATTTGATGAGCACGAAAAGGGGATTAATTTCTTAATCCCCTTTTTTTAAACTATAACAGTAAAATTTCACTAGGTCGGTCGAGTTTTTTCGATCGGTTCTCAACATCATTTTGAAAGGATATTTCCGATGGTTCAAGAATTTTTGAAGGACTTGGAAAAGGTTGTCAACGTTGACGCCGGCACGGCTTGCATTGACGGCGTTAAGCAAGTTGCCGAAACGTTCAAAGGCATGTACGAAGGCATCGGCTTTACCGCCAAGCTTGTTGACTTGGGCGACAAGGTCGGTCCCGGTCTCTTTGCCACCAACAAGCCTGAAGCCACGCACTACGACGTGATGCTCAACGCTCACATGGATACGGTTTTCCCGGCTGGCACCGTGGCTGTTCGTCCGATGTCCATCAAGGGTGACCGCGCCTACGGTCCCGGAGTCTTGGACTGCAAAGCCGGCTGCATGACGATCTTCTACGCTTTGAAGAATTTGCCCAAAGAAACGTTGGATAAGCTCTCCATCTTGGTCGCCTGCAATCCTGATGAAGAAACCGGTTCCGTGTCTTCTCACGACTGGTTGAAGGAATGCGCCTCCAAGTCTGACCGCGCTTTGATTTTTGAACCGGCCCGTGAAGGCGGTGAATTGGTTTGCGCCCGTAAGGGTTCCAGCACCTACAAGATCACCTTCCACGGTGTTTCCGCTCACGCCGGCAACTGCCCGGAACGCGGCCGTGACGCTATCTACGCTATGGTGAAGTTCATCGCCGCCGTTAAGGAATTGGCTGATTGGGATCGCGGTATCACGCTCAACTTCGGCGTGGTGCACGGCGGTACGGCTGCCAACGTTGTGGCTGACTTGGCTGAAACCGAACTCGATCTCCGCGTCTGGAATGATGAAGATTACGATGAAGTCAACGCCAAGATCATGCAATTGGCCCAACAAACCTGGGTTGACGGTGTGACGCAAGAAATCGTCGAAAAGAACCATCACGCTGCGATGCCCTTGAGTGAAGCCACTCAGGCCATGGCAAGCTTGATTGAAGAAGCCGCCAAACTCGAAGGCTATGATATCGCCTGGATGAAGGCGGGCGGCGCCTCTGACGGTAACACGACGGCTTCCATGGGCGTTCCGACGTTGGACGGCCTTGGCCCTGTCGGCGGTGAAATGCACTGCGATCGTGAATACTTGGAAATCAACACGATTGAAAAGCATATCAAGGTTGCAGAACGTTTCTTCACGTTGATTGCCGAACAAAAGAAGTAAGCCTGAACTGACTTACTGAGTTTGTTTAAGGGACGGTGTTTGTCACCGTCCCTTTTCATTTAGCGTTTGAATTTTAAAGCGCACAGACACCACTTCGTCTGACTCCTGCAATACAATAGTTAAAAACAGCGATTGGCAAAAAATGACGCACTTGATCAACCTGTTCGGAGCGATTGCCCTTATTTTCTGGGGCACCTACATGGTCAAAAGCGGCATGCTCAGAACTTTCGGCATGTCTCTTCGATCCGTGCTGTCACACGGTCTCAATAACCGTTTTAAGGGCTTTGGAGCCGGTTTTTGCTTATCCAGTCTTCTTCAAAGTTCCACCGCCGCCACGCTGCTCATCGCCGGTCTTCAGGCTGAAGGTCTTATCAATACCCTGATCGCCCTCAGTTGTATTTTCGGAGCGGAACTTGGCAGCGCCTTCGTAGCCTGTCTCTTGAGTCTTAACTTTGCCGTGATCGCCCCTTTGCTCATTCCAATCGGTGTGATCCTGTTTTTTTACTGCAAACCGTCAACGCGGTCAGGACAATTCGGTCGGGTGATATTGGGTCTGGCCTTCATCATGATCGCCATCAACCAAATCGTTATTTCAACCGCTCCTTTAAGAACGAATCCCGACATCGCCTCATTCTTTGAAGTTCTGCAGAGCTATCCGATGCTCTCTTTTGTCGGCGGAATGTTGTTGGCTATCGCTTGTGTGTCCAGTCTCGCCGCCGTCATCATCACCTCCTCTTTGTCACTGGTCGGCGCTCTCAGTTTCCAAGCTTCGCTTTGGATGATGATCGGCGCCAACGCCGGCAGTACCGTTCTCGCATTGCTTGCCACAATGTTTGCAAGCCCAATCGGTCGCCGGGGACCTTGGGCCACAGCCCTTTGCCGCGCGGGCATGATTCTCATTGCCTTAATCACACTGGCTTTAGGAATCGATCAAAAAGTCCCCGTCCCTCAAAATATTGTGCTTTGCCACCTCATATTTAATGCACTCATAGGAATTGTCGGGCTTTTACTTCTGAAACCTTTGGTCTATTTAATTGAAAAAGTTTTGCCGGCTAAAAACGACTATTCAGAAATAACTGTTGATTATAAAAAACTCTTTGCGCAAGAAAATTTTCTTACCGTCTCAATTTCACTATCAACGGCAAAAAGATTTCTCAACAAAGAGTTCGAAGGACTGCGTCAATCATGGATTGCTGTGGACACATTGCTGAAATCCAATCCCAATCCTGGCAATGTCATGATCATGAAAAACACCGCCGTCTCAGTTCTGAAACTCAACCGAGGAATTTCGTATTTCCTAAACAGAGTCATCACTACAAACTTAAGCTCTTCTGAAGCGATTGAATGGCAATACCTAAAATCAATTAACGGCACACTGAAGTCGGCCATTAATCTGATTGACCATACAATCGACGTAATCAACGAGCAAAAGTGCCTTAAGCATTTGGACTTCAGTGAGGAGGGACTAAAGGCGTTGACTGAATCTCACCGTCTAGTGCTTGCCGGCATTGAAACCTTCATCGCTTACCAAAAGTGTCCTCAGCCTGAAAAAAGAAAGCAATTGGCCATTAGACTTGAGGCTCATCAAAAAACACTTCTCGAGAGCACACGCGAGCAGACCAAGCTGCACTTGCTGCGCATCGCCAATGACAACGCTCAGGCCATTGAAACAGACACATTGCATCTGGAAATTCAATCGCTTTTCAACCGCCTGGCCGCTCTTATCAGCTCCAGTGTCAATCTGGATCTTTACGGTAGATAGCACCTAATTTGTGGTTGAATATCGCTCTAAACTTTTGTACGCCCCGCCAACAATTCCGGGAGTCGAAGAATGAATTCCTTGACTGCCGGCATAGTCGGAACGCCATGAGTAACCATATAGATTTTTCTGCTTAACGGTGGATCCAAAGGCCGACTTTGAACTTTAGATTTATCATTTTCCAGCAAAAGCTCTGGAAGAATGCTCACGCCGATTCCGTCCCGAACTAAATTAACAATTGAAGTCGCGCCCACTGTCGTATACCGAACAGGAATTTTCTGCTTGGAATCTTTAAGTCCTTCTTCAAGAGGCCGGCACCAACTGGCCCCGTGCAAAATGTAGGGATAATCTTTTAACGCTTTAAGCGGTACCCTCTCGAAACGGCTCAGAGGGTGACCGTTTGGAAAAATAACTTTAAATTCATCAAGATGGAGCAGCTTCGCATTAAGATTTTCATCAAAAGCGGGTGTGAAAAGTCCGACATCAATTCGGTCCTCTTTGAGCCACTGACTGATGATTTCACCGTTGCCGATGAGAACTTCATATTCAACACCGGGAGCTTTCTTAATCATTTGTTTCAAAATAAGCGGCAACCATTCATTGGCAACCGCGGTCACCGTTCCCAATCGCACAACGCCGCTTTTCAATCCGGTCAAGTCTTGCAAGACGCCGTTCAATCGCATTTCATCGTTGCAAATCTTGCGAACAAAAGGCAACAAAGCTTTGCCGGCCGTGGTCAGTGTCACGCCGGACTTTTTTCTGATCAACAGTTCGACTCCCCATTGACTTTCCAAATCCGCCACCATTCGGCTAACCGCCGACTGTGTGTAATAAAGACGATTGGCCGCTTCGGTAAAGCTTCCGCACTCAACAGCAGTTAAAAAAGCTTTGAACTTATTGATTGACATGCATCTATACCATTTCTGAATGTTTAATATTAAAAATATTCGCTTTTATTATTATATTCAAACTTTTATACTAAGCTTTGTAACAAACGATTCTTAGGTAAAGGTTCCCATGCTTAGCGTGTTGTTGATTCTTCCGGACTTCTTAGTCATTTTGCTTGGCTTCTTGTTGATGCAATATTTCCGGGAAGGGGTGTTTAATGCGACCTTCTGGAAAGGCGCGGAAAAGATAGTTTTTTATGTGTTATTCCCTCCCCTGCTGTTTACTTCGGTAGCTACCTCCAATCTGACATTGGGCGAAGCCGGCTTGTACTTAGTCGTGGCGATCAGCGCGATGATGTGCGCTGTGGTTATGTCATACCTTATTCGTTTTATTGTCAAAGCCGACCCGGTTAGCCACGCTTCTGCTTTTCACTGCGGTTTCCGCTTCAACACTTACGTCGGTTTCGCGCTTGTGTCGCGCCTTTTTGGCCAAGAGGGTCTGGCGCTGATGTCACTTTTAATCGCGTTTTGGGTGCCGATCAGTAATTCCATTGCGGTTGCCGCCCTGGCCAGCGCCGTTGCTCAAAAAGAGCAAACAAGCGAAAAAAGCAACGTGTTGCAAAAAACCGTTAAAGCTATTGTCACCAATCCTTTGATTATCGCGACGACTTTAGGGTTGATTGTCAATTTAGCCTCAATCCCGATGCCTTCAGTCGTCATGACCTTTTTCAAATCCTTAGGCAACGCTTCTCTGGCCATGGGGTTGTTGTGCATCGGAGCGGGTCTTCGGTTAAGCGGCATGAAAACTGAATGGAAACTTGTTGCCGCCAATACTTTTGAGCGTTTAGTCGCCACACCGTTTGTCGCGCTGCTGTTTTGCCTGATATTCGATCTTGCGCCGGCGGCCTCCGGCGCACTGATGATTTTTGCAATGCTACCCACTGCTCAATCGTGCTACGTGATGACAACCAGCATGAGAGGCAATGGCCCGCTTGTCGCGGGAATTACTACCGCGCATACTTTGGCGGCAATCTTAACCATTCCTTGTTGGATTGTTGTTATCCAAACATTGCTTTAATTATTGTCGTCTAAGAAAAAGTGCCTTGCTTTTTTAACGTTAACGTGGCAGAATTTTCAACCTCATGTGGGGATGTAGCTCAGTTGGCAGAGCGCTGCGTTCGCAATGCAGAGGTCGGGAGTTCGACCCTCCTCATCTCCACCAATCCACGCATGACAGTTAGTGTCAGTTGATGACAGAAGTTCGATAAACCGTCTAATTTTTCAGTAAGTTAGGCGGTTTTTTCATTTTGTTACAAAGTCAATTTATGACAATTGATAACAGATGCGGACAGTTAATGACAAGCAGTTTTATTTCAAAACGATAGGGTCCCTTTACCTTTTTTATTCTTGGATGATCGATTTCCAATAAGCTTAAAGATCAAAAAAGCAGTTTAGCTAGCAGCTTGTTAACAATTACCGTTACGAAAAACCTAATCAATATTGCTCAGATATAAGCAAAATACCTGACCAACAGCTGGTTCTCTTCCTTCATCATCGGGATGAGTTTCACTTCGAATCTCTCCGAAGCCAGCG
>CATVXH010000011.1 GCA_958347955.1 uncultured Sutterella sp.
ATATTGGTTATTAGATTGCGATGAAGATATTGATCTTAACAAATCATTTTCAAAGGTCAGATGGTGTTGCTCAATCTTTGCTGAGTTTGTGTAACTATCTATCTACAAATGAAGAGTTTAATATTACGGTGTTGCCGCTATATGAAATTAAACAAGATTTTGCGAAAGATTTGAGTAACACAGTCAGAATTCAAAAAGGGATAGGATTTTATTTTCGAGGTCTTGATCGTATAGTCTCACTTTGTCCAGTTAGATTATTAAGAAAGTGTTTTAAAATACCTGACGACTATGATGTTGAAGTAGCTTATCAGAGTGGCTTACCAACGAAAATCGTAGGTTCTAAATTGAGCACAAATAATAAGAAGAAGGTAAAAGTTATTTGGATACACGGTTTTACGCTTTGGATGAACGAATTTATGGAAGCGGATATTGTAGTGTGTATTTCTGATTGGGCTAAACAAAAGCTGACACAAATTTTGCCGGAGTTGAAAACTACCAAAGTTTGTCATAACTTAGTAAATGAAGAAAAAATACTAAATCTTGGTTTTAAATCTTGCGATGTAGCTCTTTCAAAGCGAGGTATAACGTTAATTACAGTCTCAAGATTAAGTAAGGAAAAGGGAATCGCTAGGTTTCTAAATATTTTGGCTGAGTTAAAAAACAAAAATCTTAGTTTTACATACTTAATTGTGGGAGATGGTCCAGAAAAGAGAAATCTCCAAAAATTGATTAGTCATCATAAATTAGAGAATGTTGTTAAATTATTGGGTGAAAAGTCAAATCCCTATAGTTATATTAAATTCGCCGATTTGTATGTATGTCCGTCTTACTCAGAGGGGTATAGCACAGTATGTGTGGAAGCTTCGATTTTAGGTGTTCCTATATTAACTACAGATGTACCTGGGGCAAAGGAAATCATTCAAACCGCAGAAGCAGGGATGGTTGTGCCAAATAATGAACAGGGTTTGAAGACTGGGTTACTAACAATTATTCAGGATAAAGAACTTTTAAACAATTGGTCTAAAAAACTAACCATAACTGCAAAGAGATTTTTCCGTGCTTCAAGGCAAAAAGAGGTAGATTGTCTTTTTGGAGAAATAAAGAAAGAGTTAATGCCAAAAAAAGATAAACTAAATTAAGTTAGAAAAGTTCTCTTTTTATTTTTTATAAGAAAATGAAAATAATTTCATGCGTTTCATATCACGGAAGTGGATCTAGTGCAGTAACAGATCTTTTGTCCGAGTGTTCCAGCGTTTACAACATGACCAATTATGAATTTAGGTTTATTCACGATTTAGATGGGGTAGCGGATTTGGAATACCATTTGGTGGATAACTTTAATAGACACAATTCAGGTCATGCACTTAAAAGATATAAATGGTTGGTAGACTATTATTCAAATCATTTTATGGTAAAGCGCTACGAGCCGTTCTTTAATAATTTATGGAAGAAAATTTCATATGAATATATAGATGAGCTCACAGATTTTAAGTTTCATGGCTCATGGCAATACGATTATTATGACAGGGGAGCATTATTTAGTTTCTTTTTTAAACTTCCTCAGCGAGTCATGGCCAGAACATTTTGGAAAAATTATCCTGACAAAACGATAGATTTATTATTTAATGAAATTACTTACGCTTCTCATCCGTCAAGAACAAAATTTTTAGAACTAACAAAAAACTATACAAGTCGCTTATTTTCTGAAGCAAATAGGTTGTCATTACCATTCATTACAGTTGATCAAGTATTACCATCATCAAATATCGCTAGGCATATGAGGTACTTTGATGATATTTACGCAGTTATTGTGGATCGTGATCCGAGAGATGTTTTTATATTGTCTAAGTATTTTTGGAAAAGTCCAATAGTTCCTAAGGATGTAAAAACGTTCTGTAAGTGGTTTAGGTATACACGATCAACTCAAAAAAAAGAATTAGTTAATGATCAAAGAATTAAATTGATTCAGTTCGAAGACTTGATATATCAGTATGAGAACACAAAGAATGATTTATTGTCTTGGTTAGGTGTTTCATTATCAGATCACAGTAATAGGTTAAAACACTTCAATCCCGATATATCCAAAAAAAATACTGCACTGTGGAAAAATTCTGCTTTTGCAAAAGAAGCGCGTCTAATTGAGCAAGAGCTCGCTGAGTTTTTATATAGAGGATTGTAAATTCGTTTGAGTTAATTCCATTTAGAGATATTGGTTGATTCTGTCACCCAACTCAGCACTAGAACGATTTAAAGCCAGGTGCCAATTCCTAATCGTCATGGTCCATTTTTTGGAAGCGGCACCAATGGCTAAAAACACCTTTAAAGCGGTCTCATCGTTTGGAAACTTCTTATGATGAGTAGTCGCTTTTCTTATAGCATTATCGATTGACTTAATGGCATTGGCTGTTTAAATCAGCCGAGGGATATCTTCAGGGTACTTAAACTTCGTGATAAGGTGATCCCAATGACGGTACCATTGCACGACAATCACTGGACATTTATCCATCCATTCCTCTTCAAACTGTTCGAGGGCCACTAGGGCTTGCTGATTCCCCAGCCATAAAACCAGCTAATACTTTTAAGCGAATATTTTCCATAAACAGGCTTCTTCCATTTTCCATTTGAATAACGGTAATAATTTTGTTTCTGTCCATTGAGGATCTATCCTAAATAAAGAAACCAAGTGGGCTGCGAGTAAGATTCGGGCTGGGTGATATTGCCTTTTATCTAAAGAACAGAGCAAACTAAAACAGTTTTTAAAATTATTTTTTAATCCCTCTCCATCTCGGGGGTGATCAGAAAACAATAAGTTCAACATTGATAGGGTAATACGACCAAAGGGATGATTTATTGCTTTAATGGTCTGGTTAATTTCATCTTCTGATGTATCAACAGGATGCAAATTTAGTAATTTCTTTGATATTTTAAAAAAGTTATTAGGATAACAATTTGTTTGTTTAGATGCTTCGTACATCCACCAAGAAATTTCATTAGACAATTTTTCTAAAGTTTCATCATCGAGATTTGCAACCTCTCCAGAAAAAAGCTTCCATGTTCGCTTAATTCGGTAATTGTCTGAGGCGACTTCAAAAAGACTTTTCCAAATAATTCTCTCTCGTTCATTACTTATGTGCGGTAAAACTTCGTATGTGACTATTGCTGATTTCATTAAATGTTTAGTACAGATTTGGCGCCATTGATTCAAAGCTCGTAGCTCTCGTTTAAGATCTTCATCCTTCTCAAGGGTCAAATACTGATTTGATAGCCACATTAGTATTTCACTTTTTGTATTTGGCATCGCGCTAATCGGCGCTTTCAAGTCAACAGTTGTTATACCAGAACACCATATTGGGAATTCATCACTTTGATCACTTGCCAACTTCCAGGTAGGATGATCCCTTTTAATTTTATTGAGGATCACCTCCGCTTCTTTACTCAGTTGAACACCAGAACTTTGGAATTTAGAGATATAAAGCCATTTAACACGGTCAAGTGATTCCTTTGAATGTTCTAGACTAGAGGGACCTTTAAGTAAAGCCTTCTCTAGACGTTTCAATTGAGTCTTTTTTATATCGGAACCTTGATTAACAAGAAGTCTTAAAACTTCTCTTTCTAAATGAATATCCCACAAATTTTGAGCATTGTTTGCTAATAAACTGTCTATCCAATCTTTTGAAGAGACAGCATTTTTTATCGATGCTGCAAATAAACCTAACCTTCTGAATAATAAATCATCATCGGATAACCAATCTAATGCAATAGACTTTGCTTGCGTGGGTTTTTCTTTTAAAAGTTCAAGCCATGAATCTCTTAGCAATTCGATCAAAGCTGTGTAATTAGGCGAGAAATTATTTTGTGCATTAGGCTCAATAGAGGGCAGGTCAAGTGGAGAATAGCAGTTTGTGAATTTGGATAAAACAATCGCATCTCGGAGAAGTTGTTGGAAATCATGAATAAAGAGGTGAAGAGCCCCGGACAATTTAAATTCACTTATGGAATCCCTCACATAATCTGAAGCAAGTCTTAATTTTGTATGGAGTCCTTTTGAAAAAAGACGGTTATTAACGGAAATTTTCGGAGCTAAAACTTTTCTGAGCTCGAGTTGAAGATCATAAGTTACCTTATATCCATTGCTTTTAAATCGATTTATCCAAGAGTAAAAATCACAAGAATAATCGTCTTTAAAGATTAAGGCTTCAACAGTAAATAATTTCCATAATCTGCTCAAATGTTCACTAGGTTTGTCAGCTTCATCGCTATTACTAAGTTGCTCCAAGCGCTCTAGGATTTGCCATTTGTAGTATGTACGCAATATAGAGCCTTGTTCTAGCACCCAGAGGAGTAATCGTTCATCATTTACATAATTCAAAGTCCATTGAACTATATGATAGATAGGATGATACGAAGGAAGAACATCTTTTGTACTAAATACAAATGGTGATATGTGTTGAGTGACCTGTATTTTTGAAGAAAATTTTATTTCTGTTATATCTTCTTTTTCAGATTTTATTGATTGCGAAAAGGGACCTAGTAACCAGTCTAAACACGGTTTAGGATCAAGATTGGCAAATCTTTTAGCAGGTTTGCATGATGGATCCGCTAAAGCCCACAGAACCCTACTGACATAATCATCTTCTTGTGTACTTGCTACCGGATTAATGTTCGCAAATTTAGTGACTAGCATTTCTTTACCATTCACGCCGTCAGAGTAAATGTCTGCCCAAGTTTGTATCGTTTCGTGGAGAATAGAATGACCATTTTCATCGCTATACAAAATTGGCTCAATCCCCTTGTTTTTCCATCTATAAGATTCTTTTTGTTTGTCTGAAATATCGTTGTAAGAGGCAAATGCCCAGATGGTTGGGAGTTTTTCGCCTAACATTCGGTCTGCAGAAATAGCATCGGTCATGTATCGCATTACTGGATCACTTAAGCTATATCCGATAAAACAAACAGAAAAATTCCTAAATAGCTCACTAACAAATCGCGAAGCCCATCTTTCTTTCAGGTACGCTAATCCAAAGTCTCCACTAGTAATTACTAAATTGTTGAGTTCGGTTGTATTTTCTTCTTTAGGAAGAAGACCGTGCAGATAAACAATTCCGTCCCACTTACTTTTTTTGGGAATCGGTAGTGCCGGTGCGGAAAAATATCTATGTTTAATTTTTAATTTGTTGTGAGCTTTTTCAAACAACCGGTCATAGTTCGTCGTTACTAACCTAATAAAATTGTTTTCATTTTGAATCGCTAATTTGAGCAAGGCCAGATGAGTGCCTAGGTTAGTGTTTCGTTTTATTTTTAGTAGCTTAAGTAATTTAGGACGGAATTTTTTTACACTTGTGTGTTCTAATTCATCTAATAATTGATCGTAGGATTTGCTCTTGACGTCGTCATCCCGATCTATGTGTAATTCTTGATAAAGTTGCTCCACTAGATCACTAAAAGAGGGCAGACCTGCGGGTATAGAAATTCCTGCACCGCAAAAAATATCACATTTCCTTTTTCGTGTTCTCTAATTAATTTTTCAGGTACGTCGGGACCATTAGGTATAAATTGCATAATAGTTCGATGAAAAATATTTGACTGATTTGTCTTTGTTAAATAAGTCAGAGCAAGAGCTTGCGTTTTTTCAGTTTATCAAATATTTATAGTGGGGCACTTTTTAGAATGCTGTTGGGTTCTTGCTAAAGCAAACAATATTAGGCCAAAGTGAAATGCCGAAAAAAGGACTATTTCTTCTAGCTTATAGAATGGGGCTACATGCGGATTTAACAGACAAGTATCCTGTCACACTAAAACAGTCATCGGTCGCAGTTATCAATTCAATGATTGAGGCACTCAAAAAAATAAACTCCCGAAAGGCTTTGTTGTTTCCTTCGGGAGGCTTTTTAACTTTTTGGCGGATAAATTAAAAACCGCGGTATATAAGGTTAATTCCCATTAAAACCATTGTGACCGAGAGAATAACCACAATAAGTCTGGGCTTGCTCTTTTTGGCAATGCGCGCGCCAATCTGAGCGCCAATCACACAGCCGCAACCGATGCAAACCGCGGGCAGCCAAATAATGTGTCCCATGGCGGCGTGGCTAACCGAACCGACAAGGGAACTCACCATCAGGATGAAAGTGGAGGAAGCCGTGGCGATTTGAGCGGGGAAGCCAAGGATAAAGACCATCATCGGCACATCGATGATGCCGCCGCCGATGCCGAAAATCGTTGATATAAAGCCGACGCCAAATGTCAGAGTCACGCCGAGCCAAAGATTAAACGGTGCGGTGGCGGGATCAAAGTCTTCGGGCCGGGCGGTTGCGCGCTTGGAATTAGACTTCCAATACATGAAACAACCGAGAACGGCGAGCAGACAACCGAAGGCTATGGAAAAACTCGGACCGGTGAAATACTTGGAAACGAAGCTGCCGCAAAAAGCGCCCGGTATGGTGCTGATCGCAAAGGGGATGGCGGCGCGAAACATGATGCGCCTCTGTCTCATATAGGCATAGGCTCCGGAAATCGCGTTGCAGGTCACGGCAAAAAGGCTGGTGCCGATAATCTGCTGGACGGTGCTGAATATCGCGGAGCCATCGGGCGCATACATCGTGTACATAAAAAGCGGAACAAGGATCAGCCCCCCGCCGAGTCCGATGAGTGTGCCGAAAGTTCCGACGCAAACACCGACAACAAGAAAGAATAAGAACTCCATAATGAGCATCAACGCACTAGGAAAAGTCAGATTATTTTCACGATTTCAGGAGAATTAAAAAGCTAAACCAAAGAAATGTTATTTCTTGGTTGTGGCTTTTCCCTCATCGTTGATTAACTATCGCGTGCATGACTGTTATAACACAGGGAAGAATGAAAACAGTCCGTTGAGCAAACTTGTAAACCTAAGTTGCGACAGCGGTAATTTTAGCGCTGGGGGCTATGTCGGCGCGAGGTGAGGAAGGGCGACCTACCGCTGTCCAGTCTCGCTCAAGGTTTTAGGCAACCGGTAGGCACGACCAAGATCCCGTCGTCTCGGCGATAGGCAAAATCGCCTGAGGCAGTCAAAATCATTAAAAAAGAAGGGGCGCACATGGCATCCGAATTGATGCGATAACGCGTTTTCTCATTTGGCCAAGTTTTGTTTCTTGATTTGGCTAAAACTTACTTCCGAATTTAGCTTGCAGACATTTCCGCATTTGATGAGTTTTTCTCCTTTGCGTGAAGGCACGTACGCAGCTTCGCGAGTATTTCCGATGTCGGTTCGTCTCAGGACAAGGTGTAGGACGCAGATTGGGATCCCGGAAACTCTTGCGTCCTGAGCCGTACCGCCAATCTCTTCTCAGCCGAGTCCCGCAGTTGCGTTCTCCATAGCTTCGGGAGTCACCGTAGAGGTCAAAGGATCTGTATTTTTAGCTAAAGAAGCGTCGTCATTTTTGACTTGACAATGCTGGGTAGGTAATGGGCTTACGGCCATGTTGAAGAAGTTATGATGGCCTGGAACTATCTCATGATGGGCAGTGGCCATGATTCAGTCCACGATTTCTTGCGTTTTGAGCTGTTTGGTTTCCAGAGAAATGCTTTTTCCCCAGCCGATGGCTAGGCCGTGAAGTTAAAAATAAGATTACTAATAAAACTTAATTTCTACAGTTTCTGTAGCTACAAATGCTGTAGAATTTTGATAATCAAAAAGTTTTGAACAATTCATTGAAGCTGTCTGTTCGTGGACGATGTGAAAGGAGAAAAGCCGTGAAGTTTTACGGTCGAGAACAGGAAATTGAAGCCCTTCGTTGGCAATTCCAAAGAGCACAGGAAACGAAGGTTGCTCGAATGGCTGTTGTTACTGGTCGTCGACGAATTGGCAAGACTACACTGATCAGAAAAGCCTTCGAAGCTTCGGTGTTTCCATTTATCTATTACTTTGTGACAAGCAGCAGCAATGAAGAAGAGATGGCTCAATTACTTGTTGCACAGGCCTCTCGATGTTTGGATATCAAGTATCCCCCCGCGATCACGAAGGTCGCGGATGCAATAGGATGGCTTTTGGAGATGTCACACTCCAAGCCGCTTGTTTTCGTGCTCGACGAGTGTCAGCAACTCGATAGCTGGCCGAATTTTTGGAGTGAACTTCAGCGTACTTGGGATCTTGGCAAAAGTGGCGCTCAAGCGCTTTTCGTTCTGAGTGGTTCTGTGCAAACAGCTATCGAGCGGATTTTTGGCAATAGCAGTGAGCCTCTTTTTGGGCGAAACGATCAAATGATGATTGTTCGACCATTTAGCACGAGTCTTGTTGGAAAAATTTTTGAAGACTGCTCTCCATCGGGAATTGTGCCGAGCGATTTGTTGCTTTTCTATGCAATAACAGGTGGGGTCGCACGCTATGTCGAACTTCTTGTTGATGCCGAGGCCACTACACAGGAAAAACTCTTGACTTTTCTTTTTTCCGAGCGCGGCACAACGCTTCAAAAAGAGGGCGACACGCTGCTTGCCAACGAGTTTCGACTGTCATCACCGCTCTACCGAACTATCTTACGCAGACTGGCGGCAGGGCGTTCCAAACGCACAGAACTTCAGGCCGGCGTGGCAACCGACATCTCACCGTATCTGGCTCGGCTTGAAAATTTGTATGGGCTCGTGGGCCGCGTGCAACCTTTCGAGGAGCCCTCCGAAAAACGGAAAACGCGCTATCGGGTGACGGATCCTTATCTGAGGTTTTGGCTTCGCTTTTTGAGCGGAGACGACATTGAGGCGCAAATCGAATTGCAGCAGTGGCCTGGATTGATTCAACGTACAACACAAGCTTTACCAACCTATCTAGGTCGCTCACTCGAAGACTGGTACCGTCAGCGGTTTCTGGAATTGTCGGGGCTTTCCCCAGTTGGAGCTTGGTGGGATCGCCGTGGCGAAAACGAAATAGATTTGATTGCGCTAGATGAAAACAGAAAGCGGATCGTTTTCGCAGAAATTAAAAGCCAAACGTCGAAGTTGGACGAAGTAAAACTGCGTCGGAAATCGGAAGCGTTTTTCGATGTTCACAGGGACTATCGTTCATGGGAGCAAGTATTTCTTGGTTTAACGCCGCATCAAATGCTCGATACACCGTTAGCTTAAGAAAAGAGCACTCTAGCTAGCGGGTATTTTCGCGCTCTCTAACGCTTTCAGCGGCTGAAGAAAACTGGACCCACCGGGTTTTGCAGAAATTGCGCTATGGGATTTGGCGTACAATCAATCATGTCTCTTCGCGTTGTTAGCTTCCTTTTGGCATTAACGACGCTTTCGTCATGACATGTTTAACCGGTTCGGTTGGTGCGTTATGAGCGTAAGTAAAAAAATCAATATGCTTGAAGGCAGCCTTTGGGACAAGATCGTCGTTTTTGCTTTGCCCCTGGCTTTCACCGGTATGCTTCAGCAGCTCTACAATGCTGCGGACGTAGCGGTGTTGGGGCGCTTTGTGTCGGATCTGGCGGTGGCGGCGGTCGGCAACAATGTCCCGGTCTTCGGTCTTATTGTGAGTTTCTGCATGGGGCTCTCACTGGGCGTCAATGTGGTCGTGGCCCGCGCCTTGGGCATGAAAGATGACCGTAAAGCCAGTAACGCTGTCAGAACTTCTTTTGTGACGGCGATTGTTTTCGGCATCATCGCCTTAATCATCGGTCAGGTGTTCGCGGGCTCGGCCATGGATTGGCTCGATGTGCCCGACGAGGTTCGTGATCATGCGCTCACGTACTTGCGTGTCTACTTATTGGGCATGCCCTTTATCGCCATATACAACTTCTTGGCCGCGGTCTTTCGCAGTCAGGGCGACACTCAAACGCCGCTTTGGGCCTTGCTTGCCGCCAGTCTTTTTAATATCGCAGGCAACTTATTCGCGGTTCTTGTATTGGATTGGGGCATTGCCGGTGTGGCCCTTGCGACAGCTTTGGCCAATTTATTGTCGGCGATCATTTTGTTTGTGAAGCTCACGCGTCTTGACGGACCGCTTAAGCTTAACGTCTCCGAGATGTTCAATCTGGATGCGGTGTCACTAAAAAGCATTGTGAGAATCGGCATCCCCGC
Organism: uncultured Sutterella sp.; assembly: GCA_958347955.1. Lineage (GTDB taxonomy): Bacteria > Pseudomonadota > Gammaproteobacteria > Burkholderiales > Burkholderiaceae_F > Aphodousia. Next base: position 10,036 of record CATVXH010000011.1, read on the forward strand.
GGGCATTCAGGGGGCGGTGTATTCGCTTTCCAATTTGGTGATTCAGTCGGCCATCAATAGTTTGGGGCCCGCCGCAATGGCTGGTTCTGTGGCGGCCTTTACGATCGAAATTAACGTTTACTGCTTTATCAATGCCTTTGCCCTGGCGGCGACCACTTTTGTGAGCCAAAACTATGGCGCAAGAAACATCAAGCGCTGCGCCCGTGTGATGTGGGTGACGATGGGATTGAATATGCTTTTGACTGTGCTGATGACCGCGATCGTCTTGGTGTTCTGCCGGGAACTCTTGGGAATTTTTACTTCCAGCGAGGAAGTGATCGCGCTCGGCATGGTTCGCATTTTATGGGTGGTGTTGCCGCAACCGTTGAGCGTCGTGATGGATACGCTCTCAGGATGCATGCGTGGTTACGGCTACTCGATGCCGCCCGCGATGGTCACCTTGATTGTGGTGTGTTCCGTGCGCCTCATTTGGGTTTATACCGTCTTCCCGTTGGAGCCCACCTATGAAACGCTCATGATGGTCTATCCCTTAAGTTGGGTCATCACCATGGCCGGGCTTATTGTTCTTTATGTCCGTCTGTTGCGCAGGATCAATGGGCGCAGACAGTTGGTTGACGACTCAATATGAAAATAGCGGTGATCGGTATCGGCTACGTGGGGCTTAGCAACGCCATCGTTTTGGCTCAGCGCCATGACGTGGTTTTGGTTGATATCGTTGAAGAAAAAGTCAAGCAAATCAACGCAAGAAAAAGTCCCGTGGCCGAGCCCCTTATTGCCCACTATCTCGAGCGCGTTTCTCTTAAGCTCTCCGCCACACTTAATCTTAAGGTCGCTTGTCGTGACGCCGATTATGTGCTGATTGCCACGCCCACAGACTATAACGACCGGACAGACGGTTTTGACACTTCTTCTGTTGAAGACGTTATCGAAAAAGTCTCCGTCATTGCGCCCGATGCCACTGTCGTCATCAAGTCAACCGTTCCTCTAGGATTTACCGAGAAGATGATCGCCAAGGGTTACAAAAACCTTGTCTTTTCACCGGAATTTTTAAGGGAAGGGTATGCGCTATATGACAATTTGCATCCCTCAAGAATTGTGATCGGTGATTTGTCTGAAAAAGGAAAAGCTTTTGCCCTGTTGATGGTTCAGGGGGCGATGGAAAAGGATGTTCCGGTTCTTTTTATGAAACCGACGGAAGCCGAAGCCGTTAAATTATTCGCGAACACTTACTTGGCGATGAGAGTGGCGTTTTTTAACGAATTGGACAGCTACGCGTGGGGAAAGGGGCTTGACAGTCAAAAGATTATTGAAGGCGTCGGACTAGACTCCAGAATAGGGCGACACTACTGCAACCCTTCGTTTGGTTATGGCGGCTACTGTTTGCCGAAGGACACCAAACAGCTTCTGGCCAATTACAAGGACGTCCCTCAGGAATTGATTTCGGCCGTTGTTCAATCCAATCAGACGAGAAAGCGTTTTGTTGTCTCTGAAATTTTGAAGCGCTCGCCCAAAGTTGTGGGAATATTTAAGTTGGCCATGAAGCGGGGGTCGGATAATTGCCGCTCGTCAGCTGTTCTTGATATCTTAAATGAGCTGCAGGCGGCGGGCGTCAAAGTCCTTGTGTACGATCCGGCCTATGACGGACTTGAGGCGTTTCGTTTCTTGGAGTTTGAAAAGAGTCTCGAACGGTTTAAAGCCAAAGCGGATCTTATTATCGCCAACCGCTATTGCTCGGACTTAGAGGATGTCAGGTTTAAGGTGCTCACCCGAGATCTTTGTCATAATTAAAGCTGATGATTGCTTCCACGATTCTCAAGGGCCGTTTTTATGACCGAGGGTGATTTCCGGCCTGTCGTTTTGTCGGTTGTCTCGCCGATGTATAACGGATCACTTTATTTGGAACCGTTTCTTCAATCGGTATTGAGCCAGTCTTATTCTTCTTTTGAACTCATCATGGTCGATGACGGTTCAACGGACGACTCTGTTCAAATCATTCAAACCCATCAAGACGCAGACTCCAGAATCCGTTTGGTGAGACAAAATCATCGGGGGGCGGGGAGCGCACGCAATTTGGGTTTGTCCGAAGCAAAAGGCGAGTACATCATTTTCTTGGATTGTGATGACTGGTTTGATAAAGACTTCTTCAAAAAGATGATTGATCGGATCGAGGCGGATCACTCAGACGTCGCCGTTTGCGAATTTTTCATCTACAGACAATCCTCCGGCGAAGCACTTAGGTCTCGCATTGCCCAAACGGAAGGTCAGAAAATTGCGGGAACAAACCTTGTATTTGATCTCTTTGCCCCCAATCCATGGACAAAACTTTATCGAACATCTTTTTTAAGGCAAAACCGACTTGCCTTTCAAGAGATCAGATCATGCAACGATTGGAGTTTTGCCTACACGTCATTGGCTTGCGCCCATAAAATATCTGTCATCAGAGAACCCTTGGTTTTTTATCGCTCGGAAACAAGCGTGTCCATTTCTTCCTACCGCTACAGAAGGACAAAGGATATTGTCCTGGCGATAAAGCATTTGAAAAGCGAGTTAAAAAAGAGAGGGCTATTTTCCCGATACCGAGAGGGCTTTGCTAGAAGAAGTACTTGTCATTTAATCTATGAAGCATTCAGCGGAAGAAAATGGAAAGGGTTTTACGTCCTTTTTCGAAATCTCTTAATTGTTAATGACCCGGCGGTATATAGCGCCTTTCTGCAGAAAGCTTTTCAATATTTTTTAAAGCGACTCGGAGTCAGTTGAGAGGCTTTTGTCGCCGCTCAAGCCAAAACATCATTGATTGGATTGAAAACCCCATTAACTAATTATTTTTGTTTAAAAAGATTTTCTTACTTCGAAGCTAATTTTCTTGGTGCAAACCCTACAACGAACCGTTCTTTGTCGCTAAAATCCACCTGTTTGAACAAAAGGAGCCCAGAAAATGGCCAACATTGAAAACGTCCTGCAAATGATTCAGGACAACGATGTCAAATTTGTCGATCTTCGCTTCACGGATATCAAGGGCAAAGAGATGCACGTGAGCATCCCGGCCCGCGCTATTGATGAAGACTGGTTTGAAGAAGGTCAGCCTTTCGACGGCTCTTCGATGCACGGTTGGAAGGGGATTGAGGCAAGCGACATGGTTCTTATCGCTGATCCTGACAGCGCCCGTTTGGATCCTTTCCGCGAAGAAAGCACGCTTATCATGACGTGTGACGCGACCGATCCTGCCACCGGCAACGGCTACAACCGCGATCCCCGCTCCATCGCCAAGCGAGCTGAAGCCTATCTGAAATCCACAGGAATCGGTGACACGGCCTATTTTGGTCCGGAGCCAGAATTTCATATCTTTGATTCCATCGTCTGGGGAACCGATCCTGAACACTCTTTCTACAAAATTGGCTCTGATGAAGCCGGTTGGGCTTCAAAGATCGACTACGAGCAGGGCAATCTCGGCCACCGTCCGGGTCACCAAGGCGGCTACTTCCCCGTGCCTCCGATTGATTCCTTCCAGGACATGCGCTCGGAAATGTGCCTTTTGCTCGAGCAGCAAGGAGTGCCCACTGAAGTGCAACACCATGAAGTGGGGGCCGGCCAGTGCGAAATCGGCACGCGTTTTAGCACGCTCGTCAAGCGCGCCGACTGGACGCAAATTCTGAAGTACACGGTTTGGAACGTGGCTGCGGCTTACGGCAAGACCGCGACCTTTATGCCCAAGCCCGTGGTGGGCAGCGCCGGCTCCGGCATGCACGTTCACCAATCCATTTGGAAAGACGGTCAAAACCTTTTCGCCGGCAACGGCTACGCGGGCTTAAGCGACACGGCGCTTTACTACATAGGCGGTGTTATCAAGCACGCCAAGGCGTTAAACGCGATCACAAACCCGACGACCAATTCCTACAAGCGCCTGGTGCCGGGCTTTGAAGCGCCGGTGAAGTTGGCTTACTCGGCCCGCAACCGTTCGGCCTCGATCCGCATTCCTCACACCGCAAGCGACAAGGCTCGCCGCATTGAGGTGCGTTTCCCCGACCCGATGGCCAATCCCTACCTCTGCTTCTCGGCTCTTTTGATGGCCGGTCTTGACGGGATCATGAATAAGATCCATCCGGGTGAAGCCGCTGATAAAAACCTCTACGATTTGCCGCCTGAAGAAAACGCGAAGATCCCGACCGTGTGCGCGTCGCTTGACGAGGCGCTGCAGGCTTTGGCCGAGGATCATGAGTTTCTCACTCGCGGTGGCGTCTTCTCTGAGGACATGATTGAAGCCTATCTGGAATTGAAGGCGAAGGACGTGGAGCGCTTCCGCTTGGCGACCGCTCCGATTGAGTTTGAAATGTACTACAAACTCTAAACGAAGAGTTCTAACTCCTCTTTCTTTACAATGGGCGTTGAGAGTCATCCCAACGCCCAAATTATTTTTTCCCATGACATTAGACGGTCTTCATCAAACGCTTCTGCAATTAGGCGCCAAGCCCGTGCATTACGGGTATTTTTACCGCTCGCTTTTTGGCGTAGTCGCGCCCATCGCCGCCGATGATCCGCGGTTTCCGAGGGTGCTCAGGGAGGCGCTGCCGCGAATAAACGCGAGCATTGACAGGGCGCTGGTTGTCGCACATTCCCATCGGGGCCGGGAAGAGGAGTCGTTAAAGCTCTTATTTAAACTTCATGACGGTCAGACGATCGAGAGCGTGTTGCTGCCACGAGAAGGCGTCTGCGTGTCCACTCAGGTGGGATGCGCCGTGGGCTGCGTTTTTTGCATGACGGGGAAATCGGGTCTCATTCGACAGCTCTCTGACTTGGAAATCGTGGCTCAGGTGATGGCCGCCAAGCGGTTGAGACCCGAAACCCGCAAAGTGGTATTCATGGGCATGGGCGAGCCCTCGCATAACTTGAAAAATGTTCTTAGCGCGATTGATTTCCTCGGCCGCTACAGCCAAATCCCACATAAAAATCTCGTGCTCTCCACGGTGGGCGATCAGCGCGTTTTTGACGCCCTGAAAACCATGACAGTTAAGCCCGCGTTGGCGATTTCGCTTCACTCCACGATTGAAGAAAAGCGCCGCTCGCTTTTGCCCAGGGCCGGCAAAATCACCGTCGAGTCAATCATAGAGCAGGCTGAGCGCTATGCCAGGGAGACGGGCTATCCCATACAGTATCAATGGACGCTCATAAAAGGCGTCAACGACGGCGACGATGAATTACGAAACATTGAAAAACTGCTCAAGGGGCGCTACGCCTTGATGAACTTTATTCCGGTCAACGCCGTGAAGGGCAGTTGTCATCAAAGACCGGATTGGAGCCGTTGCCGTGAAATGGCCGCCTTTTTAAAACAATCTCGGATTATCGCGAAATTCAGGCATTCAGCCGCGCAGGATGTGGAAGGCGGGTGTGGACAGTTAAGAAGCCGATATTTGGCCACTGAGGAAAGTCAATCATGAGTTCATTTTCTCAACTGGGTTTGTCGGGCGCGTTGGCAAAAAAGGCCTGGTCTTTGGGTTGGACCGAGCCCACGGCGATTCAGCAAAAAGCCATTGCGCTGATATTGGAAAATCGTGATGTCATGGCGATCGCTCAAACGGGCAGTGGGAAAACCGGCGCTTTTTTGCTGCCGATTTTAGATAAACTCACCGAAACCGCTCACTTTAAGGGACCGGCCGCGCTCATTTTGGCGCCGACCCGTGAACTCGCGCTTCAAATCGATCAAAATGTCAATGCATTTGCGCCCTGCTTGTCGTTGTCGGGCGCTTTATTGATCGGCGGTTTAAGCGTTTTAAGACAAAAAGAAGATTTGATGCGAATGCCAGACATTGTGGTGGCGACGCCCGGGCGCCTTCTTGATCACATTCGGCAAAAGAGCATTGATTTGTCAGACGTGCGCTATCTGGTGCTCGATGAAGCCGATCGCATGCTGGACATGGGATTTTTGCCCGATGTGAAGAAAATCCTTGCGCTTTGTCCGAAAAATCGTCAATCGCTCTTATTTTCCGCGACGCTCACGGATGATATTCATCTTTTGGCGCAAAAATTCCTCAATAAACCCGTGCTCATTGAAATAAATGCCAATCGCGACGCCAAGAGTGTTGAGCAGAAGTTCTACAGGGTGCCCGAGTCTGAAAAACCGGTGTTTCTGAGAGATCTTATTGTGGACAACCGTCACGAACAGGTGCTTGTTTTTACCCGCCAGAAGCGCTCGGCGGCGATGTTGGCGGATCATTTGAAAAAGGACGGTTTCGCGGTTGAGGCGCTGCACGGGGATAAAACCCAGGCCGCAAGGTTGAGAATTCTAGAGGCCTTTAAAAAGGGTGAGCTTCGCGTGCTTGTGGCCACCGACTTGGCTTCCCGCGGGCTCGACATCAAAGAGTTGCCTGTGGTGGTCAATTATGAGCTTCCCCAAGATCCCACCGACTATATCCACCGTATCGGGCGCACGGGGCGTGCCGGCGCCAAGGGATTGGCATATTCACTGGTGAGTGAAAAAGACTCCTACAAACTGCAGGATATTGAAAAGCTTTTGAAAAAGAGAATTTCGCCTGAAGTGCCGGTGCGCTATGAAGAGTATTTCGCCGGTCTTCAAGGCGATTTTTCGAAACAAAAAGACCGTCCTCATCGCAAGCGAGACAACGACACGAATAAAAAAGCTGCGAATTCCGAAAGAAAAAGACAAAAGGCGGAGAGCGCCCGGGCAGAGGAATCATTTGATTACATGATGCCGGGTTTTTAAGCCGTTAAACCCGATACAATACCCCCTATGTATAAAACTCTTTTTATTGTCTTATCCGCCCTTACGCTTTCAGGCTGCATGAACGGCCCCTCGGATCCGCTATTTGACGCGCCCCTGGGCGAGCGCGCCGTGTGCACCGCGGTCAACCCTGTCCGGGGTGACGACGTGCTCAGCGTCGTGCCTTTTAACTGTCCCGATTTGGAAATTTCAGCGACGCTTAACGAATTGCGGGACGCGGGGTGGCGCTTGGAGAGCGTGCACATGGGTGAAGACATCCGTGTCAACGACACTTTCGCTTCTGACATTTCCATCACTGTCCGAAAGGCTTATTGATGTCCGAAATTCAAAATCGATTGAAAGAATTGCGCCTCGCGCTTAAGCGCTTGGGCGCCGACGGTTTTTATTGCGCCTTGTCTGACGCGCACTTATCTGAATACATTCAAAGAGCCGATCAGCTTTTAACCTATCTCACAGGCTTTACAGGATCCAATGCCCGGTTTTTGTTGACAGCCGATCGCGCTCTTTTATGGACGGACTCGCGGTATTGGGAGCAGGCCGCCCGGGAATTGCAATCAAGCGGCATTGAATTGATGAGGGAAGGTGAAAAGTCGGTGCCCGGTGTTTCAGAGTGGCTGCAAAACAATAAGGGCGCCACTTTGACGCTGGCGATGCCCTTGGAGACGGTGCCGCTTGCGAGATTTCAGGAAATTCAAAAGGCGGTTTCCCGTTTGATTGATTTCCCCGAGGAGGTGATTGCGCAGGTCTGGCCCGAGAGGCCCGAGCGTGAGATCCGCGGACTTTACATCCATGGGGCAAGTTCCATGAGCGCCGCCGACAAGCTCAAGCGTCTTCAAAAGTACGTCGACTGTCAAAAAGTCCCGGGCGACAAAAAGGCGCTTTTACTGACAAAGCTTGATGACATCGCTTGGCTCACCAACCTCAGAGGCTCCGATATTGACTTTAATCCCGTTTTTCTGAGTTGGGCTCTGGTCGGCTCTCATTGCGCGACGCTTTTTGTGAACGACTCGGCGCTTGACGGCAAGATCCGAGACCATTTGACAGAGGCCGGGTGGACTGTCGCCGATTATTCGGGGTTTGAGTCGAGTCTTATCAAGTTTATTGCCGAGGGAGGGCAATGTTTGGCCCGAGCAGGTGAACTCAACGCCAAGTTGTTTACTTTAATCGAAAAGGCTTGGGTGAAGAACGATCATCCGGTGGCGTTGTGGAAATCCATTAAAACAGAGAAAGAATTGGAAGGTTTGCGCGCCGTCATGAAGGCCGACGGCCGCGCCTTGCAAGAGTTCATCGATGAGGTGAAAGCGCGCCTGAGTCGGGGCGAAAAGCTGACGGAAAACGACGCCGTTGAAATTCTTCACGAAAAGCGCGCCGCCATTGACGGCTTTATCGGGGAAAGTTTCGGCACAATAGCCGCCGTTGACGCCAATGCCGCTTTGCCGCATTATGAACCCAAGCCCGGGCGCGGCGCTCCTATCACGCCGCCTTGTTTGCTGCTTGTTGATTCCGGCGCGCACTATAAGGCGGGCACGACCGATACGACGCGCGTATGGTTTTTGGGGGATCCCAATGAAGTGCCTGCGGAAAAGCTTCATCGCATCAAACGTGATTACACGGCGGTTTACAAGGCCATGAAGGCTTTGTCGGAGGCGACTTTTAAGCCCGGCACACGAGGCGTGGATTTGGACAAAATCGCGCGCGAGCCCATTCATGCGATTGGGGCCGATTTCGGTCACGGCACGGGGCACGGCATCGGTCTGACTCTGAATGTGCATGAAACACCGCCCACGATTTCACCCCGAGAGCATGAAGGCTCGCTGACCGCTTTTGAGCCCGGCATGGTCACAAGCGACGAGCCCGGCATCTATCGCCCCGGCGAGTGGGGGATCCGCCTTGAAAACATGCTCGTTTGTGTGCAAAAAGCCGATGGACTTTTAGGTTTTGAGACACTGACGAAGTGTGCGATTGATGAAAACTTATTGGATAAACATTCATTGAGTGTCGGATAAGAAATAAGACTGAGCCACCAATTCAAAGTTTTTTTTTTAAACGTCTTTCAATCGGAGGCCACTGGAGGCAACCATGAGAACAGCCCAATTCGATTTGATTGACATCCTCCCCGTCGTGAACGACGGGGATTCCCTGCTGTGTCATCGGCTCTCACCGATGATCACTTCGATGGGTTCCTGCTGCTGACCGGCGCGATGGATTGACTCCATCCGCCGATTCACTCGAGCTCGGCCTTCTTCGCCGAGCTCCCCACAGGCTGACATGCGCTGCCCGCGCACCTTGATATTTCTTGCTCCCACTACGTCGGCATTGTCCTGATAACCGCATGCCACACACTGAAAACTTGCCTGGCTCTTGCGGTTCTCTTTTGACTCATGCCCGCATAGCGGACAAGTTCGAGAAGTGTATTGAGGCGCTACCTTGATGACCGTACCTCCTCTTTGCTCACACTTCCACTGCAGTCGTTGAAAAAATTTCCCCCAGGCCTGATCCAATATCGCTCGGTTTAAGCCTGATTTTTGCCTCACGTTGTGTCCGGGGTCTTCCATCGTCCCTGCGGCACTGTCTGTCATGTTCTTTATTCTCAAGTCTTCTCGATAGATCACAGCGTGTTTTTTGCTCAGATCCAACGCCACTTTATTGATAAAGTCCTGACGGATGTTCCCAATCCGCTGATGCAGCTTCGCCACCTTCTGTTGGGCTTTTTTCCAATTACTGCTGAATTTTTCCTTTCGCGATAACCCCCTTTGCAATTGCGCCAATTTCTTTAAATGTTTTTTAAGCGCATCGCAGGGGGCAATCTGTGTTCCGTCCGAGAGCGTACAAAACCACACCACTCCCATATCCATCCCGACTTCATCGCCGTTATGTTTGGGGATTTCTTTTTCGTACTCCGTTTGAATGGAGACATACCATCCATCGGCTTTACGCATCACCGTGACATTTTTCGCTTTCCCTTCGATGTATCGGCTGCGTCTGTATTTCACAAAGCCGATTCCGGGCAGATAAATCTGTTTGCCAGTCTCATCGATTTTAAAACCCTGCGGATAACGGAATCCGTCCGATGTGCCGAACTTTTTGTGATAAACCGGAAAATCTGCACGACCGGAAAAGAAATTCGAATAAGCCCGAGAGAGATCTTTCATCGACTGCTGAAGGCACTGCGAGTAGCATTCCGACAACCAAGGCAGTTCAGGATCTTTTTTCCACTCAGGCAACAAGGCAGACAGATTTTTATAAGTGGGGTGTTTTCCGGTTTTACTCTCGTATTGCTCTTTAGCCCAAGTTAAGCCCTTGTTATAAACAAAGCGGCAACAGCCGGCAAAGCGAGACATTAATCGAGCTTGACGGCCGTTAGGTTTGAGCTTGAAGAGAAAACCTTGGCGGAACAACATGGAATAAAATTGTACTTGGTCTATAGAGGAGAATTCAAGATGAGTGAGTCTGAAATTCGGCATGGTAGGCACTGTGTATTTCAGATGCATGTGCACTTGGTCTTTGTGACAAAATACAGACGGAAAGTCTTTACGAAAGAAATACTTGCGGATTTAAGAGATACATTTGACTCGGTGTGTCGTGATTTTGAAAGTGAACTGGTGGAGTTGGACGGAGAAAATGATCACGTCCATTTACTAGTGACGTATCCTCCGAAAGTGTCGGTAGCGAAATTGGTGAACAGTCTTAAGGGCGTGTCCAGCCGGATGATTCGACGTATGGGTCATGAGAGTATTCAAAAGCAACTCTGGAAAGGAGCGCTGTGGTCACCGTCGTACTTTGCAGCCAGTTGTGGAGGAGCTCCGCTATCTATCATTAAACAGTACATTGAACAACAAAATACGCCTCAATAGCCGATTAAAATCGGCGTTCCTTATATCCTCGGCATGAATGCCGGGGCTTTACGGAACTTGCGGTAAAGCAAAAGCCAAAAAGCTCTACAAGTTGTTGGTTGAAGAATTGCGCCGCAGAATTGCGGAAATTCAGAAAAATGACGCCAACCTCATTGGCGAGCCTGATGAGATCATTGGTTTGTATACCTCAGTTTTCTTGGATGAAATGAAGCAAAGGCGAAAAATTTGCTCAAAAAATTCCAAATGGGCGGATTTTTATTTTTTAAGCCGTGTAATCGGTTCTTGCACCAATGCCCGAGAGAAAAGAAACGTTTTTAAATCATATTTCGGCGATTTTTTGCACTCCGAGGATGTTAAGTCAAATATTGAATTGCCATGGATGACCAAGCGCGAAGCAATGCCCAATGAATACGGTTATTGGGACTTTATGTTTCAGTTGCTGCAATCGGATCGGTTAAGCAATGACAGAAGCGGTTTAAGTCAGATTCTTTTCGAGTTTGATGTGGAGAAAATTGCTCACACTAACAAGAGCGAACTTTTGGAAAGTTTTCGCTGCCGTGCTAAGTCCAATGTGAAAGTCTATAACGATGCCCTATGGAAGAAGGCAGACGAAATACCTTTTGAGCCTAAAAAATACAATTGCAATTCTTTCCGAGAAGGCGGCTTGTTTTCTATTTTGGCAGATTGTTTGGTTAAATCTTGCGATTATGTCCGCGATCAAGGTGGAAGTGCCCGGTGGTTGAGTTCTTTGGATGAAAAACTTGATGTTCGCAATCCGAATGTTAAGAATAATGCTGATGAGCTGTGTAGAGAGACCGATAATTGGCCGGGCTATGGGCCTGCGCTCTCCGAGGACTTCTTCAAAGACATGGGTTTTGATTTTTTTGGAAAACCGGACCGTCATGTCATCGCGGTATTGCAAGATTTGAATATTCCTCTTGGTGACAAACCTGAAGAAAACGTCAATAATTTTTTGAATCACTTTGCGCATCAAGTCGGCAGTGGCGTCTCTGCGAATCAAATTGACAAAATCATTTGGCTTTTGATGAGCGGAAGATTCTACAAGCACACGACCAAGGCCTATCCTCTGAATACTCAAAAAGAAAAGAGCAACAGTTCTAAAATGTGCCGGCGCATTTTGAAAAAACTTGAGTAACAAGTCATTAGACACTATTTCAGAAGCGCTCGTATGAGACGGCCAGACAGCGTTTGCTTGGTTTTTCTTGGCGCTAATCAATCGTGACCTAAAGCCGCTGTGTCGTTTAAGTCAAAATTTTATTGAGAAGCCGGCGAGTCTTTGAATTTTTTGGGCATTTCGGACTAGACTGTTTCTAAGTTTGTGCCTACACGCTTTGGTCATTTGTGCAAAAAAACGACTCCGCCTCAGTAACCAAAGACGCCAACCGCACCTATCGGAAAATGACCGAGGAGGCGGTGGCGCCGCTTGTGGCTAAATTGGGTGTGCCCACGATGCTATCTATGCTCGTGACGGCGCTCTACAGCACGGCTTCCACGTATTATGTTTCTTATTTGGGAACTTCCGCCGTGGGTGCCATGGGGGTTGTTTTTGCGCTTCAAACGATTATTCAGGCGATCGGCATCATGATAGGGCAAGGGTGCGCGGCGCAAACCTCTCGCCTTTTGGGCGCCAGGGACTATCCTAAAGCCAACACGCTGGCTTCTTCCGGTCTTTTTCTTTCGCTTTTGTTTTCATCGGTTTTCGCGCTTTGCGCTTGGGCGGCCTTGAAAACGCTGCTAAGTTCAATGGGCGCCACCGAGACGATTTTGCCTTACGCGCGGATCTATGCGGAAATCATTTTGCTTGCCTGTCCCTTTATGGCGGCGTCATACACACTGAATAATCTGCTGCGTTCAGAGGGCCTGGCTATTGTCGGCATGATGGGATTGGGGGCGGGCGGAGTGCTCAATATCGCCGTGGCGCCGTTATTCATTTTTGTTTTTGATTGGGGGATTGCCGGAGCCGCTTGGGCTAACGCGCTCTGTCAATTCATCTCTTTTGGCATTCTTCTGAGTCACTATTGGAGAGGGCGTGGCTCCATGCACATGCATTGGGCTTGGATCTCTAAGAGTTTGTCTCTTTATGGATCGATTTTCAAAAACGGCTTGCCGTCACTGACCCGAAATCTTTTGGGCGCCGTGGCCGCCTCTGTGCTCAATCTTATGGCCGGCCGCTATGGTGACGCCGGGGTGGCGGCAATGAGTATTGTCGGGCAAGTCATGATGATGACAAACGCCTTTTTGATCGGTCTGGGGCAAGGCTTTCAGCCTGTTTTGGGCTACAACTGGGGCGCGAAGCTTTTTGATCGAGTGAAAAAAGCCCTTGATGTGACAATCGCCATGGGCACAGGACTCATGGTTATCCTCGGGTTGCTGGGCTTTGTTTTCGCTGGGGAAATCGTGGGATTTTTTGAAGTCAACGATCCAGAAGTGATGAATATCGGAGTGCTCGCCCTGCGCCTGCAGTGTTCGGTGGCGATCATTGTGCCGGTGAATGTCATCGGCAATATGGCTTTTCAGGTGATCGGCCGCACGGCTATCGGCACGCTGCTGGCCGCAACCCGTCAGGGCTTGTTTTTTTTGCCGCTTATTATGGTTTTGCCGGGCTACATCGGTTTGTTAGGCATTCAATCAGCTCAGCCTATCGCCGAAGTGCTGTCTTTTTTCGTTTGCGGCTTTTTCCTTTGGCATTTCAGAAAAGAAGTAGCTAACAGGATCATCTATCAATAAAAAAATTATTTAACACCGTCCTTTACTAATCAAAAAGTGCCAACTTTTTTCCGGACAAGACATCCCATAAATATCGGCTAATTAAGTGCAAAGCCCGTTATACTTAGAAGTTAATACTTTTCTATTTACTTTCCCCGGAGGAATCTTTCTATGCAAACCGCTCTCAAAGCCATGTTTGTTGCGGGCGCATGCCTTGTCGCCGCGAGTTTTTCCGCTCAGGCTGCCCAGACAATTCGATTGGCCCACACCGCGGCCACGAGCCACGCTCATCATGCCGCCGCTCTTCAGTTTGCTCAAAACGTCGAAAGCCGCACCAAGGGGGAGTTGAAAGTCGAAGTTTATGCCTCCGGTGAATTGGGTGATCAGCCCGCGCTTGCCGAACAAGTCACTATGAGCGCCTTGGACATGGCGGTGGTCTCGCTCGGCAACATGGCCATGTATGACAAAAAACTCAATGCGATGACCGCGCCGTTTCTTTTTAAGAGCTACGATCAGGCGCACAAGGTGATTGACGATTTTGTGATGCCCTGGATGAACCAGGGACTTGCCTCATACGACGCCATGGGGTTGTCGATGTTTGACTACGGGTTCCGTCAGACGACCACCAAGGGAGTGGTTGTCAATAAAGCCGAAGATTTGAAGGGAGTGAAGATCCGCGTGCCGCCGGCCACAGGACTTTTGGCCGCCTTTGATGCGATCGGCGCCAACACCCAAAGCATCGCTTATTCGGAGCTATACACGTCGTTGAAGCAGGGCGTGGTGGTCGGCGAGGAAAATCCTGTCTTTACGATTTTGGCCGACAGCCTCTATGAAACTCAAGATCAACTTGCGATGACGAATCACTATTTTGACTGCCAGGTGCTCTTAATCAATAAGACGCTTTTTGACGGATTGCCCGCCGAGCAGCAAAAGATTTTGAAAGAAGAGGCTGTGAATGCGCAAAACCTTACGCGCAAGATGATCAGCGAAGGCGAAAGCGCCGTGGTTGAAGAGTTGAAGAAAAAAGGGATGAATGTTACCTATCCCGATCGTGAATCCTTTGTGAAGATGATGGCGCCGGCCTATGACAAGGTGGCTCAACTGGCTGGCAAAGACGCCATGCAGGAAGTTCTCAACGCGGTGAAGGCGAGCGAATAGGTCGGGGAAATTAAGGGAATTTTTCAGTCATGGTGATGTTTGCGATTTTTGCGGGTGTGTTGCTTCTGCTTTTGTTGGGAGTCACTACCGCGGTGACGATGGGGTTTGCCTCCATCGCGACTTTTTTAATGACGGGCGGCGACATGGCGCGGCTCTTTTTGGTCCCGCAGCGCATGTTTTCGCAAGTCTCAGGCATCACCCTGATGTCGATTCCCTTTTTCTTGCTCATGGGAAACCTCATGAGTGTGGGCGGCATCTCGCAAAGTCTTTTCGGTTTCGGCCGTGTTTGTTTGGGGCACAGGGCGGGGGGCCTGTCCAACGCCGCCATTGTTGCCTGCATTGTGATGGCCGCGATGTCGGGGTCGGCCGCGGCCTGCGCCGCCGGTATCGGCATGATCGCCATCGCCGAAATGACCAAATCGGGCTATGACCGGGCTTTCAGCTGCGCCACCATTGCCGCGGGCGGTGCACTGGGGCCTATTATTCCGCCCTCAATCACACTCATTTTATTTGCCGGACTCACTCAAACGAGCGTCAACGCTCTTTTCGCCGCGGGCACCGTGCCGGGGTTGATTCTCGGTCTTTGTTTCATGCTCTGGTCTTCCTACGTTTGTAAAAAAGAAGGCTACACGGTCACGCCACGGGCCTCATGGGCTGAGCGTTGGCAGGGGTTTAAAGACGCGTTTTGGTCGCTTTTGACGCCTGTGATTGTGATCGGCGGCATGTTTGCGGGTCTTTTTACCGCGACTGAAGCGGCGGCGGTCGCCTCCTTTTATGTTTTTATATTGGGGCTTTTTGTTTTCAAGACGTTAAAGCTCTCGGACCTTCCCGCTATTCTCTGGAACACTGTTGAGCAGACAGCGAAAGTGATGTTTGTCATCGCCACCGCGGGCTTTTTCCAATATGTGCTTTTGTACACGAGAATTCCTCAGCAGACCATCGCTTTTGTCTCCGGAACGTTTACCTCGGTTGCGCTGGTGCTTTTGATCATCATCGCGATTTTGGTGATCATGGGATGCTTTATGGAAGGCACAGCTATTCTTTTAATCACGGTTCCGATTTTTGTGCCAATTGCCAAGAGCTTCAATTACGACCTCATTCAATTGGGCATCGTGATGTGCATCGCTTTGGCGGTGGGGGTGTTGACGCCTCCTGTGGGGCTAAACCTATATGTGATGGCGTCCATCACCGGTGAAAAGGTCATGGAAATCGCTAAAAAGAGCGTGGGCTATGTGCTCATCATGATCGCTGTGGCGATTGCCGTGGCGTTTATCCCTGAGTTGTCACTGGGGCTTGCGCATTGGGTGGGGTAGTGTGTGATGCTGAATTTCCTTAAAACCGTCGATCATTGGGTGAGCCGCGTCACGCGCTTCATATGCGTTGTGGCGCTGGCGGCGATCGTCATCATGTTTTTGGCCAATGTCTTCGTTCGCTTTGTGCCGATCTATAACTTCACCCAAACCGATGATTGGATCAAGATATGTTTGATTTGGATGATTTTCTTGGGCGCTCAGGAGCTTGTGCGCACGCGCAATCACTTTGTGGTTGAAGTGCTCACCGAAAGGCTGAGGGGCAACGCCGGTCGAATTTGCCGTATTCTTGTCTGCGCGATCGAGTTGACAACCTACGTCATCATCTGTTGGTACGGCTGGGTGTGGGTGATGCGGTCGCACGCTTACATGCAGTCCATTCCCTGGATGCAGGAAAAGGTGGCCTATGTGGCGATCCCCGTGAGCGCCTTTTTCATGTCCTGCTATGCGCTCAGAGACTTTATCTTGGCTCTAATTGGGCGCTATGACGATTTTAATGATTAAAAATCTGTTTTTTAGTTTTCAATAGTTTCTGTTGAACTTTGAAATTTGCCAGTGCGCGAGGAGCTGTCGGAAGTATCTCAAAGTCTCTTGTAATTTAACCATGGGGCGGAATTCAGAAAATGTTCAATTCCGCTCCTAAGTTAAGAATAATTAAGCCTCTCGTGTTCTCCGGCTTGCGCCGACTTCCCCTTGTCAAAAAGATTCCGGATTCGAATGGTTGCATGTTGAATCGTTTCTTATTTTTCAACGTCAATTTTTTCAAAACGAGTTTGCAATATGGTCGGATTTTAGGAAAAAGTGTTCTTTTAAGTTAAAAAGTCCCATAAAAAAATGTTAATTTTTATAAAAAGTCGCTGTAAAAAATGTTAAACGATATGATAAAGTAACTTTAAAAAATGACGAAATGTGGAATAACTACTTATGCTTAAAAGAAAAATAGAAAATTTGTTGTCGGAATGGCTTAATAACGAAAACCGTAATCCACTAATAGTGAAAGGTTGTCGTCAATGCGGCAAAACCTTTTCCGTCCTTCGTTTTGCCCGTGAACACTATAAGTATGTTGTTTATCTGAATTTTTTTGAAAACCCGGATTACAAGTCCATCTTTGATGGAGCGCTTAGTGTTGATAATGTGGTGCTGATGATGAGCGCCTTTGTTGGTGGCGATGTTCGTTTTGTGCCTCGTGAGACAGTGATTATCCTTGATGAAATTCAGGAGTGTCCAAGAGCGCGAGCCGCACTGAAATTTTTCAAATTGGACGGGCGATTTGATGTATTGGCAACGGGGTCGTTATTGGGAATCAATGGTTACCGTTCCCAGGATTATTCGGTCCCTGTTGGCTACGAAACAATTGTTGATATGTTTCCTCTTGATTTTGAGGAGTTTCTTTGGGCCAACGGAATTGAAGCGCCTCTTATTGATCATTTGAAAAAGTGTTTGAACGATGTAAAGGCAATACCTGAAGCGTTGCATCAGCGACTGAGGAATTTATTGCTGCAGTACGTTGTTGTTGGCGGCATGCCGCATATTGTGGATCAATTTGTCAGAGAGAAAAACATTGCATTGGTTCGACAGGAACAGAAGCTGCTTATCCGTTCATTTAAGGATGATATGGTGAAGTATGCAATCGGTGCCGATAAATCCCGAATTCGCGAGTGCTTTGAGTCTATTCCTCAGCAATTGGCCAAGGACAATAAAAAATTTCAGTTCTCCTTAATTAAAAAGGGTGGCAGATCCAGTCAGTATGTCGGATGCTTGCAATGGTTGGAGGACACGGGGCTTGTCAAGCGATGCTACAACTTAAACCTTCCGGAATTGCCACTGGAAGGCAATGCTTGTCGTGATAAATTCAAGGTTTACATGGTCGATACCGGGCTTTTTGTCAGTATGCTGGAAGACGGAACGGAAGTGGACATTCTTAAGGGCAATCTTTATGGGTATAAGGGGGCGATTTTTGAAAATTTAGTGGCCGATTTCTTTGTCAAGATGAAGCGTCCGCTTTACTACTTCCAAAAAGAGAACGGGCTGGAAGTTGATTTTGTCATGCGCTACAAAGGTGAAGCTGTTTTGTTAGAGGTTAAGGCGACTACAGGCAACGCTAAAAGTCTAAAAACCGTTTTCAAGCACCCTGAAAAATATCATGTGAACTCAGCCGTCAAATTGGGAGATTACAACATCGGCGAAAAGGGGAAGATTTTGACTTTGCCGGTGTATATGGGATTTTTGTTGACAGAGCGTTAAATAATGATGAATTTTTAGGTATTTTCGATTGATAGGTACTTTTAACTATATGATAAATTGAGGAATTATGAATTTTTGAAACTTCTTGACCATAAGCAAACAATTATTTTTCGGGGGGGGGGGCAAGATAATACTTATCCCTTCTCTTTTAATTTGAGGACATGGTCATGAAGAGTCAATTAAAACCATTGGCGGTTGCGGTGTTGGCAACATTTGCACTCTCAGCGCAGGCATTGGATTTCTCAACAGGACTGACAAATCAGAGTGTCACAGGCGATCCGAACATTCAGATTGGGACGGCTCAGTCTCCGGTTAACGTAGGGTTCACAGGTTCAGGTTTCGGCAATGAATTCAATTTGACAACCGGAGAAAATGGTCTCATCTCTATGGCTGTGAATCAGACAGGTATTTCGATGACAGGCGGCACCTTGACAGTGGGCTCCGAGCAAACAGCTTCAGTCAATATCCAAGCGCAGAATGAAGCTTCCGGGGTAAGAGGAATTTGGTCGAGCAATAGTCTAACAGACAGAACTAATATTTTTGCCCAAAACATTACGGTAAGCGCCTCCTCAGCAAACGGTTTCGCTCAAGGGGTTATGAATAGTCTGGGTAAAGTGATCATAGGTTCTGAAAATACGGATCAATTGGGTATTTCAGCTCAAACAAACTCAACAACCAGTGCAGCCGTAGGAGTGGGTAGCGCCGGAGCTGGAGTTACAACAACTCTTACTGCCGATACGATGAAAATCTCCGCTGAATCGAATAGCAAGAATGCCATCGCCCTATCAAACACCTCGGATTTGTTGGGGGTCAACGGACGTGATGTAACTGTTAACGCTCATTCAAATACAGGGGCTTCTACTGCAATTTCCAATAGCAACGGAGGCGCAGTTCAAATTAACGCCGATGGTGAAGTCAATGTCTCCGCCTCAGCGCAGAGCGGCAGTTCCTACGGTATTACTAATTTGAATCAAGGCACAGTGAGTATTTCCGGCAACGAGATAAATGTTACCTCTGAAAATGGACGAGGCATTCAAAATGCATCGGGTTCAACGTTGAACCTCCAAGGACAGAACATTATTGTGCGGGGGTCTGAACTCGCGGTGTTAAACGTCGGTGCTAACCTGACAGTGGGCTCTCAAAATTCTCAAGTAGTGAGACTTTCCGCCACCGGTGAAAACTCCAGGGGCATGGAAGTTAATAGTTTGGGATCAGCGACTATCAGTGGTCAACACGTTGAAATTTCAGGACAAGATATTGGGTTATATGCGCTCAATGGCGCTGTTGAAGTCAATGCCGGTCAGCTCATTATCGCCGCAGGAGAAAATGGTCAGGGGCTCATTGCTCAAAGTGATGATGAGCAGATGACAAACCCAGCCCAAAGAGGAACTATTGAGATTCATGCCGACAGTACTGTCATCGATGCTTCCCAGGGTGCCGGGGCGGGTATCACCGCCACATCGTATGGTCTCGTGGATATTTCCGGTGACTTGACAGTGAACGCGCAGGATGCCATTTACACTCGGGGAAATTCGACGATTAATGTCAATACCGGTGGTAATTCCACAGTAGTACTCAATGGCAACATTGCCTTCGCATCGCCTGGACCAACGGAGAATTCCGGTGAGATTCTTGATTCTAAAGTCAATATCAATTTAACTGGTGCCGGGTCATCGTGGACAGGCAATGTGTATAAAGCCTATAGCAATGACATTTCTGAAGAGAACCGAGAGGTAACCGGCTTAAGCGTCACATTGGCTAACGATGCGCAGTGGAATCCGACGATTATTACTGCGCAATCGGATGACACCGGCGTGTCGGAAGGTCAGGCGTTAAACAACCTTCATTTTGATGGCGGTGTGATCAATCTCACGCACGGCAATGATCAAGTCGTCACTATTGAAAACACGACCGGTTCGGGCGGTACAGTCAATCTCTTAACAACAGAAAATGAAGACGGTGTTTTGCAGACGGGAACTGTGAATTTTGGTACCGTTAAAGGCGCGCCGAACTTGCTAGTCAATTACACCGGCATCACGGCCGATGACTTGAAAGGCAGAAGTTTGTCCGAGATTGACGGTGGGGTAGAGGCCAATGGCGCGACCAGAACTGAGCACGTCGGTCAGGGCGCGATTTTGGGCGCAGTCACCGAGACCTACGATGCCCAAGGCGAAATGACTTCTCGCACCGTTGCAGAAAACACTCGCCTGAATGCCTATGGGTCTGTGGCCGCTTTGAGCATCATGCAGTGGCGCCATGAAATGAGCGATCTCACCAAACGCATGGGTGAGTTGCGCATGAGTCCTGAAGGCGTCGGCTCTTGGGCTCGGATCTACGGCTCTGAACAAGAATACGGTTCGCAGAACATCACCGCCAGGAATAACTCCGTTCAGGTCGGCGTGGACGCTGATGTGGGTTACGGCTGGAAGGTTGGCGCCGCGTTCTCTTACACGGACGGCAAGGCCGATTATGACTTAGGTAATGCCGACAACAAGTCCTACGGTTTGGGTGTCTACGGCACATGGATGGCTGAGAATGGCCAATATGTTGATTTGACCGCCAAGTACAACCGCCTGGATACGGACTTTGAATTGGAAGGCATGGACGGCAGCTCCGACAACAACGCCTTTAGCGTGAGCGCTGAATACGGTTGGCACTTAAAGCTCGGTCAATCGGGCTTTGTGGAACCGCAGGCTCAAGTGATTTACGGCTATATCCAAGGCGACAAGTTCCACACGAGCAACGGCGTGGAAATTGATCAGGACAATTTTGAATCGCTGATCGGTCGTGTAGGTGTGAGAACAGGTTTTCATCTGCCCAACGACAAGGGCGTGATTTACGCTCGCGTTTCAGGCTTGCATGACTTCAAAGGAGACTTTGATTCGACGGCGACCTTGATGTCTGATCGCTCCCTGTATGATCATGTGAGCGAAGACTTAGGAGACACGTGGGTTGAATTTGGCATTGGCGCGAACTTCAACTGGACCGATACGACTTATAGCTATGTTGACTTGGAACGCTCCAACGGCGGTGACGTGAAAGAAAACTGGCGCTGGAATGTCGGCATTCGTCACGTCTTCTAATTGACGTCGGAAACCCTTTAGATATCTGCCCCCTGTTGAATGTTTTCTGCATTTGCCAGGGGGTAACTTTTTCCAAAAATCATCAAGTATCTTTCTCGTCATAAAACGCTGACGCCGTTTTGATTGAAAACTCGCCTTGAAAAATGTCTATTCTTTTAAAAAGTCGCCTGGAAAAGTGTCAGATATCTCAAAAAAGTGACCTGGAAAAATGAAGTAATGACGAATAAGAACACGTGTTTAAACGAAAAGCAGAAAACATTGGGTCTGAGAGGATAGAAAAACAGAGTTGCTTTTTAGCAACTAGGGTCACTTCTCGTAAAGATATCTCATTTGCCATCTCATTGAAAAATAAGGATTAGGGTATTTTTTGTTTATTTCCCTTTTATGACAAAACGTTCTGACTTGACGATAGTCAATACTTCTGGGGGGGGGTAGCGTAACCTGAACGCATCCGGTTTTATCCGGAGCGGTTTATGTGTTCGTTTACTGTAAAAGGTACTCCATATGAATAAGGCATTTAAAGTCTTGTGGAATCAAGTCAGAAACACATACGTTGTCGCTTCAGAAGCTCAGACAACGCATGGAAAACCCAGCAAAGCAACTAAAACTCTTGTGGCGGCTGCGGTCGCGGGGCTGATGGTAGTCGGTGGAACAGCATTCGCTAAAGATATCACATACGACTACCTGACGGATGAAGAAGGTACGTCGAAGTTTATCTCTGGTAACGGCGAGGAGTTGGTTATTAAAACCGAAGGTGACGCCAGAGAACTGGCGCTTGCGCTCAAAAGCGGAACTATTGAAGATATCAGAAATGCTTTGGGTGTTCACGACGGTAAAGCGACTTTAGTGGGTTTGGCCGGTGGTGTGAACAAAATGGATGAATTGACTCCTGGCGTGTTGTTAGTTGCGGGGGCGGGCCTTAATGAAGATCAAGCATCAATGGTTTATAAGTTGATGCAACAAATTACTCCATTTAATGGATCCTCCCTGCAGATAACAGGTGATACCTTTATCAAAAATGACGGAACATCAAACCCATTGCTTGTGGCGACTGTGGGTGGTGACCGTTTGATGAATATGTCATTGGCAATAGAGACAGTTGACGTTGGTGCCGATGCCCCGACAGACTTTGCTCCTGGACTTACCAAGACAATTGAGAGAACTGGTAATACAAATATTGAATTTTCTTCGGGCAATTTGATTGGTACTGTGGGCGGTAGCTCAGCCATCAATGTGGGAGGTTTGACCCTGTTTAAGCCAAATGTGACCATACCTCCGATCCCTCCACTTTTTCCTGAAGTTAAGACAGACATTTATGTAAAACTTCAGGGCGCAGAAACAACTACAAAAATAAACGGTAGCACAAATATCAGTTTTACCGGTTCGACTTCTAGTGCTGGCACGATCGGCGCCGGTTCAGCCATCGCTATTACAGGAAAAGCGAACTCTATTGTCACCGATGGTTCAAACATCACAATTGACACCACCGCTTATTCTAGCGGCTATGAAGGATTGCATGCTGGCGTCGTGGGTGGCGGTTTGTCAATTGCCACGATGGGAGGGGAGAGTTCCGCCACCGTTGGAGGCACGACAACCATTGATTTGAAAAACGGTGCAGTTTTGGGTGTTTTAGGCGGCGGTGTCGCTGCCAGCGCGGAAGTTTCTAGTGTTTTAGATAAGGTCCTTGATGATCAACTGTCAGGTTATAAGGACAACATTTTATTGGACGAAACATTGAAGGAACAGGGCGGCAAGGCGGAAGCTGTTTCCGGCGATGTCCATATCATAGTCGGTGAAAAGTCTGAAGTGGCCGGCATTGTTGGCGGTGGTTTAGCCGCTGCGCAACAGATGTTTGACAGCACCAAACCTTCAAGCGCAAAAGTTGAGGTTGGGAATGTTCAAATTGACATCGGTAGCGAAAATGCGGCACCGGTGTTTGCCAATGAACAAGAAAAGATTGATTATCATAACTATGAACTTTCCCCGCTTCTTGATGAGATCAAAGAGTATGTGAAGAATCCGAATGGCTCCTCTATCGGAGAATTCGGTCTGCTTAAGGAAATTGTTGACACAGCCAAACCGGGTATGACCATTGGTGTCTTGGGTGGTGGCATGGCTTTGGGTTATCAAGCCAATAACGGATCTGACGCCGAAGACAGAACTCAAACAGTGACATCGACGAGCATCGTAAAAGATGTGGCGATTAATGTTCACAGTGGCTACAACATCGGTATCTTCGGCAGCGGTTTGGCAGCATCGTCGGCCGCCTCGTACATCGATCCGGATACGGAACAAACAACGACCAAGAATGCTGTATCTGAAGTCGGAAATGTGGTAATTACTTTAGATGGCGGCGATACAGTTGGTGTTATGGGGGGTGGTATTTCCTTCTTTACCGGCACGGGCGAACCGAATACCGGTATAAGCGCTGAAGCGACAACGGTCTCCTCCAATATCCTTGTGGAAGGTGATGCGATCGTAGACGGTTTGGTCGGCGGCGGTTTAGCCATTGATGATTCCAATCCAAAAGATGCCAATGGTCCGGTTGCCACAAAGAACGCGTCTTCAACTGTGACAACAGCTAATATCCAAGTTGATTCGGGCAATGTCGGATACATCCACTTCGAAGTTTTTCATCCCGAGCAGCCTGTTTCTGATCCGGGACTTTCTTCCTACTGGAACTCTTTGACTTATGTGATGAATGCTGAAAAGGCAGCCATTACGGGTGGCGGTCTTGCCGCGGGTGGCCAAGGCAGCGCTAAAGATACAACGGGCGCAGCTCATGTCGATACAGTAAATATCACATTAAATGGAACTCAAGTTGTCACGGACGAGGGTTCTGGACCGTCAACAGTCATTGATGGAAATGTGTACGGCGGCGGTATCGCTACTGACGGCGGTTGGTCCAGTGTGGGAACAGCCAATATTACCGTTGACGGCGCTCATGTCACGGGTGATATCTATGGCGGCGGTCTTGCTTTAGAAGGGACATACAAGACGGCAAGCGGCGCTGATGACACCTATAACAATCAATCCAAGACCACTGTGGACACCGTTAACATTTGGCTCCAAAATGGCGCTGTCGAAGGCAATGTCTATGCGGGAGGCTTAGTCTCTGCGGCTGACGGAGAGGACACCGCCGCGACCTCTGAAGTCGGCACTGCCAACGTTATGCTCTATAACGATCAAGTTTTGGGTGAAACGAGTACTGTAGACGGAAGCGGAGCGGAAACGGCCAATATGATTTTGGCTAGCGAAACCGGCGCATTTGCTTTTGCTGACGGTCAAAAAGTCGTAGCTTTCGATAACATCACTTCAACCGCTGACGTGATTGGCATGAACTACGACTTCGGAGCTAAAGACACCACCAATGTTGTCGGTACTGTCAACTTTGCGTCCATTACAGGTGACAATACCAAGACGATGAATATCGGCACGACAGAAAGCGCAGGTATCGCTTCGATCAGCTCTGGTCCCGCAGTCACCACCAAGTTCAATGTCGCAAACGGTCTCTTGGCTTTAAATTCCGACACGACGGATGCGGCTTTGTCCGCCTTCTCGGGCGCCGGCGTTAAAAACGCCCTCTATGTGACCGGGACTGTTAAGGGTGACTGGTCGGTCGCGGTGGGTGAAAACGCACAGGCCACAGAAACGGGTATTGTCATCGGATCCAACGGCGCTTTAATTGCTGATGCGGACGGTCATACCGTTGTGGAGACTGGTGTCACCATGGCTGAGGGCAGCAAGATTCACTTTGCCGACGTGGCTAAAGCCGCCGCTCAAAATGCCCAGGTCAATATTGCGGTCGATCCTGAAGCGGCGACAAGCGTTGATAACGTTCTCTATACGGTCAGTGGCTCAACTGTCGGTAATCTAACTCGTTACACATTCACTCAACGCACCGGCTCTGAGCTCGAGGAAGTAGGCTTGGGTGACGTGGATGACACGGAAGCGCTGGTTGATATTGCAGGCCAGGATGACTCGGCTTCGGACTACATTAACAATTTCCTTGACGAGTCCACTTCGTCGGTCAACAACGGCAATCGTTCACAACAAATCAACGCCGCGATGAACCTGGCCGCTGCCGCCGGTGTTCAAACGGTTGCGATTGACAGCGCCACGATGGGTATTGACGCGGCCGCCAAGCGCGCCTCTCTCATCAATAACTTTGCCGAAGGCGGCGTGCTCTTTGCCGAAGCCACGGGCAAGCGCTTTGAAATGGGCGGCTCATCTGACTTCGGTGCCATCAAGACCGAGTTGGGCGGCATTGTGGTCGGCGGTGAATACACCACGGGCGACTGGACATTCGGCGCGTTGGCCAACCTCGGTACTGGCACGGTTCGCGGTCAGGACGCCAACAGCGGTGTGAAGAACGACGTGGACTACTACGGTGTTCAGGCATACGCCGCTAAGCGCCTCGGCGCCTTCAACGTGGTGGGCCAAGTGGGCTACGTGCAAACGTCTAACGACGTCACGCATACCACGGTCGGCATGGAAAAGGCTGACATCGACGCGGACGTGATGAGCGTCGGTGTTCGCGGTGAAATGCGCTTTGACCTCACGCAGAACACGCGCTTGGTGCCGTACATCGGCGTTAACTACTTGCGCGTGAGCACCGATGGATTCCACACAGATCAAGGTCTTGAAGTCAAGGATCAAGATCAGGATCTCGTGACGATTCCGGTTGGCGTGAAGTTCGCGGGTGACATGCAAACGGCTTCCGGCTGGACGTGGACGCCGTCGGTTGATGTGGGCTACGTGGCCGCTTTGGGCGATCGTGACACCGACGCCCGCACGAAGGTCGGCGCCACGACTGTTCACACCTCGATGGACGTTTGGTCCGAAAGCGTGGTTCGCACGAGCGTTGGCTTGAAGGCTCAGAAGGACAATTGGGGCTTCGGCGTTCAGGCCGGCAGCGCCATGGGCTCTGACGACACGAAGGAACTCTTCGGTCAAGTCCGCGTTGATTATCGCTTCTAAAATAATCTGATCCATTTCCGGTCTTGGAAATGAAATGGGGAGGTCTGAAAGGATCTCCCTTTTTTGTGTTTGAAACATTCGATTCTGCGTACAATGATCGGATAGATCTTCTAAAGGTAGTGATTCCATGTCCGAGAGTTATTCCTTGATTTCCGCTCGCGAGCATTTCCTCAGTCTGCCCGAGGTAAGCGCCTTTGCCGATTATCTGAGCGACTACATCGCGGGGCGCGCTTTTAATCCGCCCTATCTGACTCAAACTTATCGACCGCGGGTGCAGTATTGTTTTGTGAGCTTTGAAGACGCGTGGGATCAGTACATTCAGGAGACGGCTAATCGGCGATTTGAAGATGATCTCTTGGCCTATGAGAGCGCTCTCAGGGAAGCTGTTGAGAAAAAAGATGACGATGCGTTTATCGAAATCACTAAAAAAATCTTCGCCGCGCGCCCCCTTGTGCTCAGAAGCAACATTAAAAAAATTGAAGCGGTGAAAAATCTGACCGATAAAATCGACTGCGCCTGCCGGGAGCTTGAGTCTGATTCACCCAATTACTCAATTTTCGGCAGGGCGTACGGGCCGGCCATGTCCTTCTTTTATTCGAGGCTTTATGCGACGCTTATTCCCGATTTCATCACCTATGAAAGCCGGGTCTGCGCGGCGCTTTGCTACTTGATTCGTGAGTATTGTCTTTTTTGCGCGATGGATTTGCCGAAAAGCTTAAAGTGGGGAAGCTTGCACGGCTGGGGGAAAAATAACGGGGATCTCTCACGAAATGCCTCCTGGGAAAACAATGTGTTCGAGCCCTTGGACAGAATTAAGAAGCGACCGATGAGAGAGCGCACATTCGCTCAAAGCAACATACTGGCTTCGTGGGTGGTGACTGAGGCGATCGCCAAAGCGAGGAACAAAAAGGGGGCTGAGTGGCTCGAAGGGATTTATCCCATCCGTAAAGTGGAAGCCTCGCTTTACATGATGGGGGCGGAGTTGCCGCCTGTTGACCGGAAACTGCTCTGATTTTCCCAAATAAAAATCGGGTGGGATTTCTCCCACCCGAAATCATTTAGCGATACGCTAAGCTCTTAGAAACAGGCGATGTGGCCGTCCGTGCGCTTTTCGGTGCCGGCGCAAAGGACACCGGTCTTCTCATCGCGCAAAATGACCTGCCCGCGTCCCATGTGATAGGGATCGGGTTGCACAACAATGTTGTGACCCATGCGTTGCAGCAGGCGAATCAAGTGGTTGGGCATTTCCTGTTCCACTTCGACCTTCTTGCCGCCAATCCATTGCCAACGCGGCGCGTCGAGCGCCTGTTGAGGATTGAGACCGAAGTCGATCATATTCATGATGACTTGCAGGTGGGCCTGAGGTTGCATCCAGCCGCCCATAATGCCCAAAGCCGAGATCGGCTTATCACCCTTGGAGATGAAGGCCGGGATGATGGTGTGGTACGGGCGCTTGCCGCCTTCGTACGCATTGGGGTGCGTTTCATCGAAGCGGAAGTTTTGGGCGCGGTCGTTGAGCGAAATGCCGGTGCCCGGAATCACGATGCCGGAGCCAAAGCCTCTGAAGTTGCTCTGGATCATGCTCACCATGTTGCCTTCGGCGTCGGCGGTGGCGAAGTAGACCGTGGAGCTATAGCGCGGATCGCCCACTTCAGGCATCAAAGCGGAGTCCGGCTTGATGAGTTTGCGGCGGTCATCGGCGTAGCGTTGGCTCAAAAGCTGTTCAGAGGTGACAAGCATGCGAGAGGGCTCGGCCACGTATTCCATCGTGTCGACAAAGGCCAACTTCATGGCTTCGATTTGCTTATGAAGCGTGTCGATCGTGTCGCGTTCGCCGAACGTGAAGCCCTTGAGGATGTTCAAGGCCATCAGCACCGTGATGCCGTGGCTGTTGGGCGGAATTTCCCACACGTCATAGCCGCGGTAGTCGGTCTTTAAGGGTTCAACCCATTCGGGGTGGTAGGCGGCGAGGTCTTCGGCGGACAAGAAGCCGTTATGCTCCTTCATGAAAGCGTCCATCTTTTGGGCAAGCTCGCCGCGGTAGAAGGATTCGCCTTTGGTGCGGGCGATTTCGCGAAGCGTTTCGGCCATGTCATGGCTCTTGAAGATGTCGCCGGGGCGCAGCCACGTGTTGTTCGGCGCGAAGGTGTCAAACCAGCCTTTAAATTCCGGACGGTCGCGATACTTGCCGTAAATGCCCCAGGCCTCTTCCCACAAGCGGCTGATGTTGGGGGAGACGGGGTAGCCGTTTTCAGCGTAATCGATGGCAGGCTGCATCACCTGTTCAAGCGGCAGACGACCGAAACGTTCATGCATGGCCATCCAACCGCCGACGGCGCCCGGCACGTCGATCGGTTCAACGCCGTAGGGCGGGATGCTGTCAAAACCGCGTTCTTTCAATTTGGCGATGGAGGCGGCTTTGGGCAAGGGACCCGAGCCGTTAATGCCGTAGAGTTTGCCCTTGTACCAGATGAGCGCGAAGCAGTCAGCGCCAAGACCGTTACCGGTAGGCTCAACAACAGGTTGGGCGCTGGCCACAGCCACGGCCGCGTCAATGGCGTTGCCGCCTTGCAGGAGCACGCGAAGGCCCGCGGCGGCGCCCGACGGATTGCCCACGCAGCTCATGCCGTTTTTGGCGTAAACCACATGGCGCTTGGAAGCATACGGATAATCTTGAGCGTCAAATTTAAACATGATGAGTCTTCCTTTTCACTACAACGATTCAAATTCTTACGGGATGAGGAACGTTTCGAAAAAGCCCGCGATGATCACCGATACCGATGTCACAGTGGTAAAGCCCGCGACAAGGTATTTCGACATGATGGCATCGAGCACCACTTGCTTTTCTTCTTCGTTTTCAGCCGCGGCGGTTGCCACTTCGTTGGCAATCAGGTAGGTCGCGGGGAAGCCCAGAAGCTGAGCGGCCGCCACACCCAAGGCAACGTTTTTGTGTCCCTGCACCTTCCACAGGGGCAAAATGCCGAAGCAGACATAAAGCAAAATGAATACAACCACGAATATCACGACCGTGCTGTAGCCCAAGACAATGAGGTCGCCCAAGTCAATCTTGGCCAAGCTCGGAATAATCGAGGCAAAAACGGCGACGTTAAAAATGCCGCTCGATTTGGCCTGAGCCAAAATGTTTTTCGGCACCAAGCCCGTGGTGGCTATGATGGCGCCCAGGATCAGGCACCAGATCGTGTAGCTCAAACCCGTCATTTGACCGATGCAGGAAGCCACCCAGGAGAAGAAGGCGGTGATGCCCAAGCAGACGAATTGACCGTAATACTTCTTATATTTCTCGGCGAAGGTCGGTTTCGGTTCTTCTCCGGCCTTGGGTTGCGCCTTATTGGGGTTGACGCCCGTTTGACGATAAACCGCAAGCACTTCACGGGCTTCACGAAGACCGAAATAGGAGGCGAAGGGAGTGCCGAAGAACTTTTGCACAGCGTAGATGATCGTGCCCAAAGCGGCGGCCATTTCAAGACCGTTTTCCATGGCGGCCGACGTCATAATTTGCGTGGCCACGATACCGCCGTTAATAATCGGGATGGTGACGATCGTTTCGTTATAGCCGATCAGGGGGACAAGAACGATCATGCCGATCCAAATCACGGCCATGGACAAGCAGGCGGTAGCCACCGTGCGCCATTCGGCAATCAGCTCACGCATATTGATTGTCGTGCCCATGCCGAAAACCACAAAGCCCACGGCCCATTTGCCGATTTGCGTAAGACCGGCCTGGTTAATGACATCGTCCGGAATCCAGTCGGCCATAAAAAAGATCAAGAACAAAAGCAAGCTCACAAACACGGAGGAGACTTTTGCCTTGGTGGCCACTCCCAAAAAGTCGCCGATTGCGAAAAACGCAAGGCATACAAAAATATAAAAAAGCATACCCTCAAACATGATGCTGTCCTTTAACGGGTTGAATTAATGATTAAGGGAAAATATTCCACATTTAAGGCATCGTACTGGGGTTATCTTCACACGAAAATAAGCATTTCACCTAGTTGTAGGAGGATTTGTCTAAGGGTATGTACGGAGTGACTCGAGCCTTTGCTGTCGACCCGTCAAGATGTGAAAGTTACGGAGATCTCAACAGTGGAAATTTCTGAGAATCGGTTTGGTGCAAAAAATAAAGGTGTTGATCGAGTTATTCAATCAACACCTGCATTTTGTCATCGCGCTAGGATTCAGTTTGAGGTTTTGCCGAGGACTCTGCCTGTGGCGTTTGGGTTAATGCCGCCGCGGGTTTCGCTCTGGGTTTTCTTGGGCGAGAAGTTTTTGTCTTGGGTGCTGCGGTGTTGCTGTTCTTGCGAGGCGAGCGGGGCTTGCGGACAGCGGGCTTTTTCGGCTTTTCTTCAACCGCGGCCGGCGCAGGCGTAGCCCCAATCTCAGGCTCTGCTACCGGGGCGGTAGTTGCAGGGGTTTGTGCGACAGAGGGCTTAACCGTCTCTTCAGCTTTGACTTCTGGTGCCGCCGTTTGTGCCACAGCAGGTGCCTTGGGAGCTTTATTGTCGGTTCTGCGTTGGTTATTGCGACGGGCTTTGGGTTTGGCGCCAGTTTTTGCTTCCGGTTTCGCGCTTGTTTGAGCGGCAGGCGCGTTTGCCTGCGCAGCTTCCGCCTCGGCGGTTGCCGCGGGTTTCTGACGGCTTCTGGGGCGGCGGCCTGCGGGACCCGATTTTTGAGTTTTAGCCGCTTCGCGCCGCCTATGGGCTTCTTTTTGCTCCGGCGTGCGCGCATCCGTTAACAGCAAAACCTGCTCCTCAACGGTTTCGGTGCTTCGGGCGAAATAAAAAATAACCGCGGCAGCAATGGCCACCAGCACAATCCAAATCGAATCGGTCGGCATGAAAAAGCCGATGATAAAGAAAAGCAGCGCTCCCCAGAGGGCCCACTGCCAAGGAATGCGCTTTTTATCGCGGCGGCTCTTTTTGTCCGCCCAAGCTTTCATTCCGAAGATGTCGTCAAACATCGCCGACCAGGCGCTGCCTGTGTTTTGTTGGGATTGTTTTTTCATATACCTGTTCCTGATTTTAGGAAAATCCGACAGCCCCAATATATCACGGGCGCGGAAGGCTGCGCTACTAAAGCAAGTGTATTCTTTTTTAAATGGCGCATGAGGTACAATTTTTGCCCTTATTTGTTGTGTAGATCTCTATGCTGTCTTACGCTTTTATCGTTTTGCATCTGTCCATTGTGCTTGCGGGTTTTACCGGCGTGCTGGGGCGTTTGATCACGCTAAACGAGGGGTTGCTTGTTTGGTACCGCGTGATGTTCGCAAGCGTTTTTTCCTTTTTGTATTTGGCCATTCAAAAAGGACAGATTCGATTAGCTTTTAAAGATATCCTTCGCATCGCCTGGGTGGGGTTGCTTCTTTGCATCCACTGGCTTCTTTTTTACGGCTCAATCAAATACTCCAACGTCTCTATCGGAGTAGTGTGCTTTGCTTCCGTGGGCTTTTTTACCGCGCTGATCGATCCCATCTGGAGTAAGAGGGCGTTTTCAATCCGAGAGATTGTTTTTAGTCTTTTGACAATCATCGGCATCGCGCTGATTTTCCATTTTGACACTCGGTATCAGACAGGGATTATTCTCGGAATATTGTCGGCAATCGCCGCGGCTTTTTTAACCATTGAGAATCGCCGCGTGGGTTCCGACTATCCGCTGATGACTTTTCTTTTCTACGAACTGTTGGCGAGCGCCGTCATCATGACAGCGTTTATCCCGGTTTACCTGTCCTATTTCCCAGTTCCCAGCATTGTGCCCTCTCTCTCAGATTTCATCTATCTGCTGATTCTTTCAAGCTTCTGCACTGTCGGCATGTTCTCTCTGCAACTTGAGGCCTTAAAACGCCTTTCGGCCTTTACCGTCAATTTGAGTTACAACCTGGAGCCCGTTTACAGCATCATTTTGGCGATGATTATTTTCCATGAGGCAAAAGATCTCAATTTCTCGTTTTATGTCGGCCTGCTTCTGATTTGCGTCTCTGTGTTGCTTCAAAGCTACTTTCACTGGAGCACGCATAAGAAACTTCAGAAGTTAAAAGCGAAAAACACCTCCGCCTAAAAAGAATATCATCAAACAATCAGAGGCCCCCGGTTCTCGGTATAAGAATCGGGGGCCTCTGTTATTTGCGCTCTTTTAGGCAAGCGCCCTTATCTTAACGGCAGCGCTTTTTAAGAATACCCTTGGTGATGTTTTCAACACCGCTTAAAGCGCATCCCATCAGGAACGCCAATTGCGGTCCCTGATAGGCATCCACGTGTTCGTAGACTTCGTCGAGCGTGTGCATCTTGCGGTTGCGTCCGCCTGCGCCCATGGCCAAACTCGGAATGCCCAAGCTCAAAGACACGTTGTGGTCGCCTGATGTTGAGGCGTACATGTGAAGCGGAAGGCCCAAAGCCAGGAGTCCGGCGCGAATAGCCTGACAGACGGGGCTTTCATAAGGTTGTTGACCGGCGGGACGGTTTCCGATCGGGGTGATCGTCACTTTGACCTTATTGGCATCGTTGGTGACACCCCAGTGCGCGTTTTCTTCCTCGGCCGCTTTTTCAAAGCAGGGCAAAATCTTGTCACGCAGTGCGAGCAGGGAAGCGTTTTCCGTGCTGCGCATATCGATATCCATCGATGCGTGAGCGGCGATGGAATTGACAGTTGTGCCGCCCGTCACCACGCCGACGGTGTAGGTGGTTTTCGGATCTTTGGGCACTTCGAGGTCACAGAGCACTTTACCCGTGCGCATTAAGGCGTGGATAGCCGAGGGTTGACCAAAACCCAGATAGCTGTGACCGCCCGGGCCGTCAAAACTCACGCGATAGCGCAAGCTACCCGTGGCACCCACAATCGCATCGCTCGGATCGCACCAGTCTAATGACATGAAGGCGTCCACATCCACATTGGGATCACGGAAAAGGTGTTTGACGCCCCGCAGATCGCCTTCGCCTTCCTCGCCGACCGTGGCCACAAAAATGATGTCGCCCAATGTTTGCACATTGAGCTCTTGGAACATGCGGATGACTTGAAGCATTCCCGCCAATCCCCGAGAGTCATCGCCAATGGAGGGCGCGTAATAGCAGTTACCTTCTTGACGGACTTTGAAATCAGTGTCCTTGGAAAAGACAGTGTCAAGGTGAGCTGAAATGATCAGTTTGGTGCGCGGCTCGGGACCCACGCCGGGACGCACGCCGATGACGTTGCCGACTTCATCCATGCGAACCTCTTGCAGACCCAATTTAGTGAAACGCTCGACAAAGTCCTTGCCGCGGATTTCTTCACCGAAGGGAGAGGAGGGGGTCTCAGTGATGGTAATTTGTTCTTTTAAACAAAGCTCGTCCTGGTCAACGGCCAACTGCAAAGCCTTTTTGACAAGATCGGCCGCCATCAGCGTGTCCATGACGGTTTTAGTCTCAGGAAGCAGGGCGGGTAAACCGGGTTCCAGATTTTTCTTTTCTGCGCTCATTTGATGTTCCTTTTCAGGTTTTATGTTCTGGTTATTTTAGCCCATGACCTTTCACAAATGACTTAAACAAAAAGTCAAAACGCTTTATAACCAATAACAGATTTTTTGTCGAAAAGGCTGAAATGGTAATTTGATGGATTACTACTTAAAGAAGTCGCTTCAGATAAACCATGTCCTTGAGTTGAACGCCATCTTCAATAATCGGATGGTCGTAGTTTTTTAGAAAAAAATCTTTGACACGGTGAGAGAACGCAAAACCGCAATGTTCGTAAAAACCAATTGTGGTTTGGACATCGCCGGTTCCGACCAGAAGCGTTTCATAGTTTTTGCCGTAGAAGCGAAAGAGAAAATTGAGCATCTGCCTGCCGAATCCTTTGCCTTGTTGAGTCTCACAGACGGCGAGATTTTTTAATTCAATTGTTTTTTCATCTTTGATTGTGACAACCGCGACGGCAATAGGCTCTTTATGCTCATCAAACATGACAAACATGTCACCAGGCTTAAGATAGCGGTCAATCATGCTTTCCTGTTCGTCACCAAGTAGAAGCAACGGTAGAAACATCTTTTTGTTTGTCTTAATTTGAATAATTTTCATGGGGTATTTTGGAAAATCTCAACCGCAAATATCATATCAAAGGAAAATAATGACGTTGGCGTTACTAGCACTTATATGACTCGGGAGATGAATTTGGGGGCGTTTACTGCTACGACGAGTCAGACGATAAGAAACATTCAAATTGTGATATTCTGCTGCTTAGTAACTCAATCAAATGCCATATTTAAAGTCTTTGAAATTTTATATAGGAGTTTTGATGTTAATACCCCCCCCTACACACAACCAAGTTGTTTATCAGCATTATTTAAAGAAGTCCTGCTTTGCTCTCAGCCCTTTAGCAATAAGTTTAATGTTGGTGTCGTTTCAGGCAGTTGCCGCTTACACAGTTAATGACGATGGCACAGTGCTTACTGGAGATAGCAGTTTACAGGAGCGTGATAAAGCCTATGAAGATTTGTCTAAATTTAAAGAAGTTCGTGTCGATGTTAACGGAAAACCGGCTTACAACGCTTATTCGAATCGAATTGATGCATCAGGCACGGATTTTTATCTTACTGTGAACTCCACTGACGGAGCTGGCAACCACGATGCAATCAAATTAAATAACCATGGACCGTGGATGAATGTCAAAGATTTGTATATTACAGTAACGGCATATAAATCAGACGGTGTTAATGTTACTTGGGATTCTCACGATGCTGATGAAGGTAAAAATACACCTCATGTATCAGCTCGAAATGCATATATTACGATCAATGCATTGGATGGAAATGGATACGGACTTCGTGCAAATAGCTCTAAACAAGCCACAGCAAAGTCTTATATAGATATAAATCAGGACGCCATAATTGATATGAACAATGGCGGAACAGCAATCTTCGCAGGAATCTCTCGTTCTGATACATATTATGACGATGAACTTGATGAGGGAGAGAGTGAAAAACGTTGTCTCATAGGGAATCTTTTCTGTAGAACATACACAGGTTCCGGTTATGCAGCAGAGGTTAGTGTCTCAGGTGATACACGAATTACGCTTGGTAAAAATGGGTTTGCTGGAACAATTTCATCCTTTCAGGATGCGAGTTTGTATGCTAGATATCAGGGGACAATACACGTTAATAATTTGATCATTCAGTCTTATGGCAGTGGGAGACGTGATGTATACGGGATTCTTGCTGGTGAAAGAAGTAAAAATGAAAATAAGCAACATTATCAACCTAACGTTATCGTTGACGGCAATGTTGATATAGACATGACATTGGGTGAAAAAGGCAGGGGAGAAATATATGCACTGAAAGCGATCGAAGGAGATATTTCGGTCAATAAAGAATGGCATGCCGACTATGTCAGGATTAAAGGCAATATCGATAATGAGGACGGTAAAATTGAAGTCAATTTTGCTAACAGCAGTTCAAATTTAATAGGGGCGGCCACTTCAGGCGATCACGCCACAACGAGCTTCTCATTTAAAGATGGCGCGAGTTGGATCATTTCTGGAAATTCTAATATATCGGAACTATCCCTTGATAATGGTAATATTTCTTTCGATAAAGCTCTTGTATATGGTTCAAATGCACAAACTAAGACGGATAATTCCGAGTATTGGAAACTGTCGACAGGTTCACTAACAGGTTCGGGAACCATAACCAGTCGGGTTGATTTGGCGCTCGACACTAGTAGTACATTGGCAAATGATCAAATAGAAGCTGATACCGTGAACGGAACATTCACCGGCAGAATTGTTTTTAATGGTGTTGCTCCGTCATTGAGTAAACTCTATACCTCTAATTGGCTTTTCAGTCAGGGCGATGGTTCAATGACAATTCATGATCCGACAGGTGGTAATAGTTACTCAGCCAATGGTTCGATTGTTTCGTGGTCTTTGAAATTTGTGCCGGAGAGTATAGACATTTCTTCTCTTACTAAAGAAGAATTGGAAAACTTAGGTAACACTGGTCAAGGCAATGGTAAATGGTATCTGGTGCAAACGGGAGTTGAGCTAGAAAAGCCCGACCTTCCACCGGAAGTGGCACAAATTGAGAATTTAGGTTCAAGTGTTGCTCAGGCTGTCGGTTGGTTATCCGAGAAGAATGATCTGCGTCGCCGATTGGGTGAAGTTCGTTATGGTACTCGAACAGGTGCTTGGGTTAAAGCCTTTAATCGACAAGACAGGGCTCAAGGATTCCGTTATAGCGGCTTTAAACAAGAGTCTAGTGGTATTCACGTTGGTTATGACACTTTGATCTCACAAACAGACTCTTACGATTGGATCGTTGGAGCTACGCTTCGATATGCACATTCAACCCAAGAAGGTCTTGAGACAGCATATGGCGGCGATGGCCGACTTGATGAATACTCCGCTAAGGTATACGCATCCTGGATTCACAACAATGGCTCCTATTTAGATTTGATCGCTCAAGTTGGGTATTACAATCAAGAAATTATTGGTACAAATAACGAGTCAACAGGTTCATTTGATGCAAATTACCATAACATTGGCTACGGTATGTCTGCTGAAGTTGGGCATATGTTCACTCTATGGGATTCTGGTAAAGGGCACTGGATCGATCACGTATTCTTTGAACCAGAATTGGAATTGTCATATTTCTATGTTAAAGGGGAAAGCTTTAAAACGTCGACAGGTTTGAAGGTTGATCAAGGCAATGCAGATTTTTTAACGGGTAGACTGGGTTTTGTTTTAGGAAAGAAAGTTAATTATGGTTCGAGCGAGGATTTCCGTAAACGCTGGTATCAAGTTGGTCTTATTGGAGGTATAAATCACGAATTCCTTGGAGATCAAACAATTCGATTTACTGGCATTGATGGAGGTTCGGCAAAAGTTAAAGGGCATGGTCTAGGGGGAACTTCTTTCTATTACGGCATCACTGCAGATTGGCAAGTCAGTGACAATTTGCGTGTTTATGGGGAGCTAGATCGAGAAGAAGGGGAGCATTACACAAAGGACTATGGTGTTAATATTGGTTTGAAATACGCTTTCTAATGTGCATATTCTTTGTTGTAGCTCAGAAAGAAAAAACATAATGACAGCTTAGCGGTGAAATTGATTCAATTTCACCGCTTTAGTTAATGCGCGTAGTAGGGCACAACGTTGATATTGAAGATAATGATTTCAAAGTTCGGGAGCCTTTGCCTGGCAGAAGAGAATGGAATGCCTTATCACAAATAGTCTAGGTTTGTTAAAAGCACTTTGTTCTAATTTCTTCGCATTCTGTGCTAGATTGATGTGGAAAAATTTTTTAGAGGCCAATTCATGCTGAACTTTAATTACTGCAACCCTACCCGCATTCTTTTCGGTCGCGATGAGCATAAGAAATTGGGTGAGGCTCTCAAAAAAGAAAATATCGGCAAAGTGCTGATTGTGTACGGTGGGGGTAGCGCGCTCAGAAACGGTACGGTGTCCGCTGTTCAGTCATCTTTGGAAGACGTGGGTATTGAATACTTCACCATGGGCGGCGTCAGAGCCAATCCGACGCTTGACTTTGCCGCCAAAGTGAAAAAGATCGCCGTGGACTCTCAAGTGGATGCTTTGCTTGCCATCGGCGGCGGCAGTGTCATCGACACCTGCAAGGTGGCGGCGGCCTGGGCCAAATACGATGGCGACGCTTGGGACTTTTTTACCAAAGGGGTTGCCATTGACGACGCGATTCCCGTGGCCTGCGTGTTGACGATTCCGGCTGCCGGCAGCGAACAGTCCATCCGCATGGTGATCAATCACAACGGTTTGAAACTCGGAACGGCAAGCGAAAAAATCCGTCCGATGATTTCCGTGGTGAATCCGGAGCTGTTTTTCACATTGCCTGAAAATCAGATTGCCGCCGGTGTCGTGGACATGATAAGTCACATTTTTGAACGTTATTTCACCAACACCGAGCACGTGGATTTTGTTTCCGGGCAAGCTGAAGCCGCCGTTCGCACGGCGATTGAAATGGGGCCCAAGTTGCTTGAAAACCCGAAAGACTATGACGCCTGGTGCCAGGTGGCCATGGTGGGCAGTTGGGCGCACAATGGCTTTTATGGTTTGGGACAGGTTGAGGATTGGGCTTGTCACGCCATGGAGCATGAACTTTCGGCCTATGACCCGACTATCACTCACGGCGCGGGTTTGGCGGTTATCACACCTTCCTGGCTTCGTCATGTGGCCGATGTGAATCCTGAGCGAATGAAGCGTTTCGCCCGTAATATTTTCGGGGCGCAAACCATCGAAGAGGGGATTGAAAAGTTAGAGGCCTTTTATCGTGAAATGAAGATGCCGAGCAGATTGTGCGAGTTCGGTCTCACCTCTGAAGCTCTGAAAGCCTGCGCGCAGAGCGCTTGTGCGAGATCGGGGACAATCGGCCAATTCAAAAAATTGACCTCGGAGGATGTTTTAGCCATTTATGAGCGTGTTTTCTAATCAACAATGCTCATGAGCGCGCTTTACAAAGCTCTTTTCAGAGGTCTACAATTAACGGGTCAGTTATATAGGACTTTTCAAGTGATTTTAAGTTGCAATACCGCTCGAACTACAACAACTCGTTAACAATTTGCTAACGAGCCCGCTTGTGTTGCTTGAAATCATTCAAAATTAAAAAGTGTGGCTTTTCGGTAAGCCACACTTTTTTTTATAGATCATTACCGAAGAAAAGGAATAGAAAAATGCTATCCGTAACGCTTCCAGACGGTTCCAAACGGGAATTTGAATCGGCTGTGTCGGTCGCCGATGTGGCCAAAAGCATCAGCACGAGTCTTGGCAAGGCTGCGATTGCCGCCCGCCTTGACGGAAAATTGGTTGACACTTCCACAGTGATTGATCACGACGCGACATTGGCCATCATCACCGATAAGGATCCCGAAGCGCTCGAAATTGTTCGCCACTCGACGGCTCACTTGATGGCTCAGGCTGTTAAGGAACTTTATCCCGATGCGCAAGTGACAATCGGTCCGGCGATTGAAAACGGCTTTTACTATGACTTCTCTTACAAGCGTCCCTTTACGCCTGAAGACCTCACCGCGATTGAAAAGCGCATGGACGAATTGGCCGCGAAGAATATCCCGATCGTTCGCAAGGAAATGAAGCGCGAGGAGGCGATTGCCTTTTTCTTGGGCTTGGGTGAAAAATACAAAGCCGAACTGATTGAAGCGATTCCCGAAGGCGAAACGATTTCGCTTTATGAGCAAGGCGACTTCATCGATCTTTGCCGCGGACCTCACGTGCCGAGCACGGGCAAACTCAAGGTTCACAAGCTCATGAAGGTGGCGGGCGCCTACTGGAGGGGCGACTCCAAAAATGAAATGCTGCAGCGTATCTATGGTACGGCCTGGTTGAAGAAAGACGATTTGAAAGCCTATCTGACGATGCTCGAAGAGGCTGAAAAGCGCGACCATCGTCGTTTGGGCAAGGAGCTTGATCTTTTCCACCTGCAGGAAGAGGCCCCCGGCATGATTTTCTGGCACGCCAAGGGCTGGGCCCTGTGGCAGCAAGTCGAAAAATACATGCGCACCATCTACCAAGACAATGGTTACGATGAAGTGAAGGCTCCGCAGGTTTTGGACCGTTCTTTGTGGGAACGTTCCGGCCACTGGGCGAAGTATCGCGAAAATATGTTCACGACTGAGTCTGAAAACCGCTACTACGCCTTAAAGCCCATGAACTGCCCGGGTCATATTCAGATCTTTAACTCCGCGCTGCGCAGCTATCGTGATCTGCCGATGCGTTTGGGCGAATTCGGTCAATGCCACCGCAATGAACCGTCCGGTTCTCTGCACGGCTTGATGCGTGTGAGAGGCTTCACGCAGGATGATGGTCATATCTTCTGCACGGAAGATCAGATTCTGTCCGAATGCGAGGCGTATTCGAAGTTAGTCAAAGAGGTTTATCACACCTTCGGTTTTGACAACATTGCCTACAAGGTGGCCACGCGTCCTGAAATGCGTATCGGTGAAGATTCCGCTTGGGACAAGGCCGAGGCCGCGTTGATGAAGAGCTTGGATGATTTGGGACTTGAGTACGAGATTCTGCCAGGC
Organism: uncultured Sutterella sp.; assembly: GCA_958347955.1. Taxonomy (GTDB): domain Bacteria; phylum Pseudomonadota; class Gammaproteobacteria; order Burkholderiales; family Burkholderiaceae_F; genus Aphodousia. The sequence continues at coordinate 50,170 of CATVXH010000011.1, forward strand.
GAAGGCGCTTTCTATGGTCCTAAGATCGAGTACCATCTCAAAGATTGCCTGGGCCGTTCTTGGCAGTGCGGCACGATTCAGGTCGACTTCCAAATGCCGGGTCGTTTAGGCGCCGAGTACGTGGCCGAAGACAATTCGAGAAAAGTGCCTGTGATGCTGCACCGCGCCATCATCGGTTCTTTGGAACGTTGGATCGGCATGTTGATTGAACACTACGCAGGCGCCATGCCCGTGTGGCTTTCGCCGGTTCAGGTGGCTATTGCCAACATTACCGAACACCAAGCCGGTTATGTGGATGAGATTGCCGCCAAGATGAAGGCCGCGGAACTTCGCGTGCAAAAAGACGTGCGCAACGAAAAGATCAACTACAAGATCCGCGAATTGAGCTTGCAAAAGCTCCCGTACATCGTTGTGGTGGGTGACAAGGAAATGGAAGCCGGCACGGTGGCCGTTCGCGCCCGCGGCGGCAAGGACCTTGGCGTGATGAAGGTCGAAGACTTTATCGCGCGTGTGGTTGAAGAAAACGATAAAAAGGTTAACGGCTAATGCGCTCAGCTAATCTTTAAAACACGCCCGGCGGCTAAAATAGATTGGCCGCCGGGATTTTTTGTTTTAAAGGTGCCAGATTGTGTTGTTTTTTGTGAGCAAAACTCCCAAAAATCAAGGAAAAAGTGGTAAAGTGAGCGCTCGCGCTGTCATGCGTGATGAGATAAAGTTGAGTATTTAGGAGAACGATCATAGCTCAAGAACGTACGCACCGAATCAATCGTGAGATTCGAGTGCCTGAAATTCGTCTGACGGGTGTCGACGGCACCCAAATCGGTATTGTGCGCACCTCCGAAGCTTTGGCCATGGCCGAAGAGGCCGGAGTGGATTTGGTGGAAGTGGCTGCCAAGGCCAACCCTCCTGTGTGTCGCTTGATGGATTACGGCAAGTTCCGCTATCAGGAACAAAAGCGCCAACAGGAAATGAAGGCCAAGCAAAAGGTCATCCAGGTCAAGGAAGTGAAATTCCGTCCTGCCACCGACGAAAATGACTATCAAACGAAGCTTCGCGCCCTCATCCGTTTCTTGGGTGACGGCAATAAGGCTAAGGTGACGCTTCGTTACCGCGGTCGCGAAATGGCCCATCAGGATTTAGGCCAGGATGTGTTCACGCGAATCCGCGAAGATCTGGCTGAAATCGCTCAAGTGGAGCAATTCCCGAAACTTGAGGGACGCCAGATGATTATGGTACTTGCGCCTAAGCGTAAAAAGTAATAAAATCCGCAATTTTGGAACCGAGCCATTCTTTTTAGAGTCCCTCGAGGCCTCGTTTTTTGTCTCGATAAGGTGAAATGGGGCTCGGTTGATAACAAGTGAGATCCGGCCGACAAGTCTTGCGCGGGGTGCGTAAGCGCCGGTGATCATCTAATAACAAAAGGAAATCGGTCAAAATGCCGAAGATGAAAACGAAGAAGGCTGCCTCCAAGCGCTTTAAGGTGCGTTCCGGCGGCTCCATTAAACGTGCTCACGCCACCAAGCGTCACATTCTTTCCCATCGTACGACGAAGAACAAGCGTCATTTGCGCGGAATGGTCACCATTCACGACTCTGACAGCAAGTCCATCCATCGTATGTTGCCCTACGCTTAATTAACAGGAGAGAAAGATGCCCAGAGTAAAACGTGGTGTAACCGCTCGTGCTCGTCATAAGAAGATCTTGAAGCTCTCCAAGGGTTTCATCCTTCGTCGCAACAATGTTTTCCGCGTTGCCAAGCAAGCGGTGATGAAGGCCGGTCAATACGCTTATCGTGACCGCCGCAACAAGAAGCGCGTGTTCCGTCGCTTGTGGATCGCTCGTATCAATGCCGGCGCTCGCGCCAACGGCATGACCTACAGCGTGTTCATGAACGGCTTGAAGAAGGCTAACATCGCTTTGGACCGCAAGGTTCTTTCCGATATGGCTATCTTCGACAAGGCCGGCTTTGCCAGCCTCGTGGAAAAGGTGAAAAGCCTCTAATTCGTTCTGAAACGAATATTGTTAAAAAGAGCCGCAAGCCTTTGAGCTTTCGGCTCTTTTTTAATCCGCACTTTTCTGCCCTGCTGACAATGTTCAGTGTTGTCCCCATCTTTTCCCTAAATTATCCACAACCTTGTTCACAATTTTTGTGGAAAAACACACAGGATTTCGACCGCTCAATTAAATATTCAGTTCGCGTTTGTGGAATTAAAAAGAGGGATGTCTTAAAATCGTTGAATTCTGATTTTATTTCTGTGTTGAAAAATGAAAGAAATTCGTACTCGTATCGCACCGTCTCCGACAGGGATGATGCACTTGGGCACCGCCCGCACGGCCATTTATTGCTGGGCATATGCCCGCCACTTTGTGGGCGGCAAGTTCCTGCTTCGCATTGAAGACACAGACCAAGAACGCTCCACTCAGGAGGCCGTCGATGTCATCATCAACGGCATGAAGTGGCTTGAGCTCGATTACGATGAAGGCCCCGTTTACCAAATGGACCGCTTGAACCGCTATAAGGAAGTGGTCGATATGATGTTGGAAAAGGGCTTGGCTTATAAGTGCTACGCGACCAAGGAAGAGTTGGAAGCCTTGCGTGAAGAGCAGATGGCCAAAAAGATTAAGCCCCGCTATGACGGTCGCTGGCGTCCTGAAAACTGTGTCGGTCGTCCGATTCCCGAAGGTGTTACACCTGTGATTCGTTTCCGCAATCCCGACACCGGCACGGTCAGTTGGGACGATATGGTCTATGGCACCATTTCTTTCGAAAACACCGAATTGGACGATTTGGTCATTATGCGCGGTGACGGTATTCCGACGTATAACTTCGCCGTGGTGGTTGATGATATCGACATGAAGGTCAGTCACGTGGTGCGTGGCGCTGACCACATCAATAACACTCCGCGTCAGATTAATCTTTATAAGGCCCTTGGAGCGGAAGTGCCGGAATTCGCTCACTTGCCTTTGATCAACGGACCGGATAACCGCAAGTTGAGTAAGCGCAACGGTGACGCGAGCGTGATGGACTACGAAAAGAAGGGCTATTTGCCCGAGGCGCTTGTCAACTATTTGGCTCGCTTGGGTTGGGGTCACGGCAATGATGAAAAATTCACCAAGGCTCAATTGGCCGAGTGGTTCGATCTTCGTCACTGCTCGAAGTCGCCTGCTTGCTTGGATCCGAAGAAACTCAATCACTTAAACCACCTCTATATCGCTGAGGCCGACAACGACCGTTTGGCCCGTTTGGTGCGCCCGCGCATTGAAGCCCGCGGCGGTGTGATTGACGGCCATGCGGATTTGGCCCGCGTGATGGAAATTACCAAGCAACGTCCGGAAACGCTTGAAGCGTTGGCTGACAATTGCATGATTTTCTACCGTCCGCTCAAGCGCGACGAAGCCCTTGTCCGCGAGGTGCTTGCCAATGAACAAAGCCTTGCCGCGGTGAAACTTTTCCTTGAAAGAGCAAGAAATGTTGAGGAATGGACGGCCGAAAATATTTATGGTGTCTTAAAAGGCATCATGGATGAAATGGGCATCAAGATGCCGGTCGTTGCCGTGCCCATCCGCGTGCTTGTTTTCGGTGAAAAGATTTCGCCTGTCTTTGATAAGACTCTTGAACTTTTCGGTAAAGACACCGTGATTGCCAATATCGAAAGCGGTCTCAACCTGATCTGATTTTCAAGCAGATTAAAAAGTTCATCTGATTGATAAAATCCCCAATTCTTGGATAAAGAGTTGGGGATTGTTTTAGGTAGCCCAAAAGAATCGGTCAAACAGATCCATTTTGCGTTTAGCGGCTTTTAAAAAATCGTCTTCCGTTATCATCGGCGCGGGTGACAATGCCTTCTTCTTCCATCGCCGCAAGAAGCGCCCGCGCTCGTGCTTCATCGATTCTTAAACGATTTTGCATCGCCAGCACCGTTTGCTTCTCATCGAGCACCAAAAGCGCCCGGGCGGCGGTAAAAAGAGCGTCGCCCGATTCGTTCAGATTAAAGCCCGCGTCTTCAAAAGCTTCGCGCACCGGGGCGCTCAAGCTTCTGACATAATCGTCCGTCGTGTTTTTCGAGGGAGTCGGCAATACGAGTATTCGCGCATGCTCAAACTTTTGTTCAAGCGCCTTAAGCCGCATGGTGGTGATGCGCCTGGCAGGCCCCTTGGCTTTTCCGATCACGGCGGTAATGCGCGGGGCGAGATCCGGTGAGGCCATTGCTTCATAAAGGTAGGCGCTTAAAACAAGAATGACTTTAGGCCGGAGTTTTTCTATGGTCTCGATGACTCGTTGTCCGTTTCGCTCATAGTATTTGACAGTCTGAGGTCCGTGCAATTCTTCGGGTATTGAGTCACACCAGACGACTTCAGTGGTAAGCGACTCGAGATGGTTGGGATTTGACGTTGACCCCGAGAGCGAAATTCCCCAAATACCAAACCATTTCACCAGCGCGTCGCGGATTTTGCCCTGTTTGGCGCGAGGGTCAAAATAGTGCGAGTTTAATTTACCGACAGCTCCCTGATCGGGTAATGTGACGATTAACAGTCCGCTTTGCGCAAGCGCTTCATCACTCATTGGTGTCTCCCGTTTGTGGTTTTTCGGTTTGATTGGCTCGGGCCTGCGCCATAAAAAGTTTCAAGCGGTTCGTGAAGTTGGCATGAGACGAGCCCGCTTCAAAGTCTATCGCGCAGAGGTTGGCTGTGGGATAAATTTTCCGCAGCACGCGCATCACCCCTTTGCCGGTAATATGGTTGGGCAGACAGGCAAAAGGCTGCAAACACAGAATGTTCGTGGCGCCGGTTTCGAGAAACTCCACCATCTCGGCTGTTAGGAGCCATCCTTCGCCCGCCTGTTGGGCCGGTGACATAAGGTTATTGAGCCGATCCAAGTGCGCCTGAAGCGTCGCCATCGGTTTGAAACCGGCGGCAATGAGCGCTTTATTGGCGATATGTCGCACAGATTCAAAGTATTGGAGCAAAAGGTGCGAAGCGAGCGCGTTCATCTTCGGCCCTTTTAGGGCCTTGGCCTGAAAGATCGGATCGTAGAGACAGTAAAGCAGAAAACTGGAAATGTCACCGAGTTGCGGTTCTGCACCTTCGGCAAAAAGTTCCTCCAAAATATTGAGATTAGCTTGCGGATGGTATTTGAGCAAAATTTCGCCCACGATGCCCACTTTGGGCTTTTTCTCACCGGTGAGTTCAACCGCGGCAAATTCACGCGCCATTTGCTCGGCGTTCAGAGCAAAAGTTTTCCGTCCTTTATCCACATCCCGGCAGGAGATTTCCTGCCACTTTTGAAGCAATTTTTGCGCGCTTCCCGCCGTCTTTTCATAAGAGCGCGTTTGCAAATAAAGTTTCTGCAAAAGATCACCATAGAGCACCCCCATCACGATCCTGCTGATGCCTTTTAAGCCCAAAGGCATGTGCTCGGTGCCGCTGATGTTATGTGTGGAGATGGTTACCACGGGCAGATCCTGCATATCAAGGTCATTGAGCGCCCATTTAAGAAGTGTCGCGTAATTGGTGGCGCGGCAAGGTCCGCACGTTTGCGCCAAAAGAAGCGCGCTGGTGTTTTTATCAAAGTCGGGACTGGTGACCGTGTCCAGAAGTTGGCCGATGACAACAATGGCCGGATAGCAGGCGTCATTGTTGACGTAGCGAAGACCCAGCTGAATGGCTTCGGGTCTAACTGACGGCAAAAGCTTCACCCGGTAACCCAGCGTGTTTAAGGCACTCGTTAATATCGGGAAATGAATGGGAGCCATCTGAGGCACGTAGATTGTCTGCACACGCTTCAGATCAATAGTTTTTTCAGCAGGCTTTCTGTGGAAAATAATCGGTGCTTCCGCAGGAGAGGATTTCAAATTTCGACGGTCGCTGACTGCGGCAAAGAGAGAACGCAGGCGGATGCGCGCCGCACCCAAAGTGTCACCCTCATCAATTTTCAGCATTGTGTAGAGCTTTCCGGTGGGCTCCAGAATCCGTCGGATTTGCTCGGAGGTGATGGCATCGAGTCCGCAGCCGAAACTGACAAGCTGCACCAATTCCGCCCACGGTTTACTTTCGACGAGTTGGGCGGCCCGGTATAAACGGCTGTGGAAGGTCCACTGATCGATCACATCCAGCGCTGTGGTGTCGGGGGACAAATGAGCGATTGAATCCTCGGTGACAATGTCCACGCCCATTGACGCAATCAGCGTGCAAATGCCGTGATTGACCAAGGGGTCCATGTGATAGGGGTGTGAGGCGATGACCACAAGGGGAGATCTTGAAACCTCGTGCTCGCGCCAACATTGTTCACCCATTTGGCGAAGTTGTCTTTGATAGGTTTTTTGCGCGACCTCGGCCGAGGCCACCGCCTCTTTGATTTCGGAAGGGGCAATTTCGGGGAAGGCTTCCTTAACCGCTTTTTCGACGGTTTGTCCTTCATTTAAATCGACAAAAGGCGTCAGAAGCCGAGTTTCAGGGTGCGTGCATTCAAAATTGAGTTTAAGCGCTTCGGGATAACCGCCCACGACCGGGCAGGCGTAGCGGCCGGGCACGTGCGTGAAATTTGTGCGCTCTTTCGGCACGCACGGCAGCCATATGCGATTGACGCCTTTTTTGGCGAGCCAAGTGACATGACCGTGAGAGAGCTTCGCGGGCAAGCAAAGACTTTGTGAGGGAATGCTCTCGATTCCGAGTCCGGCGATGTAGTGATCCGAATAGGGGGAGAGTTCTACATGAAAGCCCAGTTTAGTAAAAAGGGCATGCCAATACGGATAGTGCTCGTAGATATTGAGCACCCGCGCGATGCCGATCGTGCCGCGCGGGGCCGCTTCTTCTGTCAGCACCTCTCGGTTAAAGAGAAGGTTTAATTTACGGTCAATGAAATGTTCCTGAGTTTTTCCCTCGATGCTTTTTAACGCAAAGTCGCAGCGGTTTCCGCTCACGTGTTTTTGGCCGCTTGCGAAACGGTGCAGTGTCAGCAAGCAATGGTTGTTGCAGCTTTTGCAGCGAAATTCCGTTGTCTTGACATCGGATAAATCAAGCGCTTTTTCACTTAAATCGACCTCGGCGGTCTCCGGCGTCGTACGCTCTTTGGCGATAAGCGCCGCGCCGTAAGCGCCCATCAGCCCGGAAATATCCGGTCGAATGACCTCGCGGCCGATATAAAGCTCAAAAGCGCGCAAAATGGCGTCGTTTAAAAATGTGCCGCCCTGCACCAAAACGTGTTCGCCCAGTTGTTTGGTGTCGGCGATGCGCAATACTTTATGCAAGGCATTTAAAACAATGGAGTGGCAAAGCCCCGCGGCTATATCGGCCACGGTGGCGCCCGCGCTTTGCGCCTGTTTGACCTTTGAATTCATAAAGACCGTGCAGCGGGTGCCTAAATCGCACGGATTTTTCGCGTGCAATGCATTGTCAACAAAATCGGAAAGAGACAAGCCCAACTGTTTGGCGTAAGTCTCAATAAACGAACCGCAGCCCGAAGAGCACGCTTCGTTAAGCTTCACATCGGATATGGCGCCGTTTGTGACTTTCAGGCACTTCATGTCCTGACCGCCGATATCGATCACATAGCTTGTTTGCGGATCAAAAGCCACGGCCGCTCGTTGATGTGCGAGTGTTTCGACTTCGTTAAATTGACTGCCTAAGGCGGCCTGAGCGAGACTGGCTCCGTAGCCCGTTGTGCAGATTGCGCGGATTTTTGCGCCTTCGGGCACCATGGCGTTGAGTTTGAGCACCGTTGGAATGAGTTTTGGCAACGGATCGCCCTCGTTGTGGCTGTACCAACTTTGCAAAATCGCACCATTGGAGTCAATTAATGCGAGTTTGACCGTGGTGCTTCCCAGGTCAATACCCAGGAAAAGATCGCCTGTTGCATCGCTGAGGCATCCGTTTTTTGCCCGATGCTGGGCGTGGCGCGCTCTAAAAGCCTCAAGCTCTGCCTCATCTTTGAAAAACGGGGGAATGTGTCCGCTGTCGCTTTTGATTGTATCGATAGGTTCAATCGTTTCAATGAAGTCATCAAGCGTGCGCTCGCAGTGGCGCGGTTGAGTGAACGCGTCAAGCGCGGCACCGTAAGCCACGGCGTATTGGGCATTGTCAAAGTGCTCAAACACTGTGCCTTCGGCTTTTAACTTTCGTTCAAAAGCGGCCGTCAATTCCGATAAAAAGTGCAGCGGTCCGCCCAAAAACGCCACCCGGCCTGCGATCGGTCGTCCGCAGGCCAAACCGCTGATTGCTTGGTCGGCCACAGCCTCAAAGATGCTGCGGGCGATCTCCTCACGGCAGACCGCATTGTTAAGAAGCGCCACCACGTCCGTTTTGGCAAACACTCCGCAGCGCGAAGCAATCGGATGACTGCGTTTGGCCTTTTTAGCCAATTCATTTAAACCCACGGGATCTGTGTCAAGAAGCGAGGCCATTTGATCGATGAAAGCGCCTGTGCCGCCCGCGCACGCTTCATTCATCCGCAGCTCGACCCCTTGAGTGAGATAAATGATTTTGGCGTCTTCGCCACCAAGTTCCACCGCCGCGTCCAAAAGGGGATCGTTTGCGCGAAGGAATGCGCCCGCGGCCACAACCTCTTGCACAAAACCGACATCGGCGATGTTGGCCAGAACCAAAGCGCCTGAGCCCGACAAACGGACAGCGGCATTGCCGCAATCGCATTGTCGGCGTAAATCGGCGAGCAGTTTTTTTAATGTGGGAACAACAGCGCTCTTGTGACGCACGTAATGTGAGGCGATAATTTGGCGCTCGGCATTAACGAGCGCGTACTTCACAGTGGTAGAACCGATATCGATGCCCAGGGACAAACAGGCGTTTTTAGGTTGCATAAAACATCTGAGGTAAAAACACAACAAAAAAAGACCCTCCCGCTTGCTACCGGCGGGCTGTGGCGGATCCTATTCAATTCTTATTCTATCCAATTAAAAATGCCTTGCACTGCCTATTATTTCAGCAAATTGTAAAGCGAGTCAGTTATAAACGAACTGAAAAATTTAAACTAGACTTTTTTTAACAAAAAAATCCCGAAAGGCTTGATCCTTTCGGGATTGGTTTCAGAGGATAAAAAGAGGATTAGTCTTCGATAACTTCCGCTTTTTCGATGATGACGTTTTCTTTAGGCACGTCATCATAGAAACCCCAGCGACCGGTTTTTACGCGGGCGATGGTGTCAACCACGTTTTCGCCGGCTACCACTTTGCCGAAAACGGCGTAGCCCCAACCTTGAGGCGTGGGAGCCGTGTGGTTGAGAAAGTCGTTGTCATGCACATTGATGAAAAATTGAGCGGTGGCGGAGTGCGGGTCGCTGGTGCGGGCCATCGCGATCGTGTACTTGTCGTTTCGAAGGCCGTTGTCGGCTTCGTTTTCGATCGGCTCGCGCGTTTGCTTTTGTTTCATGCCCGGCTCAAAACCGCCGCCCTGGATCATGAAGCCCGCGATGACACGGTGAAAAATCGTGTTGTTGTAGAAACCGTCGCGCACATATTGCTCAAAATTTTTGCTCGTGGCGGGGGCGTGCTCATAATCGAGCTCCAGATCGATCACACCGTAGTTGGTTGTCAAACGAATCATTTTATTTTCCTTTGATAACAGTCATTTTTTTGATCACGACATCACGCAGGGGCACATCATCATAAAAACCCACGGAATGGGTTTTTACGCGGGCGATGGCGTCCACCGTGCTCATGCCTGAGACAACTTTACCGAAAACCGCGTAACCGTTTCCATCAGCGGCCTGGGCGGCGTCAAGGAAATGGTTGTCTCTGACATTGATGAAAAATTGGCTTGTGGCCGAATTTGGGTCATTGGTGCGCGCCATGGCGATGGTGCCGCGAAGGTTCGATAAACCGTTGCGCGATTCTAAAGCAATCGCGGCGCGAGTGTCTTTTTCCTCCATGCCGGGATTAAATCCGCCGCCCTGGATCATGAAATTGGGGATCACGCGGTGGAAAATCGTGTTTTTGTAAAAGCCGCTGTTGACATAGGCCATAAAATTCGCAACGGTTTTCGGGGCCGCCTTGGCGTTGAGTTCCAAAACAAAAGAACCCATGTTGGTGTCGACCTGCACTCGAGGCGCCGCGGGCGCCGCGAAAGTCATGGGGGCAAAGGCTGCCAGGCACAAAGCCGTGGCGGCCATCCGTCTGGTTAGTTTCATTTACTTTTTCCCTTTGGATTGCTCTTCAAGATATTTTTTTAAAGCGTTGACTTTTCTGGCGAGAACCCGATCCTGAGGGGCGAGCGCCATAGCTTTTTCATAGTTTTGCAAAGCCATGTTCAAATCAGGATCTGGGCTCTGCAGCTCCAGATCAGCCAGATTCTCGTAGCTCATTGCAAAATTCGGATTGACGGTGGTTGCCTTGTTGAGCAACTCCCGTGCCTTTGAAAGATTGCCCTCGGAGGCGTAAATGGCCGCGAGGTTGTTGTAGGGCTCGACGATTTCCGGGTACCGGCTGATCAAATCGTTGAACGCTTCCTTGGCGCGGCGGTTATTTCCCATGCGGCTGTAGATCACCGCGCGTTTGAACTGAAGCTGGACGTTACGGGAATTGGCCTTTAAGGCTAAGTCAATTTGCTTTAAAGCATCGCGGTACTCTTTTTCAACAATGAGTCTGTCAATGAGAGCGACGCGTTCGGTTTCATTGCGCGGTTCATCGTACTCGTAAGCCGCCATTGCGGGCAAAGCCGCGGCGCCGAGCATAACGGCGATTGCGGTCGCGCAAAAAAAGTTTTGAGATTTAGGCATTGTTCGCGTTCGAGTTTTTTCGTTAAATCGCATTATATCGGTTGAGTATTTTTAGGTCGCAACGAAATGCAACGAGGCGTTGCCGCGGGTCGTTTTGATGAAATTGTTTGATCGCGCCGGTAGTTATTATTGAGGGATGAGCTGTGCACGACATTTGCTAACATATCGGAAACGTCAACCAGTGGGAATTTTTTATCATGTTAAAAACCTCCATCGCTGCGATTATTTTCGCTTTGTCGATGTCAGCCTCGCCGGCTTTTGCATCTGACTCGTTTTTCGGCGCCATTAAAGAAGCCGGACGTAGCATCGGTCATGCGACTCGCGATATCACGCGCGAAATCGGTCACACGACCCGAGACACCACAAAAGAAATCGGACATGCGTTTAAAAACGGCACTTCAGATAAAAAGGATAACGGCAAAAAAGAAGGCGACGGACAGAAAAAATAAGCCAATCGCGCTTTTTGGAAATTGGCCACGCGCGTAGCCCAAAGACAGTTTTCTTTTCAGCCGAGTTCGATATACTTTCTAGGTTAATCCTTAAGTCATCAAAAAGATCACCATGGCTCTTGAACTTTATTCAACTCTTTCTCGCCGCAAGCAGGTTTTCGAACCGATCACCGCCGGCGAAGTGAAAATGTATGTTTGCGGTGTGACGGTGTATGACTACACCCATATCGGTCACGGCCGCACGTTTATTTCCTTTGACATTATTCGCCGTTGGCTGCAAGCCTGCGGCTATAAGGTCACGTTTGTGCGCAATATCACGGACGTGGACGATAAGATTATTCGCCGTGCGGCCGAACGGCACATCTCTTGTGAGGCGCTTACCGATGAGTTTGCCAAGGCCATGCAGGAAGACATGATCGCGTTGGGGTGTCTGCCGCCCACGGTGGAGCCCCGCGCGACGCACTTCATTCCCCAAATGCTCAACATTATTGAAAAGCTTGAGCAAAAGGGGTTGGCCTATCAAACCAAGAGCGGTGACATGGCTTTTGCCGTGCGTCAATTCAAGGACTACGGGAAGTTGTCCGGTCGCTCCATTGATGATTTGATCAGCGGCGAACGGGTGGCGGCGGACGACGCCAAGCGGGATCCTTTGGACTTTGTGCTCTGGAAGAGCGCCAAACCCGGCGAGCCTCAATGGGAAAGCCCTTGGGGGAAGGGACGCCCGGGTTGGCACATTGAATGCTCCGCGATGAGCTGTCACTATTTGGGTGAAACTTTCGACATCCACGGCGGTGGCCCGGATCTGATTTTCCCGCACCATGAAAATGAGATTGCGCAAAGCGAGGGTGCCAACGGTCGCCGCTTTGCCAACTATTGGATGCACACTGGTCCCTTGCGCGTCATGAACAAGGAAGGCAAGGAAGAGAAGATGAGCAAATCGCTCGGCAACTTCTGGACTGTGCGTGATGCGATAGCGGAAACCGATGACAAATTCGGTCTCGGCAACGGCGCCCAGGTGCTGCGCTTTTTCTTAATGAGAACGCACTACAGAAGTCCGATTCTTTTCGGACCGGATCTGATCGTGGACGCTTATCAAAGCCTAAAGCGCCTTTACACAGCGCTCAAGGACGTGCCGCCCGATGACAAGCCGCTCGATTGGAACGAAGAATGTGCCCAGCGTTTTGCGCAGGCCATGAACGATGACTTCAACGTGCCGGTGGCAGTGGCCCAGCTTTTTGAATTGGCCAACCGCGCTCAAGCCGCCAAGGACCCGGCGATGAGCCGTCAGTTAATGAAACTGGGGGCTATTCTCAATATCCTTCAAGGCGATCCGGAAGTGTTTTTAAAGGGCTCGACCGCCGGTCTTGATGAGGCCGCCATTGAAGAGGCGATTGCCGCCCGCGCAGCTGCCAAAAAAGCCAAGGATTACGCCAAGGCCGATGCGATCCGCAAAGAGCTGGCTGAAAAAGGCGTGATGCTTGTTGATACGCCGCAAGGCACAACCTGGCAGCGTGTGTTGGTTTAAGATTCGCTTCTCAAGTGATGCTTAAAAAGCCAAAGCAAAGCGCCTTTCCCGATTATTGGGACAAGGCGCTTGCTTATTTAAGTGAACGCGACCCCGTGATGAAGGGGCTCATTGAGCGCTACCGCGATGTGCGCTTTAGCGCTCATGAAGGTGTTCTCACATCCATTCTCAGAGCCATTGTCGGTCAACAGATTTCCAATAAAGCCGCGGTCACGTTGTGGGATAGGCTCTGTGACATCAAACAGGGTCTTTGGGAATCTTTCATTCTGGTTACTCCGGCACGCCGCTTTCGGATGATAGGCCTTAATCCGCGGAAAATCGCGGCTATGAAGGAAGTGGCGTGGCGATGGGTGTGCGGAGAGTGGAGCGAAGCGGCTTTTGAGCGCATGGATGACAATCAGGTCATCGAGGCTGTGCAAAGCATTAAAGGTCTCGGTCCCTGGAGCGCCATGAGCGTTTTGATTTTTGCTCTAAAGCGCCCCGATGTTTTTCCTATCAGCGATTTTGGAGTGCGCCAGGCGCTGGTAAACCTCTATTTTCCCGATGAAAATGTCATTTCTTTGAGCCGCAGCGGGGCTCAAAGCCGTGTAGAATTAATCGCTAATGTCTGGGCGCCGTATCGTACCGTCGCCACTTGGTTTTTATGGCGTTCCCTGGAAAATACGCCTCCCGAAAAAGAGAGTAAATAATGGCAAAACAAGTTTTTTTAGAATTTGAAAAACAAATAGAAGAGCTTCAGGGCAAAATTGATGAATTAATTGAAATGCAGGAAAAAGATGAAGGGAAAAAAATTGACCTTTCATCGGAAATTGAGCAGTTAAAAGTTAAAACAGAAGCTCTTTTAAAAGAAACCTATGCCGATTTGACACCTTGGCAGACCTCGCTTGTGGCTCGCCACCCGCAGCGTCCCTATATGCTCGACTATGTCAACATGGTCTTTACCGATTTTCATGAACTGCACGGCGACCGCGCCTACGCCGACGATACCTCTATTGTCGGAGGTCTGGCACGCCTGGCCGGCCAACCTGTTGTCGTGATCGGCCACCAAAAGGGACGCGGCACAAAAGAGCGCATGATGCGAAACTTCGGCATGAGCCGACCGGAAGGATATCGCAAAGCGCTTCGACTGATGAAGCTCGCCGAAAAGTTCTCCCTTCCGGTTTTCACCTTTGTCGACACTCCCGGGGCCTATCCGGGAATCGGCGCCGAAGAGCGTGGCCAGTCCGAGGCGATTGGTCACAATCTCTATGAGATGAGCCACTTGCGCACGCCCATTATCGCCACGGTGATCGGTGAAGGCGGCTCCGGCGGCGCGTTGGCGATCGCTGTGGCCGATACGGTCAATATTTTGCAGTACTCCATTTACTCGGTGATCAGTCCCGAAGGCTGCGCCTCCATTCTTTGGAAAGACGCCTCTCGCGCCTCCGATGCGGCGCAAGCGTTGGGGCTTACCGCTGATCGTTTGCGCGAATTGGGTCTTGTCGACCGCGTGCTCTCAGAACCTTTGGGCGGCGCGCACCGCGATCCGCAGTTGATGGGGGCCAGCCTTAAAAAGACGCTCACCGATCAGATGCGCCACTTCTGCGCTATGAATACCGACGAGCTCGTGGAGCGTCGTCTTGAACGGTTGCTTCAATACGGTAAGTTTGAAGAAAAAGAATTGGATAAAGTGCTTGAACCGATCGCGGAACATGAAGCTCTTGAAGAACAGCCGGTCAAAAGCACAAAAAAGCGAGTAGCACGAACCAAGGCTCACAATGCGGACAGCAAGAGTGAAGAAGTCAACGCCTAATAAGCGCTCAATCAGCACCCTGACGCTTCGAACGGTTGAACACAAGATCGTTGACGCCATCTCCGAAGCGATTAGGCAAGCCTCGGGACAAGACGCCCAAGCCAGTCTTTTTGACGCCGATGCCCCCCGCAAGAAAGTCCGTATCACTGTCGGCTTTTCAGGGGGACGTGATTCGGTGGCGCTTTTAAAAGCGCTTTGTGTCTTACGGGATAAGAAAAAAAGCCCCGTTGAGAGCATTCTCGCTCTCCATGTTCACCATTCCTTAAGCCCCAATGCCAACAAGTGGGCGCACTTTTGCCGCAAAACCGCCGAAGAGTTGGGCGTTGAATTTAAAGTGGCCTATGTGCGCGTGAAGTCAAAGGGAGAGGGGGTGGAAGCCGCCGCGAGAAAAGCGCGCTATGAGGCGATTTTTAAGGCGGCCGAAAGTTTTGATTCCGACATCGTCATGACGGCTCACCATCAGGACGACCGACTGGAGACGTTCCTGATTCAGTGGATGAGAGGATCGGGGCTTGAGGGGTTGGCCACGTTTGCCCTGGCTAAGCCCCACGGCTCGATTCAATTGGTTCGGCCTTTAATGTACCTGCCTCGAGCGCTCCTTGAGCGTTATCTCGAATTGACCGGTTTGAGTTGGGTCGAAGACGAAAGCAATGCCGATACGGCTTATCTTCGAAATGCCATCCGGCATGAAGTGCTTCCGGTGATGGAGTCTATTCGCCCCGGATTTAAAGAGGCGGCGGCGCGCTCTGTGCAGCTTGTGGCCCAGGGGGCTCAGGTTTTAAAGGAAGTGGCGCGTGAAGATTTTGAGCGGGTGAAAACTGACAATGGTGAAATCGCCATTGACGCGCTTCTGACATTGTCAGAGGCCAGGCAAGCGCTGGCGCTTCGCGCTTGGATTGAAAGCCGTGGGTTGCTTGTGCCCTCCAAGGCCAAGCTCGATGAAGTGCTCAAACAGACCCGAAACACTCATAATGATACAAAAATGGCGGTTCGGATCGGCTCCAACATGGAGATCCGACGCCATGGCTCGAAGCTTCTGATGCGAGAAATCGCCGCTCAGAAAAAGGACACGAGTCGCGTTGAAACGCTGATTTGGAAAGGCGAGGGACGCTATTCGCTGCCGGCTTGGAACGGTGAATTGGTTATCACGGAAGTTTCGGGGGATGAGCCCGGAATCGCCGAAAAATATCTGACCGCCGGAGAGCTTCAGGCTAGACCGAGACGGGGAGGGGAAAAACTCAAACTTTATCGAAACCGCCCCCGCAAGTATTTAAAAGACCTTTACCAAAAGGCCGATATTGCGGAATTTGATCGTTCTAAACTTCCGCTTTTGTGGAGTGGAGAGGATCTGATTTTTGCCGCGGGCTTGGGCATGGATGTTCGCTATGAGGGGGATGCGTCTGAAAAAGAGCGGCGCTATCGTATCGAGTGGAAGCCCGACGCGACCTTGCTCACATTGATGCAACATTGACAGTCTTCAAAAGAAAAAGCCCAATCGCCATAAAAAGCGATTGGGCCTTTATTTACCTTACTGCGATCAGCCGAGATACTTCAACGCAAAAGCGGTCATGACTTTAACACCGTTATTCAAAGACTCGGGATTAAGTTTCATGTCCGGGTGGTGAAGGCCGGGAGTCGCACCTGCGCCAACGCCGATGTAGGCCACACGAAGCGAGGGTTTCTTCACCTTGAAGAAGTGGAAATCTTCGCCGCCGCCAATACTGGTGGCACGAAGCTTGTCCGCGCCCAAGGTCTCAACGATGCAGTCACTAACTTCTTTGACAAGATCATCGTCATATTCGCACGCGGGAATCACATCACCCAGGAGCGTCATCTTGGCCTTGCCGCCAAAGGCTTGAGCCGTACTCTGGGCGCTGCGCTCAAGCTTTTCAAGCATATCTTTCATCAAGGGATTGGTTTGAGCGCGAACGTCATACATGCAGAAACCTTTGTCCGGGATGACGTTGACGGCAGCGCCGCCCACCTCGATCTTCGTGCACTTCATCGACCAAGTTAACGTCGGAGCGAATTTTAAGAGACCGGCGTTTTGAACAATGGCGGCGAGCATTTCCGCGCAGTTGACACCCAGTTGCGGGCGCGAAGCGTGAGAAGCCAAACCTTCGACATCAATACGCACAAAGATGCTTGCAGAGTGCATTAAAGTCGCCGCGATTGTGCCGTCAGGAATATCGCCCGCGGGACGGATGTGCAAGCCCAACGCAATGTCCACATCGTCCAAGACGCCGTCGTCAATGACAGACAAAGCGCCTTTCAGAGTTTCCTCGGCCGGTTGGAAAAGAAGTTTCAAAGTGCCGCGTTTGATCTTGCCCTTCAAGCGCGAGGCGATCGCCAGGAGCATGGCGCTGTGCGAATCATGGCCGCAGGCGTGGATGACCTTGTTTTCGCCGTTAATCTTAAAGGGCAGCGCATCCATATCAGCGCGGATCATGAGACAGGGGCCTGCCTCCGCGCCCTTTTCAATGGCGACAACACCGGTTTTACCGACTCCGGTGGTAACCTCGTAACCCATTTTCTTGAGCTTGTCGGCAATGTAAGCGCTGGTTTTTACTTCTTGAAATCCCAGTTCGGGGATTTGGTGCAAATCGTTATAAAGTTCAACAACATTGAGCTCTTGGGCCATGGGTATCTCCTAAAAAATACAATAATGGTCTAATTTAGCAGGAGCTCGGTGAAAGTGGATAAGCAAAAATAGTTATTTTTGAAAGAAAAAGGGGAAGCAGATTTGCTTCCCCTTGAAATTTGGTGCGCCGGGTAGGATTCGAACCCGCGACCCCCTGGTTCGTAGCCAGGTACTCTATCCAACTGAGCTACCGGCGCATGGAGGAGTATTATGCACACTTTTATCCTAAGTTGCAAGAGCTTGATGTTATTTTTTTTAACAATCTTCCCGACTATCTTTGACAGAAGAAAGTATGCGGCGGGAAATCTTCCTGACTAAACATCTCGGCGCCAATTGAGCCACAGTAACAAGGATCTTATTAAGCAAACCATAGACTGCGACAGCGCGTCCCGCAAAGAGGGCTCTAAGACCGCATTCCGCCACTTCCCTCGCATGCGTGAAGGCAAAGTCAAACCGGTTGGGTGCGGTCACACCGGCGCGCATCCAAAAACCTGTTTTGACGGGTCCCGGACATAGCGCCGTTACGGTGACACCGTCTTCCTTAAGCTCCTCTCTCAAGGCTTCGGAAAAATTCAATACAAACGATTTGGCGGCTCCGTAGACACTCAAATAAGGACAAGGCATGAAAGAGGCGATGGAGGCCACGTTAAGGATATAACCACGGTGCTTTTCACGCATTGCTTTAGAAAGTTCAAGTGTGAGCAGCGTCAGGC
Organism: uncultured Sutterella sp.; assembly: GCA_958347955.1. Classification (GTDB taxonomy): domain Bacteria; phylum Pseudomonadota; class Gammaproteobacteria; order Burkholderiales; family Burkholderiaceae_F; genus Aphodousia. Next base: position 68,015 of record CATVXH010000011.1, read on the forward strand.
ACCGGATATTTAAATCAATAATGTTTAGGTTGTCTTCTGTTTTGTAGTCGCCCGCTTTGCCGTAAAGACCGAACCCGGCGTTATTGATGAGCACTTCGGGTTCTATGCCGTCGCGGTTTAAGTGAGCGATGAGGTTTTTCAAACAAACGGGATCAGTAAGGTCGCCCGCGAGCGCAAGCTCGGCTTGAGGGATTTCTCGCCGGATTTGAGACAGTTTATGGGCGTTGCGGCCTGTGATCACCAGTCGATAACCCCTGGCGGCAAGAAGCTGACAAAACTGCAGTCCAAGGCCGCCCGTGGCGCCAGTGATCAGAGCCCAGGGTCTATCTTGTTCAATAACTACCGACATACGTCAGAGACCTCAGGTAAAGAGACCACCGTCGTGGTGCCGTCTTTGGCATAGAGATTATTGATGGCAGACTGCATCAGGTAGGGCAGAATGTCATCGATGCGGTTGCAGCTGGATTCGTGCTGCACCTTAGCGGTGAAAACGGTGGTGCCGCGGGACCCTTTCATCTCCATGAGTTTAAGATCAAGTTCGCGCATATAAAGTTGCACGTTATAGGCGCGGGAGGCGAAAGCGATTTGCGGACCGAAGTAGCCGTGGGGTCCGCCGTGCCAATAGTGCCTGTGGTGTCCCCATCCCCAACCCAAGCCCGCGCCATAAACCATGACCGGCTCACTGGTGGTTCGCTGAACGGTGCGCGAAGGCTTAACGGACCAGTCGGCGTTGAGACGGTACTTTTCACCGCTGCCGGCTTTGACGGTTTCAAGGTGAGCGGCCCCCAGCAGCGACTCGAGTCCTGTAATTACGGATTGATAAGCGGGATCCGTCTTTTTGGCCTTAGGTGTGACGATCGCAATTTTGTCACCCCAATCGGGCATGGCATGCAGCCCTTCGTTGAGTTCCGGGGTCATCGACAACTTTGATGAAATCGCTACATTGGTTTTTACCGTGGGCGCGGCGCAACCCGTGACCGTGGCAAAAGCCGCGGTGATAAGTGCTATTTTCAGAATTTTTCCCAACACGACAACCCCCGAACAAAATAACGGATTGACAATGTAATTCTAGACGAAGCTTTCTCACTCAAACAAAAGCTTGTTGTAACGGTTTGTCGTTTTGGAAAATAAGGTAACCGCCCGACAGAGTGTTGGCGGCTTCAAGTTTCCAGTCTGCAAGCACATGGCGGTAGAGGCCGGAGTTCACCTCGTAGCGGCCTGGCCGGTGGGTGTGCCCGTGGATAACCAAGTCGCAGCGATATGTCTTTGCGGCCCGCTCGACAACCTCTCGGTCAACGTCCATGAGAGAAGCATTTTTTTTCACTTTGCTCATTTTGGAGCGGGAACGGGCGTCGTGAGCAATCTGAAGACGCTTTTGTAGCGACAGTCTCAGCACCATCCATTGCCACCAGAAGCTTCTTACTTTACGTCGGACTTTTTGGTAATCGTGGTCGTTCACGCACCATTGATCGCCGTGGGATAAAAGCGCACGGAGCGGGCCGATTTGAGCGATTGTGGGATCCTTCAAAAGAGTGGCTCCCAAGCGAATAGCGAGACGCTTACCCATCATGAAATCACGGTTGCCGTGCATGAGGTAAAGCTTTTTGCCGACGGCCCACTTTTTGAGCGGTTCAAGCACTGAGGCCGCGCTCTCCCAGGCATCGTCTCCCACCCAGTAGTCGAAAAAGTCCCCCAAAATGACAAGTTCTTCATGCTGTTGTGCCACTTCATTTAAAAAACGCACGAAAAAGTCAGATTGCACTTTGGAGTCTGCGTTTAAATGCAAATCAGAAATAAAACACGGGTTTGACAGTGTGATGTGATCCGTTTTCGGTTCAATGCTGGGGCAGGAAAATAAACTCATAATGCTTGGCACGGTTATTGACGTCACTAATTTTAAGCAATGAGTCGAAAATAAAAAGGCGCCTGAAATTGTTTTTTGTGTTTCAGGCGCCGTTTTGAATGGTCTTAATCAAGGGTTTTTACTTCGGCACTCATTTTCCCCAGCATGATGCCTAAATCGAGCGCCCGCATCAGCCCTGTGACGGAGAGACACTCAAAAACACCGTGGTAATTCATCCCCCCGGTGAAAAGGTTGGGTGTGGGCAACCCCATTGCCGAGAGCCTTGCGCCGTCGGTGCCGCCTCTGACCGGCTTTTCGCGAATCTCAACACCGATGCGTTTATAAGCTTCCCGGGCCAAATCACAGACCGTGGGGTACTGGTCCAGATAATTTTTTAAATTGCGGTACTGTTCTGTGATGTCGGCGCTGACGCGGTTTCCCCAATCTTCATTCATATCATCGACAAGTTTTCGCACATAACGGATGCGGTCTTCAAAGCGCTCGTTGCTGTGGTCTCGGATGAGCATCCGCAAGTCAGCCCGCTGTACCGAACCCGAGAGGCCGATCGGATGGAAAAAGCCTTCGTGGCCTTCGGTTTTTTCCGGTGTGGACTCCGCGGGTAGCCTGGCGATGAAATCCATGGCCATGCGTATTGCATTGATCATCTTATTTTTTGCAGAGCCCGGATGGACATTCAGCCCTTCAAAATGAACTTTGACCATCGCGGCATTAAAGGTTTCGATTTCAAAGCCGCCTAATTCATCACCGTCAAAGGTGTAGGCGTAGTTGGCGCCGAACGCCTTGATATCAAAATTTTCCGTGCCCCGTCCCACTTCCTCATCCGGAGTGACGGCAAAACACAATTTCGCATGAGGCACTTCAGGGTGCTCGACAAAATAGCGGGCCGTTTCAACAATGATGGCAATGCCGGCTTTGTCATCGGCACCCAATAAAGTGGTCCCGTCCGTCACCACCAATTGCTCGCCCGTGTATTTTGCGATACCGGGGAACCTATCCAGACTCATCACGATATTTTGGGATGAATTCAGGACAATATCGCCGCCTTTGTAATCCAAGATTTGCCAGCGAGCGGGTTTGCCCGAAGCTTCGGGCGAGGTGTCCATGTGAGCGATCAGCCCCATGGCCGGCGCCTTCTCCAATCCCTCAGTGGCCGGCAATGAAGCCATCACAATGCCTTGGTCAGTCACACGCACGTCAGTCAGTCCGACGCTTTCAAACTCGGCTTTGAGCAAGTGCGCGTAGGCCATCTGGGCTTCGGTTGAGGGGGCGGTGGCGCTGGAGGGGTCAGAAGTTGTGTCATATTGGGTATAAGACAGAAAGCGTTGCAGCACCGCAGGAAGTTTAAAAAAAGTTTCCGAGCCACAATTGCCGTAATAGTTGTGTTTCAGCATTAAGTTCTCCCATGTTTGCGATCATTGCGCATTATTTTAACTTTCTGTTTTCAGTTTTCCTCATCCATTTTGCTGCTTGATATCCTCTTTGTCTGAATGACGGTCTTTAGTGAAACTGAGTTGACATCCTCCCCGTCGTGAACGACGGGGATTCCCTACGGCGTCATCGGCTCTCGCCGATGATCACTTCGATGGGTTCCTGCTGCTGATCCGCGCCATGGAGTGTCTCCATCCGCCGATT
>CATVXH010000012.1 GCA_958347955.1 uncultured Sutterella sp.
CTCTGGACCGACGGATTAAGAGTCCGCTGCTCTACCAACTGAGCTACGCTCCCAAACCTTTCTCAAATCAACTTTCGGTGGTGGTGGGTCGTGAGAGACTCGAACTCTCGACCAACGGATTAAAAGTCCGCTGCTCTACCGACTGAGCTAACGACCCGTTTGTTGTAACGAGCGGGACAAGCCCACTGGTAACGTGTCCAACCGAGTGCGAAATATTGCCTCAATAAAATGAATTTGTCAAATTTTTTTTTTGAAATAGAAAAAATAAGTGGGTTTGTAATATGTCAATAAAGATCAATTATTGATACGATTGTTAGGGTAAACACTAACAAATTTGACCGATTAAAGTCTCGACAAATGATCTTTTATAGTGAATAATTCTAAATGTCGTAAATATGGATCGCCCTAATTTAGCGACATTCATTAGAGATTGTATGTATTTTTTCGTAAGTTTGAAAAATATATAGATGAGTGTTTGAAAGATTGGGCACACGATAACTGTTTAAGGAAAGAAAATGGCTGAAAAGAAAACGTTACCGCGAGTCGAACGCGTAGAGGGCGAAGAACGTAAAAAGGCTTTAAGTGCGGCTTTAGCGCAAATTGAAAAGCAATTTGGCAAAGGCTCCATTATGCGCATGGGTGATAAGGGCATGAGTGAAGATATCGATGTGGTATCCACCGGTTCTTTGGGGTTGGATCTGGCCTTGGGTGTAGGGGGGTTGCCTCGTGGACGTATCATAGAAATTTACGGTCCGGAATCTTCTGGTAAGACCACGTTAGCGTTGCACGTGGTGGCTCAAATGCAAAAAACTGGCGGCACATGCGCCTATATTGACGCAGAACACGCCTTGGATATTCAATACGCTCAGCGTTTGGGTGTTAATCTTGCCGATCTCTTAATTTCGCAACCGGACACGGGCGAGCAAGCTTTGGAAATTTGCGACGCTTTGGTTCGTTCCGGTTCGGTTGACATGGTGGTGATTGATTCGGTGGCGGCGTTGACACCTCAAGCGGAAATTGAAGGCGAGATGGGTGAAGCCTTACCTGGATTGCAGGCTCGTTTGATGAGCCAGGCGCTGAGAAAATTAACCTCCTCCATTAAACGAACCAATACGCTGGTCATTTTCATCAATCAGATCCGTATGAAAATTGGAGTCAGCTACGGAAATCCTGAAACGACTACGGGCGGCAATGCGCTTAAGTTCTACAGTTCGGTCCGCTTGGATATTCGACGCGTTGGCGCGATCAAAAAAGGGGACGAGGTCATCGGTTCTGATACGAAGGTGAAGGTCGTGAAAAATAAAGTGGCACCTCCGTTTAAGACCGCGCAGTTTGACATTCTTTATGGGGATGGTATTTCCCATGAAGGGGAAGTCATTGACATGGCTGTCGATTTGAATTTAATTCAAAAGTCTGGCGCATGGTACAGCTATCAAGGCAGCAAGATAGGTCAAGGTAGGGACAATGCCCGTGAATTCCTCAAAAATAATCCCGATATTTTGACGGAGGTTGAGGATAAGATCCGCGAATTAAAAGGCGTGAAAACTCTGAAGAAGTCTGAACCGACGGATTTAGTTGATGCAGTCTGATAAAGAAAATTTCGATGAAACGCCCCCTCGGCGTCATGGAGAACGCAACAGCCTGAGTTTGAAAGCTCGGGCTGTGAGGTACTTGTCTCGTCGGGAATACAGTCGTATGGAATTACAGCAAAAGCTGCGACGCTATATGACTGAATTTGAATCCGATGACGATTTACAGGGGGTTTTAGATGATCTTGAGCGTAAAGGTTATCTGTCGGATGAGCGTTTTGCCCAATCACGCGTAAGGGTTCGATCCGCTCGTTACGGAAACATGAGATTGGCCTATGAACTGAAAGCGAGCGGCGTCAACTCAGAACTCATCAATCGAGCTATTGATGAGCTAGGAGCGAGTGAGTTCGACAGAGCTAAACAACTTTGGTTGAAACGTTTTGGAGAACCAGCCGAGGACTTTAAGGAACGAGGCAAGCAAATGCGCTATCTTTTGGCTAGGGGGTTTTCCATGGAGACAGCCAGAAAAGTTGTTCAGATCGAGGATTGTGAAGAATAGAAAGGGGAAGACTGACACGCTTCCCCCATTGAAATCAGAAAGGATTTTGTCGTTTTTGGGCTGACAACAGCGTATTGTGCATCAACATGGCGATCGTCATCGGTCCAACGCCGCCAGGCACCGGAGTAATCCATCCAGCCACTTTCATTGCGTTTTCAGTATCTACATCACCGCATAATTTCCCGTTTTCGTCCCGATTTGTGCCGACATCAATAACAACGGCTCCCGGTTTGATCATATCGGAGGTTACGTATTTAGCCCGACCGATTGCGGCAATTAAGATATCGGCATCCAAAGTGTAGTGTTTTAGATTTGGTGTATGACTGTGAGTCATTGTGACCGTGGCATTTTCTTGCAACATCAGCATCGCCAGTGGTTTGCCTACGATGTTGGAGCGTCCGAGGATAACTGCGTGTTTTCCTTCGATAGGGCAATTGATAGCCTTTAACAGTTCAATAATGCCTGCCGGGGTGCACGGTTTGAAGCCGCCTCCGGTTGTGACAAGTTTGCCGGTATTGTAGATATGAAAACCGTCAACATCCTTGCTTGGATCAATTGTTTCCAAGATCAAGCCGGCATGCATGTGTTCCGGCAGCGGCAGCTGAACCAGAATGCCGTCGACACAGGGGTCTTCATTGAGAGCGCGTATAACCTCCAGTAAGCGCTCATCCGAGCAGTCGGCGGGCAACCGGTGCTCAATGGAAGTAATCCCCACTTCGTTACAGGCTTTGACTTTATTCCTGACGTATACCGCACTGGCCGGGTTTTCTCCGACCATGACAACAGCCAAAGCCGGAGCTCTGCGAAGCTTCGCAGCGGCTAGCTTGGTGCGAAGCCTGATGGCTTGAGCAATGGCTTTACCATCTATTATTTGGGCTGGCATAAAGAAATCCTTAATCTTATGGAAAGTCCGCCGAGATTAAGGCGGACTTTTCGATCTAACCTGCCTGATCTGAAGGTCAGATTTGCTTGTTGGCGCTCATCACCACACGCATTAAATCGGCGACTGTGCCGGAGTTGGTTTTGTCCATGATGGACGCGCGATGGGCCTCAACGGTTTTAATTGAAATACCCAGATCATCGGCGATTTGCTTATTCAAACGACCCGCAACGATGCGCTCAAGCACCTGTTGTTCACGCGGCGTTAATTTTGAAAGCATCGCTTCATTGAGCGCTTGTCTTTCACTCTTGACTCGCTGTTCTCGAGCTTCGGATAAGAGGCGAGAAAGGAGCGGTAAAAGCAAATCGACCTGCACAGGTTTTTGCAGAAAATCCGCCGCGCCTTTCTTCAGAGCGCTCACAGCCATCGGCACATCTCCGTGTCCGGTCAGAAACACAATGGGAATTGAGGCCTTACGAGCAATTAAGTGATCCTGAACTTCAGTACCCGGCATGCCCGGCATGCGTTGGTCGAGCAACAAGACAGCGATGGCCTTGGGATCGTACTTGGCAAGAAATGCCTCTCCGCTGTCGTACGCTTCTACCCGATAGTCCTCCGTCTCCAAAAGTCTGCGCAGAGAGTCGCGAACGTCAGCGTCATCATCGACAAGGTAAACTGTGCCGAGGGGTTCTTTGCGGATATTGTCAAAATTGAATGTAGGGAAAGACATGATTCAAAAGTGGGCAATAAGCCGTGATTTTTCTAATAAGCGTCCATTTTAAACTGTTTATTGTTTTTCGGATGGCAACATAAGTGTAAAGATGGTACCTCGGCCGATGTTATCCGAGATTGTCAGTCGCCCATGGTGAAGTTCAACAATTGTTCTGCAGATATTCAGCCCCATTCCCATGCCGGTGGATTTAGTTGTAAAGAACGGATCGAATAATTGGGCTTTGTGTTCGTCATCAATCCCAACGCCATTATCGGCAACTTCAAAAACAACATTGTGTTCGATCGTTGAATATATCGTCAGCGTGACTTCCGGCTTTTGACCGGCAATGCCGACGCTGGCTTCGATTCCGTTCTTAATCAGGTTTAATAAAACCTGCTCGATCATGATTTCATCGCACCAAACGTTGGAAATATCTTGAGCAATGTAGTACTGCAATTTAGCCTTGTGACGTCTGGCTTGGATATTGGCCAATTCCATAACTTCTTTGACCAAATTAATCACGGGAATTGACTCCATTTTAGGTTCGCTGCGCTTGGTGAACGATCGGATTCGCTGAATGATACCGGCAGCCCTTTGTGCCTGAGCCCCAATGCGTGAGACGGAATAGAACATTTCGTGATCTTCTGGAACCCCGGCTTTTTTCATCATACTGCCCACAATGTAAGCGTAATTGGAGATGGCCGTTAGCGGTTGGTTGAGTTCATGAGCGAGTGAACTGGCCATTTCGCCCATGCTGACTAAGCGTGAATTGAGTTCTGAGCGTGCCTGTTGCTCTGCCAGCAGATTCTCATTTTTACGTCTTTCAGTAATATCGGACAAGATTTGCAAACGGACCTCGGTACGGTCTGTCCAGGTAATGGTTCTTTCGTGCAGATCAAACCACTTGTCGCTTTCTTCTATGTAAATGTCACCTGTAAGATCGCTAGCTTCAAAAATTTGTTTTTCTCTGTGTTGGGTGATCAGCTCTTTGTGAGCTCGTAAGTGTCCCGCGCTGTCCGGACCGAAGAGTTTGTCATAGACAGTGTTGGAAAAAAGCAAAACATTGCTTTGAGGATCAATCACACTAATGGCATCTTGCATTGACTCCAGCACTCGAGTGAATCGTTCATGAGCCGCGGTAACTCGTTCTTGAGCTTGTCGGATTTCCGATATATCTGTCAGAGTCCAGAGCCAACCGAGTTGCGTGCCTTCCACAGTAATCATTGGGGAAATGTAAATAAACGCACTGAAGGTCGAACCATCGGGACGCCTCGGGTGAAACTCGTAGCTGGTGCTTGTCATTTGTCCCCGCTTGATCGTGTCAAACAGTTCCATCAAGCGAAACCTTGCATCACCTTCAGGCCAATAAGAGTATGGCGGGAGTTGCCCGATCAGATGCTCGTTTGAGTTTAAGCCCAAAAGATCGGTAAAAGTACGGTTCGTGTAGACGATTCGACCGTTACGGTCGGTAACTTGCAAGCCCGACAATTGACTGTCGGCGATGGTTTTTCTTAAGGCCGTTTCTGCTCGAAGAGCGGTTTCTATGCTGTTTTGCCTCCAATTGAAACGAATAAGGCCCAAAAGCGCCACAATCAAAAAGATCCCTAATGCGCTAATCACCCAAAAAAGGGTATTTTGGGTCAGAAGTCCTTGAGCGTAACTGGAAACCTGCAATTCGAAACTGGCAGGTAACGGCTCCAATTTCATCTTATAGGTGATTGTTTGCCGATGAGAGTCGGTGCTCGCAGCAACAATGGCTGTGCCGTTGTAAAGCAAACTGGTTCTGAAAGAGGAGTCACGCCGGCTCTGTGTTGCCTGACGAAGCAATGACCATATTGAAATGCGAGAAATCTGTAAATAGGCTCTGTCACCAATAACGGCAGGTGAGACTAAGTCAATAAAAGGTGATCCCTCAATGGGAAGCGAATAAGGTTCGGAAAATGAGGATGAACCGGTACGCTTGGCTCGTGAAATTGCGGCTGCCGTCGTAGCTCGTTGATAGTATTCGCCGATTCGAAATGTGATGTCTCCAAAAGGATGTGGAGAGGCAAATGATGCCAGGACCTGATTCTTGCTGTCCGTGTAATTAATCTCGAGAATTTCGTCTCGATCTAACATCAATTCACGCGATTGGTTTTGCAGACGTTGCAAATTCTCGTGAAAATTTTGATTCGGGGGAAGGGCGTTGTGGAGCTGATTGAGACGTTCTAAGTCAGAATTTAAACGGATAGAAAACGCTTCGGCCCATAATTCTGTGTTTTGGTGCAGTTGCGACAGTTGGGATTTTTGATCTTCAGATTGAATAACCCGACCGATGAAAAGCAATCCGATAATCACGCAGATAAGCATAATCCAGGTCATGATGATGCCGAACATGCTCTGTCCGCGAAATGTCTTATCGCCCAGGCTCTTAAATGTTTCGACTGCAAAAATTGGGGTTGTGCTTTCCACGGCTATTAATGTTGAAAAATGTCTTAAGTTTGAATGATAACTGCGTAAAGAGTCTCTGGCTAGCGGATTCTATTTTTCACGGGCGCTTTCAATCTTTTTAACCAAAACGAATTTCGTAAGTGAAGCGGTTGAATACGCTAAAATTCGAGCAGTTTATCGATGTTTCCAATGAGGTCGACATGAATCAGCAAGAGTTGAAAATGGCAGTTGGTCGTGCTGCTTTGCAATACGTTAAACCTGGAGAAATTCTCGGGGTTGGCACCGGTTCAACAGTGGACTGCTTCATTGATGCGCTCAAAGAAAGTGCGATCAACGTCCCGGCATGTGTATCCAGCAGTGTACGTTCCACCCAAAAACTGCAAGCATATGGCTTTAAAGTCTTGGACCTTAATGAAGTGGATCAAATCAGCGTGTACATTGACGGGGCAGATGAAATTGACCCGCATTTTGCCATGATCAAAGGTGGTGGCGGAGCGCTGACTCGGGAAAAAATCGTTGCGATGGTTTCCGATAAATTTGTTTGTATTGCCGATGCCTCCAAAAAAGTTGAGGTTTTAGGTAAATTCCCGTTGCCTATCGAGGTGATTCCCATGGCGGTCAGAGCGGTAAGCCGAGAAATTAAAAAACTCGGAGGTGACCCCGTATTGCGGGATTTCACAACAGACAACGGAAATAAAATTTTAGACGTCCACGGTTGGGCCATCGACGATCCTAGTCAATGGGAAGAAAGACTCAATCAGATTGTTGGAGTGGTCACGGTGGGTCTTTTTGCCAAGCGCGGCGCTGATGTACTGTTGCTTGGAACAGAGCAGGGTGTCAAGACATTTGAGCGGTAAAATAACGGGCACCGCTGAGTGCCCGTTAATACGTTATTTCGGTGGGGTGTAGTTTGGCACAGACTCTACGCCGTCGCCGAAAAGGTACTTTTGCATTTGTCCGAGTAAATGCTTTCGGGCTTCGGGATCGGCGAGGTTGAGTTGGTATTCGTTCACCATCATGGTTTGCAAACGAATCCAATCATTCCAAGCTTCCTTGGAGATGTTCTCATAGACCTTTTGGCCGAGGGGGCCGGGAAGCGGTGCGTAATCGAGCCCTTCGGCTTCTTTATTAAGCTTGAGACAGTGGACCATGCGAGTCATACTGCTTGTCTCTCCTATGGTTAAATAAAACTGTTGTCTATTGTACGAATTCGATTGAAATTTGTCTTGTTGAAAAATTCTGAGTGAGGTTAGAGCGGTGAGTGGTAATAGTCTCCGAGACCAATTAAGTGGTTTGATGCAGGCGAGAATTCAACAAACTCGAAAAAATACTGAAGCTCAGCAAAAGAAAAATGAGATGCTCAGTGCGAGGACTCGACAAACTGAAAAAGATTTCGATGAAATGGGAAAAAAGCAATCCCGTCAAACTGTCACGCCTCGAGCCCGATTGACTCCGATGCCTGGTTTGCCGGTTTCAGAGCGAGCCGAAGAGATCATTGAGGCGATTAAAAAAAATCGAGTGATTATCCTTTGTGGCGAAACGGGCTCCGGCAAAACCACCCAGCTACCAAAACTTTGTGTATTGGCCGGTCGCGGACGAAAAGGAAAGATTGCTCACACTCAACCGAGACGTATCGCTGCTTCTTCAATTGCCAAGCGCTTGGCTGAAGAAACAGGAACAGAACTTGGTCAGTGGGTAGGGTTCAAAGTTCGCTTCACCGATAAAACCGATCCCTCGGCGAAAGTGAAACTGATGACTGATGGGATTTTGCTCGCAGAGACCCAAGGCGATCCATTATTGAAAGCTTACGACACAATTATTATTGACGAGGCGCACGAACGCAGCATCAATATTGATTTTTTGCTTGGATATTTAAAGGGGTTGCTTAAAAAACGGTCGGATTTGAAAGTCATTGTTACGTCAGCAACGATTGATAGTGAACGTTTTGCCAAACATTTTGCTGATGAGACAGGAAAACCAGCGCCAGTATTAACGGTCTCCGGCCGCACCTATCCGGTCGAAATACGCTATAGAGCGCCCGAGGATGAAGATGAGACCGACGATAAAAGCTTAATGTTGGCAATCTCGGAGGCCTGCGACGAACTATCACGAGAAGGTCCGGGAGATATTTTGGTGTTTTTACCGGGCGAACGGGAAATCCGAGAAGCAACGGACTTGTTGACACATTCACAGCCTCCGACCACGGAAATATTGCCGTTGTACGCTCGACTTTCCGCTGCCGAGCAGGAAAAAGTTTTTAAGCCGAGTGAAAAAAGGCGAATTGTTTTATCCACTAATGTGGCTGAAACTTCCATTACAGTGCCAGGAATTCACTATGTGGTGGATACTGGTTTGGCTCGCGTTAAGCGCTACTCCTATCGAAACAAAGTCGATCAACTATTGGTTGAGCCGGTCAGCCAGGCTTCGGCCAATCAACGATCAGGTCGATGCGGCCGCGTGGCAAACGGTATCTGTATCCGTCTTTACAGCGAAGAGGATTTTGCCAGGCGAGCGCCATACTCAGATCCAGAAATCATGCGAACGAACCTCGCCGCGGCAATTTTGCGGATGAAGTCTTTGAAGTTGGGTGACGCCAGAGCTTTTCCATTTGTACAGGCACCGCCAAATCGCGCCATTGCGGACGGACTTTCTTTGTTAAAAGAGCTCAACGCGATTAATGACAAAGAACGTCTTACAGAGATTGGGCGAGCATTGGCAAAGTTGCCGGTTGATCCGAAAGTGGCGCGTATGTTGCTTGCGGCTAAAGACAACGATGCCTTGGCAGAGGTTTTAATTATTGCCAGTGCCCTTTCAGTGCAAGATCCTAGGGAGAGACCTTTAGATCGGCAGGAGGCCGCGGACAATGCGCACCGCGCCATGGCTGATGATAAAAGTGATTTTTCTACCTTTGTGAAGCTTTGGCGTTATGTTCAAAACGCCATGGAGAACAAGGAAAGCAATCGAAAACTGACCGAAGAATTCAGACGGAAATTTTTAAGTCCCAGACGATTGCGCGAATGGCGTGATGTACATCGGCAATTAAAAGAGCTGACTGCCGAGCTCGGTTGGAAAATCAATCAAAAAGAGGCCAACTACGAGCAGGTTCATACGGCGCTTTTAAGCGGTTTGTTAGGAAACCTGGGCTATAAAATTCCGGATGCGGAACCGAAAGCGGCGCCGTTTTTGGGGGCAAGGGGAATTAAATTTTTTATTTGGCCGGGTTCGCCCCGAGTAAAAAAGTGTGGCCGTTGGATCATGGCGGCAGAACTGATGGAAACGTCCAGGTTATTTGCGAGAACCGTGGCTGATGTGGATCCTCAGTGGATTGAACGTGTAGGTCGTCATTTGATTAAAAAGAGCTATTCGGAACCGCATTGGGAGAAAAAAGCGGGTGCCGTGATGGCGATGGAAAAAGGCACGATTTACGGTTTAACGGTTTACGCTCAAAGAAAGGTGACATACACGGACAAAGACCCCTCACTTTGCCGAGAACTTTTCATTCGAGAAGCACTGGTTAACGGAGAATTCGAAACTCAGGCGCCCTTTTTTAGGCATAACCAACAGCTGGTTCGAGAAATCCGCGATCTTGAGCATAAGGCTCGTCGTCTTGACGTGTTGGTCGATGACGAGCTTATCGTGCAGTTTTATGACCATCATTTGCCTGAAGAGGTTGTCAGCGCAGTTACTTTTGAACAGTGGCGAAAAAAAGCCGAAAAAGAAAACCCCAAAATGTTGTATTTGTCTCGAGAAGAACTCATGCGACACGAGGCAAGCGGCATTACAACAGAGTATTTCCCCAAAAACATGGAAATGAAAGGGGTATCGATGGCGCTGACGTATCATTTTGAACCCGGTAGCCCAAGAGACGGGGTGACATTGGCTGTGCCACTTTATGCTTTGAATTTGGTCGATGAGGTGAAAACCCAGTGGCTTGTCCCCGGAATGCTTAAAGAAAAGGTGCAGCTGTTGATTAAAAGTTTGCCGCAGCGCTACCGGAGGCACTGCGTTCCTTTGGCTGAATATGCCAAGGGTTTTGTTCAGAGGAATCAGTTGCTGATTGGACAAAAGCCGCTTCTTCAGGTTCTCTGTGATGACATCGAGACACAGTGCGCCATTCGCCCTCAAGTTCAAGACTTTAAGTTGGAGCAACTGCCGGCCCATCTGATTATGAATTTCAAGATTCTGGATGAGTATGGCAGACAGATTGAAATGGGTAGAAATTTGGCCGGCTTAAAGTCAGAACTGGGACAACAGGCGCAAAAGTCTTTCCAAGAGGTCGCCGCTCAAGACAGCGAAATTTCTCATGAAAGTGATCAGGAGATTGTCGAATGGAATTTCGGTGAACTGCCCGATATTATGGAAATAAGGCGAAAGGGGCAATCCCTGATCGGTCATCCGGCTTTGGTGGACCACCAAACGCACTGCTCGCTGGAAGTTTTTGATAGTCCTGATGAAGCAACTCGCCAGCATCGACGGGGACTTTTGCGTTTATTTAAGTTGCAGTTGCGCGAACAGATTCGCTATCTTGAGAAAAATCTTAAGTCACTGCAAAACGTTCAAATGCAGGCGGCCATGGTGGAACCATTGGCAGATGTGTTTGACAGCTTTGAGGCGATGAGGGAAGCGGTTATTGACGCATCTCTCGCGCAATGCGCATTGTTTGAACCGTTGCCAACCGATGCCAAGCAGTTTGAAGAACGGCGCCAAGAGGCTAAGGGAAAACTCAATCTTATTGCTCAAGACATTTCTCGATTATTGGGAGAGATTGTCGCTTTGACAGCTACCGTTTCGAAGAAGCTAAAAAGCTGTTCGGACAGGTGGGTTCTGGAGGATGTTGAGCATCAATTAAAGAGTCTGTTTTTTAAGGACTTTTTGCTTAAAATTGGCTACTCGCATTTGTCGCACTACCCGCGTTATCTTAACGCTGTATTGCTTCGGTTGGAGAAACGGCGCGACGAGCCTGATAAGGACGCTCAGAAAATGCGAGATGTGACTCGTTTCGTGACTATGTATGAGAGAGAACTTGCAAACCGAAAAGGTGTCACGGACAGTCGATTAGAGGAGTTTCGTTGGATGATCGAAGAACTTAGAGTGTCTCTATTCGCGCAAAAATTGAGAACACCGATGCCGGTCAGTGTAAAGCGACTCGATAAAGTGTGGTCATCCATCAAATACTAGAGGTTGGAAATATGGAATCTATGCCGATTCGCCCCGCTTTTTGGAATATCCCCATTTGGGCTGAAATTGGTATTTACGCTGCCGGTGTGATTGCCGCGCTGGTTTGTGTGATCGGTATCTGCCAGTGTGTTCGCTTGTGGCGTGCTGGGCGCAAGCTGGAACTGCCTCGCGCAAAAAAGGAGCGCTGGTTGGGAGTATGGCGTGATGCGTTCATGCACCGTCGCTTATTGAAGACACCGTCAGGTCTGATTCATTTTTTCCTTTTCTGGGGGTTTGTTTTCCTCTTCTTCGGCACCGCTACAGCAGTGCTCGATTGGGATATCGCCCACTATCTTTTTGACGTGCGCCTGCTTAAAGGTAACGTCTACCTTGCCTATAAGTTTATTTTGGATATCGCGGGGCTCTTTACTTTGATAGCTTTGGCTGTGGCGGCAGTCAGACGCTTTGCCGTTAAAGGGAAAAAACTTGAGCGATCGTGGCGATTTGCTTGGATTTTAACCTCTTTGGCTGTCATTGTTTTCACTGGGTTTGTTGTCGAGGGGTTGCGTTTGGCCTCTCAGCAGCCTGAGTGGGCAATTTATTCTCCAGTGGGCTACGCCTTCAGTCTTGTGTTCCAAGAAATGTTCACACCGGAGCAACTTCATGGCGCTCACTTTACCTGGTGGCTTGTGCATGGCGCAGGAGCGCTTATTTTTGTTGCATTGATTCCGTTCACGTTCTTTGGGCACATGTTTAAGGCGCCGGCCAACATATACTGGAGGAAGTTGTCACCGAAAGGACAGTTACCCAAGATAGAAGATATTGAAGAGCAGGAGTCTTTCGGAGTATCAGATTTTGACCAATTTACCTGGAAGCAGCGTTTGGACTTTGACGCCTGTACAGAGTGCGGACGTTGCTCTGAAGTTTGTCCCGCCTTGCGCTCTGGTGCTCCGCTTGATCCCAAGGCCTTGGTGATGAGTCTTAAAAAGCGTTTGCATCATCCTAGTGAAAAAACATTGGTTGGAGAGATTGTCACCAAAGAGGCGCTCTGGAGTTGCACCACGTGCGGGGCGTGTATGCAAGCGTGCCCTGCCAGGTTAGATTTGCCTTCAACCATTGTGGATATGCGCAGACACCTAGCGCTTGAATTGGGAGAGTTTCCGGCAGGTCTGACGAAAGCTCTTCAAAATACCCAAAGCGTAGGCAATCCTTGGGGAATGGATCCGGCTTCTCGACTTGATTGGGCCAAAGGCTTGAATGTGCCGATTGCAACGGAGGGTAAACCGGTCGATTATCTCTACTGGGTGGGCTGCTCGGCCTCCTATGATCGCCGCGCTCAAAAGATCGCTCGCTCAATGGTAAAAATTTTGAATGCGGCCGGGGTTTCTTTTGCGGTTATGCAGGAGGAGAGGTGCCATGGTGATTTCGCCCGACGAAGCGGAGAAGAATATACATTCCAGCTGGCGGCGGCAGAGAATATTGAAAATCTTCACAAGTATCAATTTAAACGTATTCTCGCGCATTGCCCTCACTGCTTTAATACGTTGAAAAATGAATATCCTCAATTTGAAGGCGGTCAGTTTGAGGTGATCAGTCATACTCAACTGATTTTGCAATTATTGGAATCTGGACGAATTAAACCTGAGCTCAAACAATCAGAAAAAATAGTTTTTCACGATCCTTGTTATATGGCTCGATATAACAATAGCGTTGGGACTCCTCGAAAGATTCTTGATGCGATTAAAGGCATTAATCGTGTCGAAAATCTTCAGCGCGGCAAAAATGCAATGTGTTGCGGCGCCGGCGGCGGGCAAATGTGGATGGAAAGTTCCACCAAAAAGATAAATTTCATCAGATTAACGGATTTGCGTAAATCCGCTTCAACTGTTGCGGTTGGTTGTCCTCACTGTCTCACAATGTTTGAAAGCGCAATGAGCGATGATAAAGTGCTCTCGGGAATGGATATTGTTGAACTTTCGGAAATTGTGGCAAAGGGTTTGGATGACGAAGCTAAAAACAGCTGAGA
The DNA here is from genome assembly GCA_958347955.1 of uncultured Sutterella sp. Taxonomy (GTDB): domain Bacteria; phylum Pseudomonadota; class Gammaproteobacteria; order Burkholderiales; family Burkholderiaceae_F; genus Aphodousia. The sequence continues at coordinate 13,294 of CATVXH010000012.1, forward strand.
TTTTCAAAAGGAGCGCTTAGATTATTTGCCTTTTTTCGAAGACTGAAGGCTTTTGAAGAAACAATTTAAAAAATTGTCTTTGATGTGTAGAGAGCTGCTCACCGAGCAAACTATTTGGTGTTTGATTGTGAACCAAAAGTTTTTCCGGTGAGCAGTTGTATCTTTATCAATAGGCCAGCAAAAAATCAGAGTATGGATTTGCTCAGGCTGTTTCTTTCTTTGATCTGAAAGATCCCTTGACCATATCAAATTTAAAGAAGCGGCATTCAAGCGGACCATTGTAGATGACGATCTTTCGTGATTCGGACAGTCGCATTTGAGTGGGTAACTTGCGGTCACTAGTGAGCATCCAGGCGGTCCATCCTGAAAATTGTTTTTTAAGATTGTCGGCAACATTCTTCATCATAGAAGCCACCGTGGCGCTTTTAGGATTTGACTGTTCACCGTACGGAGGATTTGTCACAATGAGCCCCGCTGAGGCAAACGGTTCAACATGGCGAGCGTCGCATTGCGAAAAGCTTAGGCGACCGTCATCAAGAAGTTTTTGCAGTCCAGCCCGTTGCGCATTGGCTTGAGCTTTGCCGACGACAATCGTGGAAATATCGCTGGCATGAATCTGAACCGAGGCATGGAGGTTAACTTCGGCTTTAGCGTCTTCTTTCATCTCCTCCCAGTGTTCCATGTCAAAAATATGAAGCTTTTCGAAGGAAAAGGAGCGGTTGAGTCCCGGCGCTATGCCACAGGCGATTTGCGCGGCTTCAATCGCGATTGTTCCTGAGCCGCAGAACGGATCCAGTAGCGGCTGATCCGCGGTCCAAGAAGACAGCGCCAAAAGTCCCGCCGCCATGTTTTCCTTAAGGGGAGCCTCGCCTTTCTCAATCCGCCAACCTCGCTTAAAAAGCGGCTCACCGGACAGATTTAAATAAAAAGTGCAATAGCGTTCGTTGATGAAGGCATGAATGCGAACATCAGGATTACTCTTTTCAATGCTCGGGCGAGAACCACACCCTTCACGGAATCGGTCACAAATTCCGTCTTTGATGCGAAGAGTGGTGAAATCCAGGCTCTCGAGTGGTGAACGGTGAGCCGTCACGTCAACGCGGATTTTGGCATCTGAATCAAAAAAACGCTCCCAAGGCAATACATGAGCCATGTCATAGATGTCATGGCTGTCATAGTATTGACGTGTGGCAATCCGAAGCAGAATCCGACTTGCGTAACGGCTTCTCAAGCAAGCGGCCATGGCTAAATCCAACGGACCTTCAAAAAGCACTCCGCCGGCGTTTACTTTAATGTTTTGAGCACCAAGTGATCGCAATTCTTCTGCAAGAATAGGTTCAAGGGTACGCGGGCAAACCGCAAAGAAGTGATAAGCGGGCATGGCGATTATTTCCTAGAGGGTACATGAGCGAGAAAGACGCATAGTGTTTTAAGTTCGGACCACACATCATCTCGATTTTGCACAGTTAAGCCTTTAGCCAAACGGTCTAAATCTGCGCACCGAGCGAGCATATTGGCTAATTTTGCGGGTGTTGAGCGGCGGGCAAGCTGTGTGGCAAGCAGTTTTACTGATGGCATTATCGGGGCCTGGCGGTTAACTGTCAGCGAAAGGGTGTCGCGAAGGAAACTGCTTAACCGCATCAAAATAAAGGGCATAGGTTCATCCTCTGACTGCATGCCGTTGACAGTGCGCGCCGTTCTGGCGACATCGCCTTGAGCGATGGCTTCAAGCAAGTCCTCGATGCTGTATCGAGAAACATTCATCACGCAATCTTCAACCTCACGAAGTGTCAACTCTTTGCCGGGATATAAAAGCTCAAGTTTCATAAGCTCTTGTTTGGCAGCCATAAGATTGCCTTCGGTTTGTTCAGCGAAGAAAGTCAACGCTTGATCCTGCATGCTTTGTCCCTGGCGACGCAGGCGCTCACGAATCCAATTGGGATACTGAGAGCGGGCAATTGGCTGACAGGAGATTACGTTGCCGGATGCCGCCAGCGCCTTAAACCAGCTGGTTTTTTGAGTCGAGTAGTCTGCTTGCGTTAGATGAATCACCGTCACGGTGGAATCAATTTGCGGGACAAGCTCGGCAAATTGAGAGAGTACTTTAGACCCTTTGAGACCGGGGCCTGAAGATAGAAAACGCAACTCAATGATTTTTTTGTCATCAAAAAGTGAAACGGAAGTCGCCGCGTCAATCAAAGGCGACCAGTCACTCACTGAACTTAATGCGAGTACTACACGCTCGGAGTAGCCAAGCTCTTTCGCAGCGCTTCGCAACGCGTCACCGGCTTCGAGCGCCAAGAGAGGTTCTTCGCCAAGGATCACCCAAAGGGGTGACAACGCGCCTTGAGCTTTTTCTTGCTCAAGCACGCGTTCTAACTCTTCACTTCTAATATTCATCCTTAACAATCGGTTCGACTGAAGACAAGCGAGCGAGCAAGCGGTTGATCAGGTTTTGCTGCATTTCGGAATAAAGAATCTCTTCCTGTGCGCCTCTGGACAGGTATTCATCGTCGTTGTAATACATCGTGCGCGAGGCAGTGAAAGTTGTGGGCGGGAAATATTCATTGCCGTCAGGGTCAACCAAACGGAACGTCATATTAAGAGTGAGCTCATAGTCACGCTCTTCGCCTTGCATGTTCACAGAAACCACGTCGCGGTGTCGTCCGGAAGAGACCAGTTCCAAAATGGCATCGGCTTGAGCGGCTTGAGGAACGATTGTCACATTGGTTGATGAGGCAATCAAACGTCTGATATTGGCTGCGATTTTGTCATTGACGGGCATATCGACGTAAAGTGTCTCAAAAGGCAGCGTCGTGTGTCCGCGCAGATGAAAGCCGCAACCACTTGCCATCATGGAGAAGGCGATCGCAGAAAAAAGAAATGAGCGTCGGGCCAATGCCATAATTAAATTCCAATCAGAAATACTGAGAACAATAGGCTCATTATAGGGCAAAAAAGTCCCGAAACCTTGGCGGTTTCGGGACAGTGGGTTTTCGCTTAAATCCTATAATTAAGCGGCCACGATATTAACGAGTTTCTTAGGCACGACAATAATCTTGCGAATTGTTTTACCATCAGTGAATTTTTTCACATTCTCGTTTTCAAGAGCGGCCTTCTCAATTTCTTCTTTGGACGCTTGCGCCGAGACCGTCACAGAGCCGCGCAGTTTACCGTTGACTTGAACAACAAGCGTCATGTCATCGGCAACCAAAGCTTTTTCATCCACTTCAGGCCAGGGAGCATCAAGAATGGCGCCCATTTCAGTCTCAAAGCCCAAGTCTTGCCATAACTGCGTGGTAATGTGCGGGGCAATCGGATAGAGCGTGCGGACCAAAATGCCGGCGCATTCTTTAAGCACAGCATCGCTAGAGGCTTCCGTTTCAAGTTTTGCGGCTTCGAGCGAATTGAGCATCTTCATTGTGGCCGATACCACAGTGTTGTACTGCATGCGGTCAATGTCAGCGGTTGCTTGCTTAAGCGACGTGTGAATATCGCGACGCAAATTCTTTTGGGCCGCGTTCAGGGCAGACACATCAACACCCGAAGCTCGGGCGATGGCATCCTTGTTCTTGTAACACCAGTTCCAAAGTCTGCGAAGGAAACGGTAGGTACCCTCGGCACCGGAGTTGCTCCAAGCGGCAGACTGATCAGGTGGACCGGCAAACATCACGAAGCTGCGGGCGGTGTCCGCACCGAATTTGTCAATGATGGTTTTCGGTTCAACGACGTTGTTTTTCGATTTACTCATCTTTTCTACGCCGCCCATAGTGACGGGCTCTCCGTCATCTTTGGCGATAGCCCGCACCGGACGGGCTTTTTCATCGTAGAAAATTTCTATTTCGTCTGGGTAATACCACCGCTTTTTCCCGTCGGGCATTTCACGGTAGTAGCACTCTGCGGTGAGCATACCTTGCGTAAACAGTCTGGTGAACGGTTCATCGAACTTCACCAGTCCAAGATCACGCATTACTTTTGTCCAGAAACGAGCGTACAGCAAGTGCAACACCGCGTGTTCGATACCGCCGATGTATTGATCCACCGGAGCCCAGTAGTCGTTGCGCTCATCGACCATGGCTGTATCGCAGTCGTGTGAGCAATAACGCATGAAGTACCACGAAGAATCCACGAACGTGTCCATAGTGTCGGTTTCGCGGGTGGCATCGGCGCCGCAGATCGGGCACTTGCACTTGAGGAACGATTCACACTTATTCAAAGGATTACCGGAACCGTCCGGAACCAAATCTGTCGGTAATACGACCGGAAGATCCTTTTCGGGGACAGGCACGGGACCGCAGTGCGGGCAGTTGATAATAGGAATCGGCGTACCCCAATAGCGTTGACGGCTGATACCCCAGTCGCGAATGCGGAATTGAGTTTGCTTTTCTCCGAGGCCTTTAGCGGCAAGCGCATCGGCGATTTTGTCGATTCCCTGATGCACGGTCAAACCATCAAATTCACCGGAATTGACTAATTGCGTAGCGTCGGATTTATCGGCATACCATTCCTGCCAAGCGTCGGTTGAGTAAGTTTTGCCTGACATGCCAACCACTTGTTTGATCGGCAGACCATATTTTTTAGCAAAGGCGAAATCACGTTCATCGTGGGCAGGCACACCCATGACAGCGCCCTCGCCGTAACTCATCAATACGTAATTGCCGACCCAAACCGGAACATCTTCACCGGTGAGCGGGTGTTTAACGCAAAAGCCCGTCGGCACACCTTCTTTTTCTCGTGTGGCGAGATCGGCTTCACTGACGCCGCCTTTGGCGCACTCTTTGATAAAGGCGTCAACCTGAGGGTTATCTTGGGCAAGTCGCTTGGCAAGGGGATGTTCCGCCGCCACTGCCACAAAAGTGACCCCCATAAGCGTATCGGCGCGTGTGGTAAAGACTTGAAGTTTTTCTTCTTTACCGTCAATTGTGTAGGGGAACGCAAGCTTCACACCGACAGACTTGCCGATCCAGTGCTCTTGCATGCTTCGAACCTGTTCGGGCCATCCTTTAAGAGTATCCAAATCTTTAAGCAGTTCATCGGCGTACTGAGTGATTCCGAGGTAGTAGCCTGGGATTTCTCGTTTTTCAACTACAGCGCCCGAGCGCCAGCCGCGGCCATCGACAACTTGCTCATTGGCCAACACGGTTTTATCAACCGGGTCCCAGTTCACGATTTGGGTTTTACGGTAACAGATGCCCTTTTCCAACATTTTCAAGAACATCCATTGATTCCAGCGATAATACTCAGGCGTGCAAGTGGCGACTTCACGGGTCCAGTCAAATGCGAGTCCCAAAGGCTGCATTTGATTTTTCATCTCTGCAATATTGTCAAACGTCCATTTTGCCGGCGCGATGCCATGGTTAATAGCCGCGTTTTCAGCGGGCAAACCGAAAGCATCCCATCCCATCGGCGTCATGACGTTGTAGCCCTTCATGCGAAGGTAGCGGTACATGACGTCATTTAATGTGTAGTTACGGACGTGGCCCATGTGCAGCTTGCCACTTGGGTAAGGCAGCATGGACAAAACATAGAATTTTGGTTTTTCTTTGCCGTTCTTATCTTTAGCATGTTCGTGCGCATGGTACACATCGGCTTTTTTCCAAGCGGCTTGTACCTCTGCTTCAACGATTTGCGGAGAGTAAGTTTCACGCATAGTGCTATCCAATCACAATTAATTAAGCGAATTAAGAAAGTATAGCGGTTTTAGACGATCTTTTAACGAGAGCGCAGTAAGCGAAATACCTTAAGCGCTATTGAAATGATTGTCAGTGTGTTTCGTTTTAACTAGAACTCTTTAAGTTAAAGAAAAAACTCCCGGGCAAATATCCCGGGAGTTCTTAGGAAAGATCACATCAGTTTGGTTAATTGTATTTTTAAGTTATTCTTCCTTATTGTCCTCATATTCCTCAATGTGAATGAGTGTATTGGCCACGATAGCGGTAAGGCCGCCCGTAGTGATTCCTGAGGCAAAAATATTTTTCAGTGTCTCAGGGAATTGGCTGAGGATTTCAGGAACAAGCTCGACACTCAGACCGAACGAAAAGCTTAGAGCGATCACCAAAATGGCTTTTCGGTCGATACGCTGGCTGGCGATGATGCGCATGCCCGCGGCAGCAACGGTGCCGAACATCAAGAGCGTGGCGCCGCCCAGAACCGGATCCGGCATGAGCGAGAAAACAAGTCCGATGGCGGGGAAAAGCCCCAACAGAACCAGAAAGCCGGCAATGAAATAGCCGACATAGCGGCTCGCCACACCGGTCAATTGAATCATGCCGTTATTTTGAGCAAAAATGGAATTGGGGAAGGAATTAAGCATGCCGGCGATCATGGAGTTGAATCCATCAGCCAGGATACCGCCTTGCGCACGCTTCATGAATTGATCGCCTCGGAACGGTTGACCGGAAATCATGGAGTTGGCGGTGACATCGCCATAAGCTTCGATGGCCGTGATGAGATACACGAGAGCCAAACCAATGATGGCGCCCCAGTCAAAAGAAACGCCATACTTAAAAGGTATAGGGATGTTGAAGCCGCTATAGCTTTTAACCGAAGAGAAGTCCACCATGCCGAAAAACCATGAGACGGCATATCCGATGGCAAGGCCGATCACGATGGAGCTCATGCGTAGATAGCGATTGGAGCTTCGGTTAAAGAAAATGATGGAAAAGAGGACTAGAGCGGCAATGCCTAAATTTTGGAAACTGCCGAAGGTGCCTGCGGCTTTTGCTCCGTATCCTCCTCCGCAGGCAATAATGCCCACCTTGATAAGGCTCATGCCGATAAGCGTGACCACAATGCCGGATACCAAAGGAGTAATCACACGTCGTGTGTACTTTAAAATCCGGCTGACAAACATTTCCACGGTGGAGGCGACGATCGTTGCTCCAAAAATTGCCGAAAGTCCTCCGGTCAGGCCGGCGGAAATGATGGGGCCGATAAAGGAAAAGCTTGTTCCCTGAATGCACAAAAGACCACATCCGATGGGGCCCACAGTGCGGCACTGAATAAAAGTGGCCACACCGGAGACCATGAGTGACATGGAGACTAGATAGCCGGTGGTTTCGAGATCAAGCTGTAGGGCGCCGGCGATAATCAGCGGAGGTGTGACAATGGCTACAAAAATAGCCAGCATGTGCTGCAGTGCGGCAAAAAGAGTTTCCTTAAGCGGAGGTCGATCCTCAAGTCCGTAGATCAATTCGGAGGATTTGGCTGGATTAATGTGTTCCTCAAGATTTAATTCGGCCACTTTTTATCCTTTAGCGAAGAGTGATCACATTGTTGTCGAGACTGTCAATGATCGCAAGGGATTCAACATGAATGCCCATCTTGCGGAGTTCATTTCCGCCCGCTTGGAAGCCTTTTTCAATCAAGAAACCCATGCCGACCAATTCGGCTCCGGCTTGATTAACCAAATCGAGAATGCCTTTGGCGGCATTGCCGTTTGCGAGAAAATCGTCGATAAAGAGCACTTTGTCTCCTGGACGTAAATAATCCTTACTGACGCAAACATCGTAAGTGCGGTTTTTGGTAAAGGAGAACACCTTGGTGGCTAGCATATTATCCATCGTGCTGGGGACTTTTTTCTTGGCAAACACAACAGGTAACTCCAAGAGGTAACCCACCATAATGGCCGGTGCGATGCCGCTCGCCTCAATTGTGAGAATCTTATTGATGTCAGTGCCGGCGAAGCGACGGACGAATTCAACGGCCATGGACTTCATTAGTATGGGGTCCATCTGATGGTTAATAAAGTTATCAACTTTAAGAATTCCGCCGTCCAGGCATTTGCCATCTTTAATGATGCGCTCTTTGAGTGCTTTCATGGTCTGTTGAGGTGGGGGAGGAAAGCCACCTTCTCCTTTACTAAATGGTTAGGTTACAAGTGCTCACAAGTCCGACAGAGAAAACGAAAATACATCGCTATCTCGTTGAGGAAAAAGAGATTGCGCAATTATACGGCGAAAGAAATCTTAACGTTTCTGAATGGTTTTGCTTAGTGAATACAACTCGGTTAGTGTTACAGTAAGGAGATGCGAGTAGGAAAAGAGAAAAAAGCTTATCCGAGCGCATACGTTTTGTTTTTTGCCGTCACCTTTAACGGTGTCGGTGTTTTTTAGGAGAGGAATATGGCGATTTTATTAGCAGACCGTTTGTTGCCCGGTGTGGCGGATTGGGCTGACGAATTGGCGGCAATTCGTCACGATTTGCATAGTCACCCTGAATATGGTTTTAATACTCAACGCACCGTTGGTGTTATTTGCGAGCATTTACGCCAATGGGGAATTTCCGATATCAACACTGACTTGGTAAAGGGCGCAGTGGTGGCTGTTGTCGAGGGCGATCGTCCCGGTCACACGGTGGGTGTGCGTGCCGATATGGACTGTCTGCCAATGAATGACCATTGTGGAAAAGAGTGGCAAAGTCAAAACGAAGGTTACGCCCATGCTTGTGGACATGACGGTCACACAACTTGGCTTTTGGGTGTCGCTCGTTATCTGGCCTCCCATCGTGATTTCCCAGGCAAGGTGGTGCTGGTTTTCCAACCTGCTGAGGAAATCAGCGGCGGCGCTCGCGCTTTAATTGAAGCCGGATTGTTAGAGAAATACGGCATCGAAGAAATTTACGGCGGTCATACAGAACCCATGTTGCCCAAGGGAGTAATCGGGTTCAAACCGGGTCCGCTTCAAGCGGCTTCCGATAGCCTCTACGTTAAGGTTAATGGCAAGGGAACCCACGGCGGTCGTCCTCATTTAGGCGTGGACCCGATTCCGGTGGCGGCTCAAATTATTAACGCGCTGCAGACAATTGTTTCGCGTAAGGTTAATCCGATTGACACAGCAGTCTTATCAATTTGCTCGATCAACGCGGGCCGCTATGAAGCGGTCAATGTTGTGCCGGCGTTCTGCACATTTAGCGGAACAATTCGTACGTTCTTACCGGAAACTCGAGTGCAAATTGAAGAGACCGTCAAGACTATGGTGCCGGCGATTGCTCAGGCCAACGGTTGCGAGGCTGAATTAAAGTACGTTCATGAATGCGGTTCTGTCATCAATACGCCGGCTCAAACCGAAGCGGCGTTGAAGGTGACGGCTGAACTTTTGGGTGAGGATCATGTCAAAGTGATCGATCCGTTCATGAGTTCGGAGGATTTCAGCGAGTACCTGCAGCGTGTGCCCGGTTGCATCATTCGTGTGGGCATTAAAGACGAGAATCACACGGTTAGCCTCCACAATCCTAATTTTGACTTCAATGATGAAGTCCTTCCGTTGGCGGTGAGCGCTGTGGCCAATATGGCAATCAAACGTCTTGAAGCATTGAACGCATAATAATTGGGATTTAATTAGTAAGTTCTCAGGTGCCTGGTGGTTGTGTCAGGCACCTTTTTTTTGCAGGGGAATTGACAAAATCAAAAAAGAAAACTTCAAAGCTATTTTTCAGTGAGGAATATTGCTTTTGTTAAACAATCAAGAAGTTTTAACCACATAGCATGAGGCACTCACAGGCTACCTATATGAGTCCAAGTTGTTTGGTTAATAAGCTGGATTAGTATTCACATGGATTATGATTGGTGAAAGTTAAGGGAAATTGACTAAAAAAGAGGTCTTTATTATGAAAAATGTTCAATGCATTTTTTGCAATCTCAGTCAGAACAAGATTATTGCCGAAAATGAATTAGCCATTGCTTTTTATGACAGCTTCCCTGTAAATCCAGGGCATGCTTTGATTATTCCGAGACGTCACGTTGCAAACTATTTTGATTTAACTATCGAGGAATGCACCGCTATGCAGGTCTTGCTTAAAGAAGTCCAAGCAAAAGTAAACGAACGCTATCATCCGGATGGCTTTAACATTGGCGTCAATGTCAATGCCGCGGCGGGCCAATCGGTTTTTCACGTGCACATGCACTTGATTCCTCGCTATCAGGGGGACGTTGAAAATCCCAAAGGCGGTGTGCGCGGAGTGATTCCTTCCAAACAAAAATATCCAGAGGGTCTTGAGCTAGTGGGGGGACAAGAGGATAAATAGAACTTTTTAGAAGCAGGATACAAAAAATCTCAGAAGCCATCGGACTACTGAGACATTCAATTGGGGGGGGGCAAGAGTTAAAGGAATCAATAAAATTAGGCTTTGCAAGCGAGACATTTTATTTTATCCATCATCTTATCCATCATAAATTTATCGCTTAAACGAGATTAGCAGAGGGTTGAAATTTAAGGTACTCGGGATACCTAATCTTGTTAAAATGACCTGAAGCCATTTGAAATGACTTTTAGTTAATAATAAGTAAGGCTTTTGTCATGTCTACAACATCTCTCTTAGCTAATAATCCCTATCGTATTTTAGGAGTTTATGGCAGCTCTTCATTGAAGGAACGTATATCTAATAAGAATAGAATTAGCGCATTCCTTAAAGTAGGTAAAAACATTAGTTTTCCAACAGATTTGAATTCAGTTTTGGGCGATTTGCATCGTACTAAAGAGTTAGTAGTAGAAGCTGAATCTAAAATCAATTTCCCAGAAGGACAATTGGCTTATGCATTATTTTGGCTGATTCAAAAAGATAGTTTTGACACAATTGCTATAAATCATTTGCTAAATGGCAATTTATTGAAATCAAAAGAAATTTTTCAAAAAAGAGATTCTTTTGTTTCAGATATAAATTTAGCAGTTATCAGTTTAATTGATAGTGATCTGGTTGAAACTGTTAATAGGATTTTTTCGATTTTACATAATCCAAGTAAATGGTCGGATTTTGTAGTGACTGTTTCTGGGGAAGATCAGGTATGTTCTACTGATGACGTTGTGAAAATGTTGACGGATATATTCGAGGAGGAAATAGGGTTAACACAGTTGGTGGAAGTGTATTCACAAAGTAAAGAGGTTTTAAATAATGAGCGTTCAATAGTCAAAGACAAGTTAGGGAAAAAGATTCAAGTAGTTGTAAAAAATGAGATAGAAAGAAGTGACAAAATAATCTCTGCAGCAAACTCCTCTAAAGAATATGTTAATGAGGCACTTCGATTTAAAAGCGCGGTTCAACACTCGATAGAAACACTCCAAAGTTATTTTGAAATTTCTGAAGGCTATCGACAGGTGGTTTGTGACGAGGTTGCAGAAACAATTGGTAGATTAATTAATTGCGCCAGCAACGAAATAGATCACTCAGTAAATATTCCTCTAATAAAACAATTACTTGAATATGCTCAGTCAATTTCGATTTCTAATGTTGTAAAAGAACAGTTGTCTTCAACTATAGAGGCGGTAACACAATTAGAAGAAATACTTTGCATAAAACCTCAGTTAGATGCCATTAAAAAGGAGCTTGATAAAGCCTCAGCTTGCTCTCCAGACATAAATGTTGCTGAAAAGCTGTTTTCTGTGGTTCTGCCGTATTTGGATCAAATACAAGAAAAAGTTGGAGCACAAAACAAAGTCTATCTACTCACCTCTTCATCAGTTGTCCACGTTGTAATGGGGATTGTTGTTACGGCACTTAATAATCTACAAAATGGGATGACACGTGACAAAATTTTGTATGGTAATTGCGAAGCAATCTTTAATCAGGCGGTCAATTTATTACAAAGACTAAAACCTTTGCCTAGTTCGGAAAAAGTAAGAAATTTATTAGATAAAAATCTAAGCACGATTAAGGCTGAAGTTGCCCAAATTCGTAACGCCAAGATACAAACCGAGAAAAAACAATCTTCTGGTTGCCTTATTTGGATTTTGGCAGGTTTGGTTGTTTTATTCCTTCTGAACAGTTAATAAGGATATATGCAGTTATGCAAGCTTTTTTCTTTAGTATATTTCTTTCGCTATTGGTAGTTGCCTATCCCGCCGCCGCAGGTCCTATTTCTGATTTCTTTGGATTGGCTGACACGGCAGAGCTGGCAGAAATAAATAAAAAAATAGAGGCTGTTGAGAAAGATAATAGTCTCCTAAAGAATCAGCTCCGACAGTCAATCAGTCAAGCTAATAAAGCTGATCTTCAGATTAATTCTCAACTACAAAGACAAAATAAGGAGTTAGAGAAAATCAAACAGAGCAGGTTGCAGGAAGAACAAAAACTAGAGCAGGTAGTTTTGGAAAATAAAAATGTTAAAAATGAGATTGCAATTCTAGAAATGAAATTGAATCAGTTCCAAAATGCACAGCAGTCTACAAAAGATCAAAATAAAGAACTAATTCAATCAACGACATTGCATATTCAAATTCTATGTTTATCAGTGATTGGGGTGGCTATCTTTGGCCTATTATGTTTGCTTTGGTTAAGGCGGACGGTCAAGGGAAATTCCGAGAAAGTAAATGTACTAAAAGTAAAGATGGAAGAACTCCAGACAGATATCCTCGACAAATTAAATGATGAAGCTAAGCAAATCGCACAGAGTATAGAAACAATTAATGCCTACTCAGAGTTTAAACAAAGTAGTGAACCGGATCATACTTTGATAAAAGCTTTAGCGGATCGAATAACTTTTGCTGAAATGACTTTGTCAAAAATGGACAAATCAGTTAGGGGTTATAAACAGTTAATTCGTTCCATCAAACAAATGAAAGATAATTTACGGGCTAATGGATATGAGCTCGTAGAAATGTTGGGGCAGCCCTATAACGAAGGTATGAAAGTTATTGCTACTTTCGTTGAAGATGAGGATTTATCAAAGGGTGAACAGATTATTACAAGTGTCATTAAGCCGCAAATCAACTACAAGGGAGTAATGATTCAAGCTGCTCAAATCACTGTTAGCCAAAATATATAAAAAGGAAAAGACATGGCAACAATTAAAATGCGTTACGGTATCGATTTAGGTACAACAAATTCCTCCATTTGTCGAATGGAAAACGGAGAACCGGTTATTAGAAAAACGGATACTTTGAAGGATACATTACCTTCTTGTGTTTCGTTTACCAAAAAACAAATTATCAAAGTGGGAGATGGGGCTTATAACGATTTGAGATCGGATAAATCTCGAGCAATGAAGAGATGGGAAAAGAGTAGGGAAAATGTTTTTATTGAATTCAAAAGGACAATGGGGTTAGACACTTCATATTTCAGCTCGAATATGAATCGAAGTTTTTCTTCGGAAGAATTGTCTGCAGAAGTTTTAAAAACATTGAAATCACTTATCAGTGATGATGCTGTTAAAGCCGCTGTAATAACAGTGCCTGCGAAATTTAAGACTGATCAAATTGCTGCAACTAAGCGCGCAGCTCTATTAGCAGGAATTGAACACAGCGAGTTACTCCAAGAACCGATTGCAGCCTCTATGGCCTATGGTTTGTCTAATCAAAGTAAAGAAGGTAAATGGCTAGTTTTTGATTTTGGCGGTGGCACGTTTGACGCTGCTTTGGTTAAAGTAGAAGATGGTGTCATGCAAGTCATGGATACGGAAGGGGATAACTATTTAGGTGGGAAAAATCTAGATTACGCAATTGTTGACCAAATTATTATTCCTCATCTGACTCAGAACTACTCCCTTGACGAAGTTCTATCTGATGATGAGAAAAAAGGTATCTTGCGGGAAGCAATGAAATTTTATGCAGAGCAGGCAAAAAACCAATTGTCCTTTAAGTGCAAAACAGATATTACTTCACAGTTAGACGAATTTGGTGAGGATGACGATGGTGAAGAGATTGAATTGGATATGGTTATCACGCAAGAGCAACTAAGAAAAGTTGTTGAACCCATTTTCCAAAAAGCAATTGACATTACAAAGAATCTGTTAACGCGTAATCATTTATCGGGAGATGATTTAGACACTTTGATATTGGTTGGTGGTCCCACTTATTCCCCTGTTCTCAGGGAAATGTTACGTTCTCAGATTACGCCAAATGTTGATACTAGCATCGATCCAATGACGGCAGTTGCTGTAGGTGCCACTTTGTTTGCTTCCAGTACCGATAGTGAAGTAGTTGAAGAGATTGCGCAAGGTTCCATTGTTTTCGATGTCAGTTATCCTTCAAATTCAGTAGAAAATACTGAGTTTGTAGCTATTAAATTATTACCAGATGAATGCAAAGGAACTATCCCAACGAAAGTTTTTGTAGAGCTTACACGTTCAGATCAGGCCTGGTCTACAGGGAAAGTAGAGATTGATAGAAATGGAGATGTATTAGAGTGTCAATTACTACCAAGACGAGCGAATTCTTTTAAAGTCTGTGCCTTTGATGAAATGGGACAGGTACTGCCTTGTTTCCCTAAAGAAATTAATATCATGCAGGGTTTTGTTGTAGGGAATGCAGTGTTACCTTACCACATAGGTGTTGAAGTACATGATGATATTTTGATGAAAGATGTCTTTGTACCATTAAAAGGATTAGAAAAAAATCAATCACTCCCAGCTGTGGGAGTTAAGAATGGGTTGCATACTCCTAAACAATTACGCCCTGGAATTGCGGAAGATCATTTAATTATTCCTATTTATCAAGGGGAACATGATGCGGAGGGGACAAGTGCAATCTATAACGACCATGTCTTTGACGCTGTCATTACTGGTGATGACCTTACAACGTTTATTCCAGCGCAGTCAGAAGTTGATGTCACGATTAAAGTTGATGCTTCTCAGATGATGGTTCTTGAAGTTAATTTCCCTGCTTTGGGTGAAACTATAAGTAAAACTGTTGACGTTCAACAACGATCTAGTGTATCCATAGAGGAAATTAATCAACGTTTTGCTCAAGCAGATGAAAAATTAGAGCAATTGAAAGAAAATGAATTGAGAGAAAATTTAGAGGTTAAAGAAGCAGAGAAACTGTTTTCAGAGCTCGAGAACCGATATGATGGTGAGCTTTCTTCTCAAGACGGGCGTATGCACTTATTGGCAGATTTACGTCGAGTATTCTTGCTATTAGAAAAATGCGAACTTAATAATGGTTGGCTTACTTTGCGAAGCCAAATCGAAAAAGAGTTTGAAAGGCTAGAAAAAGCAAACAAAGAATTGGGCCATAAGTGGGACTCTGAGGTTTCTGAGGTAAAAGAACAGGTTGACAAGGTACTTAAAAATCAAGATGTTGTTTTGGGTAGAGCAACATTAAGACGCATCGTTTTAACCTTTACTGATGTAACTTTGGTCTTCCAGTTAGCAAGTTGTGCGCGGTATTACCATTCAACTTTTGAGCAACATAATTGGAAAGACTCAAGTCAAGCAAGGACTTTGGTAGACAGGGCTCTTTATTTAATCAATACAAATGGGTCTGTGAGAGAATTACATTTGACGGTTATTGGTTTTTTGGATCTTCTCAACGAACCCTATTCGGAAAAAATTAAGTTCTAAAAAGGAGAAACCAGCAGTAAATTCAAAATTGCTGGTTTGGATTAAATTATGTTTGCCAAAGGGACACGAATCGGCGCCTATACAGTTTCTTTTTTACTAAGAAAAGGACTTACTTACGATTTTTATAGAGCAAAAGATGAGGCAGGACTAAATTGTTTTCTTAAAGTATCAAAAAATTCTTTGACTTTAGAAAAGGAAATTTTAAGCAAGGTCAAGCACCCTAATATTTCATCATGTGCTGATTCTTTTGGTTTTATCGATAAGGGTAAAAAATACGAAGTTTTGGTTTATCCTTTTATTTCAGGAGTCGACTTAAATAAATATATTATCCAGAATGATATTTGTGATAACGAGGCCAGGAGGATAATCCAAGAGATCTTGAATGGGCTAGTTTACTTGCAAAATCTCTCTAAGCCGGTAGTTCTAAATAATCTTAGTCCAGCTAGCATTATCATGGATCTATCAACAATTCCTCATATTCCAAAGATAATTGATTTATCGGATGCTTGTTACATCAATGAGCACCATTCAATTAAAAATACAGAAAACGCTGCTTTTTGTGCGCCAGAGAATAATTTAGGACAAAATTCTTTGCAAACAGACGTATATTCAGCCGGCGCGATTTTATACACCCTTGTTTTTCATTTACCGCCATTTTTCAAACTGGGAACAGCATCTAAAGACGTAAATCTTCACAAAGAAAGTTTTTTGGAGGAACTGTATCTTCCAAAAAGTCAAAAGTCTGGGATTAATTCAGGATTATTAAAAGTTATATATGCGGCATTATCCAATAATCTTGAAGAGCGTTATAAAGATGCTCAAGAAATGCTTAACGCAATTATCAATCTGACAGTTTCTGATTCTAAAGTTAACGAATCTGAGCGACAATCTAACAACATCAAGAAGAATAAAGGTGGATTTGCAGATGTTGCTGGAATGGAAGAGCTAAAAGCTGAACTTTATACCGATGTTATTGAGGTACTGCAGCATCCAGAAGAAGCTAAAAAATTAGGTCTAACCTTGCCGAATGGCTTACTTTTTTACGGCCCTCCAGGGTGTGGAAAAACATTTTTTGCCGAAAAGTTCGCTCAGGAAGTCGGATGTAATTATATGTACGTCAAGTGTTCTGACATTGCTTCACCCTATATTCATGGAGGACAAGGGAAAATTGCAGAATTATTTAAATTAGCTCGTCAAAAAGCTCCAACTATTCTATTTTTTGATGAGATTGATGCAATTTTGATGGATAGAAATAAACATACCAATGTTAGCGAGTCTGGAGAGGTTAATGAATTACTTGCGCAATTTAATAACTGCGGACGTGATGGAGTGATCGTTATTGGTGCAACAAATAAACCTGATATGTTGGACGAAGCTGCAATGAGAGCCGGTCGTTTGGAATATCACTACTACATAGCCCCACCTGATATAGAAACAAGAGCCAAGATATTTCAACTTTCTTTAAGGAATCGTGAAACTGCTTCAAGTATTGACTTTAATAAATTAGCTGAGCTGACCGAGAATTACATTTCTGCGGATATCAAATTATTAGTTGATAAAGCTGCAAGAATGGTTTTTCGTAATCACACTAAAAGGATTGAACAAAAAGATATAGAAGATGTCATAAAAAATTCACAGCCCAGCCTCAGTAAAGAAACTCTAGAAAAATATAAGACTTTTTCTAAGGAATTTAAGGATAAAAAAGGTAATTTTCAACGTCGGAGAATAGGTTTTTACTAATAAATTTACGGACGAGTTTTCGGATTACCTTTGCAATTTTGTTTAATAATGATTTAGTGATTGAATTTCTCATCATTGACCGGTATTTGAGTACAACGAGTACCATTGACTAATAAAGGCGCTATCACTACAAAGTTGATACTGATGTTACGGTGTGGAATTTGGCGGCGATTGGGACTGCCCCAGTGTTTAAGATCACCGTCCCTAAACTTAATAAATCCCAGTAACTGGGTACTGACAATTTTCTTTTTCCTAAAACAAAATCCTCTAAAACCCAAAAAGGCATAGTAATACCCATAAGTATTAAAGAGATTGGGTTGATTAAATAGCTTAATCCAAAAATATTTTTTCCAATTGGAAGAAAAATCGTCCAATTGGAAAAACAAAGACTCCTCTTTTGAGATCATGAAAAGAACAAAGACGAATTAAGACTCTCGTCTTGGAATTTTTTCACATGATCAAAAGAGGCCAATTTATGTATTTTTTAAGATTGCCGACTGTTTTAAAGTATTTGGGAGTTAGCCGCAGTAGTCTCTACAAATATATTGCGGATGGTTTATTCACAAAACAAATAAAAATCGGTGGCTGCGCCGTGTGGCCAGAACATGAGGTGAAGAAGCTCTTTCGTTACTATCAGCAAGGTGAAAGTAAAGAGCAAATAAGAAAACAGGTCTCCCTACTGATGAGTTCTCGTAAGCCAAAGGCTTCGGTAAAAAAGGAGAACGCATCATGAGCAATCCTTATGAGTGGTTTTATCACAAACCAAAAATTTCTCCGGTTGTTTTAAAACTAAAAAACCTCAAGAAAATTCTTTCAGAAAAAGAACATCAGGTGCATCTTATTTGCCCTATTTGTGGCAATGAGGATGGACGAACAACATACGAGAAGCCATCAGAATCGAATAATTGGTACGGAACCTTTCAATGTCCGAAGTGCCACAGTTCATTTGAAAAGTTTTTAGCCGAACTGGGGATGAAGCGTTATCAGGCGCGTTACGCATTTCAGATTTGTATTAGTGAATTACCGATTCATGAACTCGTGGAAGCAGCCGAAGATGTTATCTCGTCAACCAGGCGAGTTTTTTGCTGTGGGAAAACACTTTATTCGGTCGATATGAAGAGTGGAAGAATGGCCCCTCTTGAGGCTGCAGATGTGACCACCATCTTAAGTCGACAGTGTCAATGGATAAAGTACGACGCCCGTTCGAAATGCAATGTTCCGACAGATCCGCCTAAGAAAGTAGTTAGCACAATTTTAGAAAGTAGTTTTCATCCAGCTGTACCAGAGGTTTGGGCCATATGTTGTATGCCCTTTGTCCGGCAAGATGGTTCTCTGTGCATGACCCCTGGTTACGATTCAAAAACGAAAATCATTGCTTGCTTTGATCCAAAAGAATTTCAGCCATATGAATGGAGTACGAAATTAACAAAATCAGATGCCGAGCAGGCACTAAACGATTTGAAAAGACTTTTAGCCGAGTTTCCTTGCTACGAGCCTGTAGATGAATCTGCCAGTTTAGAAGGAATTTTAAAAGCTGTAAATAGAGCAGTGCTAGTGGCGGCACCAATGACCCTAGTTCAAGCCAATGCCCCTGGTTGTGGGAAAAGTACTCTATGTGGCCTTTATGCCAAATTAGTGACAAAAAATCCCGTAGCTGAAAAAACCTTGCCAACTACTGACGAAGAGATGGCCAAAACTCTTATTGCAACTCTAAGTTCATCGTCTGGTGTGATTACCTTTGACAACATCGTGGGAAACATACCTGCCTTCGCTTCACTTTGTACCTGCTTAAGTAGTTCATTCTTTGAACAAAGAAAGCTGGGAGGCTCAACGATTTTGCAAGTTTCTAGTCGAGTGTTGTTTTTGGCGAATGGCAATTTTGTACACCCTGAAGGTGATTTGTTACGAAGAGTTCTTCCCTTGCAATTAGTTGCAAGAAATGCTCACCCTGAGCAGCGTTCATTTTCTAATGCCAATCTCCTGGATTTCGTTGCTGAGAACAGGGCCCGTTTAATAATGAATGCACTAAGAATTACAGCGGCATACCTTCAGTCCGGAGAAATGATTTCATGTCCACCTCTGTCTGGGTACGAAGAGTGGAGTTTGAGGTGTCGAAAACCTTTGATATGGCTTGGACTGCCTGATCCAGCAAAAAGAATATTTGAGCAACTCAATGAAGATGATCCTTTAACAGCTAATCGTTACGCCCTTTTGAAATCATTAAGAGTTTGTTATGGCGATCAGATTTTTACTGTTAAAACAATCGTTACCGATAAGTTTGATTCAGTGCTGAATTGCTTAGGCGATCTTGGATTTATCCAAAGAGGGGTTGTTAATAAAGGCTCTTTAGGTTGGGCTCTAAAAGACTTATCAACATTTCCAGTGAAAGATTTGAGGCTTGAAGCTGTCAAAAAGTCACATTATCGGGTATTCGAAGTGAGAGGTTGGGAATGAAAAGTTCAGTGCTAACTTTGGATCAAATTAGAGAAAGTTTCAGGAAGGCTTCAGATGCAGAAAAGAGATTATGGCAGTTGCTATGTAAAAGCGAACCCTGCCGATCATACAAAAATGGACCGGTTGATGCTTTGATTCTGAAGATATTGAGAGAGAGGAGAGAGCTTAACTTTGAGCCTGTTTTAATGGGAATTTGTCCTTTCTATATCAGAAAGGTGAATCCGCTTTCCGAATTGGCAAAGAATGCGGGAATTTTTTCGTTGTTAGGCGCGCTTTCTTGGAGTTCATCTTCAAAATTGATTGATTCTATCCCCTCAACCACAGATTCTGTTTGGTTGCAATTTTGTCGAGAATATTTAAATTTTTTGATTCTTGTATCGAAGCAATCTCCAGAAATCGCTTCCGTTTGTGCAGGAGTTGATCTTGAAACAGCCAGAAAGATCGAGAAGATAAATATCAATGAGCTAACAATAGAGATTTTTTTACGTCATTTTGAGGTGGAGTTCGGCTTTATTGGTTCTGATTACAAACAGTATGGGGATTGTAGAGACCCGGTGCAAATGGCCTTAATTGATTCCATTGATGCGATCGGACCTGGAAGGCGTAATTACAGGAAATTATTCTTGATGAAGGTATTTCAACCTAAAAAGGTTAAATATTCAGACAGAAAGATAGTTCTTAACAAAGAAGAGGAATTCAACAGTTTTATTCCGCTCTGTCGAGAATCAAGAGTCAGTCCACCGGCCTTAAAGCGCTTTTTCAAATATTTGGGGTATGAAGAGCGAACAGCACTAAACCTGTCCCGCAGATTGCTTCGAAATGTCGAAAGAGCAAAAAAGCCTGGAGTTCTACCTATAAAAGAAAAACTGTGGTTATTAAATCGTGTCTGTCAGGCCGTAACAATTAGGTCTCTAGGTACTTCGTACTCTCCTAATGATCTAGTAAATGTGTTTTGTTTGGCCTGTTTAGTGGCTGTTAGAACTCTGAGTCCGAAAGACTACGAAGGTTTTGAGGGTTTTTGGTTTTCTTGGTTGGAGAAGAAAAATCAATCTTTTCTTATGACACTTGCCTCTGACAAACCTTTCACATATTGCGGAGAGAACAGTGAACTTTCCGCAAAGAATAATCTTTTGGGAGAGACACATGCCTGAACTAGACTGGGAAAAGTTAAGTGAACTTGAACAATCGGTTTCTCGTCGTCAAATTACGTTTGAAATTACGAAAGAGAAGCTCGAGAACGAAATAAAAAATTTAAATAAATCAATTGCAGCCATTCGTGAAGTGTTATTGGTTTCTGGGTTGGCTTGTACAGACATATACCATGAAATGGCCCGGAAAAATTGTTTTTCTTCAGATGAAACTTGGTTGTTGCCACGAGTGAGAAAAGATTCCCGTTATGGGACTCCAAGTTTTTATTGGGAAAGAACGATTAGGTGTTTTAGACCTATGAATTCAAAGAAAAGGTCTAAACCAGTTCAGAGAAAGCGCTCCTATGAAGCGTTTGTCTGCTCTAAAGATGTTAAGAGCAAAGAAAAAATGAGGGTGATTCTTCTGTCTAAACATATTGCCATTAATAAAAGAACACTCACCGTCCCCCAAAATACCTTTGCTAAGGAGCCTGAATGGGCACGCATAGCGGCTTCATTGATAGAGCCAAAGTTGGTGTATTTACGCCGGATATCTAAAGAAACAAGCAGTCTCAGTAAGAAGGTTTGTGCATTGTCAAAAATTGTTTCAAATAGGGGGTTTTAGTCAGTATGTTCTTTCGATTTTTGGGCAGCCTTAGACAAAAGAGAGCAAATAACATTAAGGTCACTGAAACCAATCAGTTGTTGTGTCGGAATATCCCCCGGCATTCAGATTTGTCATTGTCAAATGAAACTTATCCTCAGATATGTGGGATTCCTATTGCCCCTAGATCAGTGGATTTCTTTTGTAAGCGCTACGCAGATGAATTGCAGACATTGATACGTCAAATGCCGTTATCAGATGGTCAATTAGATGTGTTGTTAATGCCACTGATTAACCGGTTAATCTCTTACGTGAATGTGTTACCTGCTTCCGAATTCCATCATCACTCCGGACCAGGAGGTCTTTTTCACCATTCTTTGCAATGTGCATCAAATTTGGTTTCTATGGCACAAAACCAGGTATTTGAGGGGAAAACAAATCCAGAAAGTCGTTACCACAGTCAACAAGCATGGATATTAGGCGCTGCTGTTTTAGGTTTGGGTCATGACATGGGGAAAATCTTTGACATGGATGTGATGTCTAGCTCTGAAAATTTATGGAATCCCTTAAAGGAGAGTTTGAATACATGGGTGAGTAGAGAAAAAATTAAACAATTTTTTGTTATCTGGAAAAAGGATAGAGAGCACAAGAAGCATGAATTACGATCTTTGAGATTGATGTATTTAAAGCTGATTCCTCAGGCTTTTGAAAGGTATTTGGCAGAAACTAGAAAAATTGAAGTTTTTGACGCAATTGATCAGGCCATTCTATTTGGTACGGGACCATATGCAACATTGCTAAAAAAAGCAGAGGCGATATCCATCGAAGACGATTTCAAGAAAAGAAAAGCGTTAGGAGCGCAGTTTACTCAGGGCTCCTCTCCTCTTCTTTTGCCATTAATTACAGCCATACAATCCTTATTGAATACAGGGCGTTGGACAGTTAATACCTCTCAGTCACCACTGTTCATGACGACTCAGGGCTTATTCTTATCCCTGAACTCTCAAACTGCTCAAGATATACATCACGCAGCTTGCCAGTTGCAAGCTTCATATGTTCCAGCCTCGATAGAGGGCTTGTGCCGAGTTTTTAATGAAGTGGGTTTGTTGGAGGCGAGTAATGGGAAAGATCTGTTTTGGACTGTCCAGTTATCGAAACCATTGGGTCAATTTTGTTCACTAATCAAAATTAAAAGTTCATTTGCTGTTTTCATATTGGATTCAATTAAAGACATTAAACCTGTAGAAGTAAGTGCCTTTGGTTTTGACAAGAAAGATCCTAACGAAGATGAAACCAAACAACAGAATCTGAAAGACCGTCTTATCGCTCCTAAATCCAATTTTGATTTATCTGAGTTTAGAGCAACAAAGTCGCCAAGCAAGATTTCATTAGATACCGAAGAGGACATTGTTTTAATAAATAAACGCGAGTTCTGCGAAGTATTGGACACTCCTTTAGCAATTGATGAAGTAAAAAAGCTAATGAAAAGATGCGTGCTGACTATCCAATCACAATTAAAAGAAGGAGGCGGGTTTTTCATAGAGAACTTGAGTATTTCTGAAGGAGGATGTCGAACTTGCAGTTCATTGGAGGTAGAGCGTTTTTTAAGAAATCATCAAATTGGAGAAAAAGTACAAGAAATCATGTTTCGTCTTTATCGAGACATTTCTTCCGTTGAATTTGATCAAGTCCAACATCGCTTAGTTTTAAAGGCTGAAGAATATGAAAAATCAAAATGAATTAAGTTTGAATTTAGGCGCCAATTTTCAAGGGCTCCAGGCCATTTTGTGTTTTTTAGGATTTGCCGGGTATGGGATAAGCGCGCTGGTTTTAACACAAATTGCGGCTCCTTTATTAGTGATGGGGGCGGCATTGCTAACGATTGGTCTTTTTAAAACAAAAAGTGCTTTTCACAAGCTGCGATTTGAATCTAAATTGATTGGAAATTACCGACGCTGGTTCACTTTAGATGAGTTGGTTGCTTTCAAGAAGTATCAGGCATGGGGCAATTCTCGATTAATAGGCTGGGGTTTTATTTGGGATAAAGCACATTGCCAGAACGTGGCAGATTTCTTCAAGGATTCATGGAGAAAGAAGTACCGTCAAAGTCTTGCGAATGCAAAGAAAGTTTCTTTTATTCGGGATCATTTAAAAATGGTTATTACGAAACCTTCTGAAGTTTGGCAGGTATTTAGGGTAATAGATCAGCAAGTGGCCTCAGAACCGGGCTATCGTTGGATACATGCATTAGGAGACGAGAAAGTTCAATGTATTTCAGGTAAGGACTTAGAAGGCCACATGGCAGTGTTTGGAACGACAGGAGCCGGGAAGTCAAGGTTTTTAGAGTTGCAGATTGTACAAGCCATATTGGAAGGGAAAACTGTAATTGTTCTTGATCCTAAGGGGGATCAAGCATTAGTTCAATCCATGAAATATGCCTGTGATAAAGCTAGAAGAGGCAATGATTTCCTTTATTTCCACCTTGCTCATCCAGATAAGTCAATCAATATTAATTTGCTGGCTAATTATTCTCGTGAAGATGAAGTAGCTTCAAGAATTGTTGATACTTTGCCTGGTCAGGGAGGAGATGGCCAAGTCTTTATAGACATGGGTAGAGGAGCATTAAGAACTATTTGTGACGGAATAAAGATTTTGGGTAAAAAGCCAACATTTCTGCTCTTACACCATTATTTTGCAAACCGGCAGGAGTTAGCGCTGAAAGTTTTAGAAACGGTTTTGCCGCAAAGTGATAAGAAATTCCAAGAGAAATATTCTTTTGCAGAAAGTAAAACAGCTCTAAAAAGGCTGACGGATTTAATCAACCTCTATCGTTCTAAAGGCATTCCCTCGCCGGAGTTGGATGGAATTATTGCTTTAGCCGAAAGGGATGAAGAATCGTTTCAGAAAACGACCCAAAGCACATGGCTTTTATTGAGTACGTTGACGCGAGGAGATTTAGGAAAAAATTATCGCCTATTGATGATGAGTCTCAGGGAAATTTGATTTTCTATGACACAAGAAAAATCATTGATAAGCATTCTGTCTTGTACGTTGGATTAGATGCGCTAACAGATTCCGGTATGGCTAAAACAATAGGTTCAATGGTGTTATCGGATCTGGCAGCTACAGCTGGTGCACGTTATGACTTTGAAACTTCATCTTCTCCAGTAGCGCTTTTTGTTGATGAAGCTGCAGAGCTTAGTTGTGAACCTTTTACTCAAATGCTTAACAAATCTAGAGGAGCAAAATTTTCGATTTGTTTGGCATCACAAACAATTTCAGATTTTGTGGCCAAAGCTAAGGATAAGGCAGAGGCATCTAGAATTCTCGCCAATTTAAACAACTTTGTTGCCTTGAGATGTAACGATGTGGAAACACAGAAGTTCCTAACGGAACGAATCCCCAAAACGAGGATTCAGATAACTACTAAGTCACATGGGGTTTCTACATCTTCCAAATTAGTGGCTCACGGTGCTTCTATCAGTGAACGAATAACAGAGGAAGAAACCGATTTGGTAGCAAGTTCTTTACTGGGGACATTACCGAATTGTGAATTTTTTGGGATTTTTGCCGGAGGGCATGTTATTAAAGGACGAGTGCCTATTTTGGTTAAAAATAAAGCGCAGTTTAGGGAGAATGCATAATGAAAAGAAATCAAAACTCGCCAACAGAAATTTCTGCGATCATCACCTTGATAACATCCCTTGGAGTGTCAATTTCGATACTTTGGGGACTCATCTTCGTGTCACCAGAATCTGCTTACCAAATAATGAAGAATGAATTGGATAGCATGCTTCTATACCCTAAGTGGCCAGCTGAATTAGCAGGACAGATTTATAGTTATTTAAATGTTGATAAGTGGGCTCAACTTTGGCTCGATAGCGGTAGCGTAAGTGGAGTAAGAAATCCAATAGAAACAATGATGATAAATTGGATGGAGCAAAGGTTTGAGGTATGGCGTTTTGTACTTTATGCCTTTTTGTCAAGGCTTAGTTATGCCTTCTACTGGCTAATTATCTTTTCTCCTGCAGCCCTGATTTCGTTGTGTTGCGGCTATTTTCAACGTGAGATGCAAAAAGGACAATTCTTTTTTACTTCTCCCTTCCGGATGGGATTATGTACGTTATCTTTTAAGTTTTGTCTTTGCACATTATTGATGGCGCTTTGTCTGCCACTTCCCGTGGATATGTGGATATTTGCGCTTTTAACCGGTCTAATGTCGCTTTCTAGTGGTTTGTTTGTTAAGCATTTACAAAAAGAGCTCTAAAATCGTGGCCGGGACTGGAACTTTCTCTTGTCCTAACAGAGGCGGTTAGAAAGTTCCAGATTGTTTGTGTGGAAATGATTTGACGATCAATTTTTAGGCTTAGGTGCCCAGGGATCCATCCCAATTACATCTTCATAATATTCGACGGCTTTATCAAGATCGAATTCTTTTTCTTCTTTATCAGCCTCGCAAAATGGACTCAAGTTTGGGGTCATCATCAGTTTGTCGTTTGGAGCCATATGTTCTTTAATTCGATTTTCAATTTCACCAACACGACGCACACGTTCACGAATTTCTTCCCGTGTCGCAATTCTCAAGGGACAGTGCTTCTCAGGGTGAAGTTTTCGATTCACTTCGAATTCTCTTTCAAAGAGCAAATGGATATCTTGTTCTGATAACAATAGCCCTTCGATAAGAACGTATATGACTTTGATAATTTCGGCTTGTTCTTCAAGAGTTTTTTCATGCCAGTTCTTCCAAAAAGGCCTTAAAAGACTTTTCTTTTGACGGTTGAATCCATGGAAAGTTATCCAGATGAAATCAGGAGGACAAGTGGGGAGCCTCCACCTTGAATCTGGAGCTTCAAAAATATCTTTAGATGAAAGCAGTAATTTACGCCATATGTATTCACGATAGACCGCAGCCGGCCAATCTGAGCGTGTGTAGCTGAACGGTAAATTGAAATTAAGATTACTCAATGAAGGTTTGGCAGTGTAAAAGTATTGATCTAATTGTCTAAGGATATGTTTAAAAGAATAATCCTCTTGACACAACAGCCCTAATGCACGGGCAACTTCACGTGCTTTTTCAAGAAGAAATTTGTCACTATCGTGGATACATACACAATAGGGTAATCTGGTTTCAGCACGCTTTAGTTCATAGTATCGTTGTTCAACGTTTTCATTCTCCCAATCATCCCAAAGATCATCAAGGTTATTTTCTCTGTTTTTTTCGATCTGAGAATTTCGTTCGTCTTCAGTGAGAATCGAAAAGTCCGGTTTGGATTGGGAAAGGTCAATTCTTTCAACTGGTCTGTCATAATCATCAATAAGGCCCAAGGATTTAAGGAGATGTTTCTTCCAGCGATATTCCTGAGGCGAGCATGAACCATCGGGACATTCCTCAAATTCTCCTTCTTTTCTCCCAATTTCAAAAAAATTATGATGTCCACGAAAGGTTTTATTAAGTAGATCCAGATTCTCTTTAACATTCTCCGGATGGTAAATCTTCATGTTGTAGCCCGTAAGAGTGTCGAGAATTTTTTCATGGAAATTTTTTCTGTCTTCTTCAGTGAGCTCTTTCTCTGAAGCTCGGACTTCAGCTCTTTTAATTTCAAAATAATGCTGTTCAAGGTTTTCGTAATCCCATTCAATCCACAAGTCGTCTAATACGTTTTTCGGTTTTTCCATGGTGAAATTCCTTGATTCTTAGTCAATACAAAATGACTAGTCTTTGAGAATTAGATTTATGAATTAGCAACGCTTATATTGACAGAGAATTTTAATGGCATTGCCAAAAAGCATGTGCGTGTGGGCTGACTATTTAGGGGCGCATTGTTAAGAACGATAGTTTAAAAATTATCTACCCTGAAACCACAAGTAACGGAATAGAAATTTGGAAAAATGGTGCGCCCCAAAAGCCATTCAGAATTCTAGGAATTATTAACTCTTCCGTCACAGAGGGAGTGGGAGCCCAGACTATGCTTGAAAGCGCAGTTGTCAGTAAAGCCAAGAAGGTGGGAGCTGATGCGGTCATTGTTATAGACGCGCAATATCAACCGGGAAGTGGAGCCTACTCTGGTCCGTCCTATTGGCAACCATCAACTTCTAGTAATGCTGGTACAGCTTTTTGGGACGGAGCTAATTCTGGATCGGCAATGGCTTCAAGTTGGTTGTCCATGGCAAGCGCATATGGCGAAATCAGTATTAAGTTCTACGCCATTAAGTACGTTAGGGAGTAGTCATGATTAAGCGGATCAGTTTGTTGGTAGCAGTCCTTCTAGCAGGAATGGCGATGACTGCTTCTGCCGGACATCTTCGCTCAGATGGTTTCGGAGGATATTATGATAGCGATGGAGGTCACTACCGTTCAGACGGTTTTGGTGGCTTCTATGATCCTGATGGTAATCATGTGCGCTCAGATGGTTTTGGAGGTTACTACGATCAACGGGGTAACCATACGAGAAGTGATGGCTTTGGGGACTACTACCACCACGACGGCGGACACACGAGATCCGATGGGTTCGGTGGTTACTATACGCCAGAGAATCGCCACGTACGCCCAGATGGTTTTGGAGGTTATTTTTACTGATAATTTAGGGCGATTTAGCTACCTTCGAAAATGAATTAACTCGGATTTGGTTTATTGCTTTGCAGAATTGACGATAGCGATAGACCCATGATTTGATTGTTTCATCGCTATCATCTGGGGATAAGACGTTGTTGATCTCCAGCTTTTCAGTCGCGGCAATTAATGTATCCAACATTTGGGTCAAATTGACCAATCTCATTGAAAATCCTGTTCTGACGGGTACCTCAAATTCACGTTTGTGGTCGTAAATAATGTTTTGATTCTCTATAGGAACATCTCTTTCTAACAGTTGATTCATTTCGTTAGCCGTTTGAGATAGTTCACTAGAAAACTTCTCGAAAAGTTCCCCTAGGACTTTCTCTGATTTTTTTGCGTCTGCAATACGAAATTGATTTCGTGCGACTTTTGTTGCAACGTAAAGAGAATAGTCAACACGGATATAGTAGTGTTCAAAGACTTGTTGAACTTGGTTCGTATTGAGGATAAATTTTTTTATCAGTGCTGGCTTTGAGTAATCAGAACTATTTTTTCTAACATGGCTTTCAATATCAGGGATGGAGTCATGTGCCAAATCTTCGGAGTGTAGTCTTCCGTCTCGACGAATTGTCAAGCCTTTTGTATTCAAAGTTTCTTTTCCCGTCATTGTCCTGTCTCTCTTGTGTAGACATGACAAGCGTAGTAGTTTAACGAGAAACACACAATCCCGAAATTAGCCAGATTTGGTTGATTTTGAGGATGACAAGCTCAGAGAGAACTGATATCTATAAAGAGAGAAATGCAGATTACTGCCGTGACTCTTTTAATCAACACGTAAAAATGATTGAACAGCCCTCTGTGATGACTGTGACACAGGCCGCACGCTGAGCGAGATATAAAAGCAGCTTCTCTTTGGTGGATGATTCTTGACTACCTAATCTTTTACCCGTCTTGGGGAGTTTCTTCCCGAGAGGGGCGGACTCCCTTTTTTATGGAGTTCGCAATGAATGAAAATCTTCTTCTTTCTCCGGAATTTCAATATTTCGGTGCGGATGTGTTCACCAACGTTTATGACGGAGGTCGACACATAAAAATGCCTCAATCCATACGGATTTTGGGCTTTTCTAATGCTGAAGATCCCGCTATTCCTCAACGACATGAAAACTATATTTTTCGGCGTGAGGTTTTAAGGGATCTTTTAGGATTTCTTAGAAAGCCGAATAACGACGCTTTGTTTATTACTGGCCCAACTGGCAGTGGTAAAACGAGTTCCGTATGTGAGGTTTGTGCTCGTTTGAATTGGCCCGTTCAGCAACTGACGCTGAACAGCCGATTTGAATTTAGTCAATTAACCGGTCATTTCACTTTTTCTTCACAAAAACCAGGAGAAGCGCCACAAATGAGGTTCCAATACGGACCATTAGCAGTGGCGATGAAATTTGGTCATGTGCTCATACTCAATGAAATCGATTTGGCTGATGCAGGGGAACTTGCTGGACTAAACGATATTTTGGAGGGGCGGCCGTTGGTTTTAACTGAAAATGCAGCAGAAGTGATTACTCCACATCCGATGTTTAGAGTGATCGCAACAGCCAACTCTTCAGGAAATGGTGATGCAACCGGCCGATATGTCGGTGTTCAACTTCAAAATTTGGCTTTCTTGGATCGCTTTCGCTATTTGAGAGTGAATTATCAAGATCCAAAGATCGAAGAGGAGTTGTTGGGCTTGGTTGTGCCAACTATGAAGCCTGTTTTAGGTGCGATGGTTAGGCTTGCCAATGAAGTCAGACAACTTTTTGCAGAAGGCCGTTTATCGCTTACTCTTTCGACACGCACACTCGTGCGTTGGGCCCAAATAGCTAACGATTTTCGAAACTCTCCTAACTCTTTGGAGTATGGATTGGAACGAGCGTTATTAATTCGGGCTGAACCGGAAGAGTCAGAAGCTATTGTGAGTCTATGTAGAACTGTATTCGGTGATACATGGGCACAAGAAACCAGTTCGCGCTGAAATAGCGGACTACCAACTACCTGTCATAGGGACATTTATTTTCCCTATGAGGGGGAAATGTCTTTATGGCGGGTTTCTTTTTACCCATTATGGAGATATTTATCATGGATAGTCGTAATTTTTCGAGCGCGAAAGCGCAGACAAATAGCCTTATTGCTAGGTTAGCTGATCGTTTTGGAGTCGATTCCACTAAATTACTGAAATGCCTCACGACTCAGGTTTTTAAACAATCTGATGGTGCGGCTCCTAGTAACGAGGAACTCATGGTGTTGCTGTTGGTCTGTGAGAACTTCGGACTAAACCCTTTTAATCGTGAAATCTTTGCCTTTAGGAGTAAAAGCGGAGATATTGTTCCAGTCGTTAGTTTGGATGGTTGGTGCAAGATCGTTCGATCCCAAAAGGATTTCAACGGGATGCGTTTTACATTTTCTTCATCTTCGGTAAAAGTGCCGGGTTATCCTGGAGAACTACCTGAATATGTTGAATGTTCAATGCAACTTAAAGGGGTGGATACGCCGGTTGTGATCCAAGAATTCATGCAGGAATGCTTCAATGAAAAGAGCCCTGTATGGAGAAAATGGCCTCGCAGAATGCTCCGTAGCCGAGCCTTTATTCAATGCGCCCGTTTGGCTTTCAGCCTAACAGGGTTGTATGACGAAGGTGAGGAAGCGGCAGAAGACTTCATTGATGTGGAAGCAATCGGTCAAACGAGTGCA
Source organism: uncultured Sutterella sp. (assembly GCA_958347955.1). GTDB lineage: Bacteria > Pseudomonadota > Gammaproteobacteria > Burkholderiales > Burkholderiaceae_F > Aphodousia. Next base: position 43,770 of record CATVXH010000012.1, read on the forward strand.
CGCATTGAATCTTCTGTTCCGGAAAAAATTTCTGTTAACCAGGAAAAGTTGGAAACCTTAGTTGTCAAACTCGTTACTTTTGCTCAAAACCAACCCAATGGTTGGGAAAAAGCAAGACAATGGATCAATGACAAATTGGATGGTGACAATAAAACCTGGGCAGAAAATGAACTTGTCAGGCGTTATCAGGCTTTAAAGGCTTCGCTGCCTCAAAAAGCTGCCGACTTGACTGAAGCTAACGGCACTCAAGAAGTGCCTCAAGTCAATGCGAATGAGGAACCTCGTTATGCGGACGCTTGAACTTGAGCAGCGCTCTGAGGCTTGGAGGCAATGGCGTTTGCAAGGGATAACGGCTACGGAAAGTGGGGTGATTCTGGGACAGAATCCTTACATTACTCCTTGGCGACTTTGGTGCGAGAAAACCGGAAGAGCGGAACCTGAAGATTTATCAGGCAATCCTTTAGTTCAGTTCGGAATTCAACATGAAGAACATGTACGGCAACTTTTTGAGTTGAAACATTCTGAAGTGTTGTTTCCTACTTGCGCTGAATTTGATGAAGATCCGATTTTTCGAGCCTCTTTTGACGGTTTGACGTCTACGTTGGAGCCAGTCGAAATCAAATGTCCGAGTGATGCGACGTTGCGGTCTGTACGTAGTGAAGGTCTCAGCAGTGAGGCATGCACCTTGTACAGCATTCAACTGCAGCACCAACTGATGGTTTCAGGGGCCGAGCGCGGATGGCTCATCTTTTTTGATCCCGTGGCGGATGATATTTTGGAATTTGAATTGGTTAGGGACGAGTTATTGATTCAACAACTCCGGCAAAAAGGCCGAGAGTTCTGGGAAAAGTACCTTGTTGCTGACAAAGAGCCTCCAAAAGATCCTCTAAGGGATATCTTCGTGCCCAAAACTGAAGATGAAATTTCTCGATGGTGCCATAACGCTGCTGATTATCGTTTGATTGATCAACAGATTGTTGAGCTGCAAAGGCAAATAGATGAGCTTAATGCAGCTAAAAAACATTATCGGGACAATCTTATTTCAATGATGGGATCGTTCAAATACGCTGATTTTGCGGGAATCGCTCTTACACAGCGTTGTTCTCGGGGCAGTGTGGACTATAAAAAGCTTCTTGCAACAAAAGGGATAGGAGAGAACGAGATAAACGCCTACCGGAATCAACCTTCAAAAAGTTGGCTGGTGCGTTTAACGGATTCACCAATGCCTTTAGGGTTCAATGATGCTGATATGAAAGCCTCTATTGATGCCGTTGATGTCGCAGAAGCCATGTGGTTTTAATTTTTGTCCCAAGAAGGGAGTTTGAATAGCTCCCGTAAGGGGTGATTTCAAACTCCTATTCTTACGGAGTTTGAAATGACAAACAAAAATGTGACTGACTTGTCTTTACTGGGAAAGATTGTGGTTGTTGTTCCTCGTTTTTCTCAATGGACTGGCACTCGAGCAATGCACGAGGGCGATTTCAGTGTTGGTTTGAATGGAAAGTTGCCTCCAAAAGAGGTGACCCGTTCATTGGGTTTGAAAGCCATCATTGATACTCGACATCTGCGGGTATTCGATCGGATTAAATATCGGGCGGAAGCTCTCTTGGAGGGCTGCGGAGTTCGGTATCTTTCCGGTTGGGCCATTCCTCAGGAAAAAAGCCAGGAGGTCTTTCAACGCTTGGATGAATTGGTCGCTCAATATGAGGAAGAAAAACGCCAGTTTCTGACTCAATACGACTCGTTTGTTCAACAGTGGGCTAGTCAGCATCAGGAATTTTCCCATGAAATTCTTGAAGGTAAGCTTGATGAAAATGCCGTTGCCGAGCGCATTAACGCAGGTTACGAAAGTTTTCGCATGCAACCGATTAGCTCTGAGAAAGCCTCGGCTTTGGTGCGAAATCTTTCAGGCGGTCTTTCTTCCGAACTGATTGCAAGCGTTTCAAAGATGGCGAGGATCTTTTTCAAGGAATCTTTTCTTGGAAAGACGCGAGCCAACCGAAAAACGGTTAATGCTGTTTGGAAGATTCGAGAACGTTTGCAGGGGCTTTCTTTTCTCAACGCCAGACTTCAACCTTTGATTGCAAAGATTGACGAAGTGTTGGTTCAAATGCCAGATGAAGGTTACTTTTCCGGAGAACCTTTTTGGAAATTGGCCACACTTGTGAAAACGTTGGGCGATGAGGCTCTATTAGAGGAAATCGTCTGTGGTGAACAGGTTGTTTTTTCTGACTTGGAGAATCAATCCTCGTCCGATTTAGAACAAGGGACTCTTGATTTAGCGTCAGGAGAAAATCTTTTGAGAAAACAGGATGATCATTCTGATTTGTCGGTTACGGAATTGCAATCTAGTTCTTCAGACGATGCCCAGAAAGCTTTGAAATTCGGGGATTCGGAGCAACCCTCTCATACAGATTCTGTTTTGACTGATTTGGACGAGTTTTTACAACAAAATCAGGATGAATGGAACACTGTCTTCCCGTTAAGTCAAGAGTCAACGGTTAATCCGGTAAATCTAGACCTAAAACAAGACGATAAATCACTAGTGGATCAATCGGAAGGGATTTTCTCTTCACAAAAGAGAATTGAAATTCCTGAAATTGATATTGGTGATGGTCTTTATTTTTAATCTGCCACGTTCGTGGTTTGTTTTTCTACTTCCCGTCAAGGGCACCATTAAGCCCTTGCGGGGAGGTGGTGTTTTTGCGGGATCTCCAAAGGAGTGATTTATGCGAAAACATCGAAAAAAACTTCACGTTTTTGAGAAAAGCTTACCCATTGTGGCAGCTGCTTTAGGCCGATTATGCGGTGTACACATCGAGTTTGGCTCAAAAGTCCCGGCAACGGACGGTAAAACAATCTTTATGCCTCTTCCTTCTGATATTGATGAAGAAGCGAAAGAGCGGATGTTGGGCGTCCTATGTCATGAATGTGGGCATATTCGATTCACGGACATGACCGTAGGGACTCATGCCACAGTTCTTGAACATGCTATTGACAACGCCTTAGAGGACGTTCGAATAGAAGCCTCAATGAACGGGATATATCCAGGAGCAGAACGCTTTTTCAAAAAGGCTCACGAACCTTTGATACTGAAACTTTGCTTTCAAAAGCAATTTGAAATAAGGAGTTTATTGACTTTATTTATTTTGACTTGCGCGGAAGAACGAATTCTTCGTAGAGAGTGGTTGAAAGCGTTGAGTGAAAAACTGAAGAGGCTAATGCAAAAACACTTTGGTCAAAAACTGACAAAGTCGATTATGCAGTTGGCTCTGTCTGTTAGGGAAGCTCAAAGCACCGCAGATGTGATTGCTATCCGTCAGAAGTTGATGTCTTTACTTGAGCAAGAAAAGGCACAGGTAGAAACACAATTTCAAGAGGAGCAATGTCTTCAAGCAAAGGGGCAAGAACAAGATGAAACTTCTGGTTCTGCACCTCGAGAGCAAGAAACATCTCAGAATCTCCGTGAGCTATTTGCTGAAAACAATTCAGCGGTTTCGAACCCGTTAGACATTTCTCAGTCAATACGCAAGGTCCCTGAAAAACAACCTCGTCTTCAATTGCTTGTTGATGTTTCTGGGCGGATTCGACCGCTTGGTGGTCGGGAACGCCTTGGAGCAGAGCGTTTGAAGCGGGCGAAAGCTGATTCAGCTGCCTTACGTTTGGCGTTGCAAGGTCTGGTGCTGGCTAAAAGAAGAAGTGGAATCGCCTACCAAGATTGGGGGCGACGACTTTCTTTCAATCGTTTAGCTAGGTTGGCAATCGGAAGTCAATTGGTTTTTGAGAAACACACCGAAAATCCGGCTCCTAATGCTGCCATTCACGTGCTTTTGGACATGAGCGGCAGCATGGGAAAAGAGGGCGGAGATTTGGCCATTCGCTCTGCTTTAGGTCTCTTAATTGGGCTTGGAGCTATTCGAGGGGTCAATCCGGCTATGACGGTTTTTCCTGGAGCGGCCTGTGGTCAAAGTGATTATGCGGTCTGTTCGGTTTTGCAACACGGTAAAACAATCCGACAAATCAAACCTGTTGAAATCGGAGCCATTAACAGTAAAGGAGGAACACCTATTGAAAAAGCTCTTGGTGCAGCAGGAATGGCTTTGGCCACATGCAAGGAAAACAAGAAAATTGTCTTGCTGATTACGGACGGCGCTATTTATGGCGGCGCTTGCGTGGAGTTGGTTAACGATCTCCAAGAGAGCGGCGTTTCAGTGGCGGGAATACAAATCGGAGAAGCCAATGATCTAAAGAAGATTGTGGCGAATTCCGAACATATTTCTGATGTCCAAGAGCTCAAGGCTGCCTTGTTTGCGTTGGCGGCGAGATTTCTTTCTTAATTTTTGTTAGCCATCCCGAAGGGATTGTGTCCCTTCGGGGACGCAATCCTCGGAAATGGCAAGGAGATTTGAATGGCTTATCGAGTCGACATTTCCGTTGTACGACAAGTCGCCAAGGGTCAATGGGATAGGATTTTTTCCCGTTTGGCGCCTGCCTTGAAGCAGGCTCAGGAACATGCCGGCAAACATGTTCCTTGCCCAGTTCATGGAGGAAAGGATGCGTTTCGTTTATTTCCTGACTATTCAGTAAATGGAGCGTGCATCTGCAACACCTGCGGATCTTTTCGAGATGGTTTTGCTACTTTGTCGTGGGTTAATGGTTGGACATTTTGGCAGTCCCTGGAAGCTGTCGCTAGTGAATTAGGCTTGACAGCAAACGGGTTTTATCAACAAGTTCCCAAGCAATTAACTAGTGGCATTTGGCGGGGAGTTATCCTCTATGTCGGTCATCACGATATTGCGTCTGACAGTTCTTCAGATTTTGTTTTGCGACTTTATGACGAGATTTCCTCCTCTCAAGTGACTTTGAAAGGAGCGGATCTTGAAAGAGTCTGCAAACAAAAGAGTCTGAAGATTTCTCAACGCATTGAAATTCGTCGTGTAGCGGATGAGAACTTTAAAAGATCCGATGAATATCCGTCTGGGCGTTGTGCTTGGCAAGTTTCAATCGCTAAGGATAAAACTAGTTGGCAAAAGAATAAGGCGGATAAACGATGTCGCCAATACATCGAACGCTTGTGGCAGTCAGCTTGCCCGATCAGACTTCATTCTGCAGCACAGGAACCATTGGTGCTTTATTTAAAACACCGTGGACTTCTTGCGTTGATTGATGAAGAAAGATTGGTCAATATTCGATTTAATCGTTTTTGCCGAATTCCGGACTCTGAGCAAACATTTCCCGGAATGATTGCTGCGGTTAGGGATATTGCGGGACGTTTAATCAATGTTCACAGCACATTGCTGACTGAGGATGGATTTAAGGCGGCTTTAGAAGTCCCTAAACGACTTTGTAAGCAGCCGAGTGATTCGACAATAAGCGGTTGTGCTATTCATTTTGGGGAGCCTAAAAAGGTTTTGGCTTTAGCAGAAGGAATTGAAACGGCATTATCTGTTGTGGTCGGAACGGGGCTGCCCTGTTGGTCATGTATAAGTGCGAATGGGTTGATTTCCGTGCAAATCCCGCCGGAGGTTGAACACGTTTACATCTATGCGGACAAGGATCGAAGCGGTGTCGGGCAAGAAGCTGCGGAAAAATTGCGACAGCGATTGCTTTCTGATGGCATTCATGCTGATATCGTTTCAGTTCCTTACGCCATTCCGACGAATTCTAAAGGAATAGATTGGAATGACGTTTTAGTCAATTATGGACAGCTAGGATTCTCGAAATCTTTTGGCTAAATTTGGAGGCTCTGAGAGTATTCTTGGGGCCTATTTTTTTTGATCATGATAAAGTACAAAGCACATATGTTGTATAGGTGCGAATTCGATGAAGGAACATTTTGTGTGTATTTCGACAATGGATCCATTGTTAGTTGAAAGGATTCCATCCTTCTTTTTCTTATCTTTGGCTAAAGGGTTGGAGAGCAGTCTGGCTACGCTAGTTGATAAAAAAACATCTAAAAAAATAACCAAACAAAATATGCACTGGAGAAGGTTGGTTGAACACTATTATCAATTTGCAAGAAGACGTATCTCTATGGAAAAGAGAGAGGTATTCGAATCACAATTTCTTAAAAACCAAGATCTTTACGGAACGCCTGAATACCGCTTGTTTATCAAAAAAATTGAAGAGGGCGAAGATTTAACTCCTTATCTATCCAAACAAATCAAACAAGCAATCCAAGATAAGCTTCTAGATCACTACGGTATCGTTCATTTTCATATTGGAAAGGAAGATTCTCAATCACAATTTGTGAAAAGACAAGGAAAAATTTTATTTGCCTATATTCTGGACAAGACAGCCTATTTAATAGGATTTTTTCCTCATGGTAAGTGGTCCGATATAAAACCAGTAGAAATACTCTACGAAGAGTGGCCATTTTTATTTCAAAAAATACAGAATATTGAACCTGAAGAATTGACCGATCAGCAAAGAGAGGTCCTTTGGAGGAAAAATTACAATACCATTTTGAGCATTAATGGGGAAAGCTTGATGTTAGGTCGCCCTTTGGGTGTTTCTGTTAACGGGGCGTCCATGTTGGAAATTGGTCGTTCTATTTGGTGTTCCCGGCGAATAGAAGGCATCTATGCCTATGTTTATGAAAGCATTTTTAGTTCTTTGGCATTAAGGAACTTCAATAATCTTCAAATTGATGGCGAGTTGACCCCAGACGGAAAAGTTCTTTTGGTTTTAAAAAATAATCGAAATCAAGTTCTATTTGTTGTAGATCTTTGGACTTGTTTGGATGCCAATCGACCTAAAGAAATTAGTGTAGGAATTTGGAGAATCTACAATTCGCTATTTGTGTTTAGAAGATTCGCTTTCAATATCGGTTAGTTTTTTTATTTTCAAAGGTTCATTACGCATCAGGAATTAGATGATAAAATACGGGACAGGTGTTAGCGAAGCGCCTGCTCACCAGTGTAAAAGCCATGCTATTCGCTGTTTTCTTATGCAACTCTTTTGTAGAAGTTGGGAACGCCCTGTGATTACTGGTGCGGAAGTTGTGGCGGCCCTATTTTTTATGAAGGAAGTGCATATGTCAATGCATCCGATCGATTATTTTAAATTTCAATCAAAACGTCTTTTAAAGGACTTAAAGACCTATGTCCCTGACGATGAAGTAGGTTATCGCTATTCACCTAAATATTTTGATGTTGATGCGATGCTCTTGTCTGTCGATTATAGGGTAGGACCTAATCCAACGCTTATGAAAGCACAGCATCTCATGGCTCTGATAAATGACTTTGAGTCTTGGGATGAATTAATTCATGCAAATCCAGACCGTTTAGAGATGGCAAAAAAGATGTTTGAAACACAAGATAAAACACCTTTAGACAGTTGGTATGAATGGCTTCATTTTGTTGTGAATCATTCAGAAGGGGGAGGTTTGATTGGAAACTATGAATTACAAAGGGCGTTGGTGGAACTTTGTATTGAGACAAACGATTTTCCCGATGCCGATATTGGTTTTAATTATTTTTTACGTAGAGAGGATGATTAGTATTATTTAATTAAAAGAGGCATCTTTAATGGCGCCTCTTTTTGTTACCCATAATAAGGCTGAGCATAGAAATTAAGATGGATTCCGATCAGCCTAACCTCCAGGGGTGTAGTTTAATATTCTGTTGTATTATCTGTTACATCTTCTTTGGTTTTAGTGCTATTCAGGTAAGTAGGGGAAGTTTCTAATGTTTAATACTGCAAAATTTATCGAAGCGTGTGTACGTTACAAAAATGATTTCCAAACTCATTGGGAGAAAAATAAGCGGACATGGCAAGCTGTTCAGTATTTTCAAAATCATTGGGACTTAGAGGCATCTGATCTCCCTGCCATGTTGGATAACATTATTAACAATATGTGGTGGATATTTTCCACGAATAGAGCCTATAACCGACAAATATTGGTCGAAATGGCCAAAATAGATAACGATCAAACACGTAGCTTATTTAATGATTTATTTAATGAAAAAGAAGATCTGATAACACGTATTGAAGAGTTTGACAGAAAATACAACGCCCTGAAAAGTCGTTTAGGGTCACGATGGCATCAAGAATGGCAGTACTCCAGCACAATAAGCGCACTATTGACGCTTCGATATCCAAATAAATATTTCTTTTATAAATACGGAAATTGCAAAGCCGTACATTCGTTTTTTAATTTGACTTCATCACTTCCAGTAAAGAAGAGTAGGGGAATTGACGATGGTTTCAAATGTTATAAGGAAATTAAACAATATCTAACTAGTCAGACAGAACTGATTAATCTAGTGAGAGATTCTTTAGACTCGGATTGTTATTTAGACCCTGAATTGAATGTCTTGACTTCGGATTTTGTTGATTTTGTCGCCGAACAAATTAAGGAAGATAAAAAAGAAGAGTGGTTTCCCAATTTGGAGCAATATAATCCCAAATTAACTAAAGAAGATTGGCTTGCCTTACTAAAAGATCCTGAAGTTTTCACAAAACAGAGTCTCGAAGTTATCAAACGAATGTTAGATTACGGTGGTCAAGCCACATGTAAGCAACTCTCTCTTAAATATGGGAATGATCCGTTTTTTTATAACCGAGAATCATGGCAGCTTGCTCAGAGAGTGGCGAAGAAAACCAGCTGTCCAATCATTGAAGAAAATAATGAAAATTCAAAGTGGTGGCCAATTCTTTATCTAGGGAAATACGCGGATAAAAAAACAGAAGGTAATTACATTTGGAAGCTTCGCTCGGAATTGGCCGAAGCACTCAAAGAGGTTGACCTCTCAAAAGTGCAACTTTATACAGGTGATATCAAACATACGCGTCGCTATTGGTGGATGAATGCAAACCCCAAGATTTGGTCCTTTTCCCAAATTAACATTGGAGAAGAAATCAGTTACACCCTAGTGAATGAAAACGGTAATAAACGACGCATCTACCAGAATTTCCTTGATGCCCAAGCTGGAGATATTGTGATTGGCTACGAGTCTCAGCCTCACAAACAAATTGTTGCCTTGGCAGAAATTTCCCGTGCCAATGACGGCGAAAAACTATATTTTAGGAAGTTAGAAACTCTTACTAATCCCATTGACTATGCTGATTTTAAAGATGTTGACGAGCTTTCTAATATGGAATTCCTTGTCAACCCTAATGGCAGTCTCTTCAAAGTTTCTGAAGATGAATTTAATGTTCTCATGGATATCATTCGTGATGAAAACCCCAAATCTTCTGTTCAGAATAATGAAACGTACAACAAGGAATCATTTTTAAACGAGGTTTTCATCCCAAAAGAACAATACGATACCTTGGTGGCCTTATTAAGAAGAAAGAAAAACCTCATCTTACAAGGTGCTCCTGGTGTGGGTAAAACTTTCATTGCTAAACGTCTAGCTTACTCGATGATGGGAGAAAAAGACGAAAATCGAATCGCTTTTATCCAATTTCATCAAAACTATTCATATGAAGATTTCATCATGGGCTATAAGCCGGATGAACAGGGTTTTAAGCTGCAAAATGGTATTTTCTATAAATTTTGTCTTGCAGCATCAAACGATCCGAAGCGTGACTACTTCTTCATTATTGATGAAATTAACCGTGGCAATTTAAGCAAGATTTTTGGTGAACTTTTGATGCTGCTCGAAAGCGATTATAGAGGCAGTAAAGGGAAGGCCATTCTCGCTTACAATCAGCAGCCCTTTAGTATTCCCGATAACCTATACATCATTGGGATGATGAATACCGCTGACCGTAGCTTGGCAATGATTGACTATGCATTGCGCCGCCGATTCAGTTTCTCAGATATCCAACCCGGTTTTGATTCTGAAGGCTTTAAACGCTATCGATCGTCCTTGAATAACAATAATTTCAATAACGTTATTAAAGTAGTCCAGCAACTCAATAATGAAATTACAGAAGATGACTCCCTTGGAGAAGGCTACTGTATCGGTCATAGTTATTTCTGTGGCCAAGAAAATTGCACTGATGCTTGGTTGAAACAAATTATCAACTACGAAATTGTGCCGATGCTTCAAGAGTATTGGTTTGACGAAAAAGAAAAATGGGAAACTTGGAAAGCTAAGCTCAATGGTGCGATTAAATGACCGAAGATAAAGGCATTTTCATTAAAAATGTTTATTACATGCTGAGCTATGCCTTCCAAGTGCTCAAAAGTAGTAATGCCTATGAGAGTATCGCCGGCGAAAATTTCGATAATATTGAAAACCTTTTTGCCGCCATTCTCTCTAAAGGCATCTCCCAACAAATTAAGCAAGGGCTTTATCGCACCTATACCGAGGAGAAGAATCAACTCCCCTTATTACGGGGCAAACTAAATCTTCAGGGTACTTTAAAGAATTACGTTCAGCAAAAGCGAGTTCTTACCTGTGAGTTTGATTCTTTGTCGGAAGATAATCTGTTTAACCAAATTTTGAAAACAGCCTCCCTTCTACTACTCAGTAGCAGCCGAGTTACCCCTGAGTACCGTCTTGCTTTGAGGAAAAATCTAGAGCGTCTTTATTGGGTGTCAGAGATTAATCACAAACTTATTCGCTGGGATCAGTTGAAATATCAGAGAAATAACCAAAGTTATCGAATGCTCATGAATCTTTGTTATTTCGTACTGAATGGACAGATTGCTACGACCGAAAAAGGTAAATTTAAATTATTGAGTTTTAGTGACGAGCAAATGAACCGTCTTTATGAACGGTTTATTCTGGAATATTTCAAAGCTGAGTACCCTGAACTCAAACCTGAAGCTCCTTATATCAATTGGTGTCTGGATGACTCTGATGGTAACAATGGCATTGAGTTTTTACCCACGATGAAGTCTGATATTGTGCTTCATAACGGCGACAGAACATTAATTATTGACGCAAAGTACTATGGCTCGATATTTAGAACTCATTATGAAAAACAAAAGCTACATTCCGGTAATCTGTACCAGATATTCACTTATGTGAAAAATATGGATCCTCAATCTACTGGTAAGGTGTCAGGCATGCTTCTTTATGCAAAGACGGGAGAAGTTTTGACTCCTGACTTCTCCTATACAATGCACAACAACAATATCTATGTTAAATCATTAGACCTGGGTGCAGAATTTTGTCATATCGCACGGCGATTAAGTGAAATCGCTGGGTATATTAAAAGTTCGTCCTAAAAGTTCTGCTAGTGGAAAATTAGCGAAGTTTTTTGCAATCATTCCAAACTAGCTCTTCTCCGTAAGTCACGCCGGATCTGTCATGAAATATCAAATCTACAATCACCGGATAGGGTTCTCTTTTAATCAGGATATCGCACATATTTTTACGGTAAAAGACGATATCTTCTGAAGAAGGTTTCCATGGACTTTCAATAACCGCTTCAACACGAACACCATTTTCAAATTCGTATGCCCAAAATTTAAATGAGCGAGAGTTAATTTTGTTAAGGTTCCAATTTACATTATGGATAAACCGTTCTCGACGTTTAAGCAAAGGATGGCTTTCTTGACTATAAAATTTGGGCGATTTCTCAGAATAAGCTCTTGATTTTTGATCGTCTGCTGCGTGGTACTCTAATTCCCAAGGAGCGAATTTTGTCGGTTGGGTTTCTCTAGAGTTTTGAGATTTATATGAGAAACAAATTAAAGCAATCAAGCCTACACAAATCCCAAAACCTATTAAGATAGATTTAGCGCTCTCATTGTTGTCTTCTGCTTGTAAGACCGGCTCAGTATTTGTTGTTTGTTGTTTAATTTTTATATCTAGTTGTTGAATGTTTTTTTGTTTCTCAATTTTAGAGTTCGCACCTCCTTCAACTCCCAAAACATTATTTATCTTTTCAGCTTTAAGTTGAGGCACAGTCTTAGAGCTACAAGTTTGCTGAGTTTCTGTATTTAAAGTTTTCAAAATCTGGTCGGTTGTTGTGGGTGGTTCAATACTAGGCCAAAAGAGTAAATAAATGCCAAGTCCAAGATTAATGATAGGGATAAGAGATAAAAGTACCCACCAACCACTTTTGCCCAATGCGTGTAATCGCTGAATTGAAGCTACAATGCCTATCCACAAAGTAACAGCAATTATTACTAGAGCTACAAGTGCAGCACCTTGACTTATCTCTCCATACCTATTCGTTCCGGCACTTATGATTGCATCGGTAAGTAAACCTAAAAAAATTGTTAAAACGGATACTCCAAAGTACGGCAAACGATCCATTTTTTCACTGGGTTTTATTGTTAATAGGTTCATAGTGTAATTCCCTTAATACACTAAACTGGTTTGAGGGTTTTTCTTCTTATCATTATTAACGAATCTTTTTAATCCGTCCTGTTGTGTTGTCCATTCGGTAATTCATGATATCACCAGCCACAATGTGTTCAGCCACAGCAATCGCCGTATCCCGATCAACCATGAACCACTCTGTAGGTTTATAAGCCACGCCCTTGGAACTAATCAGAGTCATGTTTAAACGCTGCTTAGCTAAGAAAGCATGAATCAAATGCTCCACCTTTTGAGGATTTAGGTTGTAGCAGTCTAAGGAGGCCAATATTTTTACTGGTGCCTCCAAATAAGTTGGATCATTTTCAGCATTTTTGACACGTTCTTCTACTGCCTGGCTTGAGTATCCAATTTTCACTAGCCGACCTTGGAGTTTCAGATTGACGAGAGCTGGCGCTTTGGTTTCACTAGCCAAAATGTAAATGCAGCCAGTTGCCTTGTCTTTATGGGATAGCCCTTGCAATTTACGTGTCACTGCTTCAGCGTCAGGCACGATTCTTCGGCCATTGGGATCTTTATACAAGGCTCTGGCTAATGAACGTTTGAGGATATTGGTTTCAATGCCATTTTCAAAAATAACTCGAAGACGAGGATTTTCTCGTGCCGAAGTCTCTTTAGTGTCTTCAATAATTGAATCCACAAAACAGATAAGACCACTCAGAATGAAGAAGTCACCAACCTCAACTTGCTTTTCACTCTTAAATCGGGTCACCTCTATTTTGCGATTGATAATGTCTCGTTGAGTGTCTTGGAACAACTTCTCAAAATTGTAGAAATCCTCACAGGGTTTCCTGGAAGCAATTTCATCTGGCCAAACACGATCTTCAGCCGATTGCTTGGAGACGTGCTGAATTTTCAGAATAGAAGGGTCAACATCGTCAAGCAAAGGATTGGAACTATTGAGAATGTCATCCAATGAACCTACGCTTGATGTAGTATTCGTCGTCTCAGTAACCTTTACCTTCTCAACATTAAGAAGGCCATAACAATCCAAATCCTTAACCTGTGCAGCATTAACAGGATTATTTCTATAAGACATTAATCTGGCTGCCAGCATTTTCTCTGACAGATTGGAGGCTTTTAAATCCGGAGCTCTGCCATTTTTAGTTCGGAAATCAACAATTTCTTGGAAGGAGCTGCGAACCTTTGACTGAGCAGGCGCAGTCTTTGGCTTAGCCGGCTGAACATCAGCCAACAAACCTAATGAATCAAATACACCGCCATTTAAGATGTCGTCCAAACAAGTTGGTGCTTTACGTTCCATAACCCTATCTTCCTATTGCTGCTGAGCGGCCAAGCGTTCTGCTTTCTTCTTCTGGATAAAAGCCAAAGCTTCTGCGAGACGTTTTTCATAGGGATCGTTAGACATAATGGACGGACGAGCTCCAAACTCTTTGACGAACTCTTCGATATTTGGCCATAAAAGAACGGCTTCTTCTTCCGTCATACCGGATCGATTGGAGACCACAATATCCTGAATCGTTTTCAGCATCGGAGCATTAACCGATTTAGACAAGATCTCATAGGCTCCTTGGAAAGGATTAATTTGGGCAATCAGGTCGATATCCAATTTCTCAATGTTGACGAACTTTTCTCCAACCTTTAAGAATTGGGAGGCTCCCTTTTGAGGATCACGTTCCCGCTCCTCTGTGCTTCCTGTGTTTTCTGAACCTTCGTCCGTTGTCTCGTTGCCATCTTCAGGATCATGAATCGCCACACCGGGAGGCAAATCTTTTACATCGATAAGGCCACCATTGGAGTGAATGACCATTTCTGTTTGTGCTGCTGAGGCCACGTGCTTTGCTTCTTCCGGCGTTAAGTCCGGATAAAGTCGAGTGACGATCTTAGGGATATCCACTTCTGTGAAAAGTTTCGGTTGTTGTTCTTCGACAATCATCGGACCAACAGTCTTTGTATCCTGAATAACGGCGGTAATAACGTCTTGAACTCCGCCTTCCTGGAGAATCTTTGCTACTCGTGGAGAAACGGGGTTATCAGTATCTTCGATGATGACCGTTCCCGATGGAATGACTTCCGTCACTCCGATTAGTGAGCGAGGTTTAAAGGTAATGTTAGGTGCTAAGACCTGTTCCATCAAAAGAGAAACGGTAATAGCCTTGAGCATATTATTGACTGACGTTTTTACGTCTTCGTCTTCAGCATCTGGTTGGGCAATTAAATTCGTGAACTGTGCATGAGTCTTACCAACACAGTCACGAGTTGCACGACCGATAATCTGGATGATTTCCGTCAAGGATGAGCGATAGCCCACTGTTAACACATGCTCGCACCACGGCCAGTCGAAACCTTCCTTGGCCATGCCCAAAGCGATGATGATGTTCATTTCGTCCTTCTCTTTGATATTGCGAAGGTACTGAAGGACATTGACTCGGATAGGAGAATCGTTTACAAGGTCCGCAACCTTAAGAAGCTTCCCAGCTTTAGTGCGCACTGTATAAATGCCGGTATCCGGATCTTGGCTGACAACTTTCCCGATCACATCCATGATCCGTTCAACCTCATCAAGCTTAAGACCGGTGGACTCCATGGCATTGACATTCGGAATATGAACGATGGTTTTCTTGTCAAGATCTAGGACTTCTTTGATAGCGTCAAAATAACGTCCTTGATAGAAGTGATAACCGATCCCTAAAGACTTAAGGTACTTGTAGCCGTTTAACTGTTCGTAGTAGGTGTAGGTGACTTGGGTAAATTTAGCTTCATCTTCTGGGCGGAGAATAGGTACTGCGTCACCTCGGAAATAGGAGCCGGTCATAGCCACAATGTGGGCGGTTGATCGATCCATCAAATCATCAATAATTCCGCCGAGAATATTGCCTTCTTCAGCAGAAGTGTGATGGAATTCATCAATAGCAATCAAGGTTTTATTGAATAATTTAGGATCAGCAATCTTTTCATAGGCAAAGCGGAACGTGGCATGCGTACAGATCAAATAATGCGCACCCTTGTCCTTCATGAAAGCTTTGACCTGATCAACTTTACCGTCGCTGCCCGGAGTACAAAGGTTGTATTTTGGATCAACATGCCAATCGGCAAAGAAACCGAATTTCATCAATTCGGTGTCTTTAAAGGAACCGCCAATAGACATTTCTGGCACGGCAATGATGACCTTTTCTAAGCCTTGCTTCATTACCTTATCCAAGGCAATAAACATCAAAGCACGGGACTTACCCGAGGCCGGAGGCGCTTTGATCAAAAGGTACTGAGCATCTCGCTTGTCGTAAGCACGAGCCTGCATCTCACGCATACCCATCGCGTTTTGAGCTGTACTTTTACCAGTTTGTGCATATCTAACAGTCAGAATGTCGGGCATGTCATCGTGCTCCTAATCTTCAATTAAAGCGATGTCTTTACCATTGACAAGCGCTTCATAGCGTTTAAATAAGTGTTGGAGGCGATCTTCATCGCTTTCAAAGCCTTTTTTGCGGTACAAATGATCTACCGCCAAATCCAATTCTTGATGAGCCTTTTTCAGATCATCAGGCATCTTATCCGGATCATATAACTCAGCTAACGTCATTTCCGGATGCATCTCCCGAGCCACCAAAACATTTGTTGCCAAATTTCCAATCTGCTCTTTCTGTTTAGCTGTAGCCTCAGGCCAAGGGAAAGTGTTGTAGCAGAGATCTCGGGAATAGCGATAATCACTCTTCAAGCGGCCGCAAACCGTTCGCATCCAGGTCATGTGCATACGGGATTCTAGGATGCCGAAGTCAAATATACTTGCTTCTGGTAATTGATAACAACTGTCTGAAATTACCGTATCAGAATCAACAAAACCCATAGGAATGTAACCGCGTCTTTCTGACGAAACTCTAGGAATTGCAATAGCCGTTTGAGGAGGAGTATCAAACCTCCTATCTTGGAAAAGATGTGGAGTTTTTGCATCTCTTCTTGTTGCCGCCTTTTTACTAGAAGAACGGAATGTTCTGCACCGTTCTAGGCGAGTTTTTAACTCTGGATTGGCTAAAACACTCTTAGGAGCATTCACAAGCCATAAACAATAACGGGGGATACTATGAATAAGCTCTTTAGAGCCCAACATTTTTTTAATGAAAGGTTTTAATTCCTGGTTTTGACTGAATGTTTCGTATTCGTCTGCTTCAATTATTAGATTTCCATTGTCAGTAGGTTGATTCCCAAGAGTCATATTGGGAACTCTTTGACTCAATGGTGTTAAACTTTTTTCGACGAAAATGCTTGGCGAAGACTCTATGAGGAAAGCACTGATTTCTGATACTAGGATTTTTTCTGGTTCAGCAGAAACTGTGTTGTAAATAAAGAGTTTTTTTGTCTTCGATTGTTTAGAAAAACCGATTACCACACAATAAACAGCAGCATTCCCTTTAGCCTCATTGCTCCATTTAAAAGTTTGGTGCGCAAAATTTATTTGAATTCCCTGGCTAAATAAAGTCTTCCACAAAGGAACAACTTGCTCACCCTGACAGATGGAATTGGTAGAAACATATGCGATTTGGAGCTCTGGATTCTTTTGTAACCAATAAGTTGCACACAAATACCAAGCAGTAACGTAATCCAAATTCGCTCCATTGGGAATGTCTTTAGTCCAAATTGCGAGTTCTTTTTGCTGAATTTCTGTCCTAGACGGTCGTCCAACAAATGGGGGATTCCCAAAAATAAATTTAACCTCATTAATTGGGACATATTTATCCCAAGATTCTGTTAATGCATTTGCACAAATAATATGGGCAGATGACCTCAAGGGAATAGAAGGTATTACAGTTCCAAGTTTTTCTCCAAAGCGCAGGTTCATGACGTGTTCCATTAGCCACATGGAAACACGGGCAACATCAACAGGGAACTCTTCGATTTCAATTCCATAAAACTGATTAATGCTAACTTTTGAATATTTTTCGGCCCAGTCCGCCATAAACAAAGACTGGTCCATTACTTTTTCAAAACTAAGCATTGCCTCTACTGACTGCAATTCCAACTGCTTCAATTCTCTATAAGCAACAATCAAGAAATTTCCACATCCGGCTGCAGGATCCAAACAAACAATAGAAGCTAATTTATCTTGGAAGTCTTGCAGTTTCTTGAGTTTGGATTTGCTTTGTTTGAGCTCAAGAATGCCTTCCAGCTCTGCTTTTAAGTCATCTAGGAAAGCGGGCCAATAACCTTAAAAATGTTCTTTTCACTGGTGTAGTGGGCACCCAATTCATGGCGGAGTTCAGGATCCATAACAGATTGGAACATGGATCCAAAAATAACTGGCGAAATATCTGCCCAGGTTAAACGTCCGCAGTCAAGCAAGATATTTCTTGCTTTAGCATTCATCTTAGGGATGGCGCACCTTTCTTTAAAAAGTCCCCCGTTGACATAGGGAAAGGCGCGTAAAGTAGCTGGATAATCCTTTCTGAATTTTGACTTCTCTGGTAAATCTAAGACTGCAAACAAATCAGTGAAAAATTCAGGTAAATCCTTACCATCCTTTTGAGTCATGGACTCAATGGCTTTGGTCATTTGTCCTTCGATGGGGAAAATTCCAGTGTCTTCTGCAAAGAAGCAGAAAAGAAGCCTTGTCAGAAATACGTTAAGCGTATGAAGGTTTGATTCATCGTAATGATTTAATTGCCGAATGATGTCGTAGAGCCTCCCCATCTTTTCGCAGGCCTTCGTATCGGCTGGGTGGGTTGAATACGCCAAAGGTTTTTCGTACTTACCTGTCAAAGGTAGGAAGAAATCGTAGTTGTTTCGAAGGTCTTCAATGTCAATTTCAATGCTGTCTTCAACACGTGCATCAAAGGCTACTAGGGTCTTAAAATTTGTGACGATAACAAAGCGAACCTTCTGAGTTTTAATAACGGATTCCTTCAGCAACTTATCCAGTTCAGTTCTGGCATTTTGATTGTGTTTAATTGAGCGAAAGTAAATTTGCTTTGTTAAACCATAGTCGCCGTCTTGAATACCAATATTTCGACTGCGGTCATTTTTGACTAATTTTTGGATAGTCGGTTGAGAGAAACCAAAGATCTTCAAAAAATCGAAGAAGAAAGAGTTTTGATTAAGGTTGTTGGTTAAATTTTCTAGGCCTTTGATGATTTTTGCCTGGTTAAGTGTTGCCATTGGACAAACCTCAGAATGAATTATTTTGATGAAGTGGTTTTCAGGTACTTATACAAAGTCGTTCGACCGATTCCCAATTTACGTGCCGCAACAGACTTCGATACACCTTCATTAATTAGAAATTGGGCTTTTTTGATTTTTTCGGGATCAATTGGGACTCTACCCTTATAGGCATTTCTTAATTTGGCTTGTTCAATGCCTTCTCTTTGTCTTTCCAAAAGCAATGAGCGTTCAAATTCAGCAACGGCTCCCATCATAGCCATTAAAAGTTTTGTCATCGCTGAACTCTCTCCCTTAGGAACCAAGGAGATATTTTCTTTAAGGAAATGAATTGAAACGCCTTTTTTCTGTAGTGATTCCGTAATTGAAAGCAAATCCTTTAGGTTTCTAGCCATGCGATCCATACTACAGACATAGAGCTCATCCCCATCACGGACATACTCAATCATCTGTTGAAATCCAGGGCGATCAGTATTTTTTCCAGAAACTTTGTCAGAAAAAACCTTTTCAATTCCGATTTTTTTGAATTGAGCCAATTGACGATCAAGATGTTGGTCCGTACTACTGACTCGGGCATAGCCTACACGAGCTGATATAGCCATTTTTTTGTGGTTTTGTTCAAAAAGAATTGTCAATAAACAAAATTGTTCGTTTAATTTGCGATTCTACTCTAAATGAACAAATTTTAAACAAATTCCAGATGTTCACTTGAAGTACAGCCTAATGAAACAGCTAGAGACTCTTACAAATATAGGTATCGTAGGTAAGGATATAGGAGTGCTAAACTCGTCGATAATAGCCGACTTTATCAACACCTCCTAATTTTCTGCGAACTCAGTTATTTAAGAAGTGGGTATCAATTGGCTTTTAAATAACTTGCTTTTTACCAATTAGGTAGTCTTCTTTATTTTCTAAAAAGGCTGACCATCGAGCAGATTCACGAAAACCTAATTTCCCTTCTTTTATCAGCTCTTCGGCTCTTGTTTCGTTGATGTGATAACAAGGCCAAGAGTAGTAGCTATAGATGAATGGGGTACCTTGACGGTCTGTTAGCTTTGCTTTGATAACAAATGTTGTACCTATTGGATAGTTCACTCTGTCAGAGACAGAGCATTCAACAAAACAAGGCGAATTAACCCCTTGTCCATCTAGAGCGATTTTTCTAATATGGTTGTGCGAGCCGCCTGTGCTGTAAACAGTTTTGACGGCGATTGCACAATTTTCTCGTTTTAAAACTTTCACTTTTTGTCTACCATAACCGGAATAGTTTTTTGAGAATTTTGGTTAGTTATGTAAGTAAATCGGTCAACTACGGTTGGGTTCTGCATAAAAATGATTTTTTCATCATACATAGCAGGATCTACAGAGTTGGGAATAAAAACAGTTATACCAAGACACGTGGTTCCGCTTCCTTCGTCACATCGAAAAGCCAAAGCGCCTTCGTCAATAACTTGGAATACTTTAAAGTACCTTGAACCATCAA
The DNA here is from genome assembly GCA_958347955.1 of uncultured Sutterella sp. Lineage (GTDB taxonomy): Bacteria > Pseudomonadota > Gammaproteobacteria > Burkholderiales > Burkholderiaceae_F > Aphodousia. Next base: position 63,588 of record CATVXH010000012.1, read on the forward strand.
ATGCTATGAGGTCGGCCGTAGTGCAACCAGTCAAAGTCAAAGCGATTCCAAACAAAAGAGAAAGCAATTTCATAAGATTCCTCTCTAAATTGTGTTGTACTGAAAAATCTTTTATTTACATATTAAACGATTAATGTTTTGGGCTTATTGACCTTATTAAATTGTATTGATTAGGTTTTTCTTCTATTAGAGCTCTAACATGAGAAGAGAAATGGTCATCATAAACTTCATCCTCGAGGTTATATCCATTTTCTTTTTTGACAGAATCTCTTGCAATAGAAATAAGATTGTTAAGGTTACTTTTGCCCGATGTGCCCCATACAGAGGTTTCATATTTGACGTTAAGATTATTCATGAGCGTCTCTATGTCCTTCGTTAGTACACTTATTCCATATTCAGATTTGCCGGTTTTCTGTTTGTGCGCGTAATGCATTGCTTCTGAAAAATATATCGTTGTTACGTACAGAAATCGTTTCAAATTTTTTTCTTCATTTTTGTTTTTTTTACAGTTGGTAGAGATGTTGGTATTAATAAGTTCAAAAATTTTTTCATTGTGGTCTTCTACTGAGTCTTCTTTCAAAGTAGCCAGTTCTTTGGAGATTGCACTTCGCCAGGTTCTAATGTTGCCTTCCAATTTAAAAAGCTTAGGGGTCCTGATACTTCTTAACTTAAATAACAACAAGTAAAGAATTGGGAAACATAAAAGCGTTGAAAATGAAGAAAAGGCAAAGAGAGTGAGAAAATTGAAAGAGCTTAGTATTTGGCTACCGTTCAAGATGGCACTGATTATGTAAATCAAGCAATAAACACCAGTTGTGGCCAAAAATACATCACGCAGATCTTTAATAAGCCATTCTTTTTCATAAGGTAATAACTTATTAAGAAATTGTTTATACGCAGAGGTGTCTTCATCCAGCTGTAATCCAATACTTGCCTTGAGTAAGGTTGGAATAGTAAAAGTTGCGGTTTCCTTTGTTACCTTGTTTGTGTCAGATTTAAAGGATTCATTTAAGAGTTTCGCTTCTACCGGACGGAACCATTCATAACGTAAATGAATTGCTTTGAAAAGTTTTCTTTGTAACTCTTTTGCCAGAGATTCTAGGGCAATGCGATTGAACCCGTTAAGATGTAACCTGGACTCATGGAGCTTAAAAATTAAGACGATAAATTGATCGACGGTTAAGCGAATCTCTGTTGTATTTTGGCGACGACTACTTATATTTGACATGATCATTCCTCCATCAAAGGGGATTTGGGGTTTTATGGTTTTACTTGTAACTCTTATGAAAAGTGTCACTAAGTAAAACAACAGGTCCCTTTTCACTAGTAAGAGGAGAAATACAGGAACCTGAAGAAGTTATAGCGAATAATTTTTTGCCATGACGCGTCAATTTTTGAAGAGAGATTGCCTAAGATTGAGTGGCGCTTTTACTTTTTGTTTTCAACGGTTGAAACTTTTGACCAACAATATTCTCCCCATGCCTGCATAATTTTTTGACGCTCTTTAGTTAAAGGGGCTCTGTCATAGGCTCCGTTGTAAGCGTCGTTTTTGCTGTGTAATAAACATAATTCGACAGCTTCTTGATCAAACTTTCTGTTATTGCCGGTTTCGTCGTCTTTAGCCCAGGTTCTGAACGTAGCTCGAGCTGTTCCGTGAAGAGTAATAACACAGGGTTTGCCGAGTTTTTTTGTTTTTACGGGGTCAATCCAACCTATACCATCCAAAGCTTTGCGCTCATCATGAAGTCCTCTTAAAAACATGGTTAGAGCGTTATCAGACAAGCAGCCTCCCTGGCGACTGGGAAAAATGAAGGGGCTATCTGAGAATTTTTCGATGTTTCTCAGGAGTAAAAGCGCCCGAGAGGACAAGAATATAGTACGGTCCCTGTTAGGGGACTTAACCTTGTCATGTTCCTGGGGAATAAGCCAAATTTTCTTTTTGAAGTCGATTTCATCCCATTTGGCAAGACGTACTGCTTGTGAGCGAGCGCATGTCAGAATGGCGAACAGGCATGCGTAGGCTGACATTGAGTCATTGCGGCTTATTTCAACAAATAATCTTGGAATTTCAGAAACAGCGCAGGCTGCATGATTCTGGGTTGGTTTTAAGTTATTTTGGAAGGGCTCCATTAAGACCCCTAGAGATCCTTCCCAATCAGCCGGATTAACAGTTGATTTTCTCTTATGTAAAGCAATGGCCCATTGAAAAATTTTTCTTATGTAGGTTTTTGCCTTTTTTTGCGGTTGCCGGGATTGACTGCCAAATAGGGGCTAAACATTCTCGAATTTGTTCAGCCGAAATTGATTCTATGTCAAGGTTCCCTAATGTGGGGAAAACGTGCTTTTCAAGGATAGCTCTTGTGGTTTTTTCTCCTCGAGAATTCTTTGCCCAATAATTTGATGCTAGTCTGTCTGCGATCCATTCCTCAGCCACATTTCTAAACGTCAATTTTTTAGGAATGGGTTTGATGAGTTGTTTTTCTTGTTGCCTTTTTAAAATAGGGCTTTCTCCCTGCATCACCAAAGCTAGTGCGGCGCGGGCTGCCTCTCTTGCTTGAGCGACGCTCATAGTAGGATAGTTGCCTAAAGAAAAATCATGGCGACCAAATTTATCTGTATATCTAAAAATGAAAAGAGACTGAGTGTGTGTCTTACGGATATATAGGCCCTTTACCCCTCCAATATTGAAGGTTCCCATGCCTAAATGTTTGACCTCTAATGCGGTCATTTCCCTTGGTTTGATCGGCATTGTGAAATTTTATGATGGATAAAAATGGATGTCTTATGATGGATAAAACGCCGTTTTTATTAATTATAACCCCGTTATCCATCATAGTATCCATCATAAAAACTGAGATGTATTCGGATAAATTGGGACGAATTAGGACAGGGGAAGGTTTTAAGTGCTTGATAAAAAAGAAAATCTCAGACATCCTAGGACGTACTGAGACATGGAATTGGTTGCGGGGGCAGGATTTGAACCTACGACCTTCGGGTTATGAGCCCGACGAGCTACC
>CATVXH010000013.1 GCA_958347955.1 uncultured Sutterella sp.
TTAGTCAAAGCATAGGCCTCATCGTTATTTTTCAGCATTGTCACCCTGTCAGGATTTAAAAGACCGTAATATCTCCACCAAATTGCAGTTGAAAAACCCGGTATTTCAGTTTTAATTGCTGAATCTAACCCTTCAAGCAATTCCTTAGTAATGGGCTCGCCCTCATTGTCAAGAATAATTCTTAGAGCTTCTTGAGAGTCTCTATTTTTTTCAATAAAGTCTTCAAATTTTTTGATCGCCTTCTTGGCTCGTTCTATTGTTTCCTCCCCAAAACCAACCTCTTCCAATTCATCAAGTGTATCTACCAGGGTCTTAATGTAACCTGCTGCGATTTCTATTATTTTTTTTCGTGCCGGAACATTTGACATTAGCGGTCGTATTAACGCCATTCTCTGTTCATTATCACTATCGATCGATTCAAATGGTGGAAGGGAGTCATTTTCCAGAGCCTCAAAAATACTGAGAATAAACTCTCTCAAATCAAACGGAATGATTTTTTCCAACTCGGCAATCTTTTCTGGCTCTGCGCGATTTAATAACGAGGAAAGTTTTTGAGCAAGAAGCTGAAGATATTCATCCTGAACATTTCCATGAGCTAATTTTTCAAAAAGCTCCTTAAAACTTATGTGAAACACAGAAACATTATTTGGAGCTGGTTGCTTTTTCTCACTTTCTGTAACGCCAACTGCGTCAATTAAATAGAAAAACTCTTTCGAAGTCGCATTCGGAGTAACTTCTCTAAGTTTTTCATCACTTATTGTCCTCACTCCACGCCCTTTCATTTGTTTATAGAGAGCCTCCGATTGGACATCCTTGAGGAAAATAAGGACTTCTAAAGGTTTGATATCAGTACCAGTCGCAACAAGTGTAACAGTAACCGCAATTCTAAAATCTTTGTCATTACGGAAGCTTCTAATCAACTTTTCGGAATCTCCAACTGAATAAGTGATCTGTTGAACAAAATGATCATCCTTATGACCAAAAACTTCCTGAGCAATTTTTACAACCTCTCGAGCGTGCGCCTCCGACGGAGCAAAAATTAGCGTTTTAGGCAAACTCTCAAATCGTTGATTATCTTTACGTTCAGGATACAGCTTTGTATAAACATCCTCCTTGTATCTGGACAAAATTTTTCTGTATTGATCTGGAGCAATCACACTGCGTCCCAAATCCCCTTTTGAAAAGTAAATTTGATCCTTTGTTTTTTTTGTTTCTGTATTTTGATTAATTCTTGCTACAGTTTTAATTCGTTCTCCTGGATTTACTGTGGCTCCGAATTGTGACATATGTGACTTGACGCAATAGACACGACAATCAACATTAACCCCATCAACTATTGACTGTTCAAGAGAATAATCAATGATCTTGTTATCAAAAAATTCTTCCGTTTCTTTAATTGGAGTTGCAGTTAATCCTAAAATAACAGCGTTTTCGAAATAAGTTAGTACATTTTTCCAATCGCCATATATTGAACGATGGCATTCGTCTACGATAATTAAATCAAAGAAATCCCTTGGCAACTTTGGGTTTTCAGGTACTTTCACCTCATGTCCGACCTGACTGGTAGACTCCTTATTTTCATCTTCGTCTAGCGACTCATCCTCATACCCAGTTAATACAGAAAATAATCTCTGTATAGTGCAGATAACTACTTCTGAGGAACTGCTAATTTTGGGGCTAGTTATTCGTTCAACAACATAACTATCTGAAAATCGATTTCCATTTTCGGTACGACGAAATTTACTAAATTCAGTTTCAGCTTGAACGCCTAAATTTGTTCTATCTACTAAAAATAGAACCCGTTTAGCGCGACAATAGTTAAGCATTCTGTAAGCAGCCAAACAAGCAGTGTATGTTTTACCAGCTCCAGTTGCCAATACCATTAAGGCTCGTTTTTTTCCACTTCTTAAGCTATTTTCAAATGCAACAATTGCTTCATACTGGCAATCGCGAAGTCCCATTCGAGACAGAGTCGGCAAACCTGAATAAGGATTTTCTAATTTTAAAATTCGCGCAACATCCTTAGGTCGGGGGAAATCTTCAACTAATTCGTATCGTGAGTCAAACTTATGCCCATTCTTGAAAGCTATTTTTTTGCCGTTTGATAAAAGCACTAACTTCAACGGTCGCTCGTGAGCTCTGATGGTAGATGGAATTATTTGAGTGTAATTTTCAGCTTGTTTGATCAATTTCTCATTATCTAGTGGAATTTCTGGACGTTTCGCTTCAAGTATTGCACAAGCCTTCCCATTCAGCATCAACAGATAATCTACTTCTTTATGTCTTTCTAACAATCCTTCACGTATAGCCACAGCTGTCAGACCGTCATGGTATTCATCACGGTTTACTATTTTCCAGCCAGATTGTTCCAACTTTCGATCAATCCAAACTCTTGCTCTTTCTTCTGGCTTTAATGTAGTAACTGACTGCTTTGGCATGACTATCTCCATTGAACGCTAGCTTTCAAATTTGCCATTATTACCGTCATTTCATAACTCTAATGGAAAATCTAACATTTGTCGTAAATTATCTGAATCTGTGCATTAGGGATTCATTTACTGCTCTAGCCCAATTAAAGTTCTATCAAATTGTTTTAACTTGCAACAGTGCTTTCAAAGACATTTTCCCCTCATTAAGATTAAGTCAATAATTTTTCAGAGATTCATTGTGTTTGTTAAGCGGATCATTGCCTGCGTTTTATGTGCCCAACTTGCCATCTCTCCGACGGCCGCTGTTTTTGCCGCCCAGGAGCTGGCGACGGAGTCGCTTAACCTCAACCTGCCCAGCATGGGAGCCGTTGCGGGAACGGAACTTTCGCCTTCTGAAGAACAAGCTTTAGGCGAAAGGATGATGAATCAGATCCGAGGCGATCCGAGTTATCTCAATGATTCAGAAACATTGGAATATCTCAACCGTCTGGGCTACAAACTCGTCAGTGTTTCTGACACCCACACCTACAATTTCTTTTTCTATCCACTGATTGACCATTCACTCAACGCTTTCGCCATTCCCGGCGGCTACATTGCCGTGCATACCGGACTCATTGTGGCCGCGCAAAGTGAAAGTGAATTGGCGGGCGTTATCGCCCACGAAATCGGACACGTCAGTCAACGCCACATCGCTCGAATGATTGACGCCCAAAAAGGCAACACTGCAATTACCTTGGGATCGTTCTTATTGGCGTTATTGGCTGCGAGAGCAGGCAGCGGCCAGGCCGCCACGGCGCTTGCTGTGGGTGGACAGGCTGCGATGATTCAAAATCAATTGAGTTACTCGCGCGGCGCCGAACGTGAGGCTGACCGCGTGGGTCTAACGTCTTTGGTTCGGGCGGGTTTTGACCCCAAAGGCATGGAAAACTTCTTCATGCGCCTGCAGCAAAACAACCGCTACTATGAGGCGGCGGCCCCCGCCTACCTGCTCACCCACCCGCTCACGGTTGAACGTATCAGCGACATGGAAAACCGCACCCGACAAATCGGTGCCAGATCACACAATGACTCCCTGGACTTCCTGCTCATACAGCAACGCATGCGTGTGCTTCAGGAAACCAAATATGACGGTTGGCTCAAAGTCAGCAAAGAACTAAAACAAAACCTGGCTGAGGCAAAAAATAACCGTCAAAAGACGGCTCTTACATACGGACTTTCCATAGTCAGTCGAAAACTTAATCAAAAAGCTGATGCCATCCGGTACGCCAACGAGGCGGTAAAACTGGGCGGCAACAATGCCATTCTGATTAAAAATCAATCGGAAGTGCTTTTTATTTTTGGATCCTCCGCTGATAAAAAACGCGCATTGGCGATGGCCAAACGCCTCACCGACAACAATCCCTTGTCTGAAATGGCCGTTAAGCTCTACGCCGGTCAGCTTTACGCACTAAAACGCTATCAGGACACTTTGCGCTTTATGCGTTCTCAACATGCCATGACGCAAAGCAATCCTTCGTATCACGCCATCAATGCCCGTTGCTACAAAGCTTTAAACCAAATGAGCCGTCATCACATGGCCGTTGGCGACATATATCTTGCTCAAGGGGATAAGCGCGCGGCTGAATACCAATACAACCTCGCGCAACAAGCCAATGACGGTGACTATTACACCATGAGTCAGGTCGACGGAAAGCTTCGCACAACCCGCGCCGACATCCTTGCCGAAGAAAAAGCCAAAAACGACTGAAAAAACGGCTGCCCAAGGCAGCCGCGCAAGTTTGTCTAAAATTCCTTGATTTGACCGATCCAAATCGGTATCAGTCTCTTACATTCCGAAAGCGTTAAATTCTCTTCGCTAACCGTCTTGCCTTCGCTCTTAAAACTCATTTTGTGATTGCGACCATGCAAGTACACACGTCCCACCAATTTCTTTTTGTACTTAACCGTTACACTCATGGTCGAGGAAAGGCTAAAAGTAAACTTATTTTCTATGCCTGCCTCTGCAGCCTTGCTTAACAACTCTTTGACAAAAGAGATTTCCAGTTTAGAGGCTTCAACTGGTTGGTTATCCGAAGTCAGAAAATAAAATGGCTCGGGCAAGTCTTGCACGGGAAGCGGTTTTTCTGCCTTGAGCTTTCGCCAAGGATAGAGATTGCGAAGCGACTCCACCGCCTGCGAATACGTCTTTCTGGGCCGCACTTTGGCAACCACCACCGCGGGGACCGGTTGTTCTTTTTGAGCCTCGGTCTTTTCTTCAACTTCTTCATGCGTAACCTGAATCATGCGCTCTGATGTATCGGCGCTCATTTCAGGCCGTATTTCCACGTCATGGGCAATGTGAATCTGCTTTTCTTCTGATTCGAAATCAGGACGATTCCGACCCAAGTCTATCGGTTCACCTGAAGCTTTCTTTGTTCCGATCGACTTAAAAAATTGAACAATTTGATCAAGAATATTTTTTTCGAGCATCATTGTCTCCCTGTTGCTCCTAATCCATATGGTAAAGGAAAAAGTTGTTTCCAACACAATTTTTCAATTCAAATCTGAACTCTCGTATAATTCTGCCGATCGAATAAATTGAGAATCATTATGGCTATTGAAGATTATTTGACGATCGCGCCGAAAACCGATGAAATCATTGAAACCGATGCTGTGATTGTCGGTGCCGGTCCCGTGGGACTTTTCCAAGTTTTTGAATTGGGCTTGCTGGAAATCAAGGCTCATGTGGTTGACTCATTGAAAATGGTGGGCGGTCAATGCATGGAGCTTTACGAGCATAAGCCGATTTACGACATTCCCGCTTTGCCCGTTTGCACATCGCGAGAATTAACCGAAAATCTTTTAAAACAAATTCATCCTTTCGGACCTCAATTTCATTTGGGTGAAGAAGTCACCACCGTTGAAAAACAAGATGACGGACGCTTTTTTGTTCAAACCGACAAGGGCACGCGATTTATGACGAAAACCGTCTTCATCGCCGCCGGTGTCGGCAGCTTCCAACCCAAGCGCCTCAGCGTGCCTGGAATTGAAAAGTTCGAAGGCACTCAATTGCACTACCAGGTGAAAGATCCGGAACTTTTCTATGGTAAAAACATTGTGATCTGCGGCGGCGGTGATTCGGCTTTGGACTGGACGTTAAATTTGGTCGGCAAAGCGGAAAGCGTTATTCTCCTTCACCGCCGTGACGGCTTCCGGGCCCAATCCGCCTCGGTAGCCAAAATGCGCGAACTCTGTGAAAACTGGGAAATGCAATTTGAAGTAGGACAAATCTCCGGCTTCGAAGAAAAAGACGGTAAACTCACGGAAATCCGCGTCACGGGCGATGACGGTGTGGTGCGCCGCATGCCTCTCGATCACTTACTCGTCTTCTACGGCTTAACGCCCAAGCTTGGCCCCATCGCCAACTGGGGACTGGAAATTTACCGCAAACAAATCGTGGTGGATACAGAAAAATTCCAAACATCCATTCCCGGTATCTTTGCGGTCGGTGACATCAACGTCTATCCCGGCAAAAAGAAATTGATTCTTTGCGGTTTCCACGAATGCGCGCTGGCCGCTTTCGCCGCTTCTGAAATCGTTCATCCGGAAAAGAAAACCTTGTTGCAATACACAACAACCTCGCCGAAACTTCACAAGGTTCTCGGCGTTGAAACACCAAGCTTAGACTAAAAGCGTTTTGTCAAAAGAGTGCCGCTGTGAGTACCCAAGGTACAAAAGCGGCACTTTTTTTATTCTCTTTGAGGTCCTTCTGAACCAAACACTGTTGTCCATAAATTAAGCACCGCTTTGATATTTTCTTTCTGTTCCTCACGGTCCACTCTGACCGGACCAGCTCCGAACTCCAAGCGATGTTTTCTTTGAATGTGCCGGTAGTTACGATAAATGGCAACACACTGCCGGGCTAACGGTTCCCCAATCAAACCGACTCGAGCGGCCATTTCCAAAAGCAAGATATTGCCGAAGTTGTTGACTAGCTCCGGATACTGCTGTGAATAAGCGAGAACCAATGCCTGGACGGCGAACTCAACATCAACCATACCGCCGCGATCATGCTTGACGTCAAAAAGCGCTGTCGGATTTGGGTGTCCCTGCAGCATTCTTCCACGCATTTCACTGACATCGGCAAAGACTTTATTCTTGTCACGGGGCATGCGCAAAATGGCTTCGCGCTCTTTTTCAAACGCCATACCGATTTCCCGATCCCCTGCGCAAAAACGCGCCCGAGTCAACGCCTGATGCTCCCATGGCCAGGCGCCCGTGCCGTCCTCATTTCGCTGATAGCGTTTAAACATCTCAAATGAGGACACTACCAAACCATTTTCACCATTTGGTCTTAAGCGCAAATCCACATCAAAGAGAATCCCCGAAGAGGTCTGAACGGTGAGCCAACTCATCATCCTTCGCACAAGACGGGTGTAATTTTTGCTTGCCTCCGGACTCGGATCATCGTAAAGATAGATCAGGTCAAGGTCCGAGGCGTAACTTAATTCCTTCCCACCCAACTTTCCGTAGGCGATCACCGCAAATTTCGGCACCTCACAATGCCGTGACGCGATTGTCTGCCAAGCCATTGTGATGACAATTTCCAGAACCGCGTCGGCCAAGGCGGACAACTGGTCTGCCAAGCGCTCAACGGTAAATCGACCTTCCAGATCAGCCATTAAAAGTTTAAAGACCGCTCCGTGATGGGCATCGCGCAAGAGGTTCATCTGAGTTTCCTGATCCCCTTCTGCCTCATGCAATTTCACCCATAGGTCATCCTGCCAAGCGCTCCAATCCACCGGAGAGAAATTATCCAACTCCGTCACCCGTTCATCGACCAACTCGTCGAGCACAATCGGGTGAGCCGTTAAATAATCCGCCGCCCAAGCACTGGTTTTCAGCACAACAGCCACCTTCTCACAGACTTTCGGATACTGGATCAAAAGTGACACATAAGTGCTGCGGCCGGCGATCACTTCCAACAAAGATAAAAATCGAATGAAAACAACGTCGGCGCCGACTCCCTTGTCTTTTTCTGCCATTGACACGCAAAGCTGGGCAATACGCTTAACAAGCTGCGCCATTCTCACTCTCGCCGACTCTGTTTGCGCGGCGAGGAACTTTGAGGCCATCAATTCCAGCACCCGGTCGGCGCAATGAAGAGCCTGCTCGTAACCCAAATTGCTCAGAACTTGAGAAAGCCCGTCTCTTGCTGCGGGAAAACCGACACTCCAACCTTCAGGCCAATCGTCATCTTCATCCTCGGTTTCCCCGACCTGGAAAATACCATCGAAAACACCGGCCACATATTCTCGAATCTGCATAAGACGCGACATCATCTCATCGCTATCGAGCCCAAGAAGCGCCGCCACCTGTTTTCTCGCCTCTTCATCGGGCGCAAGGCGGTGAGTCTGTTGATCGTCCACATATTGAATCGCATGTTCAAGATTGCGCAGAAAAATATAGGACTGAGTCAACTGCTCGACTTGCTCCGCTTTAAGAGCGCCGCACTTTTCCAATAACGGCAAAGCCTCAAGGGTGCTTTTTACCCTCAGCTGAGGCTCTCGGCCTGCCCGAATCACTTGAAAAGTCTGGGCAATGAATTCGATCTCACGAATTCCGCCTCGACCGAGCTTGACGTTTATCCCCAAATCCTTGCCGGCTTCCCGACGCTGTGTTTCGGCGCGAATCAGTTTGTGTAAATTGGATAGGGCGCTGATGGCATTGAAATCCACGTAGCGTCGGAAAACAAAAGGACGAACAACATCATCGAGATTTTTACACTGTCTCTCGAAAGTTTCTTTATCCGTAAACACGGGTTCATTGATCACGCGCCCCTTGAGCCAGGCAAAACGCTCCCATTCCCGCCCCTGAACGTAAAGGTACTCTTCGAGCATCTCATTGCTGATGACAATGGGGCCGGAATCACCGTTGGGTCTAAGACGCATATCAACGCGAAACACAAAACCGGCGCCGGAAATATCCGAAAGCGCCGGGATGACTTTTTTAGCGAGGCGCTCAAAAAATTCCGCGTTTGTCAATTCCCGTCTCGGCGTCGGACACTCAGTCGTGGGGCGGCATCGTCCCTGCTCATCGTAGACAAAAACCAAATCTATATCGGAGCTGACATTGAGTTCCTTGCCACCGAGCTTGCCCATGCCGACAACCAAAAAGTCCTGAGCAACGCCTTCGGCGGAACTTGGCACACCAAAACGTTTGGCCAAGGCCAATGCGTGCACGCGAACCGTCCTGCTTACAGCTTCTTCGGCCAGATCTGTCATGGTGCGAACTACTTCAAAGTAATCGGCCGCGCCGGTGGCATCACGAGTCAAAAGCGTCAGAAGAACCTCCCTTCTTAAAAAGCGCAACCGCTCAGATAATGCCTGAGCATCATCGGCCCCTTGCAGATACGCCTTCATCTGATCACGACTATAGGGTTGTTTGGCTAAAGTTGACAGCCACGAAAGTCTTGACTGATCATCGGCGCCGGGCATCGCCGACATCAGAGCTCTTTTTACAAAAAAAGAATATTGAGGCAAGTCGCCAACGGATAAACGGGACATTTTCTACAGCAATAAAAATAGTTTAAGAAGCAGTTTAGCGGAGCGAAAAATTTTTTCGAAAGGTTTCATTCGAAAAATTTTGGAAAAAATCCCACCGCCAATACCCAAACCGCTAAAATTCAGCTGATTCACAGCAATTGATAGATCCTGACAACGTCTTTGAAAATCGCCCATAGTTACTCTTCCGATAATTCAATTGGACCGCTGAGCAAAAGCCGCCGCTCAAAGTGGCGCGTTTTGTTGCGCGCGGCTGGCTGGGTTTTACTGTTTTTATATCTCTTTTTAACCACAGCGTTACTGGTGGTTAGACTTTGGGTCGTGCCCAACATTGAAACCTACTACCCAAGACTTGAACGCTACATCGAAGATCGCACAGGCACTCAGATTGAAGCCCAAGACGTGCACATTGACTGGGAGTGGCTCAGACCGCGCATCACGCTCACGGATGTGACTTTCGCGCAACCAGGCAAAAGAGTGTCTCTCACCCTTCCAAAGGTGCAGGCGACATTCGCCTTATCTTCTTTTTATACCTTCTCGCCGAACTTTTCGCGTCTGATTGTGTTTAACCCGCAACTTAGGGTTGAAAGACTGTCTGATGATGTTTTTAACATCGCAGGGTTTGAAATTGACACAGGCGCCGCTGCCTCACCTCAACCTGAGAAAAAATCCAACGCAGGCATGCGCATTTTGGATTGGGTTCTTTCTCAAGAGCATTTGGAAATTATCAACGGAGAGTTTCGTTATATTGACTTTACAAACGAGCGCCCACGTCCGGTACTCCTGCACAACACGAACGCTGTGTTGCACCGCTACATGATTGCCTGGAAGTTCGGCTTACAGTCGACAGCCATCAGAGAAAACAGAAGTCCGATTGACATTCGGGCAACGTTCCGTGAAAAGTACTTCGGTTCTTCTAATCGCCTCGAAAAATTACACGGCACAATATTTGCCTCCATTCCCTCTATCAATTTCGGACGAATTGCCAAACGAGTCGACCTCGATACTTTTCTTCAGGAGGGTGTCGGTCAAGCGAATATATGGTTGGATTTTGACAAGTTAAAGATCACCCAGTTAACCGCTGATGTCTCCCTCCACGATGTCAGTATGCGATGGCGTCCCAATGACAACCCCATCCGCGTTGACATGTTCCAAGCGAGACTAAAGCACACGCTCGACGGATCCAACCTTACTGTCAGTTCGCAAGACATTATGATCAAGCCTATCGGCCAGAAGCCCTATCATCTCGGCAATATGGCGCTTAACGGTCACTTGCGAAACAACAATCTGTATGACGGGTCGCTTTATATTGATGAGTTTGATCTAAGCTCTTTGACCACGATCGGGTTGCAGTTGCCGATTTCCGATAATGCGCTTAACGCCATCCGTGAATTTCAAGCGACCGGGCTGATTAGAGATTTCAAGAGTTCTTGGCAAGGCGCTCTGAGTGCGCCCGAGCGCTATGAATTCAGCTCACGCTTTGTGGGTCTGAGCGTTCAGGACCACGAAGCTCAAAACGACGGAGATGGCAACCGATTCGGCTTTAGCAACATTTCCGGCACCATCGAAGCCGATGAAGACGGAGGCACGGTCTCCATAGACTCCCCCAACTGCACATTGAGTTTTCCCGGAATTTTCTTTGAAAAAGACTTCAATCTCGACACGCTGCAAATGCAGGCCAGTTGGTCGATGAAGCCCCGGCTGAGCTTCAAAGTAGAAAACTTACTCGTTTCCAACACAGACGCTTCCGCCCAAGTTCACGGCGGCTGGACAGACACTGGAGATCTCGGCACTCTCGAAGTTCGAGGCGATCTGCACTATTTGCGCGCCTCGGCCGCGCACAAATTTATCCCAATTGTTGCCGGCGGCAAACCCACCAACGATTGGTTAAAAGCCGCGCTTCAAGACGGTATCGCGCGCGACGGAAAAGTTGATCTTTACGGGCCGTTAAAAGAATTCCCGTACGTCAACCAACAAGATAAAGGACATATTTTCAAAATCACCGGCATAGCCGAAGGCGTGACACTGGACTATGTCCCGACTCACCGAAAAGACTCCTCGGGGCGGTGGATTCCCGGCGAATGGCCCGTCTTTAAAAATATCAACGGCGAATTGATTTTCGAAGGCATGTCCATGGTCGTTCGAGCCCAAAGCGGTCAAACAATGGGAGCAACGGTCAGCGACGTCATAGCCGAAATTCCAAGCTACACAGCCCATGGCCTGCCGCTTTTGATTAAAGGAAAGAGTCAGGCACCGTTGCAGGCGATGGCTCAATGGGTCAACAACAGCCCGGTTTCAGCGATGATCGGGAACGCCTTTGTCGGCACTCACGCCACAGGAGAGGCCTCGCTTGACCTGGAACTTAATATTCCGATCACAGATCTTCACAATACCAAGGTCTCCGGCGCCGTATTGCTTAGCGGCAATACCGTGTTGATCAACAATGTGCCAGAATTAAGTTCCGCTCAAGGTTTAGTCCGATTTACGGAGAAAGGAGTTTGGGGCAGCGGGTTAACAGCCAATGTTTACGGATGCGATGCGACAGGTGAAATCAGTACTGATGAAACCGGGAAAATACGCATCGTCGCCTCAGCCGAGGCGACGCCAGCGGCCGCCGCCAAGATTATCGGTTCTCCGGCCATCGCCTCGCTTCTGACTCACACTGAAGGCTCCGCCCCGGTCAACACAATTGTTGAAATTCAAAACGGTGTCAGTGTCCATGTTCAAAGTAGTCTCTTGGGAATTCAAAGCAACGCCCCAGCGCCATTTAATAAAAAAGCCGATGCCGCATGGAACTTAAACTTTGACTTTGAACCCTGCGGTGACCATGAAAAATGCGCTGCAAAGATGAACTTGAGTTTGGCCGATGTCTTGGGTATGAACATCCACTACATCGACACGGCCAAAGGATTAAAGACTCAACGCGGCATCTTGTCCGTCGGCAAACGTTTGGATCTCAGCCCTAAAGCCGATGGTTTGGCCCTTTACATTCAAACGCCTAATTTCAAATGGGAAGACTGGGAAAGTATTTTGACTTCAGCTCAAAACGCGCTCTCATCGGATCCCGAACGCGACCTGAAAACGCTTGATCTTAATCGCGTCTCAGTTCAAATCGGTCGCCTCGCCTATAAAGGGCTTTCCTTTGACTCCATGAATATCAACGCTTCGGCCTACCCTTCCGGAGCTTGGAGCGGCACTATTGCCAGCGCGCTTGCCAAAGCAAAATTCAACTTCACACCACGCACCGACCACTCTCATCCGCTTTTGACAGCGAATTTTGATTACCTGCACATTCCTCGCCCCGATATTGTGGACGAAGCGATGAAAGCCGCGCCGAAGGAAACTCAGTCTTTACCTTCGGTCGCGTTAACCATTGATGATTTCCGCTTTGAGGACTATCAACTCGGTCAATTATCGCTATGGGCGGAAAATGAAGGTCACGGTCCCAACACACTGTGGAATTTGAAGAGTTTTTCACTCACCAACAATGACGCCACACTCTCTGCGAACGGAATCTGGAATGCCGGACAGAGGGAGAATTCACAAACCTCCCTTGAGGCCACTCTCGATATCAGAGATTTGGGGGAACTTCTTGAACGTTTCAAATTGGCTCACGTCATCAACGAGGGCAGCGGTCAGCTTCACACCAAACTGGCTTGGGATGGCGCGCCGGTTGATTTCAACATCAATACGTTAAACGGCAATATTTCCACCACCTTGGCCTCAGGGCAAATTCTGCAGGTCGAACCGGGAGCCGGCCGCTTGATGTCTCTGCTTTCCCTTCAGACACTACTGCGCCGCCTGACCTTTGATTTCCGTGACGTCGTAGGACAAGGACTTGTTTTTGATTCCAGTGTTTCCAACGGAACCATCACTAACGGTGTCCTTAAATTGAACGCCTTTAGACTTATCGGTCCGCAAGCGACGATTTTAGGCGAGGGCTCGTTTGACTTGAACTCCTTTACACAAGATATCAAAATTACAGTTTTACCTGATATCAGTCTGGGAAGCGCCAGTTTGGCGCTCGGCATCGCCAATCCGATTTTGGGCGTGGGAAGTTTTCTTGCCCAGTTGGCACTGCAGGCGCCGCTTTCCGAACTCCTAAGCACCGAGTACCGAATTACGGGCTCGGTTGATGAACCAATTGTTACCAAAGAGGGCGATAATCAAGATTCTCAAGCCCCCACTCTCTCTCCCTGAAGAAAGGAAATAGTGATGCGAATTGCTGCTTGTCAAATGGTTTCCGGTATCGATATTAAGAAAAATATCCGCACTGCGAAAGCGCTAATAAGTTCGGCCGCCCAAAGCGGCGCGGAGCTTGTTCTGCTGCCGGAATATTTTGCGCTAATGCCTCAATCAGACAGCCAATTGCTTGAGATGGCGGAATCCTTTGGAAACGGTCCCGTGCAAGAGGCGATGAGCCAAGCAGCCAAAGAAGCTCAAATCTGGCTTGTGGCCGGCACCATCCCATTGAAAGCTGACGACGATAAACATTTCATTGACGCCTGCATTGTCTATAACCCAAACGGTGAGGTCGCCGCGCGCTACGACAAGATTCATCTCTTTCAATTTGAACGGGGCAGTGAACACTACCATGAAGCTGAAACGACACAAGCCGGTCATGAAGTGAAATCCGTCGATATTGAAACGTGGGAAGGTATTTGCAAAGTCGGACTCTCAGTCTGCTTTGACCTGAGATTCCCAGAGTTGTTCCGCAAGCTCGACACCCCTGATATCATCACCCTGCCCGCCGCTTTTACCACTTTCACCGGTCGCGCCCATTGGGACCCGCTTCTTCGAGCCCGCGCCATTGAAAATCAATGCTATGTTTTGGCTTGTGCGCAAGGCGGCATGCACGAAAGCGGCCGGGAAACATGGGGACACAGCATCCTTATTGATCCTTGGGGAGTCACGGTGGCCGAACTCACTCAAGGAGAAGGAGTGCTGTTAGGAGACGTTTATCCAAGCCGAATTAAGCAGAGCCGAGAAATTCTACCGGCGCTCAAAAGTCGGACCTTATCTCAATAATCGTCTAACCAACAGTTAACTCATCCCATCTGTTGGCTTTTGCATTATTATTGTTGTTTGTAGCTGGATCGGCTTTAGCGGTTTTCACCTTATAAGAGGTTTAAGTTTTGTTTCGATTAATGACCCCCATTGTGTTGCTGACGCGTATGTTGGTTGGAGCCTATCCTCAGTGGATCGGCAGTCAGCCTTCGGATAAGCAACGCATTTATTTTGCCAATCACACCAGTCACCTGGATACAATTGTCATTTGGTCATCGCTGCCAAAAGAGATGCGTTCGCACACGCGGCCTGTTGCCGCCAAAGACTACTGGGTTAAAGGAGCCATCCGACGCCGCATCGCCATTGAGGAATTAAATGTGGTTTTGGTGGATCGACGCCGCACAGAACACAGTGATCCTCTTGAACCGCTCAGGGACTGTTTGCGGGAAGGCTCCTCAATGATCATTTTCCCGGAAGGCACGCGCCGCCCCCAAGCCATTCCTAGTGAATTTAAGAGTGGCATTTGGCGTCTTGCTCGCGAATTCCCAAATGTGGAATTGATCCCGGTTTACATTGAAAATTTATACCGAGCGATGCCCAAGGGAGCGTTAATTCCTGTGCCCACGGTCTGCTCAATTCGTTTCGGCGCGCCTTTGCCTTTCAGTCCGGATGATCCCAAGGAAGAATTCCTGACCAGAGCCCGCGAAGCGGTGATTAAACTGTCGGAGGCTTGATATGCGGCTAGGTATTACATTGCAAGAAACCTACACTCTTGTTCTGACAGTTTTGGTGCTTTTGGCCGCCTTCGGGACAAGCTACTGCCAATGGGCTATTCGGAAAGCGACAGCACCCGAACAAATTGAACGCATTCAGGTTGTCAACTCCCGTGTGAAAATGGGCTGGTGGCTGATCGCCGTCTTCACCCTGGCATTCTGGGCCGGTCAGACGGTGATTCTTATTGTGTTCGCTTTGGTGAGCTTTTTCACGTTCCGTGAGTTTGTGGCGCTCACACCGACAAAAGTTTCGGATCACTGGGCCCTGGTCGTTTCCTTTTATATTGTTATTCCACTTCAATATGTATTAATCGGTCTCGATCTTTATTGGCTTTTCACCGTATTCATTCCGGTCTACCTCTTTTTACTGTTGCCGGTGCTCATGTCTTTGCGCCCCGACAGCGACCGCTTCCTTGAACGTGTGGCCAAAGTTCAATGGGGTCTGATGCTTAGCGTTTACTGTATCAGTCACGCGCCGGCACTGATGAATTTTGACATCACCCGGTTTGGCTCCAGTCCGTCATTGCTTCTGCTTTTTTACCTTTTGATCGTGTTTTTGGGTGATCTTATCGTTGTGATGGCGAGCTCTTACTTCGGTGGCAAGACATTGCGTGACAATCCTCATAAGACAATGAAAGGCATTCTGATCGGTGGACTTATCACCATTTTGGTGGGATACGCCCTCTTCTGGATGACTCCATTCAGAACCTGGCAAGCTTTGGTCATGGCCATCGTCATTGTGGTAACCGGCGCATTCGGCGATATTGTCATTTCCTCAGTGAAGCGCTCGTTAGGCAGCCGGTTCATGGACGGAGACAAATACATTGGCCGTGGCAACCTTGAACGTCTGGCTCCGCTCATGTTCTCCGCGCCGATTTACTATCACATCACCCAGGCCTATTTCTCGGCCAACTGGTAATACACCGAGAGGCTCCACCGGGAGCCTCTCTCAATTTGCGCCTTCCGCTATTTTTAAGCGGCGATCCGCTTAGAACTATTCTTGAGATTCCTTATCTCGTTGGCTTTTTTGCACCGCGGCTTTAATAAACGCCTCAAACAATGGATGACCGGAACGCGGCGTCGAAGTAAATTCAGGATGGAACTGAACACCAAAAAAGAACGGATGATCGGATAGCTCCATCATTTCCGGCAATTCTTCTTTTAGTGTTCGAGCTGAAATAACTAATCCCGCGGCTTCCAATTGAGGAACGTAAGACGGATTCACCTCATAGCGATGACGGTGCCGTTCGCAAACCTTTTCTCCATAAATCCGATAACCGACAGTCCCAGGTTTAACAGCGGCTTGTTGTTTTCCTAAACGCATTGTGCCGCCCAAGTCGCTGCCTTCATCACGCTTTTGCAGTTGTCCGCTCTGATCTGTCCACTCAGTAATAAGGGAAACAACAGGATAAGGAGTGCCGGCTTCCAACTCTGTGGAATTGGCATTTTCCAAGCCACAAACATGTCTAGCGAATTCAATCACCGCCAATTGCATTCCAAGACAAATTCCCAAATAGGGAATTTTGTTAACACGAGCGTACTCGATGGCTTGAATCATCCCCTCGGTTCCACGCTGCCCAAATCCCCCCGGAACCAAAATGGCGTCCATATTTCGGAGCAGATCTGTCCCCTTTTGTTCGATTTCTGTCGCATCGACAAAAATTCGGTTCACACGAGTATGGGTATGAATTCCCGCGTGAAGCAGAGCTTCATTCAAGCTTTTATAGCTGTCCGCATAGTCAACGTATTTTCCGACCATGGCGACATTGACTTCGCGCTCGGGTTTCTTCAGTTCCTCACAAATCTTTTTCCAGTCACTAAGATCCGCCGGTTTTAAGTCGGTTAAATTTAAACGCCTGCAAATAATTTCATCCAAGTGCTGATCATGCAAAATAAGGGGAACTTCATAAATCGTCTCCGCATCCCAAACGCTGATCACATGATCGACCTGCAAATTGGAAAACAAGGCAATCTTTGCCCGTTCTGCTTCTGGAATTCGATGTTCCGCACGGCACAAAAGGACATCTGGATAAACACCTTCCTCACGCAGTTTTTGAACTGAGTGCTGTGTGGGTTTGGTTTTCAATTCACCGGCCGAGGCAATCCAGGGACAAAGAGTCAGATGCACAAAGCAGCTGTTTTCCCGACCGATTTTCAGACTTAATTGGCGAACAGCTTCCACAAAAGGCAAAGATTCAATATCACCGATCGTGCCACCGATTTCAACTACCGCAATGTCAGCATCGCCGGCGCCTCGAACAATAAATTCCTGAATCTCGTTTGTTACATGAGGAATGACCTGAACAGTTCTGCCTAAATACTCTCCTCGACGCTCCTTGCGTAATACGCTTTCGTATATCTGTCCGGTCGTGAAGTTATTTGTTTTATGCATTTTTGAGGAGATAAAACGCTCGTAATGACCTAAATCCAAATCTGTTTCAGCCCCATCCTCAGTTACAAAAACTTCACCGTGTTGGAATGGACTCAAAGTACCCGGATCAACATTGAGATACGGATCCATTTTGATCATGGTGACGTGTAAACCGCGTGACTCCAAAATGCTGGCCAACGACGCAGCCGCCACACCCTTTCCCAAGGAGGACACAACCCCTCCCGTCACGAATACATATTTGGTCATCTGCGAACCCTCAAAAAAGAATTCAAACAGATTTTAATTATATGAGTGATTTTTTCTCTGACTGAACAGCTCACTAAGTGTATTGATTTATTTTTACAGAGATTTTTTGAAGAATTTAAGCACTTCTTTTTAGTTTTAATCTTATTAACTAAATTGATGGAAGCCGTATCAAACAGTCTATGACACCTTGCAGGAAGTTTTTTTCAGGTGTGTTTCATCAGCCTTCAAGCAGACACGTGAGACTAAAGTAAAAGAAATTCGATAATCTCCGAACCAACAAACATGCGAGCCCCGATAGTCGGGACTATCGAGGCTCTTTACTTACGCGTTCAGCATATGAATAGCAAGATTAACGCAATGATGATTTTGATCATCCAGCGTCTCAAGCGTTTTGCTATACTGACGGAAGAGATTGAATGTTGGTGCATTTTCAATCTTCCTTTAAGCGGCTTAGATGGTGGAACATCTAGGCCGTTTTGCTATGATTTTGTCCCCCGAGATTGAGAGGAAACCACAGCAAAACCCCTCAATACTTAACGAAGAAAATGCACCTAACTTCGTTGGACGCTGGGCGTATTTTAGCTGAAATGAACCACCGAATTGATCGGTTCGGGGGCACCTTCTAAGATCAGAATGTATAGACAAGCGTTACCGGAGCCCCCTTCGTAGAATTAGAGCCTTGGTTTTAGTCTAGAGAAAAACTTTATGTTTGTGAGGTTGTTTGAGTATATCACTAATGACATATTCAACAATTATTTAAAGGTCGGACATAATCAAGATAAAAAAAGCCGCCCGAAGGCGGCCTATAAAGGATTATCGTAAGCTGTTGCGATTAAGTTCTCGTTGCTGAGACAAAATCATGTGTTTGAGCAAACGGGCAAGCTCTTGCTGTTCTTCAGGACTTAGACCGGAAGCCAATTGCCTTTCGACTTCCACATGAGAATTAACGGCATCAAGCGTCAAAGCTTTGCCCTTCTCGGTCGCCTTTAGAATAACACCACGTCGATCTGTCTTGTCCGGGAAACGCTCGAGCAACCCTTTTTCTTCCAGTTTGCGGATTCGGTTAGAAAGACCGCCGGAAGTGATCAAAATCTTGGTTTGCAAAATTTTTGGGGTTATGACGGCCTCAGGATTTCGCGTGAGCACCGCCAAAACCTCAAACTCCCCTCGGGTCAAATCGTAACGAGCGAGATTTTCTGCCACGCGACGCTCGACGTAGTAACTCATGCGAACCAACCGAGCCACGACCGAAATCGGTTCAGTGCTCAGTGTCGGCACTTGAGCTTTCCACTCTTCCTCGAGTGAATCCACAAAGTCTTTTAAATTACGATCAGATTCTTGCATCGCAACTATTTCGCCCCCAAATGCTTGATCACCAAATAGTGATAGATATCAAAGAGCTCTTGCAAACGGAATTCTTCAAATTCAAACTTAGCTTGATGGTGTCCGGCCTTTAATTCAGAGCCTACGACAACATAGCCTGCCTTTCCGCCCTTATTTTGCACACGGCGCATGATAATGGTGGCGTCATCGCTACCGTTAAAATTCATCGTGTCGCTTACCTTCGTGCAATACTTGGCCTGGCGAGCGGCCTCGGCAAAGTTATCCTGCACTTCTTGATCTTTCACAAAATCAATGGCTTCGCCCATCACCTCCGTTTCAACCGTGCAACCGTACATAGCAGCCGCTCCAGTTGCTCGGGCGATGGCTTCGTTATAGAGATACTGGTTGATGGCTTCCGTTTCGCCGCGCACTTCCACCTGCATTTCCGCCGTAGAAGCAATCACGTTGCGACCTTCACCCGCTCGCAAATAACCGACATTGACACGCGTCATTCCCTGGCCGTGGCGAGGAATCGCCATCAAAGCGAGACTTGCCGTAGAGGCAGCCATCAAGGCGTTACGACCCACCTCAGGTTGCATACCGGCGTGAGAAGGTGTGCCATGGAAACGGAAATCAACTTTGCTCGTGCAAAGGAATTTTTCCGGAGCCGTAACCACTTCACCGGCTGGAATATCGCAGCCCAAGTGACCGCAGTAAAGATAGTCCAAATCGTCGACCACTCCGCTTTCGGCCATCGGACGACCGCCGCGAGAACCTTCTTCGCCCGGTTCAAAAATAAGCTTAATGGTACCGCAGAGCTTATCCTTATTGGCTGCCAACCAAGTCGCCAAGCCCAAAAGCACCGCTTGGTGACCATCATGTCCGCATGCATGCATGTAGCCCGGAATTTGAGAAGCGTAACCTTCCTTTGTCGGGGCGTGTTCCGGATCGCTCGACTCGGTCACAGGCAACGCATCCAAGTCGCAGAGAAAACCGATCGTGGGACCCGGTCGACCTGTTTCCAAGACACCGACCACGCCGGTGACACCCTGCATGCGCTCAAGCATCTCAGGGCTTACCTTAGCCTTGGCAGCTTCATAGAACTTAGCCACTTGCGGCTTAATCACACCGCGAATGAAATCCTTATTGATAACATCAAGGCCGCAAAGAGTCTTAAAACCCAACTTTTCCAAGTGCTCAATCACTCGAGCAGTAGAGACGAATTCACACCAACCAGGTTCGGGCCAAGCATGAATTTCACGACGTTTAGCGATGAGCCATTCTTGTGAAATAGGTTCCAAATATGTCATGACCAAACTCCTTCAATTAGATATATCGAATAACCGACAAAACCATCACGCTCACAAAGCCCAACAAAATCGGCGCAGAAGTACGTTTAACAATTTCTAGCGGATTGGCGCGGACCGAGGCGGCCACAATAATCACCACCGCGGCCACCGGAGAAATGGAACGTATCAAGTTTGAAGTGCACTGCATCGGCAAGGCCACCATGATCGGATCAATACCGGCACTTTGCGCGATCGATGGAATCAATTCAATAAAGCTATAGAAAACGGCGTTACCGGAACCGCTAATAAACGTAATTAAAGCGGTAATGCCAGAGAAAGCAAACATTAGACCGGCACTGGCGTTTTCCACTCCGGAAATAGAGCTTGAAATCATATCGATCATGCCCATCGCGCGCAGCCCTGCCACCATGGTGGAGGCGGCAACGATTAAAACAACCACCTGTGAAAAGCCTTCTCCCATGCCCTTAAAGAAGAGGTTGGCATCTTTCATCCCCTGCTTTACATTCCCCTTGCGCACTAACTCGCAAATGAAGGCCAACGCAAAACAGAAAATTGTGATTTCGACCAAACCGACTTTAGCGTGCTTAAAACAAGCCCAGAAGAAAATCACCAGGACAAGCGGCAAAACCGGGAACAATGCGTAGTAAACGGGCACTCCGGTCAAATCGCGGTTTTTGAGTTTGCTTTCATCGATTTCGGCTGAAACCTTACCGGCCTGACGCTTGTCCATGTAGCGCTGCCAGAAGTAGTGGGCGAAGCCCATGATGATCAAAGTCGGAATCGTAATCGGCGCATGGTGATAAAACACGTAATCAACCACATGCTCAAATCCCAAAACGCGAGCGGCCACCACGTTGTCGCCGCCCAGCGGCGTCGGAACAATCGTGGCGGTCGTGGCGATCACGCCCGCCGCCGTCAACACACTCATGCGTGCGGCGCGAAGCACAGGGTAGAGCGTCGCCATCAAAATCACAGCCAATGAAGAGGCGCTTGGAATAATAATGGAGAGCACGGTGCCAACCCAGAAAACAAGAGGCACCAAAATGTACGGAGAATGAATTCTTTCAAGCGGTTTGCTCAAAACACGGATCACCATGTCATTGGCGCCAATATGCGACATATAGGCGGCGAAACCGAACAGAGTCAAAATGATGAGACCGGCGTTTGAATACTGAGAAACAAACAAATCTTTTACCGCTTTAAAGGGATCCACCCAATTGAGACCGGATGTCGCTTTCGCGCTGACCGCAGGATGTCCCAACATCACCGCGATGGCCAGAAGAATAAGACCGGTCGCAAAAAGCACCACTTTAGCGTCATAGTTCTTGGCAATTGCCCAACCGGCAATAACAAGAGCCACCACGCAAATTGATAATTCAAGCATTGCGTATCCTCGCAAGAGAAAAGGATTTTTATTAGGAAGAGACGCCGTCACTATACGCAACTTAAACACTTCGGGCAATAGAGACATACACGGACAACAAAACAAACTTTCTTCTTAAAAAGTATCTTCGTGTGAAGATAAATGCGTATAATGTGCAAGAATTGTTAAACAACGCATTATTCAGATGACACTGCCGGGTTTCATACTT
Source organism: uncultured Sutterella sp. (assembly GCA_958347955.1). Lineage (GTDB taxonomy): Bacteria > Pseudomonadota > Gammaproteobacteria > Burkholderiales > Burkholderiaceae_F > Aphodousia. The sequence goes on from CATVXH010000013.1 coordinate 21,615, forward strand.
GCCGCGTTTGCCGCTATTCTTTGGGGTTCCGCGGGAACCGCTCAAACATTCATTATTAGTGAAACGCTAAATCCACTTTGGGTTGGCGCGTTGCGTCTTGTCTGCGCCTGCCTATTCTTTTATCCGCTTCTCTACAAAAATCAGGAAAAGAAAGATTCTTCTGTCGTTAGCACATCGCTGACCGCCTACATTTTTAAAGTGTTGGCCGCGGGCGTGTGTATGGCAATGTTTAATCTGCTTTTTTTTACAGGTGTCAAAACCTCGGGAGTTGCGCTGGGCTCATGCATCATTATCGCATCTGCCCCCTTATGGGCCGGAGTTCTGGAAGCCATCTTCAAACGCAAAACCCCCGATAGTCTGTGGCTTATCGGCATCTCCATCGCTATTGGCGGCGGGGTTTGGATGGCTTTTGCTCAAGCCGATCAAATTGAACTCAATGCCTTGGGATTGGGAATTTGCTTATTGGCGGGACTTTTTTACGCAGGATACTCCCTCTTAGCCAAAGAGCTTGTTCAAATCACCTCTCCGCTACGCGCTTCCACCCACGCCTTCTCTGTAGCCGGAATCATCGCTCTGGCTGTTGCCTTAACTTTGAGTGACGTTCCTGATTTCAACCTTCAAGATTTACTGATCGTTTTGTACCTTGGTGTCATTGTCACGGGTGTTGCTTACCTACTTTATGGCACGGCGCTCAAAACAACCCGTGTTTCCACTTGCGTCGCACTTGGACTTTTGGAACCGGTAACGGCTTTTATTCTCGCCATTGTGATAGTCGGTGAAAACGTCAACCCCTGGGCAACAGCGGGACTCGCGGCCATTTTGATCGGATTGTCCCTGGTATTGAAATCGGAACAGAAAACAAACGCATCAGCAAAAAATTAGGTAAAAGCTCTACCCGATAAAATTCTGAAGACGACAAACTAAACTACAGGCTCAATTTTGGGCATCTCAACATTTCGGCTTTGGGCCAAAAACGGTTGAGCCAATAGCGAAAGAACTCATAAGTATTTTCATCGATTTTCTCGTCCGGCATCGGATGCCAGTCATTGAAAATCAAATGTGTCAGCGTCATGCCCCGATTTTTCATTGCCTCCAACGAGAGCAGGGTGTGGTTGATACTGCCCAATTTTCCGTTCGTGACAAATACAACCGGCCAACCTTGGCGAGCTATGAAATCAATCGTCAAAAGTTCTCTTGTCAGAGGCACCATGATGCCTCCCGCGCCCTCCACGATGACTCGGTCGTAACGCTCAGACAAGGTCTGCGTGGCTCCAAGTATTCTCTGAAAATCGATCGGTCGATTTTGCAAATCGCTCGCCATATGCGGCGAACAAGGATAAGAAAAAACCTCAGGCGCCGTAAGCCCCTCATCATCCTCTGCAAAACGCATTTGCATTAAACGGCGATGCGCCTCGATATCAGGTGAACCGTGTTCAGAGCCTGTTTGAACAAGTTTTTGGGTGATTGTACGATAGCCTTGTTTCATCCACTGACAAGCAAGCCATGCAGTCGCAACAGTTTTGCCCACATCAGTATCTGTTCCGGTAACAAACCATACGTTGTTCATTAAAGCCCTCCTCTCTCAAAGCGCGCTATCTGCCGCTCTAACACACCTCGGACTGCTGAGGTTAATTTCGTCAATTCTTTTTCCGAAATCACAAATGGAGGCATCAAATAGCAAAGGGTTCCGATGGGACGAACCCAAACGCCCTCACGCACAAATTCTTTTTGAATCCAACGGCTCTCTACCGGTTGTTCAAGTTCCACCACACCGATCGCTCCAAGCACTCGGACATCTTTAATGCCTTTTTTATCTTTCAAAGGCTCCAATCCTTCCCGAAGTCCAGACTCAATTTTTTTAACGGCGCCCTGCCAATCATAGCTTTCAAAAAGATCCAACGAAGCGCAGGCTACAGCGCAAGCCAGCGCGTTGGCCATGAAAGTGGGACCGTGCATAAAAGCCCCCGGGGAAACAGCCGAAATCGCATCGGCCACGGCATTGGTGCAAATCACCGCCGACAATGTCATCATTCCTCCGGTCAGCGCTTTGCCAATGGTCATAATATCGGGAGTGACTGATGCCCAATCACAGGCAAACCGTTGACCGGTTCTGCCGAATCCCGTCGCGATTTCATCCGCTATCAGCAACACCCCATGCGCTCGACAAAGAGAGCTGGCCTCTTTCAAAAACCTTGGGTGATAGAACCTCATGGCACTTGCCCCTTGGAATACAGGCTCAAGAATTAAGGCGGCGATGTCATTTTGTTTCTCAAGCAAATCTTTGAGCGGCTCAATATCTGAAGGATCCCAAGAGCCTTCAAAAGTGGATTTCGGAGCCGCTATGAAATGACGGATGGGCAACGAAGAACCAAATAAAGAATGCATGCCTGCCACAGGGTCGCACACGGACATGGCGTTCCAGGTATCTCCGTGATACCCCCCTTTAATGGTTACAAAATTCACCCTTTGATTATTGCCGCGGGCGATTTGGTATTGAACCGCCATCTTCATGGCTGCCTCTACCGCCACAGAGCCAGAATCAGCGTAAAAAATCTTTTGAAGACCTCTCGGAACAACCTTCATCAAACGGCGCGAGAGTTCAATAGCTGGATCGTGAGTCAAACCACCAAACATCACGTGGGGCAATGTCTGCGCCTGATCTTGCAAAGCTTTAACTAAAAATGGATGGCGATAGCCGTGAGCCGCGCACCACCAAGCACTCGTACCGTCAATCAATTTTTGTCCGCTGGATAATTCGATTGTTACGCCTTCGGCACTCACAACTTTTTCCAAAAGCGGCGGATGCAGCGTCCCCGCGTAGGGATGCCATATATGCTTGTGATCGAAATCCAGCCCTTCATCTTCCTGCATCCGATAACCGCAGTCTCTGGCCAGCTTACGATCCGTTTCTACACTCGTGCCGCGTGTGGTGAGCATGTCCCCGGCAATCGCGCTATTGATGCCGGCCTGCAGGCACTGCCTCACACAAGTCTCCGACAAACGCCTTCTTCCACCGGCAAAGCGCAAATACGCGCTGGGATTTATCAATCTGAAAAGAGCAACCGTGCGGACGATTTCCTCTTCAGATAAACGTGGCATTTTGCCTAAAGGCGTGCCGGCGATGGGCTCCAGGATATTAATCGGAATCGATGGGACTCTCAGACGGCGAAGCGTTAAAGCCAATTCAAGTCGATCTGTCCTACTTTCACCCATACCGATAATGCCGCCCGAGCACACCTCCATCCCAACTTTTCTCGCTGCTTCAATTGTTTTAATCTTGTCCTCGAATTTGTGAGACGAGCATACGGATGGGAAAAAGTGTTCAGAAGCTTCCAAATTGCAGTGACAACGACTCACTCCAGACTGGGCGAGCAATTGAAATTCTTTCTCTGTCAAAAGACCCGCCGATATGCAAATCTCAAGCGAGGTCACTTTTCTTAACTCTTGAACAATCGCCGCCGCTTCCCGAACTTCTCTTGGTGAAAGTTTTCTTCCGCTTGTCACGAGCGAATATCTCGTGGCACCAGACTTTTCTGCCGCAAGCGCCCCTTCAATCACTTTTTGACTATCAAGCAGAGGATAAACGCCACAGGCGCCTTGATAATGTTTGGACTGAGCACACCAATGACAGTCTTCCGAACAACGACCGCTTTTGGCGTTGACAATCGCACAAAAATTAAATACTGAACTCGCCTTGCTCAGCGTTACTTCACGTGCGGCACCAATCAAATCATCCAGCGGAGCATCAGCCGCGATCAACAAATCTTCTAAACTTTGAATTTCCCCATTCAACGCCTGGTTTTTGACCGCACTAAGCCGAAATAAACTTTCATTCATATTGATTCTCTTATTTACCAATTTAAGTCAAAAAAGATTTTTGTCACGTCAACCCGCCCGCGATTGATGCGGTATTCCACAGGCATATGACCAAAAGTTAATGAAACTCGTTCGGTGCACAGAGCTTCAAAATTAGGCGGTACCTGAAGAATTTCCGCCGTTTTCTCATCCAACCTTTCATAGTGCGCGGAACACTTTTGATTAATGATGACCACATTGAATTCACGATCAAAGAATTCGTATAGAGACTCACCTTGGCGAAAATGCTGACGAAAAAATTCCTCATTCAATCCATTAAATCTTTCAGCCACTAGGAAACTTTCGTCTATGGAGACAACTTCTTGCCGCCCGTTTTGAGCTCTGATCCAATGTCTCACCATATGGATAAGCCGCTTATCATCGCTGACATTAAGTGCTTTATAAATTTTTTCATCTACGTTTGATGTGACTTCAAAAACAATGAGCTTACCAAAGTCTCCTCTTTTTTTGCCGTCTAAATTGCGATAGATCTGAAAAACATTCCAATATCCCCCCTCACGATAGGTTCGCACAAAAGTGCCGACGCCTTCTCGCCGGAGCAACACGCCGTCATTGACAAGACTCTCTACGGCCCGTCTCAGCGTGCCGATCGACACCCCCATTTGCTGCGCCAAAACCGGCTCAATCGGGATTTTCTCACCCGGTCCCCACTGCCCCGACTGAATGGTGGCCAGCAGAATTTGTCGAACCTGTTGGTACAGCGGTTGGCGATTAACCCTTGAGATCGGCAACATCTTGTCTCTCCAATTCATATGAATGATTAATGATACATCTCTGCATCTTCTCGTTAAGAGCAACAAAAACTAGACTTTAAGAATAACCTCTATAGGAGAAAAACCATGTCCGTTGAAATTCCTCAACTGAATCCTGATATTCTCGCAGGTATTAAACATCTAAAAGAGTCCCCCAAGGTAGCCAAGGCTCTGCAAATCGCTTTCGATGAAGCCGATTTTGGGATGCAAGAACAAGTCGAGCTTTGTGAAATTCCCGCTCCGACTTTTGAGGAAGGTGTGCGAGCCGAAGACATCGTGCGCCGCATGAAAGCCTACGGACTGACAGACGTTAAGATTGATGATATCGGCAACGTGATCGGCTTCAGACCCGGAAAAGGCAATGGTCCGGTTTTGGCGATCGGCGCTCACATGGATACCGTTTTCCCCGCCGGAACCGATGTGACTGTGCGCCAAGAAGGCAACCGCTATTTCGGCCCCGGCATCGGGGACAATTGCTCAGGGCTACGCGCATTGTTGCAAATCATCCGCTCTTTGAATAAAGCGGACATTCAAACCGAAGGGGATATCTATTTTGTGGCCACCGTCGGTGAAGAAGGTTTAGGGGATATTCGAGGTTCAAAGCATTTCGTAGCCACTCACAAAATCGACGGTTTCTTAGCCATCGATAACACAGAAATCGGCCGTATTTTGCGGGGTGCCGTCGGCTCCCACCGTTATCGTGTGACAATTGAAGGCCCTGGCGGACACTCATACGGTAATTTTGGTGAAGTGGGCAGCGCCATTCACGCGATGTGCATTGCGGGCAACATGATCGCTCACTTAAAAACCCCCACAGACCCCAAGACAACTTTCACGATCGGCACCATCAAGGGCGGCACAAGTGTCAACTCCATTGCGCCTTCCTGCACGGTGGAAATTGACATGCGCAGCCTTGACAATGATGCGCTTTTGAAAATCGAGGCAGAAATTCTCGCCTGTTTTGATAAGGCGGTTGCAGAAGAAAACGCCATTTGGGGAATTACGGATCCTGCTAAACAAGTGCGATGGAAAAAAGAAGGAATCGGTGATCGGCCGGCCGGCATGCGTCCTGCGGACTGTCCCGTCCTTCAAGTGTCTCGTTCCGCTTTGGAAGCACTTGGACAAAAATTAACCAATTACGGCGTTTCATCCACCGATGCCAACGCACCGGTCAGTTTGGGTATTCCCGCGACCTGCTTATCATCCGGCGGCATTCAATACAAATGCCACACGATTCACGAATATTTCGACAAAGTCGATATTCACCTCGGTCCGCAACTATTGATCCTGACGGCCGTCGGCCTTGTTGGCTGTGAAGGCTTTAAGGCTATTCTTCCCAAACGTGAGTAATTGACACAGTCTGTCGCACTGACAGTGCGGCAGACACAAAAGCGAGGAATCAAAAAAATGCTAGGTGTCGTTATTGTTTTAATCTCAGTCGCAGTCCTCTGCTGGCTGATTGTCAAAAAATTCTATCCTTCTTGGTCACTTTTCATTGTCGGTATCATCACCATCACCGTCGTTGCCCTTATCAGCGGGGATCCTGTCGCCACCGGCAAAAAAGCGACCGGTTTTATCGGTTTTGACATCTTAGGGATTTTCGGCGGCCTCCTGCAATCTCGCGCAGGCGGTCTTGGCATGAACATTATGATTATCGGCGGCTTCGGCTACTACATGAATAAAATCGGAGCCACGAGCGCCCTCGTACACGTCTGCACCCGTCCGATGTCGCTCATCAACTCGCCCTACATCATCATGGTTCTCGGCTACGTCGTCGGCCAATGCTTAAACGTGGTTCTCGGTTCAGCCGTAGGTCTGGCGATTTTGATGATGGTCACGGTTTATCCGCTCATGTTAAGCGCGGGCGTGAGCCGTCAAGCCGCTTGCGCCTCCGTTGTGATGACTGGCGGTTTCGGCATCAGTCCTCTGGGCGCGAACAATTTGGTTGCCAGTAAACTCACGGGCATTCACGTGATGAACATTTTCGTCGACTACCAACTGGTTATCGCTCCTGTGGCACTGGTGGTCGTGTGCATTGTTCACTATTTTGTGCAGCGCTACCTTGACAAAAAGGACTTGGCAAGCGGTCGCATTACCGAACAGGACTTTGTCTCCAAGGATCTCTCCGATGCCGATAAGAGCGAAAAAGCCCCGTCGTTTTATGCAATATTCCCGCTCGTGCCGCTTATCTTCCTCTTTATTTTCTCTCCTTTGGTCTACAACGGCATCAAGCTCGACATTATCAATGCCGTCATGGCCTCGATGGTCATCACTTTCGTCATCGACTGTGTAATGCGTCGCGATATCAAGACTTCCTTCGCATACGTGAAGACCTTCTTTGAGGGCATGGGAAAAATCTTCTCCTCAACCGTTGTGCTGATTGTCTGCGCTGAAACTTTTGCGGCCGGTCTTACCCGTTCAGGCGGCATCAATACCTTAATCGAAGCGGCCAGTAACCTCGGCAGCGGCTATCTGATCGTCTACACCATCATGTTCCTCATTGTCGGTCTTTGCACATTTGTCATGGGATCCGGTAACGCGGCCTTCTTCAGTTTCGCGCCGATGATTCCGGGTATCTGTCAAACGGTGGGCGGCAATGCGCAGTGGATGTTAACTGGTATGCAACTGTCATCTGGTTGCATCCGCTCCATGAGCCCGATCGCCGGTTGCGTTATCGCCGCCGCCGGTTTAGCGGACATTTCACCATTTGAAATTGTTCGCCGTTCGGCCCTGCCAATGCTCGCGGCTTTCGTCACCATTTATCTGATGTCTTGTCTTTTGGTTTAATCCAACCATATCCATAGTTTCCTCAAGCATCGTTTTTACGCCTGATTCGTCAGGCGTTTTTTTTCTTTGAATTTGGAAGTATTGAAGTACAATGAGCAGATCAAAGCAAAGGAGGCTCAATATGCTGCACTTAGCCGCTTACATTCCTGAGATGCTGGAGTTCCGGCGACAAATTCATCATCATCCGGAAATTGCCTGGACTGAATTCCTCACCACGCAGACAATCATAAATCGAGTTCGCGAACTGGGTTTTAAAACCGTTGTCGGTAAGGCACTTTTTAATGAACAACACGCGCTGGGCCGTGAACCTGAAGTGATTAAGGCTGCCATCGAACGTTCATTGCAACTTGGCATGAACCCCGCCCTTTTAAAAGAATTGGAAGGGTACACGGGCTGCATGGCGGTTTGGGATACGGGACGCCCAGGTCCTGTGACCGCTTTGCGCTTTGACATTGACTGCGTCAACGTTGAAGAAAATCACGATCGCACCAATGAGGCCAATCGAGAAGGATTTGACAGTGAGTGTCCCGGCCTCATGCATGCGTGCGGGCACGATGCCCATGCCGCCATGGGTTTAGCCGTTGCACATTGGATTCATGACAACGCCGATCAACTCAAGGGCAAAATAAAACTCATATTCCAACCCGCTGAAGAGGGCACCAAGGGCGCCGCAGGAATCGCTTACTCTCATAACCTCGATGATGTTGATTACCTTGTGGGCGGTCATATCGGTGTGGACGCTAAACTGCACGAGGTGGCCGTAATCCGTAACGGTTTTTTAGCAACAACCAAGATGAATGTAACCTTCACGGGGGTTGCCGCTCATGCGGGCTCCGACGCAGAACAAGGTCGAAACGCTTTAATGGCCGCCTGCTCCGCAGCCATGCAAATCATGGGCATTGCCCGTCATGGCAAAGGTGACACCAGTGTCAATATCGGAAAAATCACCGCCGGTGAAGGACGAAATGTTGTGCCTGTTCACGCCAAGATGGAATTGGAAGTTCGAGGCAAAAACGATGAAATCAACCGTTATATGCAAGAAACGGCCGAGCGGATGATACGAGGCTCCGCAGAAAGCTACGGCGTGCAGTACAAGATCGATATCATGGGCATGGCCACGGATATTCATTCTGACTCCGCGCTGTCCGATATGCTCGAAGAGGAAGCCAAAGAAGTTCAGACGGTTAAAAAAGTCTTTGATATCAACTCCTGCACCGGCAGCGAAGACTGCTCACTGTTGATGCAGACCGTGCAAAAACACGGCGGTCAAGCTACCTTCTTCTATTACGGTTGCAATCATCATGGCCACCATAAGAGTAATTTTGAAATTCAGGACGCGGAAAGCATGCCCGAGGGATTTGAAATTTTTGTACGTATGCTTCAGCGTTTAAATTCTGATCAAAATCTTTAAACTTCTCTCTAGTTGTCTTGGCCTGAAAAAGTTGACTGTCTCATCCGATTTTTCAGGCTAAGATGCGTTTCCCCGCGCGAAAGAGCTAAAACCACTACTCTTTAGAGATTTCAGGTATCCCTCTCCTTTGGGTCATCCGTACTGTGGTTGTCGTTAATTTAGGGCAATTGTTATAAACTTTGCCTAATTCTCCCTAGAGGTCCATTTTCGTATTCATATCATCTTCTTTTTTCTCCATCACTATGCAATTTCTGGCTCGTTTTTTTAAATTTAAAGAAAAAAATACTAACTGGCGTCGTGAAATCATGGCCGGACTCACCGGTTTCGTGACCGTCTGTTACGTGGTTCTTGTTATTCCAGCCATGCTCGCCGATGCCGGCATGAATTTGCAATCAGCGACAATCGCAGTTATTTGGGCCACCTCATTTGCTAGTCTGCTGATGGGCATAGTGGCCAACTTTCCAGTCATTGTTGCTCCTGGACTGGGAATCTGTGCCTTTTTTTCATACTATGTTTGCGGTCCGATGGGTCTGAGTTGGCAAACGGCTCTGGCGGCCGTTTTTATTTCCGGGTGCATTTTCTTTCTTTTAACCGTTACAAAAATTCGCCAACTCATCATCGATGCCGTTCCAACCGATATCAAGCACGCCATCGTCGTTGGTCTGGGATGTTTTATTTCATTCATAGGATTAAAAAACGCCGGCCTCATTGTGGCGGATCCATCCACGTTTGTCGCTTTAGGTGACCTGCATAAATCCGAGCCTTTGCTGGCTGCCCTTGGTGTTATCCTAATCAGTGCACTCATGGTGAGAAAGATCAAAGGAGCCATGATTATCGGCATTATCACGGTGACATTGCTGGGACTTTTGCTCGGCGTGACACCTCTGCCCGATTTTTCAACACTCAATACCCCTAGCACGCTGACCCCAAGCGAAACTTTTCTTGCGCTCGACTTCAATTCTGTTTTTGCTTACGGCATTGTCACGATAGTATTCACTCTCACAATGGTGGACTTGTTCGACAACATGGGCACTCTCATCGGCCTTTCCATCCGAGCCAATCTACTCAATCAAAAAACAGGACACATCGCGGACTTGGAAAAAGCACTATTTTCTGACTCCGTCGCCACAATGGCCTCAGGTATCGTGGGAACCCCGACCTGCACTAGCTATATTGAAAGTGCGGCCGCTATCGCCGAAGGGGGACGCACGGGTGTTGTGCCCATTGTTAGCGCAATGCTCTTTATGCTTTGCCTTTTTGTCCTGCCTTTTGTAACACTTGTCCCAAGTTATGCCACCGCATCGGCCCTCATTGTGGTCGGTGGACTAATGATGCAGTCAGTCGTTCATATAAATTTCCGAGATTTTTCGATTGGCATGCCGGCTTTTCTGACGATCATCACCATGCCTTTGACATTTAATGTTGCCACTGGTTTTGGACTGGGCTTTATCAGCTACACGTTCCTGAAACTTTTAACAAATCGGACCAATGAACTCAATATCGTCACAATCATTGTCGCTATAGCGTTTGCGATCAACTTTATGATGCGCTGAAGCTATTTTTTCCCTAATCGATGAATTCTCTCAAATTCGACTAAGGCACATCGAAAAAATAGAGCGCTCCATTCGGAGCGCTCTTATCCGTTCTCAGAATAGTCTGAGTAACTTTACCTGGCTGCCATCATGGCGCAAGCTGTATCAAGCATGCGGCAAGAGAAGCCCCATTCATTATCATACCAAGCCGTCACTTTAACCAAACGCGTGCCGGATACCTTCGTAAGCGTTGCGTCGAAGATGGAAGAGTGTGCATCGTGGTTAAAGTCAATAGAAACGAGCGGTTCATCGTTGTAACCCAAAATGCCTTGGTTTTCAGGCAATTCAGAAGCCGCTTTCATGACGGCGTTGATTTCATCAACCGTCACATCGCGCTTGGCTTCAAAGGTTAAATCAACAAACGAAACGTTGATCGTCGGCACACGAACGGCAAAACCGTCAAGTTTGCCATTTAAGTCCGGCAACACAAGACCCACCGCGGCGGCGGCGCCCGTCTTGGTCGGAATCATGGAGTGAGTGGCAGAACGTGCACGGCGCAAATCCTTGTGGTAAACATCCGTTAACGTTTGATCATTGGTGTAGGCGTGAATCGTGGTCATCAAACCGCGTTCCACACCGATTGCCTTATGCAAAGCGTTAACCACCGGAGCCAAGCAGTTCGTTGTGCAGGAAGCATTCGAGACAACGGTCATGTCCTTCGTGAGAACATCTTGATTGACGCCATAGACAACCGTGGCGTCAACACCTTTGCCCGGAGCGGAGATCAACACCTTCTTAGCGCCACCTTCCAAGTGGGCCAAGCACTTTTCCTTGGTGCGGAAAGCGCCCGTGCATTCAAGCACCACGTCAACCCCCAATTCCTTCCAGGGAAGGTTGCGGGGATCACGGTCACAGAACACACGCATACGATCGCCATCGACGATGAGATACTTTTCAGTATCGGAAACTTCTTCGACCTTCACTTCATGATTGAAGTGGCCGTGCACCGTGTCATGACGAAGCAAATGAGCATTGGTTTTGATGTCACCCATGGCGTTAATGGCCACGATTTCGATATCGTGCTTCTTGCCCAATTCATAGTGAGCGCGCAACACGTTACGACCGATGCGGCCAAAACCCGTAATGGCAACTTTAATGGTCATCTTAATAATCCCCTCTAATGTTTAATGATTGATTGCTTTCAAAGCAGCTTCGACCACACGATCCACGGTGAAGCCGAATTTTTCCCAAAGCACGCCAGCAGGAGCCGATTCACCGAAAGTATCGATGCCAACCACCTCGCCGTTTTTCACGTACTTGTACCACAATCCTGTGACGGACGCTTCAATGGCCACCTTCGGCGCGTCAGTCAAAATAGCCTTCTTTTCCTCACAAGACAGTTTATCGAAAAGTTCGGTGCACGGCATGGAAACAACGCGCGTACCGATACCCTTTTCTTCTAATGCCGCGCGAGCTTTCACAGCTAAAGGCACTTCGGAGCCAGTGGCTATCAAAACACAGTCAACATTGTCGGCACCCTTGCCCGATTCCTTAATGACATAAGCGCCGGCGTGAAGAGCTTTCGCCGCATCGGCTTTGACCTCTTCTGCGTCGCGGGCGATGAATTCAATGTTTTGCCGAGATCCGATAATAATTGAAGGCGTATGGCGAGATTCGATGGCGCTTTGCCAAGCCACCAATGCTTCCACCGTGTCGCACGGACGCCACACGTTCAAATTCGGAATTAAACGTAAACTCGGGATATGCTCAACAGACTGGTGTGTCGGACCATCTTCACCCAAACCGATGGAGTCATGAGTGAATACAAAAATCGAGCGCTGTTTCATCAAAGCGGCCATACGAATGGCGTTTCTCGAATAGTCGGAGAAGGTCAAAAATGTTGCGCTGTAAGGAATAAATCCACCATAAAGCGCAATACCGTTCTGAATAGCGGACATACCAAATTCACGAACGCCGTAGTTGATATGACGTCCTAAATAAGTGTCAGGACGCATCGCTTCAACACCGACCCAATTGGTCAGGTTAGAACCCGTTAAGTCTGCGGAACCACCCAACAAACCCGGCAATTGAGGCGCGAAGGCATTGAGCGCTTTTTGACTGGCCTTACGCGTAGCCACTGTTTCTTGTGCCTCGGCGGCTTTCGCAATCGCTTCCTGCATCACCGATTCAAAGCTTGCAGGCAAGTCACCTTTTAAGCGCCGCGTGAGTTCGCTCCACAACTCGGGATATTGCTGGCTGTAACGGGAAACCATTTCGTTGTAATCAGCTTCCAGTTTCGCTCCGGCCTCTCTGGCATCCATCGCGTCATAAATTTCTTGAGGAATGACAAACGGATCCCACTTCCATCCCAAAGCTTCACGAGTAAGTTTGAGTTCTTCTTCGCCTAAGGCTTCGCCATGCACTTTGCTTGTGCCCTGACGATTGGGCGAGCCTTTTCCAATCACTGTGCGCGCGATAATAAGCGTGGGCTTATCCTTGCTTAGTTTGGCTTGAGCAATCGCGCGATCCATAGCGTCAATGTCGTGGCCGTCAACCGGTCCGATAACATTCCAGCCGTAAGAATCAAACCGTTCGCGAGTATTGTCCGAGAACCAATTGATCACCTTGCCGTCAATGGAAATGCCATTGTCATCATAAATGACAATCAACTTGTTCAATTTCCAAGTTCCGGCCAAGGAACAAACTTCATGACTGATGCCCTCCATAAGGCAACCGTCACCCAAGAAGCAATAGGTGTAGTTGTTAACAACATCAAAGCCCGGGCGATTGAATTCTGCTGCCAACATTCTCTCGGCAAGCGCCATACCGACGGCATTGCCGATACCTTGTCCCAAAGGCCCCGTGGTTGTTTCCACTCCTGGAGTGACATCCACTTCAGGATGCCCCGGTGTCTTGCTGTGCCACTGGCGGAAAGATTTCAAATCATCAATCGTAAGGTCGTAGCCCGTTAAGTGCAGCAGCGCATACTGCAACATGGAGCCATGGCCGTTACTCAAGATAAAACGATCTCGGCCAATCCACTTCGGGTTTGTCGGATTGTGTCGCAAGTGACGAGTCCAAAGAGCGATAGCGATATCAGCCATACCCATCGGCATTCCGGGATGGCCAGACTTAGCCTTTTGAACACCATCCATTGCCAAAGCGCGAATGGCATTGGCCATCAACTGAGGAGTGACGTTGCAAGTCATATTTTTCAACCAAATTTAAGAGGACAAAATCAGACACGGGCCCACATAAATCGGACCCAACTTAAACAACAAGATTGTACTGTAAATACCAATCGATAGACCGAAAAGCAAAAACTTTTTTGTCCATTTATTGCTACCTCGTTGCTGTAAAAACTGTTTGATAATAGGCAAAAATACTCAAGCGTTTTGCATTCTGTTTCTAAGTATTTCAGCATAGTATTCCTCAAGCTGTTTGACCGCAGCCTATCGGCATTGCCGATCTCAGACTATTGACTAACCCGGATTTAACGAAAAACCCAGGTTAGTCAACAGTTTGTACCGCCCGATATTTCGGGCGTTTTTTTGTTATCGCAAACTCCGTTACAATCCCCTTGATTAAAACAATAGTTTTTTCAAGATGGCTCCTCGCTTTTTTGTTGACAGTGAATTTACCCCGGACAACACGATTGTTTTGCCCGAAAAACCCGCTCATCACGCAAGTCGAGTGCTTCGGATGCGTGAGGGCGACAACGCTACCCTATTTGATGGAAAAGGCAATGAAGCCGCGGTAACTTTGCACTTTTTCTCAGATAGAACCGAAGCAAAAATTCACTCAGTTCACAAAAGCCAAACAGAAAGTCCGCTTAAAACTGTTTTGATTCAATCGCTTGTTTCGCAAGAAAAACTAGATTGGATCTTAGAAAAAGCTACCGAATTGGGAGTAAGCAAAATAGCTGTTGTTCCCACCGAACGCAGTGTCACAAGACTCGATGAGAAACGTTTGGCCAAACGTTTAATTCAATGGAAAAACACAGTGTTAAGTGCCTGCGAGCAATGCGCCCGAAGCGTTCTGCCAAAGGTCGAGTACTATCCTGACTTTGAATCAGCTTTAAAAGAAAACCGCAGTGAACTCAATTTCGTATTAGCCCCTGGCGCCTCTAACGGCATGAATTTAAATCATTGCTCAAGCATTACCTTTGCTGTGGGGCCAGAAGGAGGCCTTTCCGAAGAAGAAATTAAAGCAGCCGAAGGCCTAGGTTATCAAAGTACTCTATTAGGACCAAGGGTACTGCGGACAGAAACGGCCGGTCTTGCGGCTCTGGTGTTTGCTCAGACTATTGTCGGGGACTTTCGCTAAAAGAAGAAACCGGCCAAACCCAAGAAAATCAAAAAGCCGCCGCTATCGGTTATGAATGTCAAGAGCACTGAGCTGCCCATGGCGGGATCTCGGTTAAATTTTTCAAGTACCAGTGGGACAATGAGACCAACTAGGGCTCCAACAAAGATGTTTAGTAACATCGCTAAAGACATCACCATCCCTAATTTCATTCCATAGTCGGTGTCGTAATAAAGAAGCCAGGCGCCCAAGCCGGCGATGACCCCCCAAAACAGACCGTTGATTAAAGCAACACATAATTCTTTTTTAAACAAATCGGACGTGTTGCTGCTCGTCACCTGCCCCATTGCAAGCGAGCGAACCAAAAGAGTCAGAGTTTGATTACCGGTATTGCCGGCGATATTGGCGGCAATCGGCAACAACGCCGCCAAGGCCACCACGCGCGAAATCGTTCCCTCAAAGCAACTGATAACGCGAGAAGCCACAAAGGCCGTGCAAAGATTAACTCCCAGCCAAATCCAGCGGCTCTTCGCCGCTTCCCAGGCGCTTCCGAACAAATCCTGCTCATCACTCAAGCCGACCGCGGCGTAGGCATCCTCATCGCTACTTTCTCGGATAACATCCATCACTTCGTCGACTGTTAAACGACCGACCAAGCGTCCAGTTTCATCAACAACCGGGGCGCTCACCAAGTCATAACGTTCGAAGGCTTGCGCCGCATCCGTCGCGTCGTCCAAAGGATTAAGCGTAAGGACATCGCCCTTCATTAACTCCTTAACGCTGCGCTCAGGATCGCTAACCAGAATTTTTGAAACCGGCAAAACACCTTTTAAACGCTGGTTGCGGTCAACAACGAAAATCATGTCGGTTAATTCGGGCAATTCGTCGAAACCGCGCAAGTAGCGAAAAACCGCTTCCAGAGACGACTCCTCGCGCACCGACACAATTTCAAAGTCCATGCGGGCACCCACGCTTTCTTCCGGATAGCTCATCGCCGCGCGCAATTGCGCGCGCTCTTTAGTCGTCAAGCCTTCTTGAACTTCGGCGACCACATCAGGCGGCAAGTCTTCTACCAAGTCGGCGATTTCATCGGTGTCCAATGTTTCCATGGCATCGACGAGCTCTTCTCGATCCATGGCGTCAATCAAGGTTTCACGAACACCGTCGTTGACCTCAACGAGCACATCACCATCTTGATTGTTGCGGACTAGATCCCATACCAACAGACGGTCGTCGGTCGGCAGGGCTTCAAGAATGTAGGCAATATCGGCCGGATGAAGCGGAGCCAGAATTTTGGCGATTTCCGCTTTAATTTGAAGATTAAAACTGTCTCGGATTTCGGCTTCCTGTTCATTGGACAGGGCACCGCTGGCGGTAATTTTATGTTGCTGATCTTCAGCCTTTTCTATGCATTGCTGAATGCGAGCGAGGGCGCGGCTGGCGAGTTCCGGTTCTCGAGCCGAGGACGCCGCCTGTGCGGCAACAGTTGCGGACGCAGCTGCTTTTTGTTCCATGTCTCGTGCTTGTTCAGCCATCGAGGCACCCCTTCGTTCATAATAGTCTCCGCCTTCTCGCGTAATACACGCAGAGAAAAAATCCTAAGGCCCAAGGATTGTACCACCGCCTTGATTTTTCTCAGGCTTGCTTTAACCTACTTTTCCTCATCACTTTTTAAAGTTTGATGAATTTATCTCAAGATTTGATATCTATCAAAATCAAATTGTCAGGGCACATATACCTAGCCATGCAGCCCTTAAGCTTAAAAATCACAGCTCCAACCCTGTTGATGTTAATTAGCGCAAGTTCCTCGTTATGCTTTAGTCGAGTTTTGACCGCCTGCATCATAATCCAAACGGTTCACTCCTTTGCACAAAGAAGATCTCAAAAAACAATCAAAAACTCTTTTTGGGTTAAATGAACTCAGTCCATAGGCGATTTAAGCTCTATATTCCTTGCCGCTAGCGTAATCGCCTTGCCTTTATCTAACGATGGGCAAAATTCGATTAACACGTTAAAGATGGAACTTCCATACCGTTTAATGCCGTCATTTAATGTGCTTAACACACAGATATCCCCGGCGATTCCGCAAATATCAATCTGTTTTATTTGGTGCGTATGAATGAGATTATCCAATCGCAAAGCGGAACTTTCATTTTGAAAAACCGAATACTCTTCACGCTCGCTTTTATCCCCTTTGTGCAAAATTTCCAGAATGCCGCCACTTTGGTTTAACGCTGAAAGTAAGCAAGGCTCGATAGATGCACCCCGCGTATTCTGGACACAATGCACCGGCCACTGACCGCCATTTTCCTTAAAGGAGCAATGGTTGAGCGGATGCCAATCCTCCGTCACCACTATTACTTTGTATTTTTCGCTGCACGCAAGAACATAATCAGCAAGATTTTTTATTTTTTCAGCGGCATCAGGAACCGGCAACGATCCCGAAATAAAATCTATTTGCGGGTCAACGATCAACAACATCCTATTCATTTCACAATCATCAAAACCGCCCCAAGCTTATGGCTTGAGGCGGTCATCATTACGCTAGTGGACTATTTAACAATCTTCACGGTATCAAACGCTGCGACAGGTTCGCCGTCTACCTTAGTGAAAAGAACAAGTTCAGTCTTCACATCCTTGAAGGTGGTTGCGACCGCTCCCTTAACCGGGAAGGTAATAACGGCGTCTTTGAGACCGTCACCATCGACATCCTTAAAGACAACTTTCACAGGTTTGGCACGCTGACGGTTGAGTTCATCATTGCCATCGGACCACGCGGATCCGAATTCCGTCACAGACTGATCCAACTTCGTCGCATCAAACCCCTTTTGAGACAGAAGCACTACATCCACCGTCCCCTTTTCATCAGACAGGCTCAATTGATCCTTCATGATCACGATATCCTGACGATTCACCTTCTGCAAAATTTTGGATGCTGCTCCCAACGCTTCGTTGTAGTTGAGCACATTGAAGTTATGCATGAATTCAACGGCGCGATCGGGGTCAATGGCCGCCAAAGATTTCGCGCGAGCTTCCACAGCGCCCAATTCTTCGGCCTTGCGCTCTTCATAGTCCTCAATATCGTCAATAACGTCTTCGCGGATATCGGGCATCCAATCCAAGAACTGTTGGGCTAAGACAAACGTAAAGACATTCTTATCGAGTGAGAAACTCATTTGTTCAGGCGTTGCGTGGAATTGCGCGCGGGTGCCGACAGACGGGCTCATGAAGGCCTGAGCGGCAGCGGGCTTAGCCAACGGGAACGCCGGCACATAAGCAGTTTCATAGGGACGTGCGTTGCTTCTCCAAGATACCGTCAAGAGCGGATTCTTCGTGAGCTTAAAGACAACACTATCGTGCGTGTCAATGTTGCCGATATCGCGAAGGTCATAGAGATGGAATCCCGTCACAGAGCGATCCACTTGATCGGATTGCGCGCGCATGATTTTCTGCACATCCCAAGGCGTCACCTTGTCCTTCGGAATAATGGATTGCGGTATGGCGTTGTGATCTTCAATGAATTCTCCGGTCATGATTTTCATGAAGGTTTGCACGCGTTGTTTATTCCAATCCGCTGCGCGACGGCGATCCGGTTGATAGGCTTCTCGGAAATTAAAATCAGAGTAGTCCCCTGCCTTTGTGGGTTTATATGTCCCCATCTTAATAGCATGCTCAACCAGGTCCGGCGAGGCGATCACATTTTCCTTATCGTTCAGATCAACGTTCGTCAATGAATAAGAATTGGCAAGGAAAGCCACTTCATTGTCTTTAACTTTGCGGGCGAGATAACGATGGCCGCGCAAGATAGCCATTTGCCAGGCTTCGTTGTGGTCAGCGAAAGTGTACGTGCGCCCTTCGTGTGTGTAGCCGTATTTTTCCACGAGTTCAATGGCAATCTTTACAGCCTCACGGGCGCTGTGAGCACGCTCGGCGGTAATGCGTCGGATACCGTAACCAACGCCACCATTTTTCACTTTTTCGTTTTTCTCGATCGTATCGCCGCAGTTATTGGATGTGATCAGCACACCGGCTTCATTCAAGAAACCATCGGAGAAGCTGTATCCGTCAGGTGAAAGCGTTTGAGTCCACCAATACCCAAGGGTTTTTGCCACCTGAGGAATTTTGGCGGTAGTCGGTTCATACTCGATCAACGTGCCCTTTTTATGAGTGGCGGCCGGCACCCAATATTGACTCATCAAAATACGGCGGTCATTGTCTTCATTATGACCGATGATGATTTCACCGGTGGACGAAGCATCTTTGCCGACAATGACGGTAAAACAGGCTTGTGCGGACATAGCAGTTCCCAACATGACTGCGGCTACAGACGCAGCCATTAACGTTTTACGGATAATCATATGCAAACTCCTCAAAAAAGTTGAGACCAAACACCACAAATTAGTTTAGGTGCTTAATCAAAAAAACTCTTGAGGAGTTTCACCGATTGCTTTCCTATTGTTGATCGATCTTGGAATCAGAGGAAGTTTCTTGAGTATTTTCTGCCGTCGTTTCCTCTACCAGGTCCTCTTCTTCAAGCGCTTCTTCATCCGTTTCATCGAGCACTTGTTTCAGACGAGCTTCCAAAAGGACATCCACGTAATCAACACCAAGGACGTCTAAAAGAATCTTCTGCCCCCTGGGCAACTCAGGAAGCCCCGGCATTCTCTGCATAAAAGGCAGTCCTTCGATTCGGATCAACTCTCCTTTGACCACCACGGCTTCAATTGTTTTTAGTCCCTCTTGTTCAATCCAGCGCAAACTCCAATAGCGTTCCATTTTGCGCTGAAATTCCGAGTAGGCACCGTAAGTTAAAGTGAAGTTTGAAACAATCGTAAAGAGATCCGTATCACTGGGTCTATAACTTGGCGCGCGATCCAACACAGCGCTAATCAATTGGCGCTGATTAACCAAGTCCACATAACGGCGCAAAGGCGATGTGCACCAGGCATACTGCGCAACCCCCATGCCATCATGAGGTCCCGGAGTAGTGCTCATCTTTACTCGTCCCATACTCTGAGAACGATAGATACCCGCCACGTTAACTTCTTCCAGCCATCCGCCCCAGACCGTGTTGGCGAAAATCATCAATTCCCCCACAGCCAAATCCAAAGGCGATCCCCGTTTTCGGGACTTCAGGTGAATGACAGCGTCTTCCCCCTCTCCCTCTAAATCAAAACTCCACTCAACTCGTCCGAGAATTTCCGGTTTACCGCGTACAGCTTCACGATCAGCCAAACACTTTTTAGCGAATTTCCAAAGCCAAGTTATCTCCTCGGCAAACGGATGATCGATTGTTCCGGCGATGAGCTTATCTTCGGTGAAGTGATCTTCAATCAGATCATAACGAATGTTGCTTGCCACTTGAATTCGCTCAAGATGGGTCTCGGTAGCCGACACTTCAAGCGTATCCTTATCCACAAGCGCGTAAAGGGACAAGCAAGGAACGGCACGCCCTTCATCCAGAGAGTAGGCCTTGATCCAATTCTCAGGCAACATGGTTGTCTTAATGCCAGGAGCATAAACGGTCGAAAGACGACCGCGGGCCACACGGTCGATATCACTGTCTCGCTCGATTCCTAGGCCTGGAGCGGCGATATGAATACCAATCCGAAGTAAACGGTCATCAACATGCTCGACACTCGTAGCATCATCAATCTCCGTGGTCGAAGAGTCGTCTATTGAAAAGGCCTTAACATTGGCAATGGGCAAATCCTCCCAACCTGACTCAGTCGGAAAACTTAAATCGGAGGGGAACCCCTTTCCCTTCGGAAAATAGTTGGCATAAAAACTATCGACGTGCCAACGGTAGGGAGAAGAAATCGCTCCTAAAGACAGAAGTAATCTTAGGGGCGTCATGCGGGATTCACTTGCCGCGTCTGACAAAGCCTTCCAAATATTGCTGTTTTTATCAGGACTAACCAAAAGGTTGATGGCTTGAGAGGCAATCTCTTTAGGCGCCGTCTTCTCATCGACCATCTGACGGACCCATAACTTTTTCTGTTCTTCCGCCAAACGTTTTTTCTCAAGAGCCGCTAGCGCCACCCTCAAGATTTCTTCCGGCGCTTTTCGATAATTACCTCTTCCTTTTCGATGAAAGTAGACTGGATTGCCATGAAGCGTCAAAAGCGTCGCAATACGCTCCACAACCGATGAAGACTCTCCGAAATAGTCCGCCGCCAGCGCATCAAACTTAAATTCGCCCTCGGGAGCCACCTCCCAAAGAAATTGAGGATCCATCTCAGAGGCCATCTGCTCGGCCAACGCCATCACTTCAGAGACCGCCGGAGACTCGAACTCAAAAAAGACGTGGCCGCCTTTCACCTTCGTGCGGCGTCCGGTTAAAAGCTCCACCTGGTAGGCGCTGCCGTTTTGCGACAAAATGGTACCGACTTTAAAGGCGCCGTCTTCTTCAAAAAAGAGATACATCAAAACGCCCCTTTCAGCGTTGTTTGAATAAATTGAGTAATACCCGTTAAAAACATTTGGACGGCCATTGTAGCCAAAATCAATCCCATGAGACGCTCAAAAGCCGCGGTTGTGCGCTCACCCACAAGTTTTTGCACCCGCTCGGCAAAAACCAAAATCACCGCGCTGATCACACAGGTCAGGAAGACCACCAAAAGCCACTCGGGCATGCGAGAAGGATCACTACCGACTAAAAGAAGAATTGTCGCCAATGTGGAAGGACCAGCCAATGCCGGCACGGCAAGAGGAACAATGAATGGTTCTCCCCCGGGCGCTTCACCAAAAACACCCTCCTTTGACGGAAACACCATACGAATTGACATCAGCAAAACAATGAGACCTCCGCCCATGGATAATGCCGCTTGACTTAAACCCAACGCATCCAAAAAAGCTTTTCCTCCAAAGGCAAAAATGCTGAGAATAATCGCGGCAATCACACACTCACGCACCACAATTCGAGAACGTCTGTGTTCAGGAACAGTTTTCAAAGAAGAGATAAAAATAGGAATGTTGCCAAGCGGATCGGCCATCAAAAACATCAGCAATAAAGCTGAAACGAAAGAATGTTCCATCTAAAACCTACCTTTCAACAGAAATTTGTTTCAGAAATTCTTCAATGTCCGGCAAACACCGTTCAAAATTATCAATTTGATGATTATTACCGGGCAAAAGTATCGTTCGGCAAGCCGAGTACTTTTTCTGCGCCTTTCTCCAATCAAGAACCTCATCTTGGGTAGACAAAAACACAAGATAACGCTCAGGATGGATCTTTTCACAATGCATTCGCCTGGCCTCATCGGCAAAATGCGGTTTCACATCAATCGTGCGACCAGTATTACCAATTGTCTGGATGCCCAGATAATCATTGATCACACACCAAGGCTCTGTTGCGGGATTTAAAAGCACCGCGTGGCAACCGATTTTTTCCGCCAACCACGTCGCGTAAAAGCCCCCTAAGCTGGAACCCACCAGGCACAACTTTTTTGGATCGATTCCTTCGACAGCTTGAGACAGAATTTTTTGCGCCTCGGCCGGTCCCACATTCAAATCAGGTGCTCGATAAGACAAGCGGCTTGCAAAGGCTTGTCTCATAATTTGGCCCTTTTTGCTCTGAGGCGTGGAACGAAAACCGTGCAGATACATCAAAACCATTTCACCGCCTCTTCTTCAACAGATCCAAGAGTTTGTTGTGAATACCTCCGAAGCCCCCATTACTCATCACTAGGATCGCATCTCCGTCCTGTGCAAGATCAACCGAAACACGTGCCGTTTCATCAATTGAATGCAGCACATGAGCCTTTGCCCCCAAAGGAGCCAATGCACTCTCCACATTCCATCCCAGTTTCGGATCCGCGTAGCAAACAACCTGGTCGGCTTGCCGCAAACTTTCCGGCAGGCGACTCTTCATTGTTCCCATTTTCATTGTGTTGCTTCGCGGCTCCAAAACAGCGATGATTCTGCCGCTTGGCATTTGACTTCGAAGAGCCGCGATTGTTTCAAAAATAGCGGTCGGATGATGGGCAAAATCATCAATCACTGTGACATTGTCTTCCTTACCCCTGACTTCCATGCGTCGCTTAACACCAACGAAGTCATTCAAAGCAGCCAATGCATCCTGAGGAGCGATTCCCACATGAGTAGCGGCAGCGAGCGCGGCGCAAGCGTTCAACAAATTGTGATGGCCAGGCAACGATAGGCGTAATTGCCCAATTGACCGATCTTTATAGTAAAGCTCATTATTTTCAACATGCCAACCGCGCTCGTCGTTGAAATAATCGCATTCGCTGTACAAGCCTCTGTCCAATACACGAGCAAGCGCCTCACTTTGTCCATTCACAATCACTCTGGCGTTTTGAGCCATCGTTCTGACAAGATGATGAAATTGCGTTTCGATAGCTTGAAGATCAGGGAAGATATCCGCATGATCATATTCAAGATTATTCAGAATGGCGGTTTTTGGGCGGTAATGGACAAACTTGGACCGTTTATCGAAAAAGCAAGTGTCGTATTCATCCGCCTCGATAACAAAATATCGTGAATCGGTCAGACGGGCAGAATGACCGAAGTTAGCGGGCACACCGCCGATCAGAAAACTGGGATTTTTTCCGCAAGCTTCTAAAATCCACGCCAAAAGAGAGCTGGTAGTTGTTTTTCCGTGTGTGCCGGCGACAGCCAGCACATGATGGGTGCGAAGCAGTGTCTCGCCCAACCATTGAGGTCCTGAGGTGTAAGGAAGCTGCTCATTTAAAATCTTCTCAAGCAACGGATTTCCCCGAGAAATAGCGTTGCCGATGACATACAGATCCGCTCCCAAACTCGTTTGATCGGAACCATAGCCCTCAATCAAATGAATCCCTGCGTCTTTGAGTTGATCACTCATTGGAGGGTAGACGTTGGCATCACAGCCAGTCACCTTAAAACCGGCCGCGCGAGCAAGCTGAGCCACTCCGCCCATAAACGTCCCGCAGATTCCCAGAATATGAATATGCATAAAAAGCCAAAACCTATTGAAAAACCAGGATATTTTATAGAAAATCGTAAACTACCATCTGATAATTTGATTATTTTTTAATCATTTTATCCACCCTTTGATCACTGAAGCACACAATTACGTGATTTGTTGTTAACTGATGTCAAAATCCTGAATTTCTAACCCCCGTCCGAATGGTCGAATACATCAGGACTACCATGAATTTGTGATAATAAAATGCCTCAAAACATAAAAATTAAACGAAATTACTAGACTTTTAGTGAAAAAAGCATGAAAATGCAGTTTAAACACTGTTTTTATTCAACTTGACGCTTCCTGAAGAAACTTTCCCTAAAGACAGTGCGTCAAGCCTTCAAGTATTAAAGAGGTCTTTCAAATGGATTTACGCAAACTGAAAACGTTAATCGACTTAGTAGCCGAAAGTGGCATTTCCGAATTGGAAGTGACAGAAGAAAACGATAAAGTGCGTATTGTCAACAAAGTGCAAACAGTGGCTGTCGCCGCTCCCGTTGCCGCCGCCCCCGTGTCCGTGGCCGCGGCCCCTGCCGCGCCTGCCGCACCTGAAGCGGCCCCTGCTCCGGAACCCGTAGTTCAAGGCACGACCGTGACCTCGCCGATGGTCGGCACTTTCTACCGCGCCCCGAACCCCGGTGCCGAACCCTTTGTCAAAGTTGGCGATCACGTTGAAGCCGGTCAAACCTTAGGCATCATTGAGGCCATGAAACTATTGAACGAAATTGAAGCGGAAACGTCCGGCACCATCAAGGAAATCTGTGTCGAAAACGCCCAACCCGTTGAATTCGGTCAACCTCTCTTTATCATTGGCTAAGCACTATGTTCGGAAAAATCTTAATCGCCAACCGCGGTGAGATCGCTCTGCGCATTCAAAGAGCCTGCCGTGAAATGAACATCAAGACAGTGGTCGTTCACTCGACGGCTGACGTGGACGCAAAGTACGTCCGTCTGGCTGACGAATCTGTTTGCATCGGCCCTGCCCCGTCTGTTGACAGTTACTTAAATATCCCCGCCATCATCAGTGCCGCAGAAGTCACCGATGCTGAAGCGATTCATCCGGGATACGGCTTTTTGTCTGAAAATGCCGACTTCGCCGAACGAGTGGAGCGCTCCGGTTTCGCCTTTATCGGTCCACGCCCGGATTCCATTCGCATCATGGGCGACAAGGTCTCGGCTAAAAAGGCCATGATCGAAGCTGGCGTGCCAGTGGTGCCTGGCTCTGACGGCGCTTTGCCCGATGACCCCGATGAAATCATCCAAATCGCTCGCAAGATCGGCTACCCGGTGATTATTAAGGCCAGCGGTGGCGGCGGCGGTCGCGGCATGCGTGTGGTGCGCACCGAGGCTGCGCTCATCAACGCTGTTTCCATGACTCGTCAGGAAGCGAAAACCGCTTTTGGCAACCCGACTGTTTACATGGAAAAATTCCTGGAAAATCCCCGCCACATCGAAATTCAAGTGCTCGCGGACAATTTCCATAACGCCATTTATTTAGGTGAGCGTGACTGCTCAATGCAACGCCGCAACCAAAAGGTGCTCGAAGAAGCCCCGGCTCCCGGAATTCCCCGCAAACTCATTGAAAAAGTCGGAGAACGCTGCGTTGAGGCCTGCAAACGTATCGGTTACCGTGGCGCCGGCACATTTGAGTTCCTGTACGAAAACGATCAGTTTTATTTCATTGAAATGAATACCCGTATCCAGGTGGAACACCCGGTAACGGAACTGATCACTGGTGTGGATTTAGTCCGCGAACAAATTCGCGTTGCCTACGGTGAGCGCCTTAACTACAAACAACGTGATATTCAAATCAGAGGCCATGCCATTGAATGCCGCATCAACGCCGAAGATCCATTCACTTTTATCCCCAGCCCGGGACGAGTGACGGCTTGGCATACTCCCGGCGGTCCCGGTATCCGTTTTGACAGCCATGTTTACTCCGGTTATTTTGTGCCTCCCTATTACGATTCCATGATCGGCAAACTCATCGCTTACGGCAATGACCGTGAAACTGCCATTGCACGCATGAAGATTGCCCTGTCTGAAATGGTAGTATCAGGCATTAAGACCAATTTGCCCTTACACCGTGAATTGATGATGGATGAAAAGTTCCGACAAGGGGGCGCCAGTATCCATTACCTTGAAGAACGGTTGAAGGATTTGCAAAAACAACGCACAACTCACGAGGACAACCTCTAAGATGCGTGAGATCACTTTACTTGTGAATGACCGAGAAGCTGAAGTTTTGGGCGATGCCCTGATGGACGCCGGTGCGCTTTCTGTCAGCATCGAAGACGCCGATGCTGACACCCCCGACGAACAACCGCTTTACGGTGAACCCGGACTTGAGCCCACTAAACTTGCCTGGAAGAATTCCTTTCTAAAGGTGTTGGTGGAGGATGACTTCGATTACGGTTTAGATGTGGCAATTGCGGTCAAAGCTTTGAATATCAAAGAGCCGCAAATCATTAGTGATAAACCGGTTGAAAATGCCGATTGGGTGAGAATCACTCAAGCGCAGTTCCAGCCTGTTCGAGTCTCAGACCGCCTCTGGATTGTGCCGACATGGCATGAACCGCCGGCCGGTGACACCGCCATCAACATCCGTTTGGACCCTGGCGTGGCATTCGGCACAGGCAGTCATCCGACCACACATCTTTGTCTGCAGTGGCTCGACGCGAACATTCAAAAGGGACAAACCGTTTTGGATTATGGTTGCGGTACAGGGATCCTTGCCATAGCCGCCAAAAAGATCGGAGCGGGCGATGTGTTGGGGACGGATATAGACCCTCAAGCTGTGGAAGCGGCCGTTGACAACGCCAACGCAAACAACGCCCCCGCTCGATTCGTGCTACCTGAAGACATGCCTGAAGGCACCTTTGACGTCGTGGTTGCCAATATCCTTTCCAACCCGTTGAAATTTTTGGCGCCCGCACTTTTAGCCCGTGTAAAACCACAAGGTCACTTAGTACTGTCCGGTGTGTTGGCTCGCCAGGCTCAAGAGGTTATCGATGTTTATCGTGAACACGATCCTTCCGTAAAACTTTCCGTATGGAAAGAAAGTGAGGGTTGGGTTTGTATCGCAGGCTCCAAAGAGTAACTCAGTAGCCGGTTTTACCGCAAGGCCACCTCGTCGGTCGAGGTGGTCTTTTTTATTAGTGAAAAAAAACATCCATTCTTTCGTGTTAATTTAAACATCCGCACGCCTTTTCCAGTATGATGATTCACCGTTAAAGATGATTGCGGAATCAACTTTTCACTTCCGCCTTGAAAAACAAATTAAGTGATCGGATTATGACGGTTTACATAACTCGCTGTCCCGCTTGCCAACAAGCATTCAAAATTACAGAAAAAATTCTTCAGGCAAAAAACGGCAAAGTTCGTTGTGGCTTTTGCCAAAACGTATTTAACGCCCGAGAACACCTCTACAAATCTATTGATCTGGAGGGGAGCTTGAGTCGAATTGAACGAGAAGCCGAGATTGAGAGCCAAGGCATAGCCAGCATGAAATCCCTTGCCGATCAATTAAAGGGTTTCGATTCCGTGGACGATAACCAAGGGCTGGTGAGTGTGCGAAGCGAATCACGAAATGGTCCCGAAAGATTGGATATCATCAATGGAGGCTCTAACATAAGTGTCATCACCCACCCGGCTGTCTCCGCTGGTCACACCGATGAGATCTCTGAAGAAGACGATGATGAGGATGATCAATCTTACGAAGAAGAACAGCCCCGCCGGTCCTCAAAAACTTGGCTTTGGGCAATTGTCGCCGGAGTTGCAATCATTGCGATTGTTCTGAAAGTTATGGCCGCCAATCAAAATGCCATTTTGCAGAAAATCCCTCAAGCTGAACCTCTTTTCGGTGTTCTTTGTGAAAAAATCACTTGCGAACCGAGGCAATCCATCACTCCTTTAGACGCTCCCGTTAAATCGGAAAGCATGCCCCAAACTCAATCTGACTCAAAGAACTCGGTAGCCGTCGTTTCTCACACTTTGCAGCAGATTGAAGGAAACCGATATGCGATTTCCGTCGTCTTGGAAAACAACTCCGTTGAAAATCTGGCTTATCCGATGCTCACGGTGGTGCTTAAAGGAGAAAAAGAAGATATCATCACGCGGCGCCGTGTCAGTCCCAATGAATACTTGACTGATCCCAAGCAAACGCTCGCTCCCAAAACCCAGCAGACCGTTTCAATCGCTTTTGATATGAACGACGGCGACCCTGCTTCACTATCGGTAGAAATTGAACCCATTTTATAGTTTAAAAACGAGAGACTTTTCCTTATGAGCGTCTTTATTTCGGGTTCCGTCGCTTATGACACAATATTAAGATTCAACGGTGTCTTTGCCGATCATCTGATTGAGAAAAGTCTTGAACACATTAACTTAACCTTCCAAACCCCATCGATGGTTAGACATTTCGGGGGATGCGCGGCAAACATTGCTTACAGCCTAAAAGCCGCCGGAGGTGAGCCGCTCATAGTGACAACTGTTGGCAAAGATGCCGGAGAATATTTAAATCATCTCCAAAATTTAGGCATCCGAACCGATGCAATCAAAATTATCGATTCTGCCTTTACCCCGCAAGCTTTTATTACCACGGACAATTTAGGCAATCAAATAACAGCCTTCCATGAGGGAGCCATGGCTCAGGCTGACAAGGCGCTTCCAGACGAGGATGAACATTTAACATTCGGCATTGTCACTCCGACAGCCACCGCGGTCATGATGGCGCATACTCGCTATCTCAACGA
The DNA here is from genome assembly GCA_958347955.1 of uncultured Sutterella sp. Classification (GTDB taxonomy): domain Bacteria; phylum Pseudomonadota; class Gammaproteobacteria; order Burkholderiales; family Burkholderiaceae_F; genus Aphodousia. The sequence goes on from CATVXH010000013.1 coordinate 50,000, forward strand.
ACACCGTGTCCCTGTGATTTGGGATATGGGACAGGCAAGTGCGTACCTGACGGCCAACGATATCGAATGGTTTATTGAGCACGTCGATATTCTGACGCTCTCCAGTTACGAGTGGGATGTTCTGAACGAAAAAACCGGTTTAAGCCGCGAAAATGTAGCCGCGAAATTGCAAGCTCTTATTATCACCGAAGGCGCCGATGGTTCGACGCTTTATAACAACGGACAAAAGACGCACTTTAGTGCGTTACATGTTGAAGGTCCGGCTTACCCTGTTGGATGTGGGGACGCTTTCAGAGGCGGTCTATTGCGCGCTTTAAGTTTAGGCTGGGACTGGAATGATGCCATGAATCTGGCTTCGCTGATGGGAGCTGTCAAAGCTAAATGTCCTCAAGCTCAAGGCTATCCTGAGGGCAAGAAGGAAATTGCGCGCCTCTATGAGCGCGCATTCGGTAAGACGATAGTTCTCTAACTCTCAGAACCAAGCGCTCACAAAATATCCTTGAGACAAAGGCGTTACCCAATACAGCAGAGCGTTCACGATCAGGAAAATCACGATTGGCGAGAAATCAAAACCTCCTAAGCGAGGCATTCGATTAGAGATCGGCCCCAGAATGGGGTTCATCAGTCGCCACACCATGCCGTAAGCGGGCGATGTGGGTTGAAGCCATGACAGGATTACAAAGATAATTGTCCCCCAAAGGATCAATTCAAGTACCCATCTCAACAACAAAAATACCGCGCAAACCGGTACCCCCAACCAGCTCAATGGCAATCCGGTCACTTGCCGCGTCACAACTGCAACAACCGCGGCCATGATAAAAGCTGAAATAACGGAGGCCCATTCCCAACGTCTGCCAGGTTTGACAAGCCGGGAAACCGGAACCACCAGCCAGTTAGTTCCAAACCATGCCAAGCGAGCCACAGGATCAAAAATCGATAAACGTTGATAAAAAATATATGTTCTAAGAATCAGCAGACAACCGATGAAAGTTGTCACCATATTGAAAAGAAAAGCAATAAAACTGGCCATCATTTTTTATTAACCGTTTGAATAGTCGAGTATTGTAGCTTTTTTGCAATATCAGCATCCGCGAAAATACGTTGCCAATCGAAATACGGGCCAGGATCGGTTTTCCGATCCGGAGCTATGTCACTGTGCCCGGTTATATAAGCCAACTTCGGCTCGCCAACAATCAACGTCTTTAATAACCGGGTTAAAGACTCATACTGTGCGCTTTCAAATGCCACAAAGTCCGATCCCTCCATCTCTATCCCAATGGAGAAATCATTGCAGCGACTGAGTCCTCGGAATTGAGATTTGCCAGCATGCCAGGCTCGTTTTCTTGTGCTGACAAACTGAAAAATCCGTCCCTGTCGATCAATGAAAAAATGTGAAGAAACTTTAAGTCCACGCAAAGATTCGAAACCAGGGATCTCCGTCTCAAGTAGGTCGCCGTTAAAAAGAGCTTGCACATACCCCAAACCGAATACCCCGGCAGGCAGAGAAATATTGTGCATCACAATGAGTTCAGTTGGATGATCAGTCTCCCGTTCATCAAAAAAAGGGCTTGGCAGGCAAACGGCTCCGTCGCCATGAAGCCAACCGCTTTTATCGAGCCTCATCATGATCTGGAAGCTTGAGCCTTATCGGCGCAGTCCTGACTGCAATACGTTGTGCCGTTAACCCAAACACCATCGACTTCCGCGAAATAAACACCGCAGACGGGGCACTTCACCATCTTCTTGGATTCAGGAAGCTTATGCTCAGATTCCTCACGACGAATGCGCGCGGAGCGTTTTTTCTGCCACAGAACAAACAGCAATACCCCAAGAAGCACCCAAAAAAGTAACTTTCCCAGCATGACCGAACCCTATGCCAACACGTCCAGAACAAAACGATAGGCAAAAAACGCAATCACCTGAAGGGCAACAGCAACCCAAAAGATTGTAAGAGCCTTGCGGCTTCGCCAGCCCAACAACCGGCGTCCCAAAAGCAAAACACCGAAAACAGCCCAACTTAAAATTGTTAAAACCGTTTTATGATCAAACGTTAAAAGCGCATCCAAATAATGAACAGTCGAAGTCATCCCGGCCAAAATGGTCAACGTCAGAGTCACAAAACAAGCCAAAATGACACGAAAGAGAATGCGCTCCATCGTCATAAGGTTAGGCATGGAGGCAACAATGCCTTCGGGCTCGTCAAGAGCTTGATGATTTTTCAATCGGGTATTCAGAATGCTCATCAGTACCGCTTGCACCACGCTCATTAACATAAAGCTGTAGGCCAAAAGTCCCAGAGCGATGTGGATTTTAAAGCCGAAGGTTGATCCGACTATGGGAGTGGCTTCAGACGGAAAAATCAACGGACTCCAAATGCCGAGTCCTGCGACAATCAAGACGATTCCGTAGAGCGCATGCACTCTTGAGTAAAGAGCGCCAAAAAATAAAATCAATGTGCTGAAAAAGCACATTGCGGAAACTGAAGTCCCAAAATCAATCTGGATAGTTTCGGGAGCGCAAAAAATTGTCGACTGGAGAACCCAAAAATGAGCCACAATCGCCGCCGCGATAACCGGCAATGACCAAACCGGAGCCTGATCACCCCGTTTTTTAAAAGTGCTGACAATTTTTCCGCCAACAATCAGATAAAAAATTGATGCAACACCGTACAATATGATGTTTAAATCCATTTGATGAGCTCACCTATTCTGCACTGCTTACGCCATGCGTTTTGACAGTGTCTCATTTTAAGGGATTGGGCCATCAAAGTTGTGCACTAATATCTATTTATTTGAAACGAAATGCTCAATACATTAAGCCAACGTCTCTCACGCGTCATAAAAACCATGCGCGGTCAAGCTCGTCTGACCGAAGAAAACACCAAGGAGATGCTGCGCGAAGTGCGCATCGCTTTGCTTGAAGCCGACGTCGCTTTGCCTGTCGTACGCGAACTGATCGCTCGCATTAAGGCCAAAGCCATGAATGAAGAGGTCATCGGCAATCTCAACCCCGGTCAGGCTTTGGTTGGCATCGTTCAAAAAGAATTGACCGATATCATCGGCGGCAGTCTTTCTGAAAAAGAAAAAGAGCTTAATTTGGCAACGCAGCCACCGGCAATCATCTTGTTGGCCGGTCTTCAAGGCGCTGGTAAAACCACCTCCGCAGGCAAACTCGCCCGTTACCTCGTCAATGACAGGAAAAAGAAGGTTTTAACCGTATCAACTGACGTTTACCGTCCCGCGGCCGCCGATCAGCTGAAAGTCATCACAGAACAGGCCGGCGCCGATAACTTCCCAATGGACGCCAACCTCAAACCACTCGCCATTGCAAAAGATGCGTTGGTTCATGCCAAACGCTATTTTTATGACGTGCTGATTGTTGACACGGCAGGTCGTTTGTCCATTGATGAAGCTATGATGAACGAAGTCGCCGAGCTTCATGATGAGTTAAATCCCTCGGAAACCATGTTCGTCGCAGACGCAATGTTGGGTCAAACCGCCGTTCAGGCTGCGCAGGCCTTTAACGAGCGCTTGTCCCTAACCGGCGTCATTCTCACGAAACTCGATGGCGACAGTCGAGGCGGCGCCGCTCTGTCAGTTGCTTACACCACAGGAAAACCTATTAAATTCGTTGGTGTTTCTGAAAAAATCGACGGATTGGAACCCTTTAACGCTGAAGGCATGGCCAGCCGAATTCTCGGCATGGGTGATATTGTCGCCTTAGTCAAAGAGGTTCAAAAAGCTGTAGACATCAAGCAAACTCAAGAGCTTGCCCAAAAAATGAAGTCAGGCAGCAAGTTTGATTTAAATGACTTTAAAGCTCAACTTGCGCAGATGAAAAATATGGGAAGTTTCTCTGGCTTGATGGAAAAACTACCGGCGCAATTTGCAGAAGCCGCTTCAAAAATCAATGATGAAGACGCGCAAAAGGCTATCGCTCGTACGGAAGGCATTATCAACTCTATGACTCCTTTCGAGCGGACGCATCCAGACATTATCAAGGCAAGCCGCAAGCGCCGTATCGCCGCCGGAGCGGGTGTCCCCGTACAAGAGGTCAACAAAATGCTCAAGCAATTTGAGCAGACCCAAGCGATGATGCGCTCAATGCAAAAAGGCGGGCTAAGCAAGATGATGCGCGCTCTGGGAGGACTCAGTAAATTTGGCGGAGGCCTTGGCGGCTTAGGCGGCATGGGTGGATTCGGTAACTTTGGAAGGCACTGAACGTGAGTGACTTCGTGCGGATTATGGGTGTTGACCCCGGCTTGAACCATACGGGTTTCGGGGTCATTGACGTTTACGGCAATGAACTCAAATTCGTTACTGCCGGCGTCATTCACGTACCCAAAGCAGAACTTGCCCAAAGGCTTCGCTTCATCTTTACCGAAGTCGGGAAAATTGCACGGGAAACGACTCCTAGCTTTGCAGCCTGCGAAAAAGTCTTTGTCAATAAAAATCCGTATACGACATTGCTGTTGGGGCAGGCAAGAGGGGCGGCACTGACGGCGTTGGCAAATGAAGAACTCCTTGTCAACGAATTCACCCCAACGGAGATTAAACAGGCTACTGTTGGCACCGGACGCGCCACTAAAACTCAAGTTCAGGCGATGATGTCGCATATGTTGGGATTACCGGAAAAGATCCAACCCGATGCCGCAGACGCCCTGGCGTGCGCCGTTTGCGCGGCTCAATCATTCCGAATGATGGGCGCCATGAAGGCTCCGAAAACCAGCGCCGGACATGCCAGGCGTCATTCCGGGGCCAAAAACCGCGCCGCTTGGGAAGTTCATTTGGGTTTAGCAAGGAAAGCTTAAGATATGATCGGACGTATAAAAGGGCAAATCATCGAAAGCAATCCTCCACACATTCTCGTGGATGTGCATGGGGTAGGCTACGAAATCGATGTTCCGATGTCCACTTTTTACAACCTCCCCGCTTTGGGATCGGAAGTGACGCTTCTGACACACTTGATTGTGCGCGAAGACGCGCAACTTCTCTACGGTTTTCTTACCAAGGAGGAGCGCGAAACATTTCGGTTGCTTCTGAAAGTATCCGGCATCGGGGCCCGCACCGCTTTGTCCATACTGTCAGGACTTTCCGTAGCGGATTTGGTTAACGCCGTTGCCAGCCAGCAGTCCTCTTTATTGACGCGAGTTCCGGGCATCGGCAAAAAGACAGCCGAGCGGCTTATCTTAGAATTAAAAGATAAACTGACCTCCACACTGCCAGGAGTGACCGTAACCAACATCAACTCCACCACTTCAGATATCATCAATGCGTTGATCGGTCTGGGTTATAGCGAGCGTGAGGCCAACCTTGCTGTTAAGAAACTGCCCGAAAATGTCTCTGTTTCCGACGGTATTCGAATGGCCTTGCAGAATATGTAAGGAAGGACTTAATGCAAACTGTAGAACGAATAGTGACTGCGGAATCAACATCCCCTAATGAGGAAAATGTTGACCGTGCTTTAAGACCGACTCGCCTGGCCGATTATGTAGGCCAACCTAAGGCGCGTGAACAGTTGTCGGTATTTATCAAAGCCGCGAAATCACGTCACGAAGCACTTGATCACCTGCTGGTGTTCGGCCCCCCGGGTTTGGGAAAAACTACACTGGCGCATATTGTTGCCAATGAGATGGGGGTCAATCTCCGCCAAACATCCGGTCCCGTTCTTGAACGCCCCGGTGATTTGGCCGCCATTTTGACCAATCTTCAAGAAAACGATGTCCTCTTTATCGATGAAATCCATCGTCTGTCACCTGTTGTGGAGGAAATTCTTTACCCAGCGCTAGAGGATTTTCAAATTGACATCATGATCGGAGAGGGGCCCGCAGCTCGTTCGATTAAATTGGATCTTAAGCCTTTCACCTTAATCGGAGCAACTACTCGCGCCGGGATGCTGACCAATCCGCTTCGTGCCCGTTTCGGCATCGTCGCACAACTTCAGTTTTATAACAACGAAGATTTGGCGAAAATTGTCAAACGCAGCGCCAAACTTCTTGATGTAAAAATTGATGAAGAGGGGGCTTACGAGGTCGCTCGCCGTAGCCGAGGTACTCCTCGTATTGCCAACCGCTTGCTCCGTCGCGTCCGTGATTACGCTCAAGTCAAATATGATGGAAAGATTACCCGTGAGATCGCTGATAAAGCTCTGCAGATGCTCGATGTCGATCCCTTGGGGTTTGATTTAATTGACCGTAAATTCCTTTTGGCCATTATCGAAAAATTCAACGGCGGTCCTGTCGGCATAGATAACCTTGCCGCCGCGGTCGGTGAGGACAGGGAAACGCTTGAAGATGTGGTTGAGCCGTACCTTATCCAACAGGGACACTTGCAAAGGACTCCCCGCGGACGTGTGGCCACTCTTTTAGCTTACCGTCATTTTGGATTTGACGGACCTGAAACCTCCGGACAAACATCGTCACTTTTTTAACAAAAACAACCTGTTATAATGCTTGCCCCTAATTCAAATGAGTTTTTATGGAACATCCGTGTTTATTTTGAAGACACGGATGCGGGTGGCGTGGTATATCACGCCAATTACTTAAAATTTTTTGAAAGAGCGCGTACAGAATTCCTCCGTAGTTTAGGCTGGAGCCAAAACGCTCTTTTGGAAATGAAAACTTGCGCTTTTGTTGTCTCCGATTTATCCATTCAATTTAAGCGTCCCGCCAAATTGGATGATGAACTTCAAATCCTTACGACACTCAAAAGCTTGCGAAAAGCCAGTTTTGTTTTCGATCAGCATGCCTATAAAGGAGAAACTTTAATGGCGTCTGCGAATGTTCGCGTTGTCTGCATCGATCCAGTCAAAGGAATGCCGAGAGCGATTCCTTCGCAGATATTCGAAAACATTGAAAAGTTGTTGACAGTCGAATCGACCGAAATTAAATAAAGGGATATTTATGAACGCCAGCGCTGATATGTCCATTTTGTCTTTGCTCACTCACGCCAGTGTGGTAGTGCAGGCAGTTTTGGCCATCTTGATCGTTTTGTCCTTGATCAGTTGGACTCGTATTTTCCAAAAATTCTTCCAATTGAAACAAGCCAAGCGTTTAAGCGAAGATTTTGAGAGCCGTTTCTGGAGCGGAGCAGAACTCAATAAGCTTTATGAACACGCCCAAAATCATCGGGAGAATTCAGGCACCCAGGAAAGAATCTTTGCCTCTGGCATGACTGAATTCTTAAAGTTGTCCACCCGAGGCTCTACTGAAGCTTTAGATGGCGTTCGTCGTGCCATGCGAGCCACCTATCAGAGGGAAATGGATAGCTTGGAAAGTGGGCTGCCTACGTTAGCATCCATTGGCTCTGTCTCCCCCTACATCGGTCTTTTCGGCACTGTGTGGGGCATCATGAACGCCTTTACCGGTTTATCAGCTCTGGACAACGCCTCGCTTGCCACGGTGGCACCCGGCATTGCTGAAGCCCTTGTCGCCACAGCGATCGGTCTTTTTGCTGCCATTCCCGCTGTAGCGGCGTACAACCGCTTTGCCAACGATGTTGAACGCCTGTCCAATCGTTACGAAAGCTTCGCCGAGGAATTCCAGAACATTCTTCAACGTCAAAGAGGCTAATCATGGAAGGTTTGCGTTCTTCGCGTCGCTCTTCCCGCCGTCTAATGGCTGAGATTAACGTTGTTCCCTATATCGACGTTATGCTCGTACTGGTGGTGATTTTGATGGTGGCGGCACCTTTTGTGAATCCTTCGCTTGTAAACTTGCCGAGCGTTAAAAAGGCTGAAAAAGCCCCTGAAACAATCGTGGAAGTTATTGTGCATCCCACGGGAGCCATGTCAGTGAGAAAAGGAAAGGAACTTCTCGCCGTTGACATGCCGGGACTTATTGCTACAGTGAAAAAAGCGCAGGAAGGTCGCGCGGATATCCCTGTCGTTATTGCGGCAGACAAGGTTGTGCAATACGAACAAGTCGTCAATGTCATGAAACAGCTTCAGGCAGCCGACATCGCCCGCGTGGGTCTATCATTGAAAGTTGAAAAATAAACCGTGAATCCGTTAAAAAAGAATAACCCGGCGGTTCATCAATCTCAAAAAAACAAGGGCCGCCCCCAACAGCAGCAACAGAACACAGGCTGGGGCTTGCCGTTTGTGCTCGCTCTTTTCATGCACGCCATTCTTTTTGTCGGACTGTTTTTTGTCTTCCAATGGAATACGGAAAGCACGGATGTGGTCTACGCCGAACTATGGTCGCCTGCCCAGATCAATAGTGCATCGGCTGTGCCTCCGATAAAGGAGGATTTGAAACCTGAGCCTGAGCCTGAACCGCAGCCGAAACCAGAACCCGAACCGGAGCCGACTCCTGCGCCTCCTCCCCCGCCCCCTAAGGTTCAAGAACCTGTTGAGCAAGCGCCTGATGAAAATGTTATCCGGCAACAGGAAGAAGAAAAGAAAAAACTTGAAGAGCAACAAAAATTAGAGGAGCAGAAGCGACTCGAGGAAGAGCAACGTAAACTCGAAGAGCAAAAACGCCTTGAAGAGGAACAACGCAAGCTTGAAGAACAGAAACGTCTGGAAGAGCAAAAGCGTCTAGAGGAAGAAAAGCGGATCGCCGAAGAAAAGAAGCGTCAAGAAGAAGCTCAAAAGCGACGCCGTGAACAGGCACGCCTCTTGGCCAAACAAATGCAGCAAGAGCAATTGAAAGAACTACAAAGTTCCTCGGCGCAAAATGTCGCCGGTGTTACCGTTCAAGCGGGCGGCCCACAATCGGCGCTATACAGCTCACGCATTATCGCCTGCATCCGCCCCAACATTGCGTTTGCCGTTTCGCCAAATATGAAAGCCGGCCAATACAAAGCGGTCTACGAAGTGCACCTGCTCAATGACGGACGTCAAGCCGGCGCTCCCCGTTTGGTGCGCTCAAGCGGACTGCCTGCGTTTGATCGCGCGGTAGAACGTGCAATTCAGGCTTGCAATCCTTTCCCGAATCATCCGACGGGCAATCCTCCTCGGACGATTCAATTAACATTTGATCCGGTGGACAACAAACAATAACGATTAGGTTTACAACATGAGTAAAATCATTACTAACCAATTTGCTGAAGACCTTGGCTATACCTACGGCGGCTGTATCCGTGATTTGGTTCGATTTACCGCCCGTGAAGCTGCTCGAGTTTCCAAAGCCAAGCTTCCCCTTTTTGATTTCCTCAATCCTGGGCCCTTCCTTCTTTTCCAAGCTCTTTGGAGCGCTCTATTACAAGCAGCGGCAATTCGCGCCACGCTGGACAATTGCCCTGAATACACTGAAAACGAAAAACTGGTGAAAAAGACGCTTTTCCAAATGAACTATCACGGAGAAGAAGTCATGGCCGATAAAATATTCAAGCGGCTCAACACTGAACAAACAACTCAATATGAGGATGCGAAGCAACGCCTCATTTCTAAAGCATTAAAGGCTGATACGGTCAAGAGCGAACTCGCAGATCTTTTCCTTGAAATCATTCATGGAAAGGACAGTCCGAAAATCAATGAAAGAACAAGGAGCGCTGTTTTAAAACAAGTCACGCTTGCCTCAGAAACCTTCCGCCGCCTGATTGAAGTTTCAAAGAAAAATTCTAATAAAACAAAGACTGTCGCCGGTTAAAAATAATTCCTAGTAAAACGCCTCTGTCATTCAAAAATTCAGAGGCGTTTTTGCATTTATAAATTCCCTACAAAGCCTGAAAATTAAGGCATTCAGACGAATTTATGTCTCTTTTTTGCAACTTTATATTTGTTTTTTTAATACATATCAAAGAAAAAAGATTTTTTTGAGGTCAATTTGCTCTCAACCCCCTGGATTTAAAGGGATTAGATGTAGTATATTATTGTTGTTCAAAGCTCATATGCTCATAT
>CATVXH010000014.1 GCA_958347955.1 uncultured Sutterella sp.
CGCAAGCGTAGTAATCAAGGAAAAAGAGGCTTTTGGCGCCTTGCACGAGAATATCATTAACACTCATGCCGACCAAGTCTTGACCTACGGTGTCATGACGGCCGAGCGTAAATGCAAGCTTTAATTTGGTGCCCACGCCATCGGTACCGGTTACCAAAACCGGGTTCTTATATTCTTTGGAAATTTCGAACATTGCGCCGAAACCGCCGACACTGGCTAAGACGCCGGGGATCATTGTGCGCTTGGCGAGCGGTTTGATTCGTTCGACCAGTTCATCACCGGCGTCAATATCCACACCGGCAGCAGCGTAAGAAAGTTGAGTCATGTCAGTTACCCAAAAAAGGTGAAGGTGGCGGTACACTTGTGTATCCGCGTTAATCTAAGCATTTTAGCAAGGCTCAATTAGCTTTACGTCAAGATATATGTTGTGTGAACAGTTGCCTTTGGACATTGTGATGGAACCGGCCGCAACGCTCGACAATTTTGTTGTCGGGGAGAACGCTGGCGCTTTGACGTGCCTGCGGCAAATGCTTCAAACGGGCGAGCCCCAACTGGTTTATTTGTGGGGAGAATCAGGTGTCGGTAAAACTCATCTGGCTTTGGCTATGGGTTTGCAAGACTTCGATGTGCCGGAGTTCTCATCAGAACGCCTTCGTTATGCTGTCGATGATATTGACACGTTAACGGAAGATGGCTTGGATCGGCTATTCGCTTTGATAAACGAGGTGAGGATTCATCCCGGAGCAACATTGGTGATGACGGGGAAAAGGTCTCCCGCGGAAAAGTTTGTCCGCCCCGATATTTGCACACGCCTGACGTGGGGCGCTGTGTTTCAGATCAAGGCGTTGCAGGGTGAAATGTGGCAGGCTCTTGCCGCGCAGGCTAAAGATCGTGGCATTGAAGTGACTGTCGAGGCTGAAAATTGGATGAAAAATTTTCTTCCTCGAAACATTAAGACGCTCTCTCATCTCTTAAGTGAAATTGATCGTGAGCTCTTGGCGAAAAAGAAAGCATCGGTTACAGTGCCGGCACTTAAGGCTTGGCTTGCCAAGCATGGAGAACATCTTTGAAATTAGCCGTTTTTGATATGGATGGCACACTCATGCCGATTGACGTGGGTGTCGTGTGGGTGAATTTTCTGGCAAAGCATAGCGGAGAGGATCTAACCGCGGAGTTGGAGCTTTGCAGACGCTATCTTGATGACTACCGCCACGGGTGCTTTCAAGTCGAGCCTTTCATGTTTTTCCACATGCGACTTTTGGCTCGATTCTCAAGAAAAAATATTGATCGCTTAAGAGACCGTTTTGTCGCAGAGGTGATTAAACCCAATGTGATGCCGGCGGCTCTCAGTCTTGTTGAATCGATGAGAGAGTCAGGCTATAAACTGTTGATGGTTACCGGAACTAACGCATTTATCTCGGGGCCGGTAGCTGAAATTTTTGGGATCGAAGATTTGCTGGCGACAAAGCCAGTCTGCGACTCTCGTGGGGAATTTACGGGGGAATTCACGGGCGGTTTTTGTTATGGTCATCATAAAGTGGATCGTCTGAAAGATTTTTGCAAACTTCATGGTGTGCCACTGAGTCAGCTGTCGGAAAGTGTGACTTATACAGACTCCATTACCGACTTACCCTTGCTACAATTCGTCGAATCTTTTAACGGTCATGTTGTCGCGACCAATCCGGATCCCCTACTAAAAGAACAAGCGCAAAAAAGCGGGTGGGCAATTTTAACGCTCTTTAATCGAGCGTAAACCTATGATTTCGGAGTGCTCGCCTTCAAGGATGGACAATGTTTAAGAGCATTATTGCTTACACTAAAGAGCTGTTTTCATCTTCAAAATCCAATAAACCTTCTGACAAATTTGTCAAAACGCCTCGCATTATTGAGCGTGATGAGCACGGGATTGATAAACGTCTCGTGAGTTTAGAAGCTATCCGAACGGTGAGAAATCTGCAACGAGCCGGCTATGAAGCGTATGTGGTGGGTGGCGCAGTCCGTGATCTTTTGCTAGGTGTGACCCCTAAAGACTTTGACGTCGTAACCGATGCGACTCCGGAGCAGGTAAAACGCTGTCAAAAGCGCGCCATTATTATCGGAAAACGTTTTCGCCTTGTGCACGTAATGTTTGGCAGAGAAAAGATTGAATGCTCAACTTTTCGCGCTTTGGAAGGTGCCGGGGTTCGCAAGGATAAATTCGGACGAGTGATTTCCGATAATGTGTTTGGTGAGATGTGGGAAGACGCCGCCAGGCGAGATTTCACCATCAATGCTCTGTATTACAACCCCACGACCGAACAGTTGATTGATTATCACAATGGCATGCAGGATATCCTCGATGGCGTGGTCAGAATGATCGGGGATCCAGAGGGACGTTACCGAGAGGATCCGGTACGCATGTTGCGAGCCGTTCGAATTGCTTCAAAGCTTAAATTCAGTATTGATCCGGCAACGCTGGAACCGATTAGCCGGCTGGCGCCATTGTTGGCCAATGTGCCGGAGGCTCGTCTTTTTGACGAAGCGGTGAAATTGCTTACATGTGGTCGAGCCATTGATTGCATGGAACAGCTTCGTAAGTTGGGACTTTACCGCAACGTTATTCCTCTCTTAGAGGTCGCTTTAAAGGAACAGAAAGGTGAGCGTTTCCTGATGTTAGCCATGAAGCGAACAGACGAGCGTATTGCTATCGGTAAAAAGGTTTCACCGGCGTTTTTATTTGCCACATTGTTATGGCCTTTAACCTATCGTCATTTTGAAGAGCGAATCGCACGGGGAGAAAGTCAGATTCAAGCAATGATCGAAGCTGGTCGCTATGTGCTTGATAAGCAGTGTGAGAAACTGGCCATTCAAAAGCGTTTTGTTGAAGACATCCTTACGATTTGGGTGCTGCAGATAAAACTTCTGCGTCGCGGTACAAAATCTGCCATGGGTTTATTAAATATCCCGAAATTCCGAGCAGGTTACGACTTCATGCTATTGCGAAGCCAATTGGAATTTGTCGATCCGGATATTGTCCAGTGGTGGACTACATTCCAAGAAGTTGATGAAGAAACCCGTTTAGCAATGATCCGTGAACAGGCGGCGGCCAATGCTCAAGCAAGAAAACCCAAGAGAGGGGAGCCAAAAAGACCTACAAAGGCGCAAATTAAAAAGCAATTGTTACTTGAAGCAGACAGTTGGCAGCTGGTGCGAGATTTAAGCGGTACAGCCGGAGGCGAATCCATGATTGATTTAATCGATGATGAAGGCGCTGCTGTTGAGGATTCAGGTCTGGCATCCAAGAAATCACGCCCCAAACGCCGTCGCCAAACTTCGGTTCGTCGCAAGAGAGTCCAAAGCGAGGATTGAATGAAAAAAGCTTTTATAGCGCTTGGAGCAAATCTTGGTGATGCTCATAAGGCTTTGCACGATGTAATTGTTCGAATTGACGCTCAAGAAGGAATCTCTGTCAAAGAGGCTTCTTCTTTTTATAAGACGACTCCAATTGATTCTGATGGGCCGGATTACATAAACGCAGTCATCGAGGTACAAACTGATCTTTCACCAGAAACGCTATTGCGGGTATTACTGTCAATTGAAAAAGAATTCGGCAGAGTTCGTCCGGTTGGAATTCATAACGCTCCTCGTCTGATGGACTTGGATCTGCTGCTCTACAGTGACTATGTCAGCAATACCGAGTTTTTAACTTTACCGCATCCGAGAATGCACGAAAGGGCCTTTGTATTGGTTCCGCTTTGTGAGATCGCGCCGGAGGTGGAAATCCCCGGTAAGGGGCTGGCAAAGAGCTACTTGCCACTTGTAAAAGGGCAAGGAATTGAGAAAATGGCGTCAATTGAATGAAGATAGTTGAGAAATAAAGGGATGATATTGTTTTTTAAATGATTGATAAAAAAACCTCAGAAAAAGATTTGACAAGAGAAATAACTTCGGTATAATTCCAATCCTCGCTTGATTAAGCGCGCGGTTAGCTCAGCGGTAGAGCACTGCCTTCACACGGCAGGGGTCACAGGTTCGAACCCTGTATCGCGCACCAGTAAGAAGCGGTGACAATTTAAAATGCCCGGGTGGCGGAATGGTAGACGCAGTGGATTCAAAATCCACCGGTGATGAGCCGTGAGAGTTCGAGTCTCTCCCCGGGCACCATTTCGATGATGGCACGTTTTCAGCGTGCTTTTTTTGTATCTGAAAACAATTTGAGTGCGCCCATAGGACGCACTCCTGGAATCTTTTAGATACTGAATTCCTCTTTGTTAGTGTCTGGGATCTTTGCGTCTTTCATCATTGCGTTTATCTTTACGCTTATCATTGCGGCGCTTATTGTCACGACGTTCATCCTTGCGAGCTTGGCGCTTGTCATCTTTCTTCTTGCCGTAACGCTTTTCGCGCCAGTCACGGCCGGATTTTTCTTCGTTATAGCGCCATTGCATTTCTTTCCGCCACTCGTCACGAGTGTAGCGTTTGTTGTTTTCTCGATCGTAGTAGTGTTTGCCGTCCCATTTGGCGTCATCACGGTGACGTTCGAAAAAGTCTCGTTCTTTCTGATCTTTAATATCGCCTAATAAATCTTTAAAGAAGTCGCCATGGCCGCAAGAGTCTCTGTTGCCGCGCTTCCCAATAAGGCTGCTAGAAACATTCGTCTTGAGATAGTCATAGTCACCTCCCGTAGTCAACAAACTGTTGACCTTATGTTTCTATCATAGTCTTTTTGCGTCGATAGATAGGGGATAAGCGTTAGAAGAGTAGAGATCTTTGTAAATCCCTATTGTGAAAAAATGACGACAGCGACATACTGTTCTTGATAGTTTCTTAAATTACAAAGATCATATGTCGGACAGAAGAAACTTTTTAAAAAAATCGTTTGGGACTGCGTTCTTGATCGGCGCGGTGCACGCCAAAGAAGCACAAGCAGAACCGTCTTCATCTCAATGGGTAAGCATTATTGATTTGGATCTATGCGACGGTTGTGTCGGATCTGAGATTCCTGATTGCGTGGCAGCTTGCAGACAACACAATAAAGAACGTTTCCCGGAGCCGAAAAAACCGTTGAAGCCATATTGGCCTCAGAAGATATTTGAAGATTTTTCCGATCAGCGTGACAGGATTGATCGTCTGACGCCATATAACTGGCTCTATGTTGAGAAAGTGATTTTGGAGGACGGAAAAACTGTTTTTGCCCCGAGGCGCTGCATGCATTGCTTCGATGCGCCTTGCCGAAAAATTTGTCCTTTCGGTGCAATTGATCGCTCAAAGGAAGGCGCTTTGCAAATCAATCCCGAAGTTTGCTTTGGCGGGGCTAAATGCCGTGATGTGTGTCCTTGGCAAGTGCCTCAACGCCAGGCGGGTGTCGGGCTTTATTTGGATGTGGCTCCAAAGTTTGCGGGCGGAGGAGTGATGTACAAGTGCAATTTTTGTGCCGACAGCTTACGAAAAGGCGAAGAGCCTCTTTGCAGTCTCAATTGTCCTAAAAAAGCGATGATCTTTTTACCTCTTAAAGAGGCAATTGAAAAACTTCGTCAAATTGCAGCGGGCCGCCTGGTGTATGGACTTAATGAGAATGGCGGCACGGCAACTTGGTATGTCAGTTCAGTTCCTTTTGAGAAGATTCAGGCGGCGATGTTAAAAACAAAAAGGATACCGGACAACGATGGCAGACCAGGATTTCCCAGTGTCAATCCTGAGCTTGAAAATTCATTTAATTGGGCGGCGGCGACTCTAGTTGCGCCCGTTGCAGCCGTTGGACTCGCCTATTTAATCGCACGGCGCAATAAAAAGAGAAATAAAACGAAAACGGGGGATTGACAATGAAAGTTTTTCGACAGACTCTTCGTAATCGTTTGGTTCATTGGGGAATCGCTTTGTCGTGTTTTGGTTTGATAGTGACCGGTATTTTGCAAATGCCCGTGGCAAAGCGTTATGGAATAACCTTAATTTTCCCCTCGACGGCTGATTTTTTCGTGACCTTGCCCTGGCATTACGCTTTCGCAGTGGTCTTCACTTTTCTGTGTATTTTCCATGTTGTGGTTCACGCCATGGAAGGCTCTTTTGACATTGTGCCTAAAAAAGGGGATTTTACTAAAAGCATTCAAATCATAAAAGCACTATTAACTGGAAAGGAAGAGCCGCCATCAGAAAAATACCTCCCTGAGCAGCGCTTGGCTTGGGCGGCTTTTGCTGTTGTTTTTGCGCTTCTCATTGTGACCGGACTATTAAAAACATTGAAAAACATTCCTGGTATCGAATTCGCTGACCCGACGCTTTTTTGGTTAGCTCAACTTCATAATTTGGGGATGATTCTGGCTATTGTTCTCTTTTTGGGTCATATGGCTGCCTTTATTTTCAAAGCGAACCGATTTTTAATTCCGGCGATGTTTACCGGTTACGTAGACGCACAATACGCCAAACACAGGCATAAGCTGTGGAAAATTGATAAGTAGTCGTCCGACAATACAATTTGAGCCGTTTCTGATGAAACGGCTCAAAAAGTGGTTAAACCAACGTATCTCCCAGTGCTTTGATTCTGTCATCAAGCCCAGCCAAAGCTAAAAGCAACAAGATTGATTTTTGTTCACAGGCTTCAACACCGGTAGGGTCAAACCACTCGTTAAGAGTGTGGGTGCCGTATTCACGACCTCCTCGACCGAGGCAGACACCCGGAATGCCTTTTGCCAAAGCCATATTGGTGTTGGTGCAACCGCCGGGTTTCAAACAAGGCTCAATGCCTAACGCTTTAGTGACCACTTCTGTAGTCTGGATCATTCTGCAGTCATTGGCTTGGCTACCGGCCGGAGTATCTAATTCTTTTTCATAATTTACCTTAATTAGACCTGGAGTACCTTTACGGTCGTTTTCAAGTTTTGCTCCCAATTCGAACGCCTGGATCATTTTCTCGCTTAATCGATCCAATTCTTTTTGACTGTTTGAGCGAGCATTGATTTTGAAAGTGCACTTTTGCGCAATTCCGTGAATAGCTTGTCCACCCTCAATAAGGCTGACCGTGACTGTAGTTTTGGGGTCAGAAGGCACATCAATGTCAGCGATCAAGGCCGCGGCTCTGCTTGCAGCGTGTATCGCACTGGGCATTTGACTGGCTGTCCATGCATGACCACCCGGCCCGGTGAATGTCACACGCCAGTCCACCATTCCGGTGGCGTTCGCATAGAAAACGTTGTTACTTGGACCGTCAATGGAGATAGCCGCTAATACATCGGTTTTACCGTCAAGGCTATCCAAAAGAGTCTTCATGCCGAGCATGCCGCCGAGCCCCTCTTCACAGACAGTAGCTGCGATGATGATGTCATGATAAGGTCGAAGTCCCGTTTTTTTGAGTGCGCTAAAGACGGCAAGGTTGGCGGCTATTGCGCGAGTGTCATCGCAGATACCGGGACAATGAATAAGTCCTTCCTCGTCAACGGTAATGCCTTTGACATCTCCAAACGAAAAGACCGTATCCAGGTGGCCTTCAAGAAGAATGGATTTACCGGTATTGCCCACGCCCGGCCAAACGCCCCAAACATTGAAATGGTCATCGATAACGACATCTTCTAGACCTGCTTCTCGTAAAAGATCGGCATATCTTTTCGCCTTTTTTTCTTCGTGGAAAGTTGGCGCCTCAATAAGGGTCAATTCTTTTTGAATTTCAATGGTTTTAGGTAAATTATTTTTGACAAAGTGCAGAGCCTCTTGAACATCATTTTGTTTAAGGAGATTTTCAACGGTTTGCTGGATATCTTGATCATATTCGTTCTTATTCATGGCGATTGTCCTTACAGAAAAAAGGCGAAAAATCCGTCATGGCCGATGAAGTCACCGCCTTGATTTTTTAATCTGAGCTACAAAAAGCCAGCAGTGGAATCGAACCAGTAAGATGCTATCGTCAGGAACCATCTTACTGTGTCAAACTTTACTACCAAATAGGATGCTCCATACCTTAGGTTTGAAACAAGTCGCAATAACCTAATGTTTTTCTACTAGATTTAGAAAAATCTAGAATAATTGAAATTGCTAAAAAAGACCCTTAAAGGCCCTATTTCTTATCACTGGTATAAACATATTTAAAACGTGAAGGCTCAATATTCGAGATTGCCATATTGACAGGACTAAGTTTGAAACCAAGCCGACAAATGCAAAATGGTTTGAAATCGATAATTTTTCTATGAAAAGCAACGCTGCAAATTGAAATAGCTACAGACATTTGTAACTAAGGGGCATTGACCTCATTGGAGTCTCAATGCCCCTAACGTGGCAATTTTTAGAAGAAACCGCGTTTGTTTTCAGACAGAGAAATATAAATATTCTTTGTTTGGCTGTAATGTGCAAGCATCATTTTGTGAGTTTCGCGGCCTATGCCTGATTTCTTATATCCGCCAAACGGCGTGTGTGCGGGCAGTTCATTGTAGGTGTTCACCCACATTCGACCGGTCCGAACTGATTTTGCCACACGCAGGGCGCGGTTGATGTCCCTAGTCCAGACTGCACCGCCTAGGCCGTATTCACTCTCGTTGGCCATGGCAATCACTTCCTCTTCGGTCTTGAATTTAATCACAACGGCGACTGGTCCGAAAATCTCTTCTTGAGCGACTCGCATATTATTGGTGACGTCAACAAGAAGAGTCGGTTGCATGAAAGCGCCGTTTTCAAGACCTTGAACTTTTGCGGCTTCGCCACCGACGAGCACTCGGGCCCCCTCAGATTTGCCGATTTCAATATAGCCTAAGATTTTTTTGAGTTGTTTCTGATTGATTTGCGAGCCCACTTGAGTTTGCATCGACATCGGATCGCCAACTTTTACATTCTTGAAGGCTTCGGCCAGCTTCTCCACGAATGAATCGTAGATGTTTTCCTGAACGAAAATACGCGAGCCTGCGCAGCAAACTTGTCCCTGATTAAAGAGAATCCCAATTTGAGCGCCCTCAATCGCTTTGTCCATCTGACAATCATCAAAATAAATATTGGCAGATTTTCCGCCCAACTCAAGAGTGGCGGGAATTAGACGCTGAGCGGCCGCTTTAGCCACGCTGTAACCTACTTCTGTTGAGCCCGTGAAGGCTAATTTGGCAAATCCCGGATGATCAAGCATGGCTTGACCGCTCTGAGCTCCGCGTCCTGTAATGATGTTGACAACGCCCGGCGGTAGGATTTCGTTTAACAGTTTGCCGAGGTAAAGAATCGAAAGCGGTGTGGTGGACGATGGTTTGATGACAAGCGTGTTGCCGGCGGCCAGCGCAGGAGCAATTTTCCAAGCTGCCATCAATAATGGGAAATTCCACGGAATGATTTGTCCGACGACACCGATTGGTTCGTGTACGACAATGGACAGCGTGTTGTCATCAATCATCACCGCTGAACCTTCTTCAGCGCGGAGGCAACAGGCGAAGTACCGGAAATGATCAGATGAAAGAGGAACGTCCACTAATGTGGTTTCGCGAAGAGGCTTGCCATTGTCGCGAGTTTCAATTTCAGCTAACTCAGCGGCATGTGTGTCAATCGCATCGGCAATCTTCAGGAGCAGTTCAGCTCTTTGTTGAGGACTCGTTTTAGACCAATTTTCAAACGCTTTTTGTGCGGCCGATACTGCTTTATCGACGTCAGAAGCGCTTGCGTCAGCGCAGACAGCGAGTAGCTCATTGGTCGCCGGATTATGCGTTTCAAAGGTGGTACCGTTTTCCGCATCAAGCCACTGACCTCCGATTAACAGACCGTATTTTTTATCAAAAACAAAACTCATATCAGCCTCCTAACAAATTGTTGTATGCACGGTTCTAATATAGGTTTGAAATATGTGGCCGAAAATTGTCCAAAAGGATATGTTTTTGATTTAGAAAAGGAAAACTATTGATTTGATAGTTTGAAAACTGTTCCAAAGAACAGTTTTCAAACAGATTCATTAGAGTAATTTGTTGGCTTTCAGCCATTGACGGATTTTTTCCAATGAATACGAAGAGCCGTACACCGCAAGGCCTTCTCTGACGTCAGCTTTGGGGAACTTCTTTCGAATGTCATCCTCGCAACTGGACATGCCTCCGCCGCCGTGCGTGACAAAGGGCAGCAAAACTTTATCGCTTAAGTCATGCTGATCCATGAATGTGAACATAGGCATACTGACATGACTCCACCAGTTCGGTGTGCCTAATAAAATCGTGGAGTATTGTGAGAGGTCCGGCGCATCATCGCGAATGGCGGGCCTCTGTCCACGTTGAAGTTGTTCCCGAGCCAAATCAACCGTGGCCCGGTATGCCGAAGGATACGGCTCGACTGTGCGTATTTCGTAAATGTCTGCGTTTAGCTCTTTTGCAATGGCTTGGGCCATTGCCCGTGTATTTCCCGACCAAGAATAATAGACAACCAAGGATTTGGAGGCAGTTTGAGCCAATGCCAAAGGTGTCAGGCTGCTTGTCGCCACTGCTAGCGCGGCTTTTAAAAATGTCTTGCGAGTTAGCATCATCTTTTCTCCTTAAGCGGCAGATGAATTAACTTTATCGGCAAGATATTGTGAACAATGAAACAAAATTATTTCTTTTTTGCCTGATCTTGCATTCGATCTAAAAAAAAGAAACGAGATGTTTCAAAAAAGCCTGCCGTCAATGATTGCGACAGGCTTATTGCTCTCACTTCCATCCCAATTATTTACTATGACAGCGGCAACGGTGTGCCTGATTTTCGTTTTGTTGTCCGCAATCAGACTGTTCTGAGCAATGGCAGTGGCTTTGGTGTTGTTGAGAATTATGGTGTTTGCTGCAAGCGGCTTGAGTATTGCTTTCAAGACCTCCCGCTAAGTAGGCGTTTAACGCTTCATCAGCTTTACCGCTGATTCCGACGACGAGTTCAATGCCGGCTTGGCTGACACCTTGAATGGCTCCTTCACCGATCCCGCCGCAAATTAAACAATTCACTTCGTTTGCCAACAAGACGGAAAGCATCGCACCGTGACCGCGACCTGCTGTTTCTACAATTTCAGTATTAACAACCTGATGGCTTTCAACCGTGTAAATTTTAAATGCGGCAGCCATACCGAAGTGTTGATAAATATCTTCGTGCTTAACGGGAATTGCGATTCTCATGATTTCGTCTCCTTCAAGAGTTTTTTTATCAAAGTGACAACCTTTGCCTTGACAGTGTCTCCAACAAATGCCGCTATTGCACTCTCGGCAAAGACGATAATGGCCGCCGGTAATTACGATGGGTTTCCCGTTAACGATGGCGTCGGCAATTTTGAAGCGTGCTTTTTCGTAAATTTCCGTGACTGTCGTGCGAGAAATCAGCATCTGTTTTGCACATTGTTCATGTGTCATTTTGTAGAAATCGACTAATCGGATTGTTTCGTATTCATCTACAAAAAGAGTGACAGGATCGGCCTTGCGGTCACAGCCCGGATGAAATGTTTTAAAGGCTGGTTCCGAGCATACTCGACGGCATCGACTGGGTTTTGGCATAGATTGTCAACTCCTTTTAATCCGACATTTGTCGGATATAGAATAGACTTTCTCAGAAAAAAATGCAAAATGAACAGCGATTTCCTGCGAGATCATTGAATGCGACTTACTCAAAGGAGTTGTTTTAACTGGTGGGTAGGTTGTATGGTAGCGTTTTAGGCTATTCAAGCTGTTTAAAAGATAAATTTTTCAGTGTTGACGCTGTTTGTGTTAAGACGAATCACTTATTTCAGTTTCAAAAAGTTCAGAAAATCATCTCAAGGTCTTGATCTCAATTTAAATATTGACTAATATCAATAAAAAATAAATCCTTAACAATACGACTAATCCCTTCAAACTGGCATCCCTGGCACCATCAGTGATCCGCTCGTTGAACGAATCAAAAGGAGCTCCTTTATGAAGCACCATGAATCCAGTATTGAGATTGGCGCAATCAGTAATCAATCAAAGCTGATTCCCTTAATTCTCGGACCGTTAGCCGCTCTTTTCATTTATTTTATTTTTCCTGAACAGTACACGACCTCTACGGGAGCGCTGGAAAGCTTTTCTCATGCGGGACGTGCCTGCGCTTCCATCGTGATCTGGATGGCTATTTGGTGGTTTACGGAAGCTGTTCCGATCGCGGTGACATCTCTGTTGCCGATTGTGCTTTTCCCGCTTTTCGGTGTGATGAGCTCTTCGGACACATTGAAGGAATATGCAAACGGAACGATCTTCCTTTTCTTGGGAGGCTTTTTGATTGCCGCCGGTATTGCTCGGTGGCATCTGGATCGCCGGATTGCATTGTTAACAATTCGTGTTGTCGGCACTAAGCCTCAACAAATCATTTTGGGCCTGCTGTTGTCCACTTCGTTTATTTCCGCATGGGTTAGTAATACCGCAACGGCAGCAATGATGGTGCCGATTGCGTTAGCGATTCTGAAGGTGGTGCGCACAACGCGAGGAGAACTGGGGATTGACAGAGCGGAACACAATTTTGGGATTTGTGTGTTGCTTGCCGTTGCATATGGAGCCAGTTTGGGTGGCGTTTTGACTTTGATCGGTACTCCGCCTAACGGGATTTTCGCCCGTTTTGTTGAGCAAACTTATGGTGTTTCGGTAAGTTTTCTTGACTGGATGCTGATTGCTTTTCCGATCGTCATTGTCATGATTGCTGTCACACAATTATTGATGACAAAAGTTCTTTTTAGTGATCTCATCGATGAGTTGCCCGGCGGAAAAGATTGGGTTGCGCATGAATATGCCAAGCTTGGCCCCATGTCTCGAGGTGAGAAGATTGTTTTGACTGTTTTTGTTTCAGCGGCTCTTTTGTGGTGTTTCGGTCCCTTGATTCGAGGAATCGAAATTGCAGGCATGCAGCCCTTTAAACCTTTGTCGGATACTGTGATTGCCATGGGAGCGGGCATTATCCTTTTCATTATTCCTGTTGATTACAAACACGGTGTCCATGCTTTGGATTGGTCAAGTGCTAGTGACACGGTAGCTTGGGATGTCCTGCTTTTATTCGGCGGTGGGTTATCGATGGCCGCGGCAATTCAGAAAACCGGTTTAGCGGACATTATTGGGGCGCAAGCGACTTTTCTTTCGGCTCTGCCGGAAGTGGCGGCCATTGGCGGCTTAACGACATTGACGGTTTTCGCATCAGAATTCACCTCCAATACTGCTTTGGCGGCAACGATGATGCCTTTAGTTTCCGCTGTGGCAGATTCCATTGGGATGCACCCTGAGGCGCTTTTGGTGGCAACTACATTCGGCGCGTCTTTGGCCTTCATGATGCCTGTTGGTACGCCTCCCAATGCGATTATTTTTGGCACAGGACGGATTCGAATCGGAGAAATGATCCGAGCGGGGTTCTGGCTGAACGTATGCGGTATTGTTGTAGTGACGGTGATTTGTTCGTTATTTACCGTTGGCATTATTCCGTAGAGGATACTGTCCGAAACCAGAAAATAACCTCAATATTATGGATACTATCTATTGATAGTGATTTAGAAGGGGAGCACAATAATTAGATGTGCTCTCTTTTTTTATAGGGATATTTCTGTTATGGCTGATAACAAAAAAAATACGACAAATACCAAACGCGGCCCCTATCGCAGTCAGTTGGTTTCTCGAGGAGATGTTTCTCATGCCCGAGTGACGGAGGAAGTGCAGGACATCGTGACCGATGACACGACACAAGCTGCCGATCAAAAAGAGCTGGAGGCCTTAACGACTATTCTCAAAGGCGAAGCTCCTGCCGATCGAATTCGCTTGCTGCGTCTGTTGCTCCGCCAGGAGCGCCTAAATTTCGCAACCTCCAGCTCCCGCGATGATAATCCGGACGATATTTTGGTTAGAGACTGGCGCACCGGAATTTATCCATACAAAAATCGCCTCAACCGTAAAACATATGAAAAAGAAAAATTCGCGCTTCAGGTTGAGTTGCTGAAGTTGCAGGCTTGGATCAAGGAAACAGGTCAACGAGTTGTCATTCTTTTTGAAGGACGAGACGCGGCCGGCAAAGGCGGTACGATCAAACGTTTTATGGAACACATGAATCCTCGCGGTGCCAGAATTGTGGCTTTGGAAAAACCCAATGAGAAAGAATTGGGGCAGTGGTATTTCCAGCGCTACGTGGAGCACTTGCCAACTCGCGGCGAAATGGTGCTTTTTGATCGTTCCTGGTACAACCGCGCGGGAGTCGAACGTGTGATGGGTTTTTGCACACCCCAGCAATACGATCGCTTCATGCAAGAATGCCCAGAATTTGAACGTAACTTAGTGAGAAACGGAATCTACGTCATTAAATTTTGGTTCTCCGTGAGCCGTGAAGAACAAAAGCGTCGGTTTAAAGAACGCAAGATTCATCCGCTTAAGCGCTGGAAACTTTCACCGATCGATGTTGCTTCGCTGTCAAAGTGGGACGAGTACACGCAGGCAAAGGAAATGATGTTCCTGAATACCGATACGGTGGAATGCCCCTGGATTGTGGTTAAAAGTGATGACAAAAAGCGCGCCCGTCTTAACGCCATGAGATACGTGCTTCATCTTTTGCCCTATACCAACAAAAATGAAAACGCTATCGGTCCGGTTGATCCCTTGATCGTCGGCCGAGCAAACATTGTCTTTGAACAGGGAGAGGAACCAAGCATGGTTCCGCTCGCGAAAAAATAATCAGAGGTTTAGGGGAATGTGAAATTGTCCAACAACTCACTTTCCTCTTTTAACGATTTTGTTTTGGCAGATATTGACTAATTATCTGCCCAGGTTTATAGTTCGATATCGAACAAAATGAAGAACAATTTTTTACCTATATACGCTAATGCAGCCAAGCTGCGTGCCTCTGGCAATGCTTATATCGTTGAGTCGCTTGAGAAGGCAGGACTCAAAGGCATTGTGCCAAGCCATGGTGACGTCCTAAGGCACCTTTTCAATAAAGGACCTTGCAACATGGGAGAATTGGCGCGCAGTGTTAAGCGCACAAAGTCCACGATGACTGTTTTGATCGATAAGTTGGAAAAAGAGGGATATGTGCAAAAAAGCCCGGATCCTGTCGATAGTCGTGGTGTTTTGGTTGAATTGACTGAAAAAGGCGCTGCATTAGAGCCGGTTTTTGAACAAATTTCTCAGGGTTTGTTTGAAAAGCTTACGAGTAAGCTGACAAATCAAGAGTTGGACACTTTGAACCGATTGCTTCAGAAATGCGTTGAATAGTGCGGTTGAAAGTTTTCCGCCGTTTGTTTAATTTTAAATGTTCGACATCGAACTAATAGGGAGATAGTTATGAAAAATTTCAAGTTATTCCACAATGATATGAGTGCGCCGAGAACAGAACTGCACGAGGCTTTGTCATTAACGGGCGCGGAAGTGTCCGTAAATAACCTGCCGACAGGTGTCAGTATTCCCTTTGTTCATGCGCATACTCATAACGAAGAGCTGTACATTATTTTGAAAGGTAAAGGCGAATTTTTTATCGATGGTGAAGAATTCACTGTTGTCGAAGGCGATTGCGTTCGTGTGGATCCTTTGGGCCAGCGTTGTCTGAAGGCTGCAGATAATTCTGCACTTTCTTATCTTTGCATTCAAACGCGAAAAAACAGTTTGCAAGAGTTTACGATGACCGATGCGCGCGTAAGCAATGATTTTGCCAAACCTTCCTGGCTGAAGTAATCAACTTAAAGTAAAAACACTAGAAGAAAGGGAGCCATTGGCTCCCTTTTTCTGATTGAAAATCAATAGAAAATCAGAGAAAATCTGACTCTGCTGACAAAATGATTTTCTTTTTTTGAAAGGATTTTCGTTGTGACGCAAAGTAAGACAATCCGTGAGTATCTAGCTTCAATCCCACCGGAAAATACGGCGACTCGGTCGGCTTTCGGATTGGCCGGTTTCCTTATGGCGGTTTGGGCCTCGATGGTTCCTTTTGTCAAAATCAGTTTAGATCTTGATGAGGCTCACTTAGGCGGACTGCTGTTGTGTGTGGGATTGGGGGCGCTTGTTGTGATGCCCTTTTGCGGTGGGCTTGTGGCAAAGCGCGGTGCCAAATTCCTCCTTAGAAGAGCCCTTTTCCTCATTCCTTTCATCCTTTTTATCATCAACTTTTCAACGAATGTTTTTTTAACAGCTATCCTGCTTTTTTTCTTTGGAATGGTCTTTGGTTCTATCGATGTCGCCATGAATGTGCATGCTGTGGAGGTCGACAGGCGAAGCGAAAAAAGACTGATTGCGGGTTTCCATGCACTCTACTCATTGGGTAGTGTGCTTGGCGCTCTTGGCATGGCAGCTTTGCTTAATGCCGGTATTCAACTTGTTTACGCGGTAGGCGGATTGCTTCTTCTCTGTTTGCTGCTGTGGCTGATGACTTCTTCTTCATTGTTGCCGGATGCCGGTAAAGCTGGAGATTGCAGTAAATCATTCGTAATACCCAAAGGATTCGTTCTTTGTTTGGGGCTTATCTGCCTGTTGTTCATGATTGAAGGCGCGGTGCTTGATTGGGGTGGCGTTTTCTTGGTGGAAGAGAAGAACGCAGCGATTGAAAACGCGGGACTTGCTTTTGCTGCATTTTCTACAGCCATGACTCTAATGCGACTTCTTGGGGATAAGCTCATTGTTTATGCGGGGCCCAGAAAGTGTGTGCGTTATGGAAGCCTTCTAGGGGCGCTGATGTTGATCGGTTGCGTGGTTTTCCCTCAGTATTGGATTGTTATCGGAATGTTCTTCATCTTGGGAATCGGACTCGCCAATGTCGTGCCGATAGCCTTTGCGAGTACAGCGGATCAAAAGGAAATGCCGATGAGTTTGGCGTTGGCGGCAGTTACCACCCTAGGCTACACCGGTCAGTTGGCAGGCCCTGCCTTGATCGGTTTTATCGCTAAGATGACGAGCCTTTCGGTTGCATTTTCAATACTTGCACTATTTTTGGTAATCGTGGGTTTTTCCAGTAATATTTTCCGAGAACGTTAATTTTTTCTAAAAAGATGAAAACAAAATCTAAACTGATGGCTGCGTTGGTTGTGGGATTGACTGCTTTGACACTAACCGGATGCGGTGAGGAAGATGTGGGGGACGTGTCTTTGGGAATTTTTACACTCAAAGACATCAAAATTAATCGATTTGTAGATCCCGTTGTGACAGGAGTGACTTGTCACGTCTCCAGCATTGAGGCAAATTTGGCTCTCAGTGATCCTTCCAACAACTCTATTGAATGTCATCGCACAGGGCCGATTACCCGGCAAATGATTGAAGCCATTGATAAGAGCAAAGATGGAGAGGTGATTTTCACTCGCTCTAAAAGTGTGCTTTTGAAAAATATGAAGATTCGCCGGATTTATGATGAGCAAGCGCAAACGCTCTTATATGTGGCTTATTCCACAAAGGAGACAAGCGGAAGCTTCCACCATTCATTATCGGCCATCCCGCTTTACGGCACGGAAGGCTATATTAAGCCATTGCCTAAAGTCGAGTAATCCCACAGAGGTTGAAAAAATCCCAAAGAATTTCTCAATTTTTGGGAAAATAACAAGAAAAAATATAGGAATTCTCCACTTTCAAAGCAAAATTTCCTGTTTAAAGTTATCCACAGAAATTGTGAATAACTTTAACATTTTTGTAAGAAAACTTAAGTGGAACAGTAAGTTGAGTGATTGCTTAAAAAAGTGGCAACAGTGGGAAAATCAACGAACTTGACCGCGGTAGCGACCGGTACTGTCATAAAATCGGCCGTTATCATCCTCCCGTCCTAAATAACGACCTGAACTGTCGTAGTGGCGACCATTTGAGTCTACGCGCCCTTGATAACGCCCGGAGTTATCATAGACACGTCCGTTTTGGTCTGTGCGCCCAAGGTATCTCCCGGAGCTGTCATAACGTCTGCCATTTTGGTCAATTCGGCCACTATAACGTCCTGTGCTGTCATAGATGCGGCCATTGTCGATGCGGCCCTCATAGCGTCCCATATCGTCGTAATAACGTCCGTCATGGTGAGTAAAGCCATGACCGTGTGCCCAAGCAGATGAAAATAAAATGGTGGCAAAGAAAACGGCGAAAAGACTGATCAGCTTTTTCATAATCTAATATTTAATATCACGAATTGTTACTGGTTAAGGCTACACCTTAATAAGAAGGCCGAAAAGCGTCAATGAACTTTTCGGCCTGTTGTGTAAAAAATTTTGGCTAGATCTCTGCTACTTTTGCAAAGGCGATCTTGGCCGCTTGAATCGTTTGCTCAATAACCTCATCAGTATGAGCAATTGAAACAAAGCCGGCTTCAAAAACAGAAGGCGCGAAATAAACCCCCTGGTCAAGCATTGAGTGGAAAAATACGCTAAAACGTTTCGTGTCGGACTTCATGACATCGGCAAAGCCCTCCGGGCATTTTTCCAAGAAATACAAACCAAACATGCCTCCAACGCTTTGAGCGCAAAAGTCAACACCGACTTCTTTTGCCGCCTGGCTTAGCCCAGTGACTAGTTTTTTCGTTTGTTCGGAGAGTTTGTCATAAAAACCAGGGACTTGGATAAGCTTCAAAGTGGTTAATCCGCAAGCGACGGCGACAGGGTTTCCGGAGAGGGTGCCGGCTTGATAAACCGGGCCACAGGGTGCGATTTTTTCCATGACATCGCGCCTGCCGCCGAAAGCGGCGACCGGCATTCCACCACCGATCACTTTGCCGAACATTGTGATATCGGGAGTGACACCGTAAAGGCTTTGAGCGCCTTGAAGTGCCACGCGGAAACCGGTCATTACTTCATCAACAATTAAAAGAGCGCCGTAGCGGGTGCAGAGTTCTCGCATTGTTTGAATGAATTCAGGTTTACCGGGCACCATGTTCATGTTGCCAGCAACCGCTTCCACGATCACACAGGCAATGTCGTTGCCGTAGTGCTCAAAGGCATCTTTAAGTTGCGCACAGTTGTTGTATTCCAACACCAAAGTGTGTTCCGTGACACCAGCGGGAACGCCAGCTGAGCTCGGATTCCCGAAGGTGAGCATTCCGGAGCCGGCCTTTACCAAGAGGCTGTCGCTGTGGCCGTGGTAGCAACCTTCAAACTTAATAATCTTGTTGCGGCCTGTGTATCCGCGCGCCAAACGGATGGCGCTCATGCCGGCTTCGGTGCCGGAACTAACCAGGCGAACCTCTTCAATCGAAGGAATGATCTTTTTAATTTCTTCGGCAATTAAGATCTCTTGTTTGGTTGCGCAACCGAAGGTCAGCCCCATGTCAACGGCTTCATGAACGGCGCGGATGACCTCCGGATTGTTGTGGCCTAAGATCATGGGGCCCCAAGAACCGATGTAATCAATGTAACGCTTACCATCCTCGTCCCACATGTAAGGGCCTTGGGCTTTTTTCATAAATCGAGGGGCTCCGCCCACAGAGCCGAAAGCTCGAACCGGTGAATTGACGCCGCCCGGAATGCTTTGGCGAGCGCGTTCAAATAAAGAATCATTAATGTCCATTTTTTTGTTCCTTAAAAAGCGTAGCCGATACCCAAATTAAAACTTGTATTGGCGGGTTTAAAGCGTCCTTCAAGATGACCGTTTTCCCCGTATCGCACATCACGGAAGAAGGGGAAGTTTACAGTCATATCCCCCATTACGCGCCATTGATCGGAAAGCGCCCAACTAAAACCGGTTTGTACAACGGGGTTGATACTGTGTTCTTTATAGTCGGCCTCTCCCCGAGATTTTAATTCGGAATAAGAGGCTCCGCCTCCAACATGCAATCTTAGGTTGTCAAGCACTTCAAAGTGATACTGAATTATGAGATTAGTGTTGGTGAGCCGATACTCGTTAACGTTGCGACCGTCTGACTTTAAGTCATGATCGCTTTGTTGATAGCTGAGATCCAGCGCCCAGTGCCGATCTAAGAAATGTCGGATGCCGAATTTAAAACCGGAATCAGAGTTTAGTGTAAAGCTGCCTGGGAAATCGCCGTCACCGCTGGAGAGGTCGGTCTTCACCCAAGAACCTTGCGCGTAGATCTCTGTTGTATTGGACCAGGCAGAAGCTGCACTTTCTGGCCAGGGTGCGAATCGTGTTGTTTGGTCATCAAATTCAAATTTAGAGAAGAAGAAAAAGACGTTGGAAAACGGTATGTAAGTTGCATAAATATTAAAAAAATCAGTCCCTGCGCTCACTAAAGGTAAGGGGACAGGGATGGGCAGCCAGTTGTAATCTTGTCGAAAAGTAAATCCGGCGGTATAGCCTGCGCCTAAGTGAAAGCCCGAATTTGCAATGGGGAAGCGTGCAAGCCATGCATAACCGACAATGGGCTCGATTTCATAGTGTGAATCACGGAAAAACATCAGATACATCAGACGCTCGTTGCCACGCTCATCAATAATACCCCGTGAAATACCTGCGCCAAACGGGTAGGCATTTTCCTCATCCCGGTTGTCATAGTCCCAGCGGGGATGGTTTGTGTAAGCGGGTAACAAAAGTCCCGTACGGCCATTTTCAATAATATCGTGCATGCCGTTGAGTTGATTGCCGATAAAACCGGCATCAGGATAGGGAGAGGCTGCGCCGGGTAGGGTTTCAGCTAGAGTCTCTATAAAAGCAGCGTGAGAGCTGAAGGAGGTTAAGGCAAAGGCAGTGAACAGAATAATTTTTTTCTTAGCAAACACAAGAAGTTCCTTGTACCGATTGTTTTTTTGGAGTCGTTCAATTATTTCAGCTTTGTGGCGTTTTCTGTAAGCAAAAAAAGTTTCAGCAGTAGAAAATTTGTTTCAAAAAAGATTTGATTTAGTTTTAGACAAGGATTTTGACAATTCTTTTCGTGAGATTGTCGATATTCACCTCGACAATAATGACGAGTTGTTTTCAGGACAAGTCAAACGTAGTAATCGTTTTCAATTTCGCGTGAACTACACCGACCTGAACGAGGAGGTTTTACGATGAAATTGATAAAATGCCCTTTCGATAAAGTTCGCCACGACGATCGCGGGAACCTTGGGTTCACGAGGAAAGTCCGGACTCCACAGAGCACCGTAGCAGCTAACGGCTGCCTACCGCGAGGTACGGATCAGAGCAACAGAGACGAGCCGGCGTAATGGCCGGGTGAAACGGGCAATCTCTACGGGGAGCAACATCAAATAGGCAACCGCCGATCCTGCTCGGGGAGGTTGCGGGTAGATGGCTTGAGGCAAGGCGCGAGTCTTGTCCTAGATGAATGATTGTCGGCCGAATTTCGTATTCGGAACATAATCCGGCTTATCGGTGAACTTTATCCTCTTGTTTACTCAATCGTCAGCTTTCCGTTTAGTCTTTAATCAAAAAAGTTTCAATGTATGTGCCGACTCTTTTTTCTGGGAGTAGGATTCTCTGTTCAAAAGATAATTATTTTTTATATTGTCTTTTTGGATCTACGATCTCTCGTTAGGTCGCTCGCGGATGAAGGTATCGGTCAATGCTTTCATCCGCGTTTTCTAAAAAAATCCCCGTGAGGTATTACTACCTTCGGGGAAAGGGGCGGTGAGGTGCCCATCACCGCCATTCAGAGAAAGAAAGTTTTTCGGTTAAGCGACCGGAATGATGGGAATGATCTTCGGACCTTTGCCTTTTTCTTTTTTGGCCATTGATTTCATCCAGCAATACATACCGTAGAGAATGGCAAGCGCGACAACGATACAGATGATCGAGTAAAGCGGGGCTTGCCCAAAGTTAACGACCCGGTAGAAAATGGTCGCGGCACTGTATCCGAGAGCAAGTGTCCAAGCGCATGCGAAGACAGTCCACTTTGTTCCTACTTCACGATAGATAGCGGCAACGGCTGCCACACAAGGCACATAAAGCAGAACCATTAACAGATAAGCAAAGACGGCGGAGCTTGATCCAAAGAGCGTTTTGATTGTATCAATCGTACCCAATGACACACCTTGTTCTTCAGCCGCGGCAGCCTCATCCGAAAGATCTCCCACACTGACACCCAGGGGATCGGAGAAGGCTCCTGCTAAACCGGCAAAGTTTTCGCCAATAGTTCCAACTGCCTCAGCGAACGTCTCAGATAATGAGAAACCCTTATCTTCTTCAGTAGTTGCCCCTTCATCGGCGGATTCCGCAGCACTATTGACAGCCATCGTGTCATACAAAGAATTTAATGTACCGACCACGGCTTCTTTAGCGAAAATGCCGGTAAAGACACCCACGGCGGCAGGCCAGTTTTCTTCCTGGATACCCATCGGTTCAAAAACAGGAACAATTGTTTTACCAACCTGAGACAGAACGGATTTTTCTGTATCTTCATTGCCGAAAGAGCCGTCCGTTCCCATGGAATTTAAGAAAGCCAGACAAGCTACGATGACCACAATCACCTTGCCAGCACGGAACATGAAGGTGCGAACACGGTCCCAAGTGCGAAGCATTACGCCTTTGAGTGTCGGAATATGATAGGGTGGCATCTCCATCACAAAGGCGCTGGCGGCACCCGGCAAGGCCGTTCGTTTTAGGAGAAAGCCTGTGAGGATGGCGGCCGCGATACCGATGAGATACAGACCGAAAACCAGGTTTTGACCGTTTGAGGGCCAGAAGGCGGTGGCAAAAAGGACGTAAACCGGAAGGCGAGCGCCGCAGCTCATAAACGGCGTCATCATGACAGTGATGATGCGGTCGCTGGCGCGATCCATTGTGCGGGTTGCCATGATTGCGGGCACATTGCAACCGAAGCCCACTAAGAGCGGAACAAAGGCTTTACCCGGTAACCCTAGGGCTCGCATCAGTCGGTCCATTACAAAGGCAGCTCGAGCCATGTAACCCGATTCTTCCAAAATGGCCAAAAACAGGAACATGAAAAAGACAACCGGAATAAAAGTGGAAATGGTTTGTAAACCGCCACCGATGCCATTGGACAAGAACACGGTGAGCCACTCCGGCGTGCCCACGGATGCTAACAGTTGCCCCAGTCCATCAACAAAAATACCACCCACTAAAATATCAAAGAAGTCGATGAATACCGCTCCGAAATTTTGTGTAAAGAGAAAGGTCAGATACATGATCAGCAAAAAGATCGGCAACCCCATCCACCGATTCAAAATGATGCGATCGATACGGTCGGTCAAGGTTCCTGAGACGTCTCCTTCGCGTACTACAACCTTCTCAGCGATTTGAGCGACAAGCTCATAGCGGGCATTTGTGATTTCGATATCGGTATTGCCATCAAAATGTTGGTCGGTTTTGGCAACAACTTCCAGAACTTTTGTAAGATCCCGATCCTCAAATTTATTTTCAATTCCAGGAGCGTGCTCAAGAAATTGAATGGCGAACCATCGGCCGTTTTCCTTTAAGCCTAATTCGGAAGAAATAACATTGGCGGCGTTTTCGATGACTTCGTCATAGTGAATTGTGTTGTGTGTGGCAACTGGAGAGTCCAGAAAATCCACCAAAGATTTCTTTAATTCCTCAATACCCTTATTGCGGTTGGCAATCAAACCGATTACAGGGCAGCCCAATTGTTTTTTTAAGACTTCAAGGTCAAGCCTGATTTTGTGTTGTCGGGCAATGTCAAGCATATTGACGACTACAATCATCGGGACCTTCATCTCAATCAGCTGACTGGTGAGATAGAGATTTCTCTCCAAGTTAGAGGCATCGATGATATTGACGACTACTTGAGCTTGCCCTGATAAAAGGTAGTCCCTGGCAACGATTTCGTCTTCTCCAGAGACGGATGTTGGGGTGACAGAATAGATGCCGGGGAGGTCAACGACTTCAATATCATGACCTTCAAAAGAGAAATTGCCGGTCTTTTTATCAACGGTGACGCCAGGCCAATTGCCCACGCGTTGACGCGAACCCGTTAAAGCATTAAATAGGGTAGTTTTTCCGCAGTTAGGATTGCCGATAAGGCTAATGGTATGTTGACTCATTGTTACTGACTCCTTCATTAACCGATCGGTTCAATGTCAAGGATTTCCGCCTCATCTTTTCGAACAGTGATAAGGCAGCCGCGAACGCGGATTTCAATAGGATCGCCGAGCGGAGCGACTCGAACAATTTCAAGCACGCACCCTGGAGTCACTCCCAGCATCAGTAAACGCCTGCGGTATTCCGGTGAAGAGGTCGTCATTGAATTCACTCGACCCTTTGCGCCGATTGCCATGTCTTTAAGTTGCATGTCAAATTCCTTTTAGTAGACAAAAATCTTTTGGGCCGTTTCATAATTGACGCCGATTCTGGCATCACCAATTGCCAAGAGAAGGGGCTCATTGATTGCACGTTGTAAAACGCGAACAGTTCCCCCCTGATGTAAGCCCAATTGGAACAGTTTTTCTTGTTCGTTCGCATCAAGTTTCATGCGAACAACTGTTACCTCTGTCATCAGGCGGGATTCGGTTAGAGGATGAATTCGAGACATAGTTTTTTTCATAATTAAAACGCAAACGTTCAATATGAACGTCCAATGCACTTGCAATCGTAATAGGAATCGTTATCAATAGCAAGAGACTATTAAGGTTTTTTATTTAATTTATGAAGAGGTAATTATGTCAAAAGGAATGAACGATCTATTGAATATCAATAAGTTATAAAATATTTTTTATTTTTAGAAAATTTTTAGTGAGAACTATTTTTTTATATATATTCTCTTTATAGAGATTTAACTATATGTTATTTAATGAAAAATAGATCTTATTTTTAAAAATGTGGATTAAATTCATGTAATAAGAACTATTATTGACAAAATCCGCTTTCTAAGTGTTCTAATCACATGAATTCAATTTAGGAATCAGTGCTGTTTGCGGCCTTAATTTTCAACTCTCCCTTCAAAGTCACGTCTCGGATCGTGTATGGGATGGAAATCTTTTCAGCGTTAAAACGCTCGAGCACTTCCTTCATGATAGTGGAGCGTAAAACAGAGGTTCCGTTTTCGGGATCTTTCACCCAAAAACTGAGTTTTAGATTTATTCCGTCGTTTCCGAAACCCGAGACCACGGCCCAGGGGGGCGGGGAGGGAAGAATGCGCGCCTGACGTTTAGCAATATCAACCAAAATGGCAAGCGCTCGATTGACATCGCATTCATAACCAATACTTGTCTCAATGCTCGCCACTGAGGCGCGGTCAGTGAATGTAAAGTTTTTAACGTTTTGAGTGACAAAAGTTTCATTCGGGATGATCATTTCCTCGCCGGAGAAGTTGCGAAGTACGGAGTAACGGGTTTTAATTTGAGTAATTTTTCCGTTAAAACCAGCTACTTCAACGGTATCTCCAATCTTGACTGAATGATCAAACAGGATGATAAAGCCCGAAATGTAATTGGACGCAATTTTCTGAAGGCCAAAGCCAAGGCCGACACCGATGGCGCCTCCAAACACACTTAAAACTGTAAGATCTAGCCCCATGGCGGACAGAGAAACCAGAACTGCGATCGCCATGAAACTGATGTGAATCAGACGTGATAAAACGATTTTGAGATTGTTATCGATGTCTTTGGCTGAATTAAGGGCGCTGTCGCAGAGGTTGGAGAGCCAGTGAGCGAGCAAAAGCGAAACCGCCACTGTAAAAATACCGACAAAAAGAGCCCAAAGTGTAAGGGAGTCTGTTCCGATCGGCAGGTTGATGGCTCTCATTGCCTGAATAAATTTTGGTAAAACGCCGATGATCTCCAAGATGGCAAGGATCCAGAAGATAACATAAAGCGGTTTTTTGATCTGTTGTAAAAAACTGCCGGCGGGAACAAAAGCTGCAAAGATCTGAATTAAGAACACCAGCAAAGCCCAGGCATAGAAAATTTGATAGCTCAGGCCAATTAAATTAAAACGGGATTCAGACAGTAGCTGTTGTTCGGTAATGACAGAAGCGCCCAGGGATAAAAAAAGGGCAGCGAAAATCGAAAAGAGCAGTCGTCTCGTTAATTGCAGTGAAAATAGAATCAGTCTGTGCCTAATCGTTTCGTTAGAAAAATAAGCTTCCCAACGAAGAAGCCTCTTGCCTAGAAGAACCGAGGTCACTAACGATAAGGCAACTGCGCAGACAACGGCGGCGAGTTGGTACCAGAATGCGCTTTGAGAAACTTCGAAAACGATCAAATCAGATATCGCACTGAAAAAAGCTATGAGACTTTGCATAGCGGAAGCTTCCATATTATTCCTATCTCGACGGTGCTTATTCGATTAACTTTGAGCACGGCAAAGCTTGATTGTATCAAAGGCGGAAAAAGCCACAGAGGTAAGTCTAAAAGAAAAAGCGGCCCGAGCTTTAACTCTTGGCGCTTTTTCTCATAAGAAATTAAAGTTTCTTTAAGTCAACTTTAATTCGGCCGTCAACGGCAATTCCTTCGCCGTTCTTTTCACTGATGATGAGCGGATTGATATCGAGCTCAGTAATTGCAGGGAAGTCTGCGACCAATTGAGAAATTCTCAAAAGGCATTCACGAAGCTGATCCATTTGAGCGGGAGTCGTGCCACGGGCACCCAGCAATAATTTGTAGGCTTTGACGCCTTTGATCATTTCATCGGCGTCTACGGTGGTAAGCGGAGCCATTCTGAAAGTCACATCTTTCATGACTTCAATGAAAACGCCACCTAATCCGAACATAACCATATGGCCGTATTGAGGATCGGTTGCCACGCCACAAACCATCTCACGTGACCCCTTAACCATTTCCTGGATGATCACGCCTTCAAGGCCGTCCAACAAATTCTTTTCTTTGAGTTTATCGATTAAATCTCGATATTGAGCGCGTAGCTCGGCAGCACTTTTGATGTTGACGCGAACACCACCCACATCGGTTTTGTGAGAGGTGGTCTTGGAGGTCATTTTCATCACGACGGGATAACCCACTTTGTCGGCTATGGCCACAGCTTGCTCTTCATCGACTGCAAAGCCAGAGCGGCAAACCCGAATGCCGTAAGCTTCAAGCACATCAATGCTTTCTCTTGTCGTTAACTGCTCACGACCTTGAGAAGCGCTTTGGGAGATGATTTCTTGCGCTTTCTGTCGGTTAACGGGGAAGATAGGACTTTCACCGATGGGTTTTTCAATCCAAATCCGTTGTTGGTTGAGACGGTTGAGGCCATCGGCGGCTTGTTCTGCGTACATGAAGAAGGGCACATTGACCTGCATGTCGGACAATTGAGAGAAGAATTCGCTCTTTGTCATGAATACGCCGACAATGGGCTTTTCTGGGTGTTTTGTTTTGATCTCCATGACCGCGCGGGCAACATCAATGTCCTTTAATCCCAAGAAGGGCAAATAAATCACAATGACCATGTCCACGTTTTCATCGGCTAAAACCGTTTCAAGCGTTTGTTTATAGTGCTCAATCGGAGCCGAAGCGATCATGTCAACTGGGTTTTTCACAGAAGCGGCTGCCGGTAAGAAAGAACGGAGCTTTTCTTTGGTTTGGTCTGTTAACGGGGCCATTTTCATGCCATATTCACACACAGCATCTGTCGCCATGATGCCCGGCCCACCGGAATTGGTGATGATTGCCACACGATCCCCCTTGGGAATAGGGCAGTTGCCAAAGACTTTGGCGGTGGCGAAAAGGTTTTCAAGTGAGTATTCGCGAATAACGCCAGATTGGATGAGCAGGGCGTGGGCTGCTTTGTCAGCCCCGGCCAATGATCCCGTGTGCGAGGAAGCCGCGCTGGCTCCAGCCGCACTGCGCCCGGCTTTCAATGCCAAAATCGGCTTTTTCTTTGAAACACGAGTGGCTAACTTTCTGAAATTGGCGGGATTTTGAATTGATTCCATATAAAGCAGTATTTGCTTTACATCGTCTTCATTTTCCCAATATTCAATAGCGGTTTCAGCGTTGACATCTGCTTGATTGCCGATGGAAATAAATTGTGCGAACCCTAAATTAAGATCTTTAAGAACATTTAGAATGCCGCCGCCCAACGCACCGGACTGCGACACAAAACCTATACCGCCGCGTTCAGGTAAACTCTCGGCAAAACAGCCGTCCATGCGAACGTCGGGGTGAGTATTGACAACGCCAAGGCAATTAGGTCCCACGCACCGCATCCCGTAAGCGCGAACTTTTCCCAAAAGTGCGGCCTCCAATTCGGCCCCGTCCTTACCGGTTTCTTTAAAACCGGCACTGATCACGCATAATCCGCCGACACCTTTTTGGTGACATTGATCAATTGTGGAGAGAACAAATTTTGCATTAACCACGACAATGGCCAAATCAACCTCACCGGGTACATCCAATACACTTGGATAAGCTTGAAGCCCCTCGATGATTCCGCCCTTGGGGTTGACGGGATAGATGTTGCCTTTAAAGCCATACTCTTGAAGCCTTTTCATGATGTCGGAGCCAATGGTATGAGCCTTAGTGGACGCTCCGATAACTGCGATAGCGCGAGGTTTCATGATCTTGTCGAGGTTTTGCATGTCAAATCCTTTAGAAAGCAAAAGCGCAAAAAATCTGCTCTTATCATACAGACGGGCGAGTAAAAAATTAACCCCGTTAAATCGTTCTTTTTGATAAAACTGTTTTGAAATCTCATTGTTACCGCACTTAGGCAAACTTATATGGCTGATTGCAACTAGTTGTTTTTGTTCGTTCAATAACAAGATCCTGTGGCACTTCATCTTTGAACAAAGAAATCATAAAAAAATATCGGATATTCCTTGACTTAGTCAGCTGATCCTTTTAAATTTCCGTGTAAGAAAGTGGGAAAAAGTGGAGGTTTGTGCCGTAAATGTGACGCAAACTGCTTTTTCGTATCTATTTGAATTCTTCGGGTGGACTAATGTTTCAAGGCACTTCGCTGTTGGTGCTCGATGCAAAAGGCCGTCTCTCGTTACCTTCAAAGTACCGGGAGAGCCTTCTCGTGCCCAGTCAAGGGGAAGTGACCTTAACTCGCCATCCTGATGGATGTGTGCTGATTTATCCTCGATCAGTTTGGATTCAGACAAGAGCGAAACTTGCCTCATTGCCTTATTCAGCCCGCACATTACAGCGGGTTATGCTTGGCAGCGCCTGCGATGTTAACGCCGATGCTTCGGGCAGACTGTTGATTCCCGGAGACTTGCGCAGTTTATGCGGCTTGAGCCGAGAGGTAACGCTGATCGGGTTGGGAAATCGTTTTGAGTTATGGGATCAGGCGAAGTACATGCAGTTTGAAAATGATGAGCTGAAGAAAGGATTGCCGCCTGACGTGTTTGATTTAGTGCTGTAGGAGAGGGTGAATGCAATCGAGCTTTGTCCACCTCTCCGTCATGGCGGAGGTGGCGCCTCCCTTAGTGGTAACAGATCCGAACGGGACGTACATCGATGCAACGTTTGGCCGTGGAGGGCATTCGCGTCGAATTTTGTCTCTTCTTTCGCCAAAGGGCAGGCTCATTGCTTTTGATAGAGATCCGCAAGCTATCGAATCAGCTAAAGAAATCATAGATCCAAGATTTATGATTATTCACGCGCCTTTTTCCCGGATGAAAGAAGAATTGGCACTAGTGGGAATTGAGAAAGTTGCCGGGGTATTCATGGATATTGGTGTATCAAGTCCGCAAATTGATGATGCCTCACGGGGATTTTCTTTCCGTTTGGACGGTCCGCTAGATATGCGCATGGATACTACGGTCGGAAAGACCGCGGCCCAATGGCTCGCCAGCGCCTCTGAAAATGAGATCGCTCGGGTGATTCATACCTTGGGAGAAGAGCGTTTCGCAAAAAAAATAGCCAAAGCGATCGTTCAGTCGCGTGTGACTAACCCTCTCACGACAACCCAACAGCTTGCTAAATTAGTGGCTCAGGTGGTGCCCGCCAACAAAAAAGATCCCACTCAAAACCCAGCCACAAGAACCTTCCAGGCAATTCGCATTCACATCAATAGTGAGTTGGATGAGTTGTCATTGGCTCTTGACGCTTCGATGGATTTGGTTCAAGAGCATGGTCGCATTGCCGTGATTACGTTCCACTCATTGGAAGATCGTATCGTCAAGCGTTATTTTGATGAAAAGGCCCATCCGGAAAAGTCTGTGGATTCGCGATTGCCTTTGCGCACAAGTGAGTTGCCGGCACCTCAATTGACAGATGTTAAACGGATTTTACCGACTCCACAGGAGTGTGAAAGTAATCCGAGGGCTCGGAGCGCCATATTGAGAGTGGCGACTCGCGTTCGATGCGGGAGGCCGGTATGACACGTTTTGGCTTCTTGAATTGGGTGCGTCAAAAATGGGAGATGATTGCCATTGTCTCGTTGCTGCTTGCTGTGGTTTGGGTGGCGCTTTTAATCATCAATAACCAGTACCAAGTTCGTGCGCTGATATCGGAAATTGAGCAAGAGCAGGAGTTATCGCGGCGGCTTCTTGATGAGCAGCGAGAAATTAACATTGAGTTGGCCAAGGTGACGCTTCCTGGATATATCGCCTCTGGCGCGCGTGAAATGGGGCTTGAGCCGGCGCGCAACGAAAATACTGTGATTTTGCAACCAAAGCCGGTGCCGCGATTTGTTACGCGTAAAGAAGGAGATCAGTCATGAGGCAAGATTCCTTCTGCGCACGGGTGCTTAACTACTTGAAAGTTCGTTGGTACAAGTTCTGGAGTGAAGATACCGCCCCCAGAATGCCCAAGCGGTCAAAAGAACGTGATAAAGAGTGGCGCGCGCTCGAAATTTCTCAGAAGCGTTCCCATATGGTGTTGGGAGCGCTCGTGGGTATTTTTGTGGTGTGTTTCCTTCGAGCCGGTTATCTTCAGTGCTTCAATACCGAGTTTTTACAAAAGCAGGGTGAAGTTAGATACGCGAGAACACTTGAAATTTCCGCAGGGCGCGGTCAGATCTTTGATCGCAATGGAGTGGTTCTGGCCGCGTCGTTGCCGGCACGAAGCATCTGGGCGACAACGAATCTGGTAACGGCAACCCCTCAGCAGATCAGTCGTCTATCCGATTTGCTGGGTGTGTCTGAGAGTACATTGCAGAAACGTCTTTCCCGTAAGGATGCCTTTGTTAATTTGGCTCGACAGGTGGATATGGATGTCGTGCGACAGGTTCAGGCAATG
Organism: uncultured Sutterella sp.; assembly: GCA_958347955.1. Lineage (GTDB taxonomy): Bacteria > Pseudomonadota > Gammaproteobacteria > Burkholderiales > Burkholderiaceae_F > Aphodousia. Next base: position 30,860 of record CATVXH010000014.1, read on the forward strand.
CACTTAGAGGGATTAACTTTTACGCCGGACGTTAAGCGACATTACCCCGGCGGAGAAGTTTCCGCTCATATTGTAGGCTTCAATAACCGTGAAGATCATGGTCAAGAAGGTGTGGAATTGGCCAATGACCAAACGCTGACCGGCCAGAATGGAGCCCGCCGTGTGATCCGTGACCGTTTGGGACATATCATTGAAGAAATGTGGACCCAAGAGCCAGTGCCCGGAAAAGATTTACACCTGTCAATTGATTCCAGGATACAGTACATCGCCTATACAGCAGTGCGCAATGCGGTTGAAAAGCATCAGGCCAAGGCCGGAGCCGTGGTTGTCGCGGACTCTATTACCGGTGAAATCCTAGCTTTAGTCAGTTGGCCGGGATTTGATCCCAATGATCGCAGCACTTTTGCTTTTGACAAAATTCGCAATCGAGTGGTGACTGACACTTATGAACCCGGTTCCATTATGAAGCCTTTTGCTATTGCAAAGGCTTTGGACATGGGCATTGTGCGTCCGGACAGTCTGATTGAAACCTCTCCGGGCAGCATCATTGTGGCAGATCGTAAGATCAGTGACACAAGGAATTTCGGCTTGCTGACGGTTTCCCAAGTGATTGCGAAATCGTCGAATGTTGGCACTGTCAAGATTGCATTGCAAATACCCGCGCAAACTCTTTGGGAAACCTACAGTCGCCTAGGCTTCGGTCAGGCTCCTCAAGTAGGATTTCCTGGAGCTGTGGCCGGTCGTTTGCGCCCGGCGAAGTCGTGGGGGCCTGTTGAGCAGGCGACGATCTCTTATGGTTATGGACTCTCTACCTCCCTAATGCAGATCGCTCAAGCATATACGGTGTTCGCTCGAAATGGCGACGTGATTCCTTTGACATTGATGAAGCAGGATCGCCCGGCTGTGGGTGAACAAGTTTATCGTCCGGAAATTGCCCGTCAGATGCGTGCCATGATGATGACGACGGTTCACCGAGGCGGTACGGCTTCTCGACTTAAGGTGACCGGATATACGGTTGCCGGCAAGACTGGCACAGTCTATAAGGTTAAAAACGGTGAGTACGTGAAAGATTACGTGGCTTCTTTTGTTGGTGTGGCCCCGGCGACTCAACCCCGGCTTGTGGTAGCGGTTATGATTGATGAACCGAAAGACTCTGGTCACGTTGGAGGAGTTGTTGCTGCTCCAGTGTTTGGTGAAGTTGTCGAAGCCGCATTGCGTACTCTGCTTGTTAATCCAGATGATCCGATGATGGTGGCCGGTGGAGGCCTCTTGGCTAGAACTGCTCATTAAACGAGGCTCTCGTGTTGAACGCACGAGAGCAACATTAAATACTCAAAAGTGAATTCCCTATGATTGACAACATCCAATCTTATGTGAGTTTGTTAAAACGTTTGGTGCCGCAAGCCACACGTTTAACATTGGATTCGCGTCATTTGCGTGAAGGCGATGTATTCATTGCGGTGCCCGGTTTACACCGTGATGGGAGAGATTTTTTGGCTGAGGCTGCTAAAAAGGCCTGCGCCCTTGTCTATGAAGATGACGGGATAAGACGTACTTTTGGTGTTCCTACAATCTCAGTGCCTGAATTAAGCGCTCATTTGGGTGAGTTTGCCGCTGGGTTTTATCATGATCCCAGTGCTTCGCTGTTTACTATTGGGATTACGGGAACCAATGGGAAGACAACGTCATCTCATTGGTTATCGCAGCTTTTCACATCATTGGGCCAAAACTGCGCGGCTATTGGTACGATTGGTTGCTTTATGCAAGGGAAGTCGTTTGAAAGCGCCCCGCTTACAACGCCGGATGCGGTTACTCTTCAAGGACTATATAGAACGCTTTTAAAATCCGGAGCCAAGGCATTTGCGATTGAGGCCAGTTCTATTGGGCTTGAGCAGGGGCGACTTCAAGGCACGCGCTTTGATGTGGCCGTGTTTACCAATTTGACCCGTGATCATTTGGATTATCACCATGACATGTCCGCCTATGAAAAGGCTAAAAGAATCCTTTTTAATTGGCCAGATCTTAAACATGCGGTCATTAACATCGATGATGAAGTTGGGGTTCGTTTCGCAGAGCATTGCGTGCATAGAAACATTCATACGATTGTCACCACAATCAAAGGGGCGATCGCTCTGACAGGCACCCGCTCATTGGCGGCCGAGAATGTTCGCCCACTGACCGAAGGCATGCAGTTTGATATTGTGTACGGCGAAGAGCGCCATACGGTTCAAATGTCCGTTTTCGGCGCATTTAATATTTCGAATTTATTGGGTGTGATCGGTGCTGCCTTATGTCGCGGTTTTGCGTTATCAGACATAGTTGAAAAACTGCCCTTGTTGATAGCTCCGGCAGGAAGAATGCAAAAGGTTCCCTATGAGGGGGCGGCTTTAGCTATTGTTGATTACAGCCATACGCCGGACGCTGTGCAAAAAGCTCTTGAAGCCTTAAAAGGCGTGGCTAAAGTTCGTCGCGGCAAATTATGGGTTGTTCTGGGGGCCGGTGGTGATCGTGATTCAGGAAAACGCCCCATCATGGCTAGAATTGCCGAAGAAAATGCCGACCGAGTGATATTAACCAGTGACAATCCTAGAAGTGAAAATCCTGAAGAGATTTTGCGTCAAATGAGTCAAGGTTTACGTACGCCTCAGACGGTTATTGTTGATCGCCGTGAGGCTATTGCCAAGGCAATAATTGATGCAGATCCACAAGACGTTGTTCTTATTGCGGGCAAAGGTCATGAGCTTTATCAGGAGATCGATGGCATAAAGCATCCGTTCAGTGATGTGATAGAGGCACGTAACGCCCAATGGATGAAAAGTGCTCCAGCTGATGCGTTGATGAACGTAAAGTTTCTTTCTAGGCTTTTGCCGGGATCGCATTTATTTGGCAGTAACGTTCCTTTCACTAATGTTTGCACCGATACCCGGAAAGTCACTCAGGGGTCGCTTTTCTTTGCCTTGAAGGGCGAGCGGTTTGATGGACATGATTTTGTCAATCAAGCGATGAGCGCTGGTGCCGTAGCCCTTGTGGTTGACCACGAGGTGTATTGCCCTTTACCTCAGATTGTGGTCAAAGATGTGAAACTCGCACTAGGGGTGACTGCGGGTTTCTGGCGTCGCGGTCGTTCTCTTGCTCTGGCAGCCGTAGCCGGCAGTAACGGGAAAACGACAACAACACAAATGATTGCCACAATCTTGAAGTTACACTATGGCGAGAATGCGTTTTCAACGCAAGGCAATCTTAATAACGATATCGGCGTGCCGTTGATGCTTTGGAGTTTACGTGACCATCATGAGGTTGCGGTTATCGAAACCGGTATGAATCACGTGGGTGAAATGCGTTATTTAAGCGGTTTGGTTCAACCGACGATTGCACTGGTGACCAATGCCCAGCGTGAGCATCAGGAATTTTTGCAAACTGTTGAAGCAACTGCTCGTGAAAATGGCGAGATTTATCGTGTCTTGCCATCCAACGGCATAGCAGTTATTCCTTCAGACGATTCTTGTCGGTCAATTTGGCTTGAGATGGCTCAGCAGGCCAATATTATGACTTTTGGGATTGATGCTTCTTCAGATGTAACGGGGTGTTTGAAAGCCGGCACCAACGGCATGACGGTATTGATAAAGACACCGGTTGGTACCTTTGAAGCAAAAATGAAGGTTCGCGGAGAGCATAACTTCAAGAATGCTTTGGCGGCGACAGCTGTGTGCCTAGCTATGCATGTACCTCCCGAAGTGATCAAACGAGGCTTAGAGTCTTTCGAGGCTATCAAGGGTAGGGGACAGATCCATCAAATCGGAGACGTGACGGTGATTGATGATGCCTATAATGCCAATCCCGACAGCATGAAAGCGGCTATCGATTTGCTGACAAGTTATCCTGCTCCAAGATTTTTTGTTGTTGGTGACATGGCCGAGTTGGGGGCAAGAAGTATTTCGTATCACGAAGAGATCGGTGCCTACGCTGCTGAAAAACATATCGAAGGGTTCTTCGCGACAGGTCAGCAGATGCGCTATGCGGTACAAAAATTTAAATCGCTCAATCCCAAGGGACACACGCTCTGGCAGCCTGATCGTGAAAAATTTATTGAATCGGTTCTCGAGGAGAGCCACGGTTACCGTACGATAAGTGTCAAGGCTTCGAATTCCATGAAACTATCGGCGGTTGTCACTGCTTTGATCGCCGAAGTAAAAAAAGATAAGAAGGATTAAACCATGCTTCTGGAATTGTTCCGCTGGCTCGGCGAAGATATCCGTGCCTTTCAGGTCTTTAACTATTTGAGTCTGCGGGCGGTTATGGCTGCGTTGACCGCGTTGGCTATCGGTTTTTTGGCTGGTCCGGCAACGATCCGTTATCTGAAAGCAATGAAAATGGGGCAAGCGGTTCGTACCAACGGGCCGAAGACTCACATTGTGAAAGATGGCACGCCTACCATGGGCGGAGTGTTGATTTTAATTGCCATTGGCTTGTCGACTCTCCTATGGATGGATTTGAGCAACCGTTTTGTGTGGGTTGTTCTTTTTGTGACGTTGGGTTTCGGTTGGATTGGATGGGTTGATGACTATAGAAAGGTGGTTCATCACGACCCGAAGGGAATGAGTGCCAAAGAAAAATTCGGCTGGCAATCTTTGATTGGGATTTTTGCATCGATATATTTGGCTTTTGCTATAAGCGCTCCCGGTGATATTCACGTGGTGCATATGGTCCTTGGTTGGGTGGAATCGGGCTTTCCTATGCAAATGCCCTCACATGCTGATTTGATTATTCCGTTTTTTAAACATTTTGCCTATCCGTTGGGAATTTTCGGTTTTATCGCTTTAACTTTTGTGGTGATTGTCGGCACCAGTAACGCGGTGAACCTGACGGACGGTCTTGATGGTTTAGCGATTCTTCCGGCGGCTATGGTGGGAAGCGCTTTGGGTATCTTTGCCTATGTTGAGGGGCGCGTGGACTTCGCCCGTTATTTACTCTTTCCCTATATTCCCGGAGCTGGGGAACTTGTGGTTGTGTGCGCAGCGTTGGCGGGTGCGGGTTTGGCTTTCCTTTGGTTTAATGCTCATCCTGCCCAAGTGTTCATGGGTGACGTTGGAGCGTTGGCACTGGGCGGTACGTTGGGTACCGTAGCTGTGATTACTCGACAAGAGTTTGTCTTGGCAATCATGGGCGGTATCTTTGTCGTAGAGACGCTTTCGGTTATGATTCAGACAGTGTACTTCAGACTATCCGGCGGTAAACGCATTTTTCTCATGGCTCCGATTCATCACCATTTTGAATTGAAAGGGTGGAAAGAGACTCAGGTGGTGACCCGTTTTTGGATCATTACATTCATTCTTGTGTTGATTGGTTTGTCGACATTGAAGATTCGATAGAGGTAGATCATGCAGCAAAAGGCTTTGGTCATCGGTTTGGGTGCTTCAGGAGAGGCCTGTACAAAATTTTTGCTCAATCGTCATTGGTTGGTTTGCGCAACGGACACACGTCAAGAGCCCCCCGCATTGAGTCGTTTGTCAGAGACTGAGGGATTTGAATTTGTTTCTCTTAACGAAGCTGAGAACTCTTTGTCTGGCTGTAGCCTTCTCGTCATCTCGCCGGGCATCAGTCCGTGGCATTCTGCCGTGACGCCTTTGGTGAAGAAAGCGCTTTCAATGGGTATTGAGTTGGTTGGTGAGATTGAGCTTTTTGCCAGAGAACTTGCCAAACTGAAAGAACAAAAGGGTTATAGTCCGAAAGTTATTGCAGTGACGGGGACCAATGGGAAAACAACAACAACTTCCCTAACCACAAAAATGGCTTCGGCAGGGGGACTTAAGGCTGTTGCGGCCGGCAATATAGGTCCCAACGCAGTCACCGAGTTGGATCGTTATCTGCAGGCTGATGATTTACCTGATGTTTGGGTGCTTGAATTATCCAGTTTCCAGCTGGAAACAACCTCATCTTTGGTGCCGGATGCCGCGGCGCTTTTGAACATTACCCAAGATCATCTGGACTGGCATGGCGGCATGAATGAATATGTGGCTGCAAAGGGTAAGATTTTTGCCCATGAGAAGACGGCGCGTATTCTCAACCGTGACGACGCAACGGTTATGAACTTCGCTGCCGAAGGGCGACGAGTCTTTACGTTTGGAGCTCAAGCTCCGGAAAAAGTTAATGAGTGGGGCTTGATTGAAAAAGACTCAATCATTTGGTTAGCCTTTAATGAAGATGATTCTGTGCAGTTAACGAAACGCAAAGTGCTTGAAGGGCATGTTTTGCAACCGTTAATGCCTGAGGAAGCATTGCATATTCGTGGCCGTCACAATACGATGAACGCACTGGCGGCTTTGGCGCTGATTTATGCGGCGGGACTATCAGTCAGCGACGCTCTGAGGGCTTTGAGCCAATATCGCGGAGAACCTCATCGCGTGGAATATGTGATGACGGTTAACTCGGTTGATTATATCGATGATAGTAAGGGAACTAATGTCGGTGCCACGGTAGCCGCTTTGGAAGGATTGGGAGCAAGCGGAGCCCGGCTTGTGGTCATTTTAGGTGGGGATGGAAAGGGACAGGATTTTTCTCCTATTGCGCAATCGATGGCTCAACACGCTCGAGGTGCCGTGTTAATTGGAAGGGACGCACCTTTGATTGAAAAAGCGCTTGAAGGAGCTTCCTATCCAATTGAACATGCTAAAGACATGCCTGAGGCAGTTAGAAAAGCCGCGGCACTGGCTAAACCGCATGATTGCGTGCTACTTTCTCCGGCTTGCGCAAGTTGGGATATGTTTAAAAATTACGCTGAGCGTTCGGCGATTTTTATAGCAAGTGCCAAAGCCCTTGCCAGCAATGATCAGCAATGATCAATTTAAAAAGTTTTTTTCATCGAAAAGATAAAAAGCGAGAGAACTGGACCTCGGGGAGTTCTTTCGGCACAATTTCGCCAATTGATTACAGTGTCCTCGCGGCAATTTTGGCCCTTTTGATTCTAGGGCTTGTGATGGTGTACTCGGCTTCTATTTCTTTGGCTGATTCCCCTAAATATCAAACAACGCCGACCCATTTCGCGATAAGACATGCCATCTATATTGGTGTCGGGCTATTCTGCTCGTTTTTCATTTTTAAAATGCCCATGTCCCGTTGGTACATTTTGAGTTACCCGCTGGGCCTTGTGGGGATTCTTTTACTCATTTCAGTCTTTATCCCCGGATTGGGGCATGAAGTAAACGGTTCTACCCGTTGGATAGGCTTTGGGGCAGTTAATTTACAGGTTTCGGAAGTCGTCAAGTTTGTTTCTGTACTGGTGATATCTCATTTCGTGGTCACTCGTCAAGCGTACATGCACTCTTACACCCGTGGACTCATTCCGGTCATGCTTTATATCGGAATGGTGGCAATGTTATTGTCTTTGCAGCCTGACCTAGGGGCAACGGTTGTGATTAGCGCCATTGTGTTGGGGGCTGTATTTTTAGGCGGTTTGAGTTGGCGAATCATAATCCCGTTTGGAGTGGTAATTTTTGCGGTGATTGTGGCTTCTATTGCACTGTCACCATGGAGAACGGCTCGTGTTTTCGCTTATTTAAATCCGTGGGATATCGAAAATCAGTTAGGCAAGGCTTATCAGTTGACTCACTCTCTCATTGCTTTCGGCCGTGGCGAGCTGTTTGGCGTGGGTTTAGGCGCCAGTGTTGAGAAGATGCATTATTTGCCGGAAGCCCATACGGACTTTATTTTGGCGGTTATCGGAGAAGAATTGGGATTGGTGGGTTTCACCTTTGTGTTGCTTCTCTTTTATTGGTTGGTGCGGCGATCGTTTGAAATCGGTCGTCAGGCTGTTCGTCTGGAACTTGTTTATTCTGGCCTTGTTGCACAAGGGGTAGGCTTGTGGATTGGTGTGCAGGCTATCATCAACATTGGGGTGGCAATTGGTGTCTTCCCAACCAAAGGATTGACACTGCCGCTCGTGAGCTATGGCGGCTCGTCTATCGTGGTGACGTTATGCGCTTTGGCGCTTTTATTGCGTGTGGATTATGAGAATCGCCTTCTGATGAGAGGTAAGAGGAGACGGTGATGCAAAATAAGCATTTAATCATTGCAGCCGCCGGAACAGGTGGTCATGTGATGCCTGGTTTGGCAGTTGCGGAAGAAATGAAAAAGCGTGGTTGGACAGTCTCTTGGATCGGAACACCGGTCGGAATGGAGTCACGTTTGGTAGGACAGCGGCATATCGATTTTGATGCGTTGGATTTTACCGGCATGCGCGGTAAAGGGGTAAAGCATATGATTACCGGGGCTTTCAAATTAGTGAAAGCTTGTTTTGCCGCCAAAGCAATAGTGGAAAAGAGGCAAGCGTCGGCTCTTTTTTCTACAGGTGGCTATATAGCGGTGCCGGCTGCGTTTGGAGCTCGCTCTAAAAATAAACCGTTAGTTATGATGAACTGCGATGCCGGAAGCCTCATGAGTGTAAGAGCGGTGATGCCATGGGCCGATGCGGTGATGTGCGGTTTTGATGGCGAATGTGCGCATCGGGCTGGAGCGAAGGCTGTTGTTTCCGGTAATCCGGTTAGGGAAGATATTTTGGCGCTTCCAGAGCCGGCTCTGCGTTATGCAGGCAGGACAGGCAAGATGCATTTACTGGTTTTTGGCGGTTCCTTGGGGGCAAAGGTACTCAACGAAACAGTTCCAGCGGCATTGGCTAAATTTGACATCCATGATCGACCCACAGTAACTCATCAATGCGGCAAGAATGCCGTAGAGTCTGTAAAGGCACTTTACGCTAAATATGGTGTTGAGGCTGAAGTGGTCAGCTTTATTGACGATATGGCTTCCGCTTATCTGAAGGCCGACGTTGTTGTTTGTCGCGCGGGCGCCACCACAGTGAGTGAACTGACTGCCGGAGGCGTTCCTGCCATTTTGGTGCCATTTGTGGTTTCAACGACACAACACCAGTTGGGTAACGCTCGGTATTTACAGCAAGAGGGAGCGGGGATTTTGTTGGAGCAAAAAGACCTCTCTGCCGACAGTCTTTATGACAAACTAAAAAATCTTAAGCGTGAAGAATTATTATCAATGGCTACGAGGGCTCGGGCGCTTGCTAAACGGGGGGCTGCTCAAACAGTAGCCGATACAATTGAACGTTTGGCAAAATAGCACTTTTAGGGATGCGTTTAAGGCGGAACATTATGCGATTTGCAGTCAATAAGATTCACTTTGTTGGTATCGGCGGTACCGGTATGAACGGCATTGCTGAGGTTTTGGTGACTTTGGGATATAAAGTGACCGGATCCGACGTGGCAACAAACGCCGCCACGGAAAGACTGGCGGGTTTGGGCGTACAAATTTTCCATGAACACAGCGCAGAAAACATCAAAGGAGCTGACGTTGTGGTGATTTCCTCTGCGATTAAGCCGGAGAATCCAGAAGTGGTGGCGGCCCGTGAAGCTCGTATCCCAGTGGTGCCCCGTGCGGTGATGTTGGCAGAATTAATGCGTTTCAGAAGTGGCATCGCCATCGCCGGCGCGCACGGCAAAACAACGACGACGTCGTTGGTGGCCAGTCTTTTGGCGGCAGGCGGTCTTGATCCGACTTTTGTGATTGGCGGTCGCTTGAACTCGGCCGGTGCTAATGCTCGCCTGGGACGAGGTGAATTTATTGTCGCGGAGGCAGACGAGTCTGACGCCTCTTTCTTGTACCTGTCTCCGGTGATCGCGGCGGTAACCAATATCGATGCTGACCACATGGACACATATGACCACAACTTCGATAAGCTTAAGCAGGCGTTTGTGGACTTTTTAACTCGGTTACCGTTTTATGGAAAGGCAGTGCTCTGCCTGGATGATGAAAATGTCCGCTCAATCATTACCCGCGTTCCTCGTTCAGTAGTGACTTATGGTTTGAACGAAAATGCCGATGTTCGCGCTATAGACATTCGCGCCGAAGGAACTCAGATGTGCTTTACCGTCTTGCGGGAAGGACGTTCTCCTTTACCTGTCCGTTTGAACTTACCCGGAATGCACAATGTTAGAAACAGCTTAGCCGCTATTGCTATTGCGACAATGGCGGATGTTTCTGACGAAAATATCCAAACTGCTTTGGAAAACTTTACTGGTGTTGGCAGACGCTTTAGCCGCTATGGTGAAATTAAATTGCCGTCTGGCGGTACGTTTACACTAATTGATGATTATGGTCACCATCCTCATGAGATGAAAGCTACTCTCGAGGCTGTTAGAGGAGCTTTCCCTGGAAGACGAGTGCTGGTGGCATTTCAGCCCCATCGCTATACCCGTACTCGCGACTGTTTCGAGGATTTTGTGAAAGTTTTAAGCAGTGTGGAGGCGTTGGTATTGGCTGATGTCTATCCGGCAGGTGAAGCCCCGATTGTTGGGGCTGATGGTCGGTCTCTGGCTCGAGCGATTAGAATTGTTGGTCAGACTGAACTGGTTTTTGTAGATACACCGGCTGAGATGGACGAGGCTATTATGAAGTTGGCCCGTGATGGGGATGTTGTTGTCACGATGGGAGCCGGCAGTGTGGGTGGAGTGCCGGGCCGATTGAAATCCCGAGCGGGTGTATCAGTTGCATGAGGGTAAATAAATGCTAGAGACAAAAAAAGAAATTAAACCCGAAAGTTTGGGCAAGGTGGTGTTGCTTTTGGGCGGAATGTCCAGTGAGCGTGAAGTTTCTCTGATGAGCGGAAAGGGAGTGTACGATGCGTTGACCGAGGCCGGGGTTGATGTGACTCGCTACGATCCCCAGCAAGAATCCGTCTCCGAATTGGAAAAGGGCGGATATGACCGTGCGTTTATTGCCCTTCACGGTCGTTACGGTGAGGACGGAACAATTCAAGGTGTGCTCGAATATCTGGGTGTGCCCTATACTGGTCCGGGGGTACGTTGCAGTGCCATCGCCATTGATAAGAATTTAACAAAACAGATTTGGCGTGAGCGTCAGATTCCTTGTCCAAAGGGAATGTTGGTTTCAACTGACAGCGATATGCATTATGTGTTGCAGGAGCTTGGGCGCGATTTAGTGGTAAAACCCGCACGTGAAGGGTCAAGCATCGGATTAACGAAACTAAAAGACGCCACGGTTGAGGATTTGAAGTCGGCTGTAGAAAAAGCATCGGTATTGGATCGACATGTTTTGGTTGAAGAACGCCTCTTCGGTCGGGAATTAACGGTTGCGGTAATGGGAGCCGGTCAAGATGCCAAGGTTCTTCCAATCATTGAAATCATTGCCCCGAATGGCGACTATGATTATCAAAATAAGTACTTTACCAATGATGTGCGTTATGAATGTCCTGCCAAGCTTTCAGATGATATTCGTGAGGACATCAGTCGCGCTTGCTTAAGTGCTTATCGTGCTTTAGGGGCTAGAGGTTGGAGCAGAATTGATCTTATTTTGTCTGAAGACGGTTCATTTAGTCTTTTGGAAATGAATACATCTCCGGGGATGACAGCTCATTCGTTGGTTCCTTTGGCGGCCAAGAATGCGGGTATGAGTTATCAGGAGTTGGTGCTTCAGATTCTGTCTGAGGCAAGTTTGGATTTTCCGCGTCGCTAAATACTGTTGATGAAGCGAGTCCTTAAAGCGGTGTTAATCGCTTTCGCTCTAGTGATGCTGCTTGCCGCTGTGGCGGTAAGCAGCTTCCCTCGTTATGTGGAATCGTTTTTCACAATTAGGAGTGTTGAGCTCTCGGGTGAGATAGATCATATTTCCTCTGTTCATTTTAGGAGAGCTTTGGGAAGTACGACATCTGGAACATTTTTCGATGTTGACCTGACGGCCATTCGGGAAGCGGCGCTAAAAGCGCCTTGGGTAAAAGCCGTAAATGTCAGGCGTGTTTGGCCAGATAAGATCAACATCGAAATAACCGAATACAAGGCGTTAGCACTTTGGGAAGATGGACGGCTGGTATCTGTGGATGGAGAACTTTTTGCAGCCAACCCAGAAGAGGCAGATAATCCTCTGGCTTTGCCCGAGTTTTTCGGTCGCGCGGAAATGGTCCGCGAAGTTACGAGACGCTATAAACGTTTTAATAAGATGCTGCAGGTTGTTATGCCAGAAGCTCGTGTAACTGAAGTTAGTGTCAATGATCGAGACAGCTGGGCATTGGCAATTTCATCCGATAAGATTCCTCCGACTCGAATTGAATTAGGTGTCGAACATGAAAATTGGACACTTGAGGATCGTTTTGGCGTCGTCATCGTACAATATCCCGATGTGGTTAAATTAATGAAGGGAGCTCCCTCAAGTATTGATGCCAGATATGAATTGGCTTTTTCCGCGACTTTACCGGAAAAAAGCTTGAGGAGATATCGTTCTCAGGATGGGCGGCGTCTAGCTGCCGAATCTATAGCAGAGTCCAATAGGCAAGGTACCGGTACGAAATGAAAGAAAATAAAAAAATAGTGACCGCATTGGACATTGGCTCCAGTAAAGTTCTTGCCGTTGTAGCGGAAATCTACAAAGACGGCTCATTTCGTGTTTTAGGACAGGGGAGAACAGATTCTCAAGGAGTGTTGGACGGTAACGTTATTAGTCTCGAAGAACTTCAACCGCAAGTTAAAAATGCTTTGATTGAAGCTTTTGGAATTGCCGGGAAAATGCCCAGTACCGATACCTGTACCAATATTTCTGGCAAGTCTTTGGAAGGCAAAGATTCCAGTGCGGAAATGCCTCTGAGAGGCCGAACGGTCAGATTAATGGATATGAAAAATGTCCAAAATTTGGCTCAAGAGGCCATTGAAATGAAGGAAGATCAACGTTTGATCAAATCCGAGTTGCTCTACTACATGCTCGATGGCCAGGATGAAGGATTTGTGGGACAAAGTCCGCTCGATGAGCAAAGCTCTCGTATCTCTGCGCATTTGCATTCAGCAGTTGCCAGCGCTTCTAATGCTATAAACCGAATGAAGGTTATCCGTCGTAGCGGTATGGATATTTCTCATATGCTGCCGGAAGCGTGGGCTAGCGGCTATGCGGCTTTAACAGAAGATGAAATTCAAAATGGAGTTGTGTTAATCGACATAGGGGCAGGGACAACGGATGTGGCTGTTTTTATGGGCGGTGTGCCACGTTTCACCTACACGTTGAATTATGGCGGCAGAAGGTTAACTCAACGTTTAAGCGGATATATGCACTGCACGATGCAGTTAGCTGAAAGTATCAAATATAAGCTTGACTTACACTGCAATAAAGAAGATGACGATGTCATACTTTACCGAGCACCGATAGAAGAGGGTGGGCGAAAGTATTCAAAACTCGAACTCTCAAAGATCATATACAAGGAAGTTTGGAGTTTGAACCTGACTATCGGAAAAAAACTGTTTGAGGCCAACTGGTACACAACGAAAAACGGCGCCCCCTGTAACAGACTTTCCGGCGGTATCGTTTTAACGGGCGGTACTGCGCTTTTGCCAGGGATTACAGAATTGTTTTCTACTATGCCCGGGCCATTAGCCTATACATTCAGCACTCGGTTGGGACGTTCAAGTTACAGCGGCGACGCATGTATTGGTTTGAATTCTCCTAAGGAAAGCGCAGTTATGGGACTGATTGCCTATGAAGCCCACCTCTTTAAAGAAGGCGAGGATATTGAGGAGCAAGATTCATCCGATGACTCTCTATGGGCAAAATTCAAACGTTTCACTACGGAGTTTTTTATCGGTCAGTATTAAGTGATCAACTTGATACTCATTGAAATATTTGTCCCCGCTCGTCAAACAATTCTTTGTAACAATTCAAGAAAAATCTTTTCGGTTTACTAAGCAAAAAGCTCCTGATTCAGACATAATTATGTGATTGGTTTTGGAGGCCTATTCCCATGTTTGAAGTACTCAGTGATAACGATCCCCGCCAGACGGTCATTAAAGTTGTCGGTGTGGGAGGCGGTGGCGGTAACGCTGTTGAACACATGATTGAGCGTGGTGCTCAAGGGATTGAATTTATTGCGATTAACACAGATTACACGGCCTTATCTCACTCCCGGGCACATGCGACTTTGCAAATTGGCAAGACCGGTTTAGGTGCCGGAGCGCGACCTGAGGTCGGCGAACAGGCGGCTATTGAAGCAAAAGATCGAATTCGTGAATTGCTGCAAGGTGCTAACCTGGTTTTTATTACCGCGGGAATGGGGGGCGGCACTGGCACTGGAGCTGCACCGGTTGTGGCGCAGATCGCACGTGAAATGGGTATTTTGACTGTTGCGGTTGTCACTAAACCCTTTAGCTATGAAGGCGCGTTGCGTATGCAGCGTGCAGAAGAGGGGTTGGTAAAACTCAAACAGTGTGTTGACAGTCAAATTGTTATTCTGAACGATAAACTTGAAGATGAGCTGGGCGAGGATGCCTCTGTCAGTGAATGTTTCGCAGCAGCCGATGACGTGCTTTTTAAGGCATGTGCTGGTATTACGGAAATTATTCAAACACCTGGGCTCATCGGAGTGGACTTTGAAGACTTGCGCACTGTGATGAGTGAACGCGGCACTGCAATGATGGGGTCTGCAATCGCCTCCGGTCCGGATCGTGCGAGAATCGCGGCTGAAAACGCTGTTGCCTGTCCGTTACTTGAAGGAGTGACCCTTAATGGCGCTCGGGGCGTTTTAGTTTATATCACTGCCAGTGAAGAAACGATGAAGATGAAAGAAACCAAGACGGTAATGAACATCATCACCAACTTCACGGCAAAGGGCGCGCAGGTGATTTACGGTTCGGCCTATGATGACAGCATGGGCGACTCTATGAGAGTTACTGTGGTGGCTACCGGTCTTGACGGCGGTAAAGAAAAAGAGGTGGCTCCACTTGAAAAACCCTTGGAAACACGTGATGTTTGGGTGGATACCAAGCAAGCGGTTCAGGAACCAGAGGAGCCCGATCCTTGGAAGCCTCGTTCGGGTTCAACGCAGCAGCCCAACGCTCAAAAAACGCAGCAACCGGTTCAAACCACTGCGACCACGATGAATGCCGGTTTTGAGAACCAACCGACACCCTCCCAACCGCAACCGACGCAACCGGAGACCAAACAACCGGTAACGGAAGAAAAGGAAGAAAAAGTTGCCGATGAATGGGAAAAGGGCTGGTGGGCTATCCGTCACGATACTAAGTAGGCTTTTTGTTGCCCATGCTTAAACAACGAACGCTTAAAAAAGTCGTCCGGACGGTTGGGATCGGTTTGCATTCCGGCCGTAAAGTTCAATTGACCTTGCGCCCGGCAGAACCGGACACCGGGATTGTTTATACCCGTGTTGACCTTGATCCGCCGGTAGTGATGCCTGCCGAAGCTACCCGAGTCAATGACACGCGCATGGCCACGACATTAAATGAAGGTTCAGTCAAAATTTCCACAATTGAGCATTTAATGAGTGCTTTCAACGGTTTGGGAATTGATAACTGTTATGTTGATGTCGATGCCCCTGAAATTCCGATTATGGATGGTTCCGGAGCTAGTTTTGTGTTTTTAATTCAGGCGGCAGGTATTGTTGAGCAATTTGCCCCTAAACGATTCGTGCGGGTTACGAAAACTGTCCGTGTGACCGATGGAGATAAATGGGCACAGCTTGAACCCCATGAAGGTTTTTCTTTGGCTTTTTCCATCAATTTTGGTCATCCCGCAATCGACAGCACTTTGCAGTTTACTGAAGTGGACCTCTCCAAAGTCAATTACGCTCATGCTGTAAGCCGAGCTCGAACTTTTGGTTTTGTGCAGGATGTGGAAATGTTGCGTTCAATTGGTTTGGCGCAAGGTGGCACGCTGGAAAATGCGGTGGTGATGGATGAGTACCGAGTACTTAACCCGGAGGGGCTCCGAGGACAGGACGAGTTTGTCAAACATAAGATTCTTGATGCCATGGGGGATCTTTATGTTTTAGGCCATCCGCTTTTGGCTCGGTATAGCGCATATAAATCCGGTCACGGATTGAATAATCGTTTGCTCAGAGCGCTTCTGCTCGATAACTCGGCTTGGGAATGGGCAACATTTGAAGATAAAAAATTAGCTCCAAAAGATTTCGCGCTTGAGCGTGTATTGGCAATTTAAGAGCGAATTGTCCTCAAAAGAGCTTGTAGGTGTACCATTAACCTCAGGCTCTTTTTTTGACGCCGAAAGATGTCTTTGTTTTCTTTATTTCTGATTACTTCTTTGGCCAACATACTGTCCCCTGGTATGGGGGTGATTTTTGCGATTGTGTTGTCCTTGCAGCAAGGCTGGAGACGAACGACTTTTTTTGCTCTTGGGCAATCTCTGGGAATCGCAATACTATTTATCGCAGCCATGTCGGGGATGGGGGTGGTATTGGCTTCCAGTCCCGTTTTATTTAATGCAATTAAGATTATCGGTGCACTTTTTATCATCTATCTAGGCTGGCGTACGTGGCATAAGCCTGTCATGCATTTCGCGCAGGCGCAAGACGGCTTAGGTGCTCAGACAAATGATGAATTGCCGAAAGACCGTATGTCTAATTTTTCAAAAGGGGTGGTTATTTCTTTGTGCAATCCCCAACCGATCATTTTCGGCATCAGTGTGTTGCCTCAATTTGTTGATCCACAGCAGTCCTACTTGGGGCAATCGGTATTGATGATTTCTGTCTATTCATTTCTTGTTTTTGTCAATTTAGTGCTCTATTCAATGTTGGCTGAGAGGGCCAGGCGCTTTTTAACGGGTAAGAGGGGTTCTTCGCTGATCAATAAGGCTTCAGCCTCCGTGTTTTTCTTAATCGGCATTTTGGTTCTTGTATTTGCCGTCAAAAGTTTTTTAGTAGCCTAGGTTAGCGCATCAGGGCATCAGCAAGCTTTTCAAGACTTTTTCTAATGTCTTCATCATCAGCACGGGCGGCATTTGCTCTGACGGCTTCCGCAGCACCCGGTTGTGCAATGCGGGGGGAGTCTTTTGGGTAGGGGTCTTGGCTAGGCAGAGGAACAATTTTGCCGGCCATGATATTTCTGATAGGTAAATTGAGGCCGTTATCAAAAAGAGCTTTTTCAAGTGAGGGTTGAATTTGTTTCAGACGATTGGCAATTGTAGGAGTTGTGGTGTTAATCGTGAGGCCGTTTGCCGAACACTCCACATGCACGCAATGTTGAAAATCGACTCTTAGGCGTTTTGAATCACACACCCGTTTTAATACGTTGCCTACCCTGACCCCCAGCATTTGTCTGGCGATGAGAGAGTCCGGATCCAAAGACTTAAAAAGTGAATTGATATTTTCAAGACCGTACATTTGATAATTCCTTAGCGGAGGCATTTTCTCATGTATTGAGTGTTAAGTGGAAAAAGTTACAAAAAAGGAATGCAAACTCGAAAATCAGAGGAATTTCAAAGAGAAAAGCCCACCGCAATATGCGATAATTCCGAGCTATGGTTTAATATTCCGACAAGTTTTGTCGTCTGAAATTTAACGAAATGCACCGTGTAATGTCATGCGTGCGCAGGGTATAAAAGATGTTTTCTGAGCTTTTAACGAAAATCTTCGGCAGTCGCAACGACCGCTTGATTAAACAGTATCGTCGTCAATGCGCTGCGATCAACAAGCTGGAACCTTCCATCAAAGCTTTGAGTGATGAGCAACTTCAGTCAAAGACTCAAGAGTTTCGCGATCGATTGGCTAAGGGTGAAACTTTGGAATCTCTGTTACCGGAGGCTTTCGCGGTTGTTAGGGAGGCCAGCTGGCGTGTGCTCGGTATGCGTCATTTCGATGTTCAGCTCATTGGCGGCATGGTACTCAATGATGGCAAGATTGCCGAAATGCGAACCGGTGAAGGTAAGACGTTGACCGCAACGCTTGCGGTATATTTAAACGCATTACCCGCCAAAGGCGTGCATGTGGTGACAGTCAATGATTACCTGGCTAAACGCGATGCCGAGTGGATGGGGCGGGTTTATAGCTTCCTCGGAATGACCGTGGGAACGATTTACAGTCAACAGCCCAACGAGGAAAAAGTTCAGGCTTATGCCGCAGATATCACTTACGGCACCAACAACGAGTTTGGTTTTGACTACCTTCGCGATAACATGGAATATGACATTGCTCACCGTCGTCAACGCGGTTTGCATTATGCCATCGTCGATGAAGTGGACTCGATTTTGATTGATGAGGCTCGCACTCCTTTGATTATTTCGGGACCTGCTGATGACAATACGGATCTGTACGGAAAAATTAATGAAATTCCCCCGTTATTGACTCGTCAAGCGACAGAAAAAGGAGAAGGAGATTATTGGGTGGATGAAAAAGCCCACCAGGTGTATATCTCCGAGCAGGGGCACGAGCATATTGAAAAAATATTGGCCGATCGCGGTCTGATCCCTCAGGGACAGAGTTTGTACTCAGCGCAAAACATTATTTTGATGCACCATTTGATGGCTGCCCTTCGAGCCCATACGCTTTTCAAACGTGATCAACATTATGTCGTTCAAAATGGCGAGATCGTTATTGTGGATGAGTTCACCGGTCGTTTGATGCCGGGACGTCGTTGGTCAGAAGGTTTGCATCAGGCTATTGAGGCTAAAGAAGGCGTCAAGATTAATCAGGAAAATCAAACCTTTGCTTCGATCACTTTCCAGAATTACTTCCGCATGTATGACAAGCTTGCCGGCATGACTGGTACGGCTGATACGGAAGCGTATGAATTCCAAGATATTTATGGTTTGGAAACGGTTGTCATCCCGACGCACAAAAAGATGATTCGTGATGATCAACAGGATAAGGTTTTCCGAACTGTCAACGAAAAATATCAAGCGATCATCGCAGATATTAAGGAGTGCGTTAAGCGTCAACAGCCTGTGCTTTTGGGAACAACATCAATTGAAAATTCAGAAGCGCTAAGCAAACTGCTCGATAAGGAAGGCATTCCTCATAACGTGCTTAACGCAAAGCAGCACGAGCGTGAGGCGCAAATTGTTTTGGAGGCTGGCCGTCCCGGGGTGGTGACCATCGCCACTAATATGGCAGGTCGCGGTACCGACATTGTTTTGGGTGGTGGTATCAATAAACATATTGATGATATTAAGACCAATCCAGAGTTGTCTGAAGAGGAAAAGCAGGCTCAAATTGAAAAACTGAAGGCGGAATGGCAGGTTGAACACGACAAAGTGGTGGCTGCCGGCGGGTTGCGAATTATTGGCAGCGAACGCCATGAATCTCGTCGTATCGACAATCAGCTCCGCGGTCGTGCGGGTCGTCAGGGTGACCCAGGTTCTTCTTGTTTTTACCTTTCCATGGAAGATCCCTTGCTGAGAATTTTTGGTGGAGACCGCATGCGCGCTATCGCCGATAAACTCAAGCTAGAGGAAGGGGTGGCTATTGAATCAAACATGCTTACCCGTATGATTGAAAGCGCTCAGCGCAAAGTTGAGGGTCGAAATTACGATATTCGTAAGCAATTGCTTGAGTTTGATGACGTCCAAAATGACCAACGTCGGGAAATCTATCGTCTGCGTAATGAAATTCTTGAAAGCAATGATTTGACGGAAATGGTGACGAATTTACGTCATGGCTATTTCACGGATCTTTTCAGAACATACGTGCCGGTGGATACTGTTGAGGAGCAATGGGATCTCAATACACTCACCACTATCTTAAAGAGCGAGTGGGGGATCAACATTGACTTTGCGGATATGCTTGAAAAGAGCAATTCCACGACCGATGAAGATTTGTTGAAGGCTCTCATTGACGAGGCTGACCGCATTTATAACGAAAAGATTGAATTGGCCGGCCCGCAGGCGATGAATGATTTCGCCAAGCAAGTGACGTTGCAGGTTTTGGATAGCATCTGGCGTGCACATATCACGGCTTTGGATGCCTTGCGTCAAGGGATTTACTTGCGAGGTTATGCTCAAAAACAACCGAAGCAAGAGTACAAGCGCGAGGCTTTCTCTATGTTTGAGACGCTTTTGGATCGAGTCCGTGAAAACGTGATGCGTGTTTTGATGACTGTTCGTATCCAAACTCGCGAAGAAATTATGGCTGAGCAGCAACGCGCACAAGCCGAAGCGTTGGAGCGTGCTCAGGCCGCGGCCCGCACCCAGGCGCTTGCCAATGCGCAACAACAAGCCAAACAAAAGATAGTTCACGATGATGAAGGCAACGAATTGTCCTTTACTGGTGTTTCGCCGGCCGGCGTGAACTTGGATGAAATTGATTGGCGTGCCGTTTCGCGTAATGATCTCTGTCCTTGCGGATCGGGTAAGAAGTTTAAAAACTGCCACGGTCATATTGATTAACTAGAAAAAGCGCTCGTCTTCGAGCGCTTTTTAATGTGGAAGAAAAATGACAAACCGAACAGAAACATTGGTTGCCTGCGCTGTATTGATGGATGAGCAAGGACGCTGTCTTTTAAATTCAAGACCTGAAGGCAAGGTATATGCCGGTTGGTGGGAATTCCCCGGCGGCAAGTTGGAAGCCATGGAGACCGTTGAGGAAGCCGCCTGTCGTGAAGTTCGTGAAGAGCTTGGTATTGAAATGAAAAATAGTGCGCCTTGGGTGACACTGGTTTTTGAATATCCTCATGCAAAAGTGCGTCTTCATTTTGTGCGTTCTTGGCAGTGGGCAGGGATGCCTCGTGCGTTGGAGAAGCAAAAATCTTTCGGTTTTTTCTTGCCAGATGATTGGCCTTCGCCACTTTTGGAAGCCAGTAAACCATTGCGTCAGTGGATGAAGTTGCCAACACATTGGTTGAGAGTGAGCATGGGTGGATTTAATGAAGCGTTAAAAGTGATCAAAGATCGTCACTTCGAGGCGGTGATTTTAGGTGCTGAATACTCTGGGCAAATTGATTTTTGGCGTCAAGAGCTGAAGTCTTATGGGATTAAAGAATTTTGGGTCGATGCTTCGGCGGAAAGAAAAATTCAAGAAAGCGCAGATGGCGTTTTCGTTGAAGATAATCAAGATTGCAAAAATCTTTTCAACAAACGTTTCGCTGTTAAGGCTGATTATTCGCGATGGACTCAAATTGCTCAATCAGGCGCACTTTTTGCTTGGGTTGATCCCACCGTGCGAGTTGCCTCAAGCGCCTGGCAAAGACTAATGGCAGACAACCCCGTGCCGTTATTTCTTACTAATATCAAGATTGATGATGAAAAGCTTCTAAGGCCGCACGGGGCTCATGGTTGGATTGAAACTATTTAGCAGACGGAACTTCCTTTTTCTCTTCTTCCAGATGAGCAAAAAGTTGTTGGGCCAGCTTGTCAGCTTCGCTTTCGTTTGTCTGAGCATAAGAATTCCCATGAATGACATAGGAATCACTGGCCCATTCACCTAAATCGATGAGTTTACAGCGTTCGCTGCAGAAAGGCCGCCAAGGATTTTTTTCTGACCATTCCACGGGTTTCTTACAAGTTGGACATTGAACAATCATACGGGCTCTCCTGCTTTGGGTGATTGGCGCGCCATATTGAGGTAAAAATCATGCAGACGTTTAACTTGTTGGGTTAAGGCTTCTATTGTGGATTCATTAACAATGACCTCATTGGCAATCGCTTTTCGGGCTTCCCGTGAGGCCTGTGTGGCAATAATGGCCGAGACTTGTTCGCGTGTCATTCCTGAACGAGCCATCACGCGTTCGATTTGAGTCTGCACCTCACAATCAATGACGAGAATTCGGTCGCATCGGTTAATCCATTGGACACTTTCAGCCAAAAGCGGAACGACAAGCACAACATAGGGCGCGTCGGAGTGTTGCGCAATCGATGCCATTGTGACATTGGCAATAAGTGGGTGAAGAATGGCCTCAAGTTTTTGTTTGGCCTGAGGATTCCTAAAAACCAGTTCGCGCATTTTGGCGCGATCCAGCTTTCCGGAAGGATCAATCATTTCATCTCCAAAAGCTTCACGGATAGCGGGAATTGCTAAACCGTTGGGTGCCGTTACGGCATGGCTGATGAGATCGGTGTCAATAACTGGTACGCCTAACGCCTCAAAAGTGTTACTTACTTGTGTTTTTCCGGAACCGATGCCGCCGGTCAAACCGACAATCCATGTCATGAGAAGCCCTTATACAAATGTTTTAATCCGTAAGATTATACGTTCTAAAAGATCTGCCATGACATGTAACCTTGCTTTTTATTGAAACCTAAGGAACTTGCTTTATTTTTTAAAAAGCTTTCAATTTTTTAGCTTTACCACTAGTTCCGTAAAGCCCCGTCATTGATGTCGGGGATATAAGGAACGCCGATGATAATCGGCTACCGGGGCGTGTTTTGCTGTTCAATGTACTGCTTAATGATGGATAAAGGCGCGCCTCCGCAGCTCGCCGCAAAGTACGATGGAGACCACAGGGCTCCCTTCCAGAGCTGCTTTTGGATGCTCTCGTGCCCCTTTCGACGGATCATTCGACTCGATACTCCCTTGAGGCTGTTGACCAATTTCGCCACCGACACTTTCGGCGGATACGTCACCAACAGGTGGACATGATCGTTTTCTCCATCAAACTCCACCAACTCACTTTCAAAATCTCGACACACCGAATCAAAGGTCTCTCTTAAATCGGCCAAAATCTCTTTTGTGAACACATCCCTTCGGTACTTTGTCACAAAGACCAAGTGAACATGCATCTGAAAAACACAGTGTCTGCCGTGCCGAATATCGCCCTCTTGCATCTTGAATTCTCCCTCATAGACCAAGTAAAATTCTACCCCATGTTGTTCCGTCAAGGCTTTCTCTTCAAACTCAAACCCAATGGCCGACAAGC
>CATVXH010000015.1 GCA_958347955.1 uncultured Sutterella sp.
AGCGCAACCTTGCCAAGGTTGAGGTCGCGAGTTCGAGACTCGTTTCCCGCTCCATAGAATAATAAGAATAAGCCGACCTTGTGTTGGCTTATTTTTCACCGGTTGGTAGGCCGAGTGACGGAATTGGTAGACGTAGCGGACTTAAAATCCGCCGCCAATTAAAACGGCGTACGGGTTCGATTCCCGTCTCGGCCACCAGAAAACGAAAGCCTGAGGGTCTCTGAGATTCTCAGGCTTTCTCTCTAAGTCTCATAGAACCCTTGCAATTACTGGATACTTAGGCGTTTCCATTTGTCTCTTTCTGTCTCTATCCGTCTCTTTGATTATCTCCCGAGCGCATGCAATAATGTATCCATAATGGATAGAAAGATAATGTTCTAATGTATCCATTTATTTTGGAGATAGGGATATGGCCAATCGTGTTGTTTCAATGTTGACAGATCGACAAGCAAAGCTCGCAAAGAAAACTATCGCTGTTGGTGGAGTGAAAGGTTTAATTCTAAGAGTACGAGCAACCGGAAGCGGTATTTCCAAATTCTTTGTAATGAGAATGATTGTTGATGGTAAACAGGTTATACAAACTATTGGTCAATATCCTCAGGTTTCCCTTGAGCAAGCTAGAAAAACTGCATTAGAGTGGCGCGAGAAAATTCTGGCGGGGCGTCGTCCGCGAGAAGAAGCGATAATGGAACGAAAAGCAAAATTACTTGAAGAAAAAGCGATCAAACACTATACGGTTCAAAGGATGCTTATTGATTACTGTGATTTTGGAGAGGATAGACTCTGGCGTAATGATGAGATAAAAGGGCAAAAAATATCGAAAAGCCATTCAGAAATCGTTAATGGTTATATGCGAAACCATATTCCAGAGTCAATTCTCTTTATGAACGCTCAAGATTTGACACCCGAAGTTCTCGCTCAGGCATTTAAATATAAGTGGACAACTATGATTGACACACCAGAGCGAGTTATCGGTGAGATAAAGAGAGCTTTTGACTTTGCAATGCGCTCAGGGAAAATACAACCATGTCTTAACCCTGCTGATTTAAAAGGTCGCCTCCGTGATCTGCTGCCTCCCGACTCTATGAGAGCTCAAAAAAGTCATCAACCTGCTCTCCCAGCTGATCGGATTCCAGAGCTATTTGCAGAGTTACAAAAACATCCAAGCATCACTTCAAAACTGATTCAGTACACTATTTTGACAGTAAGTCGAGCCTCAAACGCTCGTCTCTCACTTTGGTCCGAAATTTATTTTGATACAAAAGAACACCCACAGGCTCCGGTACAGGTGACAAAGCGAGACGAAATGAAAGTAAAAAGAGTCATCAAATTTGACAAAGAAACACCTTTATCGGAACAAGCGGTCAATCTTTTGAAGAACTTGCCTAAATTTGTAGCATCTGAAGGATATGATTTTGTCTTTGCAAAAGCTTCAGTTGAAGGGGGAATATCTCCTTTATCTGAAGCAACTTGCAACTCAATGATCAGAAAAATTAACTCCTCTTTAATTAAAAAAGGAGAGTTGCCCTTCATTGATCCTGACGTAGAAAACCCTGACGGTTCACCGAGGAATATCACTCTTCATGGCACAGCTCGAGCATCATTTGAGGCGTGGGCATATGATTCAGTACGGTTTAATCACAAGCAGTTTTCAGAGAAGGCAATAGAACATTGTCTGGATCATGTCACGGAGAAATACAACAACGCTTATTTAAGAAAGGCGGTTATCGGTGAAATGCGAGAGATTCTTCAAGCATGGGCCGATTACTGCTATTCAAAAATCAATGTTTAGTTTTTGATGAGCGATCCAAGATATGCGTCAGCTCGGTTGAGTAATTCTTCACCTCGCACCGCCAGTCTTGATAAGTCGTCTCGCTGACGGCGGCAGGTTGCCAGGTCTGTGTCGGTATGACGGAAGGCCTCGAGCTGGCGCAGCCGGTTAGCATTGTCGCTGCGAGCACTAGCGAGAGCAGCATTAAGCGTTTTGATTTGTACCTCATATTCTACCTTTACCTTATTTTGTGCAGCAATAACTTCTTCGGCCTGAGTTAGTTTCAGCGTTTCAATCTGCAGATCTCCTTCGACTTTTGCCTTTTCATACCCCAAGTCGTAAGAAAACCAGACAATAAAAAAGGCGACTAAAGCAGCAGTCCCCAATTTGATGTAGTCACTCATTGTGTCTAGGCTCCCAGGGAGTTTGATCCTTCTTCCACGCTCGCAGAGCGTCATCGAAAGCTGCATCTTTAGCAGCGGAAAACTCTGCCGATGTCCGATCGTTAAAGCCACCATGCCCAACGGCAACTGAACCGTCTTTGAAGATCAGGCAACAGACGACAGACCTAGATAACGCCGGCACCCAGTAGTCCACTCTCTCAAGAATGTCAGAATGAAAAGTTTTGCCTTCAATCATGTGCGGTTATCCCATCTTGCATGCTCGCCACGTACGTCAACGTGTACAAAAGTATCGTAGAAACCAACACCACCGCGAGGATTCATTTCATCACAAATGGCTTGCAGTTCAGTCAAGTCTGAGCGGTTTTCGGCGAGCGGACGAATATCCGCTGCAAGCCCTAACGTGTGATATGAGTTTTTGACACCGCCTACGGCTGCATTGTGTTCAGGGCTTCGATAACCCGAAGTCACAACAATAGGCTTTCCGTAGCGGCTACGAATCGCGTTGAGCATAACAATAAGCTCACGCTTGACTACCGTGTCATCAAAAGGTGAAGGTTTTCCGTCCTTAGACTCAAATTCTTTCGTATCGAAAAATCCGATTCTCATTTGGTTGAATCCTGATTATTGAGATTGTCTGTAGGTTTATGGAGTTTGATCGGTAAAGTGCGAGAGGCTTTCTCTTCAAGATACTGATTGATCGCATAGAGAATGTAGCGAAGCACCGGCGGGACAATGCCACCGAGCCCGGCTTTCTCTAAGTTCTTAATCACAGATCCGAACTCGCCGGCTGTGTAGGCAACGATCACCACCGACTGCACAAAATCAATATGAATAAGATCATGTAAAGTAATGTCAAGGCCATGTGCCAACGCAATGATCGAGAACATCACGACCTTACGAATCACACCCCAAAATAGAACTTTTCCGTCCCATGCTTTGTTTTTAATTGCCGCCAACATACCCGTGACCATATCGGCCGTCACGAAAATGGCTAGCCACAGCATGAGCGGCGCTACGTCACCAAATGCAAAGCTGAATGCAGCGCCCACAGCGCCGCCAACTGTCATCAATACGCGCTCAGTACCGGCGCCTAACCATGCTGAGAGTGAATTGACCATTACAACCGCCCGCCATGTATTACATAATGTATTGAACGGCCAAGGTCGCAATCACGCCGATCACAACACCAACGGGCAACCAGAAAGCACGGACTTTACGCCTTGTGTCTGTATCGAGCTCGGCTTTTTCCTCTTCGAGTTTTGCGTAAACTTTGTCAGCAAGCTCCTCGCTTCTAATGCCAAACTTTTTTAGAAGACTCTGAAGATCAGATTTAGTCATGTTTATTCCTCCAACATGGCTTAATTTTCAAACTGCTCTCAAATCACACGCGCACAAAAAAGCCGCCCGAAGGCGGCAGGTTTAGGCGGCGTAGCCCTGAGCGACAATATCAAGATTGACATTCGATGATGTGGCACTTCCACCAGGCTCAAACCCGCTAGTAGACTTCTTTGAAACGCCGAACCAAGCACAAATGTAACTGCTACCAGGGGTATTGGAATTTGTATTTTTGTTAGCAAAAGATGTGCCAATACTGATTCTGTAATTTAAGTCTCTAAATTCTTTAGGGAATGTTAGAGAATTCCCATTGAGGGCATATTTGCAACTTTGCACAATAAACCCATCTGAATACAGATCGTATTCCTGAGTGCCATCTTCATTTTCCCAATGCTCGACTAAGTACCGCCGCCCGATGTTTTCGAGCACCGCCTTAACTACGGGGTCTGCCCCCCCCAAACTTAAGTTGTTTCATTTCCATTTTTGTCTCCTAGTAGCCAAAAGCTACATAACAATGATCTGCATTCGTTCCGTTCATTCGGAATCCCGTTGTAGTAATGTCAAAAGCCGAGTTGTAAAACTGAACAGAACTTTTTGAATCTACAATCGGGCTATCCAAAACAATTGGGATTTTCTCAAACTCTAAAGGGAACGTAATGTCGTAGTATTTAGGACCAGCCCAATGCCCTTTAATTGTGCAAACTTTATAACCATCGCTATAACGTTCCCACGTTTGGTTTCCGTCCTCACTCTCTCCAGTTTCCACGAGGTACCGCTTACCCATAGCACCTAAAACGGCAGAAACAACGGGGTCTGCCGATACCCCCCCCATTTTTAATAGTCATTCTTTTCTCTCCTTTTAATATCCGCAGGCGTCCCAGGCGTAGCTACTCGATTCTCTTGTACTGAAAATAGTAGTAAATCCCGTTGTCTTCTTTGTAAAAGTCAAAGAAGCAATGTTTTGAAGCCAAAACCCTACGCCCGTTAAAACATAGTCCGTGTTTGAAAACTCAATCGGGAATGTGATTTCAACATTGTTGTTAGTGAAATCTAGTCCTTGCCATTGCTCAATAAAACCATTTGACCACTTACGGTA
The DNA here is from genome assembly GCA_958347955.1 of uncultured Sutterella sp. GTDB lineage: Bacteria > Pseudomonadota > Gammaproteobacteria > Burkholderiales > Burkholderiaceae_F > Aphodousia. Next base: position 4,607 of record CATVXH010000015.1, read on the forward strand.
ATAGATCGGTGTGTCCACACTTTGATTTACCTTCGTAAATGGAACTTGCCCTTGCTCAACAATGTATGCACCACCGATTGCCTCAAGTACCGCCTTTACAATGGGATCGGGTGATACCCCCCCCCGTGCTATTCAAAATCTCACTCATTCTCTAAACTCCGGCGGCAATTGAGCACGCTCTAACTCACTTTCATACGCAGTCTTGCAATGCTCGTCTTGCCAAAAAAAGATATGGTCAATCACCCAAGCAACACCGCCCTTGCCACGTAAACGGCGGCGGTGCGCTCGACTGGATAGCGTCTCGTCTGCATACCCACCGATCAGCGTATTGATGAGCTGATCGAGAGCAACGAGGATTTGAAATCCGTCAGGGTGCGTCATGCGCTTGCCTTTGTCGCATCTAATGGCTGGAATACGAACTCAATCTCATCAAGTTCTTCCTTTGAAGTTGCGTTTTTGACTGCATCTTCGTAAGCCCATTTTTGCTTATACGAGTAACGACCGTTTCTACCGATTTCATATTTCAACGTCTGTAACTGCCCTAGCGTTAACGGATAGAACTTGTTGTCGTATCCACGAAAAATCGTTGTGCCTCGAGCTTCTTCGGGCTTCTCTTCCAACTCATCAATAATCGCATTAACGTCAGTATTAGCCCGTTCATCGGAATCAGCAGGGAAACCGAGAGACGAAACAAGGTAAGCGTCGGCGTTTCGCCATTTCAAATAAGCCTCCTCCAATTGCACCAGTTTTTCGATCTTAAGTTGGTCTAAAGTAGGCGCAGGGATTTCAATGATCTTGTACTGCTTCATGGCGACCGTCTGGCCTACGGCGTACTTCGTCTTGTTGTACGGCCAGAGCTTGATCTTCGTGCCATCGGTAAAGACGGCATAGGCCTGCTTGTCTTCGGTCGTATGCGATTGAACTGTTTTATCAACTGTCCCGATTACTTCGATTTTTGCATTGTTCTTCGAGCAAAATGAAGCGACTTCGGGCGGATATTCATTCTCAAAAACTTGGCCAATTTGAAAATCAGACATTCCTCTCTCCTTTTAATAGTTGAGAGGAGTGTCGATCCGAAGTTCGCGCACACGCGCACGGGATAAAATGAACAAGGGCGCCGTTCCAAGGCCTGCTTTGTAAGCGGTTTAAACCGTGAGTTCGGCGCTCTGTGGTATGGCGCGAGCGAGGCGCTGCGGGATACGTTACGGGGTGGTGTGCCCGATCACTACCTTTTTCGTAGTGACGGTGACTTTATGAAGCAAAAGGATTCTATCTGTCAAGGTTAAAAAGTGAAAATATTTCTATTCCTATATTCGAAACTTTTAAATTTTCATGATAGAATAGCGAAAAATATTACTTAAGAAGTATTGAAAATGGATATCGTAACGGCACCAAAATTAAGTCAATTCATCGATGAGCAGCTTGATAAGAACGGCTGGTCTCTGTTGGATTTATGTACCATGCTGGGCGGTATTCCAAAATCTATTGGCAGCAAGATCAAAACTGGCAAACAGGCTCCCTCTTTTATTCAGATGGCCGTTCTGGCTGAAATTTTTGAAGTCAGTATCCAAGACATTGCTGTGATGCGTATGGCTGAGGAAACTGATAATGGCAAAACTCCTGTTGTCACGAACGAACAACACGAAGTGATAAAGATTTATAAGAAAATTCCCATTAACGAATTAATACGCCATGGATGGGCAAGCGTACAAGACCGTAACGACATCGCGGAAATGAACCGGGTTATGGAACCATACGTCAATGATATTGCCCATTCTCGAATACTAGCTCATAAAACACACGCCGATGATACAAAACTGACCTATCTACAAACAGCATGGGTTTTACGTTCTCGACAACTCGCTACCGAAGTCAAGGTTGAAAGAGAGTTTGATCAGGCCTTCTTGGGTGACTGTATTGCAGAATTAAAGGAACTCATGCTTTCCGGTAAAAATATTGGGACAGTTCCCCAAATTTTGGCTCAATACGGAATCCGATTGGTTTTAGTTGAGTGCAAGAACAGCAAAATTGATGCGGCGTGTACTTGGCTGGATGAAAAACGCCCCGTGATTGCTATGACATTGAGATTCGACAGAATTGATAATTTCTGGTTTGTATTGAGGCACGAAATCGCGCACATTGAACAGGGCTACAGTGCCGTAACTACAGTTGATTACGACATGGGTAATGGAAACCAGACAAAAGAATTAGAGATAAAGGCAAACGATATGGCTCAAGAATTCTGCGCCCCTAGTCATTTAGTAGAACGTTTCATCAAGCAGGCCAATGGGCGATTGACAGAACAAAGCGTAGAGTCTTTTGCAAAAGAAAACGGTATGTTAGCAGCAGTTTTAGCTGGACAAATTCGTCATAGACTTGCAAAGTTCAACATACTGACAAAATTACAAACACCCTTTAGAAAGGAATTGATTGATAAAGCGCCGGTTGTTGATGGGTGGGGAGTTATGCCAACGAAGTAAAAAGAATTGAAAAGGCTCCGTGACGTTGGCGCGCCACGAAGCCCTCAAAAAAATTACCGCGATAAGAGAGTCGTCGGATCAAAAACTTCTCTCTTAGCATTGTGAAACCGCCGCAGTAAGCACTAAACCTAAGCGGTAATGCCATTATATACGTAATGGGACAAAACGGGTTAGTGCTGAAACGGCATTTTATAGGAGCGCTTTTCATGAAAGCATACCAAAATAAATACCGCCGCAAGGCACAATTTAATTTTTCTGCAATTAACCTTGGATTGCTTCTCGATCGTGTGAGAAAGGGAATCGCAACCTACGAGGAAAAATTTATATTAGCCAGCTTTTCGGGATCTTATCTCAGACACTGGCAAGATGAACGTGGACTCATCAATCAAGGGATCATTAACCAGTGGCCATTAACACCAACAAATCCATAACGTAGTCTAGAGCCCCGCCCCGCGGGGCTTTCTTTAATCCTCTTAAACACGGTGTACGTAAAATCATTAATATACTGGTCAAATTTTTCATTGCGATTGATCATCATGGGTTTTATTAACGTTATATCATCTGGCATCTTTTGGTTCATGCTTATTTTCATCTTCTATGAACCTGCGCTCAGAAAAAAAGACATAAAATTTTTTGCACTCTTAATGACCAGTTTGGCTATCGTTGCTGTATTAACCTCCGGATCATCCGTAGCAAAGGGAATATTTGATCTCCTTTTGTTCCCTCTAAGATTACTCGGTGCCTCTCAGTATCTAGAGTATTGATACTGAGAACTTCTTAATCATTAGGAGCCTCGCTCATCCTAGGCATACGATGAGGTTTAATTTGCGTCATGTCCCACCACATTTCCTGACCGGTATTTTTCAGCGCCCAGCTCTGCACCCGATCCAAATAACCAGGAGAAACAAACTCCATAAGTTCGTTATAAATGGCGCGATCAAAAACTCCCTTCGTATACCAAAGATTCACAAAAGGCGTGTGGCCACGAAGTAAGCGTAATGCCTTGGCATGCCCGCTGTTTTCGCTATCGTACAAACCAATTTCTTCGTCCCCCATTGCTTCGTTGTAATAGGTCTTAAGCACATCCCATGTGTCCAATCCTGAATTGATAACGGGGCCGGCAAAGCGCACAAAATTTGGAGAACCATACGCATTCTTTCCATCAAATCCAGCAATAATGACGTCACTCAAGAAGCCGGCTCCACCACCCTTGGCCATAGCCTGCAACCAAAAATCAAGATTAAATCCCATATCCTGAGGATCGCGTCCGGAAGACAGAGCGGCCAATTGAACAGAAATCGCACCAGTGAACGTTGAGGCAACAAAAATAGTTGCAGCATACCCCGCTGCCGAAGCCCTCCCCTCGGTTTGATTGATTTCAGATATTCTCTCAAGATGGCGCCGCATAAACGACAACGGGAACGACTTAAAAAGCATTACACAACGTAACGCTTCACCCGGAATAGTTCCGCGTTCAAATCCTAGATTTGTAGCCGCTCTTGTTCCCAAGTCCGGATTCAAAGAAGCAATTCCAGATTCATCAGTAAGGAATGCAATGTAAGTAGTAACAGCTCGATCAATGTCTCTCTGAGAAATATCCGGATGATTTAAACGAAACTCTGGATCTTCAAAAGCATCTCGTATGTCTTGCTTTGTTAAAAACTCAACACCATTTTGTTTGTAGGGTTTAGCGGCTTGCCAAATCTTCCACGTTTTTTCGTCAACACCCATCCGTTCAAGCGCTCGCTTTTGATAGCCTCCTATGGATTCCCAAGCGAACTTCGTTAATTTAGCCATTGTTCCCATCATGTTGATGGTACTGGCTCGGCGAACGCCGTTTGTCCACGCTTCCAATAGGCTGACGCGCATTGTGAAATTAGCGAGTTTTCCTGTCCACCCCTCGCCCACATTAGCCTCGCCCCAGCGCACAATACTGTTAGAAAGTTCATCAGCCATCATACCCGCACGAATAGCCAACTCTTTTGAATCACTACCCCACACCTTTAGCAAATTAGCGGTCGCCGTTAGCAGCGGCGTTTTATTCCAATAGGCCGACACAAAATAAGACGAGACGTCCGACACAGAAGCCAATAGAGTTGACTGAAGTTTACCAACCACCTCCATATTTCTGGCTCCCTGACTGGCAGAAGCAAACAGTTCACGACCGGGCGTCACACGATTAGCGTCTCCGTTTAGAGTTTTCCACATGGCATCAACGGCTGACAGCCCAACATTCCCTAAAAACCCCAATCGCCCCTGTACCATATTCCCCTTATTAACTTCCGCTTGTCCAACTCGCTGCAATCCTCGGTACATCGCGTTTGGATTGGGGCCCATTTCTTCTAATAGGGCTATGTCCTTTGCCGTTTTGCGTACGGATCGAAGCATGACATCAAAGTACCCACCGTCACCAAAAGTATCGTGATACTGCATAAAAGATTCAGCGTCTTTAAAGTGCAATGCTCTATGTAAATCACCTCGATTAGCTCGGGCCGCACTCTGTCTTGCTGATTCACCCGCAACGGTTGATACATCGGCGTCAAAATCTCCGTCAGTAATAATCCTGTCGTAAACGCGGCCCAACATATCGAAGAAGTCATTGTCATTCATCAGATCGCCGTTAGCATCCAAGTAGCGATTGCGATCTAACTTGTCAGCTATAAAGTTCACCCAAGCGGCTTTATTAGCACCATAGGTGTTGACCTCGTGAAATAATGTATTGACTACGGTATTCCGTAATGTGTTGAAATTCTGTCTAATTCGACCTTGACCAGCTAAAACTTCAGCCGCGTGAACCATACGCCGTACACTGTGAGTTTGGGGAAAATAATGTTCCAATTTTCCCAAGTTCCCACCCGCTCTATTAAAGCGAATTCGTTGAGCCTCAATAACATCTTGAAAGGCTTTTGCTGCTTGCTTGGCTAACTTTGAACCGGTATCTTCACCAAAGATTTCTCTTATAACTTTATGGGCCATTGCCGCATCTTCGCGCCAAGCCAAGAAGCCCTTTTGAATACCATTTAATTTATCCAACAGCGCAGTAGAAAATTCGTTTTGTGCTGCGTGGACTTTGCGATCAACATATTGAAGGACACCGGCCACAGCACGCATACCTTTGTGTCCGGATTTTCTTTCAAAAGCCAAACGATTCTCCATTTGCTTCTGAGTGACAACCGCCAAATAGGCACGTTGTTTAATCTTTTCTGCTTCGGCAATACGGGATTGCTGATACAAATCGGCGGCTGCATCAATTCGTTCTTGTTTACCCATTGCCATCCATGCGTCAGGATCTTGTCGCCTCACCAGATCCATGGCGGAATGAAAAGAAGCCATTATGTCTGAGGCTTCACTCTCAGAGATTTGACGCCCGGTCGCTAAAGAGATACGTTCAATACATTCGCGTCTCATTCGGACATTTTCGTAACTAGCCATTATTGATCCATCCCATTGTTAAGAAATACGCAAGCGACAGCTTCAGGAACACCCTGTTGCGCTTCTTGTTTAATACGTTCGGCTTCTGCCTCTTGTCTGGCCAAATATTCCGCCGCCGTAATAGAGGTTTCTCCTTCATCGAGCTGAATCCGCATTGTCGGGGTTTCATTGATCGCTTGCAGAGCCTCTTTTTGTATCGAACTCTGTGCGTCTTGCGGCAATTGATTCAAAGATTCACGAACAACATTAACCTCGGCAATATCCTCGGTTTTTTCCAATAATCTTTGTTCCGCACGTAAGCTATTGACATTTGATACGTTTTGCCCAATACTTTTAGTAGAAGGTTGTTGCAACACTTCTGAAGAAAATCCGGGCGCCGTTTCGGACGTTGGGTCAAGGGAGATAACCTCTCCACGCACTTCGTCCGGTTTCTTTATATACAGGGTGTGAACACCAAGTTTTCTGTTTTTCTTCCTGACCTCTTCCACTGCGATAAACGTCCCATCACTAAACGTTTTCTGGTAAACAATTGCGTCATTACCTCTGTCAGTTTTTGCGCCAAAATTTACAGAATCATAGTTTTCAATAACTTCAGGAATTCGCTCGATATCTGAATCAAGCACGGGTCTTTGATCTGAACGCTGTTCATGGCCTTGACCATGCCTTTTCTGGATATGTCGATACGCACTCAAATCAAAAGAGTGAGAATCATAGGAGTCAATGTCATATCCATTTTCTTTAGCCAAAACTTTTAGATCGTTTGAAACTTGCATGAATGGCGTTGCCGGGCCATCCGCGATAACCTCTCCCTTCTTTCGGTTTGTCAAACGAGTTTTTATTTCACCCAAAATTGACTTAAGGGTTTCTTTTGCCTTTTCAACTTTTTTAATTTTTGCTTCTCTAACTGACGCTTTCTCAAATTTGACTGCGTCCTTCAGGTCAGCGACCGGACGGAACTTAGCCTCATCAATTTCAACACCAGTCAGATCAGAAAAACGACGCATTAAATCTAAACGCGTGGGCTGTGCGACTTCACCAAACAAGTCAACACCTTGCGCGGCATTATCTGTATTAGCTCTCGCAAAATCAGCCAAATCAGAAAACGTTTGAACTAAAGAAGAAACACCGCCACCTTCGCTGTCATTTTTTGAAAAATACTGCAAAAAGGCGTCAGCCTCTGGACTTCTCGTGAATGATCTTTGAGCCGCAATGTCTGCAATACTGACCTTCTTACCTGATCGCTTAGCTTCTCGAATTTCCGAAAGGACTTCCAGCATTGCCTGTCTGAAATCCATTTCACCCTCAAGGCCAAGCACACGGGGCGCTAACTGTCTGAAAGCTCCAAGTAATCTTGAAACACCTGTTTTTTCTGTTGTATCCAGCAAGGCTGTCGCATTGGCATCGCCATAAGCCGCCTGAAAAATCGCTCTATTTAACCGATCAAATGCAGGTTTAGTTGGAATTCCATTGGCGTCAATTAGATTAGCGCGTTCTTCAGCAGGCAAAAGAGATAAAAACTCAACAACGCTATCAGGTGTAATGTCTCCATCTTCGTCATATTTCAATGCCGTCAAGTCCACTCGCTGTGAATCGGTTTGAGCTTGTTCCACTAAGCTCAACTGTTGTGTGCTACTTCGATTAGTAACGTCACCAATGTTCGGAGTGACATCTTTGTCGTCCATGATCCGAACGAGAATAGGCTTATCCATTCCCTCATAAACACTCGGATCAATCCCTGACATAGGATCTTGAGACATCTCAGCACGATAATTGTCTGCCGTTCCCTGTCTATACGCCTCTTGCAACCCCGTTGTTCGAGCATTCCCAGCCACAGCAGTTGGAACCTCATCGGAGCCGTATAGTGGATTCTCCGATCCATCTATACGATTGGAAGTCGAAACTGTGTCCGCTTCTACGACTGCATATCTAACCCGATAGCGCTTACCATCAGCATCAACAATGAAATCCTCTCGCCCAATTTGTACTTCAGGAACATCGCCTGCATAGGCAATAACCGGAGCGCCTTCAGTAAACGAGTGACTAAATCCAAGACGACCGTAATCGGGATTGGCGGCGATGGATTTCATTTGCGTCACCGAAGCCTTTGAAGAACGATCTCGGTTTTGCAAGACGTTCCCACTTTCTTTCATGGCAGCGGCCATCTTTGTCTCGCTTGCTGCCTTGAGTTCACTCACCCGATCTTCGGAAACAGAATCCACCGAAACAACAGGTTTTTGTTTATTATCAATCGCTGCCTTTACTGCCTGTTGAGTTTTATACCCAGCAGAAACCTGTTGGCCATTGTTGACGTCTACTGGCAAGTTAGCCGTATTTTCAATTTCAGTGGCACGTACTCTCGCCGCGTCAGCCTCAATAGGCCTAACTTGCCGAGAACTTCTGCCAGTAACAGCACCGGTAACACCACCAAATATCGCCGAAACAGCTGCGTTAGTAGGATCTGACCAATCATATTGCTCGGCCACATCATCGTAATTGGCTTCTTTGAGAATCATATTGACGGCCGCCATTTCATTAGCATTCGTCAGCAGATTCACTCCGGCACCATAAGCCGCATTGACAGCTCGTCTCGCTCCTATGCCTCCCGGAATTAGGACACCGACCGCTCCCATAACGCCTTGAACTCGCCCAGCTCTATCGGCTGTTTCCTCATCAACACCTTGTGACTGCAATTTTTGACTTTCAGATTCTGAAAGGTTTGCTCCGAATAAAGAAGCCGTGGCGAGTGTTCCAGCAATAGGATTGCCGGTAGCAAAACTAACCCCTGCACCAACAGGAACTGCCATGGCTAATTTCGATAAATCCCTGCCAACGCCATAAATAATCTGTGCAGCCGTTCCTGTTGTAAGCGGATCAGGCTCGAAACTTTTGGCACGTTGGATATTATCTTGGGCCCAATCATCCAGTTCTTTCCGATAATCCTCATCCACAAAATCCCAGTCGGCAATCGTACCCTGAACCGCCGCCTTAGTTTCGTACCAAGCACTTGCAGGAGCACCATAAATCGCCTCCATCGTGCCATCAAACCATCCCGGTGTATCTGGCTCAGATCCCGGATAAGCATCAATACGGGAATTTTGTTTATCTAAAGTAATTGCGCTATGAACAGCCTCGCTGATAGGCTTGGGGCGCTCCCCATACATATTCATTAAAAGCACGGTTAACCCCCAATATCAATCACAAAAGGATTGCCCTGTAAGTCATAGACAACACCTGATCCTGAAATTACGTAGAACTTATTGTCATCAGGGCTATTGCGCAATTGAGCCGTAGACAGCTCACGAGCGAATTGTTCACCTGTTAATTTTTGTTTATTAGGTAATTGAACAACGTTTTCTTTCTTGCTCTTAAGTTTGTTTCTCAATGAAAAAATTCGTTCTCTAACATTGGCATCACTGCGTCCATTTCTAGTAAAGATTTTTCGGCCTCTAAACTCATAGACATCACCAATCACTAGCTTTTCTGCCTGCCTAAAAGCTGTTCGCATACTGGAGGTTTTTCCACTAACTAAGATACCGGCTGCTACTCCAGTCACGGTATCGGCCACATTAGCGCGCAAATCTGGATCGTCAAATAAACCATTCAGACTCTCAATGTATTCAGGGCGCCCTTGTGTTTTATTAGTTTCAATGTCCTTAACCTTTGACTGTCCTTCTTCTATGGCCTGAGAGCCTGTTAAATAATAAAAGGCTGAATTTTCCGAACCCGCAAAATTATCCAGATCCAAAGTTAAGGCCAGACCATATTTATCTGACATTTGCGCCGCCAACACCTCGCCGGCATCTCGGCCTGTTGCAGCGCCTAACTTCCGAATAAACTCTAACTGTTTAGCTGGCTCTATTTGCGAAATGTACTCAGTTAATTCTTTCTGTTCGTCAGCAGACAAAATCCTTGGATTTTTTAGGTCCCATTGATCTTTCATTTGGCTCAAAGAATCAGAACGATTCTTTAAACCTTGGAGTAACTGAGTTTCGTTTTTAACATCAATCCTCTCAAAACCGTACATCCCTCGATCAATTGCAAATTGCGCGGGATCCTTTTTTCTTTCTCGAACAATCTCATCGGCAGATTTCACCAGTGCTTCATAATTTTTTTGTTGCTCAGCTGTGAAATCCGGCGATTTCGGATCGGGTTTAAATGCTTTTAATGCAGCATAAATATCCTGATCCGGCAATTCACCGAACGTCCAGTAAGCGCTGTTTTGAGCATAATTACTCAAATAAGTGCTGTATTCCTTTTCTCCCTTAACTGGCCCGTACCTACGAATGAAATCATCCTTTGTGTACTGCTCTTGTGGTTGACCTAAACGAAGCTTGGCGTACTGATTTTTAATACTCGAATCAAATTCACTTTCAGATACCGATACAAAAGAGTTTCTGTACTGTCTCGCTTTCAATACAGTGGCTAGACGCTTTTCCTTAGGCATTGCATCAACAGCGGCAATACCCGTTGAAGCTAAAGGATTGTCCATCCAACTAAGATTTTTTACCTTGCCCTTGTCATCGTACTGGACTTCCTGCATGGCCATCATCATGGCAAAACTATCTTGAGACTGAGCTGATAGTGCATTCGATATCTTTTGACGAACTTGTGGGCTCAGTTCTTCACTATGTGTAATGAAATGCGCGTAAGCTCCAGTAGCGTCATCCTGCGCCCAACCGGCGTAACGAGCAGCGATCAACTCGTCATAAGATTCCTGATTCAGTAGTTTCTTTCCTTCCTCAGAAAGTCCTTTATATTTGGCGAGCGACTCATTGTCTTGCTGAATAGACGCCCAAGTTTTAGCTATAAATTCCTCATTGCCGTAGTTATTACCAACGGACTGATTTAAAGATGCTTTATGGCTTAAAAGAGATTCTTCATGATAGGCCTGAGTTTGTCTTGCATTCCACTGTGTCGCCTGACGCAAAGCACTTTGATAGCGGTCCGCAATTCTGGAAGCCACGGCATCACGAGTAGCAGGCTGTAAACCTCCAACGATTTTGTCAAACTCAGCCTTCAAATTCTCCATTGTGGATTGATAGGCCTCCATAGCATTCTTACCCTGCTTGGCCATATAGCCATTTTCAGGGTCGTACATAAGCTGATCTGCAACAGCCATTGCACGATTATCAGCGTCATCACTCTCGGCCTTGACCGTTCGGGCGTGATTGATTTTTAAGGCTTCGGACACCGCGTTGGCCGTGTCATTGATCGGCTTCATGGCCTCACGCATGACAGCGGCGTAGTCGGTGCGAGGAGTTACCGATTGAGCCGGCACCATACCAGAGCCGCCTGTATCGCGGACACGAGGGATATTTCCTTGGAAAGTTGGAACCATTGGCATAAAAAATTACCCCGCGAATCGAATGTTTTTGTTAATGATTGGAGCAGGACTTTGTTCGGCAGGATCAAAAAGCCCGTGGGCGTTGTAGAGCATGTACGAATTGGCCACTTGAGAGGCGCCGCCCAACAAGGTCGTTCCAAACACATCCCATTTGTTTTGCTTTTGAGCCTCAGCCATTAGAGCCTGACCCTCATAATTGGCCGCCTGCATACGCATACCCCAAGCCTCACGGCGGGCGTTGGCCGTCATCTGGTTTGAGTCAATCTCTTTAATGATGTCGGTAGACGCTTGTAGCTCCGCTGCCGATCCTTCGCCCACGGCGATACCATTGGCTGCCAAAGCGGCCCGCTGGCTCGCCTTCGTTTGCCCTGCCTTCATAGTCAGGCGCACCTGATCTTTGGTGTTGGCATGAAGTCGGCTTGCTGCCTGCCACTCCATCATCTGAGCATTCAATCGGGCTATGTTGGCCTGCGACTGAGCGATCGCATTTTGATGACGCGTTATGCTCAGTGAGCCAAAAGCGTTGACGGTGTTGGCAATCCCCTGAGCAATTAGGGATCCATAGCCGAATTGTTGTCCGCTGGTTAAATCATTCCAAGCCATAAAAAAATCTCCTACACGCGCAGCACTTTATCTTTCGATTTCGTGCACACGCGCATAGGAGACAGCAGGCCCGATGCTAGAGCAGAGCGGGAGACTAAAAATATTTACGAAATTTCTACCGTTGTCGTCACGGAGATGATCTTTAACGGCAAGGGGTTTTCCTGCCTAATGCAGACTTGCCCGTATTTATTCCAAACACCAACAATCGGTAAATCAATTTCATCATTTATGGGATCAGGTGGATTACCCGCATATTCAATTGAACGAGCCGGATATTCTGTCAGATTGTCAAAGTCTGGTCCCGCCTTAATGCCTGATGAGTTAATCACCCTGAGGCTAATTGAGCGCACGTTCTTTTCGTGACCTGAGCCATAACCACCGTCCTGGAGGGCAACCGCCACCGGCAGCGTTTTGGCATCCGCCGTGAAAGGTATGCCCACGTGTACATAGTTAGATGGCATTTTTAACGTCACTTTGCCGTTTTCTACAAATTGATATCCTTCGACTGAACCATCAGAGACAACACAGACCCTTTGTCCCTCTAGCCAATCAAGACCGCTCACCTCTGTTGTAGCATCACCAACATATGTACCGGAACTGTCTAGGAATACGGATCGATCAAGCGTTGTGTACTGCCGTTGATTCATGCGCTCGATGTAGTAATGCTTGCGCCCAGTAATAATGCGCTCGACCACACAGTAAAGAATATCCTCCTCACCCTCAGCAACAACGCAACATGAGCGGAATAGCCCGTTGTCTGTCTCAATCGTGCTAAATCCTCCAACCTGTTGTTCAGGGACATAGGTCATTGCAATCAGATCGCCCTTATCATTGATGGCCCAAACAATTGGCCAAGGTGCCTTAGCGTAGGCCAGGTCCACAATCTGATCGTTATCGAAAAGGTGCGAGGCCCTCAAGCAAACGTCGTTTGAAATGTAGCCCCCTGCCTCATATGAGTATCCGCACTCCCGCAAATGCCCTCCGCGAGAAGCGGCATAGATCATCGTGTTTGCCACCACCAACGGCTGGACATTATTAGCCCCGATATATGATTGTGGCCGAACAGACATTGAGGACGGCGTGATAGCATCAGAGTTAAGTGGTGAAATACGCCATTCAGCTGCAGCGGTTAGTGTCATGAGCTGCTGCAAGGGGACAATATGCTGAATACGGTTAGCGTCACGCGCAGCCACACGCACGGCAATGCGGTCGTCATCTTGGCTCGGCAGCGAGAACGACATATCGCTTTCCGTACCAGACTTTGTAGCCCACATATTGGATGGCTTAGTGTAAGTGCCTGCAAACCATCGCCTTTGCTCAAAATAAGATACCGCGCTCGGGTAGTCTCCCGATTCACTAACGTTTACTTTAAAAGTCGCGCCAGATCCGGATTCGCTGACAACTTTTATCGTTGGATTAGTGTACCCGGACCCACCAGAAACAACATTAACGGCGATGATTTTCCCATCACTGATAACTGGACGGAGAACCGCACCGGATCCTGTTTCATCTTCAACTTCGAGAGAAATCGATTCGGCCGCTCCCTGTACGCCCAAATCGCAATAACCCATCACATAACCTTGTGTTGCGCTGAACTGACTCCAAATATAAAGTCTTGGTTTAATATATCCCGATCCACCGCTTAGGATTTCAATGCTGTCCAACCTTAAATACCAATTGTTATATCCGGTTTGCGTCCAACGGCAGCGAACTACAGCACCAGAGCCATTACCTTCCAAGTCATACACTCTATAATAATTTTGATCCCAGACACGCAGAGCGGTAGAAAAAACTGCAGGGAAGTAATACTCAGGGAGTACATTCAGCGTCCCTGAATTTGCTACGATATTCCCGCTGTTTATGTCTAAAACAGGCTCAAGGTCTAGATCATCATAGTATGTATAAAAAGGATCGTTCGGGTTAATGTTTACAAAAATTGTATTAGGAATCAATGAAACGGCGCGCGTGCCGTAATACCCTTCACCCTGCGTCAAAACTTCAACACTGGAAATGCCGCCTGCGTTCAGAAAGACATCGTCATAAATAGGCGGGGTAATCGAAGCATCGGGATCGATGTTTTCATCTTTAATCGACAGTCCATCGGTTTGACCGATATACCCCCAGATACCGCCTTCGTTTCGGTAGACACGATAAAGACCTGCGCCATCAACAGCATCCCATGTAATCGTGTTACAGGCACCATCCCCATAGGGATAGCAGTCAATCTCAAAGCTTTCGCTCCGAGCGGACTCCTGAGATCCATCCGACAATAAGGCGGTTACTGCATACTCTCTAGTGTATTTGCCTCCACCCGAGCCAGTCGTGGTGACTTTAAGGTTAGTCGGCGCCGAGAGCACTGAAGCAAAGTTAATCTGTTCAAGACGCCAATCTGCCGCACCGTACCGCCTTAACTCAGCTGGGTGATATGAAGGATGAACTAACGTCAACACGTCACCAGACTGCACATAGTGAATGTCAAAAACATCATCAATGGAATACGGCGTTTCCACTTCGTAGGGATCTCCATCACTATCTAAAAGTGTTTGTCCTTGAGTGTGGAAACGAATGTACTTATCGCCGAATTCCAGTACCATTGTTTGATCATTTGAATATGTAAACGGAATCAAACGTGGCGCCTGATCCTGCTGCTTAGTTTTATTGACATAAGCAAAGCCTGGACGCATTGTGATTGGTCCTTGAGGCTCAACAAGGAAATTCTTACATGTGGCTAAGCCTGTCTGATACTTGCCGTCATCAATGCGTGCGTACAGTGACGGAGCGACTTCGCCGCCGTTAAAAGACCGCTGATAAATCTTCACCGCCATGATTACACCCACCTAGAACGAAGTTGAGAGGCAACATAGGGATAACGGCGCCAAACTGAATTTTGAGCATCCGCCGTTTTCGCCTTGGATAATGACTGCTCATACACTTGACGCAAATTCTGAGCCATTGTTGAAGCAGCGTCCGAGCGTTTGATCGGCCCCACAAGATAAACCGCGAGCCCAACAACCAAGCACTCAATAAAATATGTCGGGAAAAGAGCGGGCACGTCTTTATATGCCGTGTACTGCACAAAGGCATCATCAACATTCGTCAACAATATTCTGTTTTGCGTTGTCGTTGAATATTGGATTTCGTAGTTCTTCGGAATCTCTGGCGACCACCTAAAACTCATATCATCCAATTCTTCGTCCGTCGCAGCATTATTGATCGCTGCTACTCGCGTGACTCGCACGCAGTCAGCAGGCAGCGAGTACGCAAACTTATACCCGTAAAGTTCTGAGTCAAAGCTTGCGAGTTTGCTCAGCCGAGCTCGAGTCTGAGAAAAACTCCAGTCATACTCTTCGAATAAACGCCGCAAGGCGATTGGATAGTATCGCGAGCACTGGGCCGCCCAGTCTGAACCATCGGGAGGATTAAGCCCCGTAATAGACCCCCGTTCGCCCAATTGAGTGATAGCGAGATTACAAATATCAACATTGGTTGCCATATATAAATATGGGGGCCGATTAAGCCCCCACCTCCATCTCAGTTACTCGAACTTTCGTTTAAGCAATGGTCGAAGCGAACGGAAAATCTGCTTTTTCGCGCGGCGTGTCCGGGCTGACCGTCAAGAAGGCCGTTACCTTGACTGCGGAGTCGGCGGCTGTCGGCTTGATTGTCAACTTGAGATAACGCGGCAAGCTCAACGGCAGGAGCATATTGATATGCTTGCCGTCAACCATTTCGGACTCAGGAATCGTGAACGCCATAACTTCTTTGAACTCACTGTTATTAGCAGATCCCTGAACGGAGACGGTTGTAGCCTTCGCGGTCGATTGCGTACCGGCGATGATTGTCACCAATGCCAACGGAACAGAAAGCAAAGTGGTGTCATCAAGATCAAGCGTATTCGTTGAATCGTTTGACGCAGCACTTAAAGCCAAGCCGTTGCAGAACTCCAAAGATGTATCCATCAACATAATGTGTCTCTCCTATCTTTAAGCGGAAGCAACGACCGTTTCTTCCGTGCTGATTGCGTCGCAATCTTTAATCGTCCAGTCAAAGAACTTGACTTGCAGTTGGCCAGCGGCGTCAACTAACTTGAGCGCAGAGCTGGACTTGTTCATCGCAGCGATTTCAAGGTACGTCTTGACTTCCGTCGGGACGTACAAAACGCCGTTGTGACGATATTGAGGCTTGATTTGATTCTTTGCTTTAATCAACAGCTCAATCAACTTGCCATCGGCAAGAGTGCCGGAGTTGCCCAAAAGATCAGTCACACTGATATTGGCCACACGAGCGATTGCGCGCCAGTCAGAAACAGACAAGCCACACTGCCACTTGTAGTGCGTGCGATAGGCTTCGTATTGTCCGCCGCCAGCAGCCTGCACTGTGACTTGGCCCTTGTCAGTCGTCTTCAAGCCAGCTTGCGAGCCCTTCGGGAAGAGCATCTTACAAGCGTCTTTGTCCCAACCAACGAAGTAGCAAGACGTCAAGCTTCCAGAGGAACCACCAGCCAAAATAATTTGCTCACCGCAAGCAGCCTTCTTGCTAGATAAGCGAGAGGCCAAACCTTCGAACTTTTCAGGCGTCTTCTTCAAATCGCCATAGAAAACCGTCTTTGCCATTTCCTGAGACATGGCTTCCAAGAAGGCTTTGTCCTCGTTAAAGCGAGCTTCGCGAGTGCCGCCATTCATGTCGACCACGTCGCAGTCAGGCTCGGCATATGCTTCCAAATTGCCGGTCTTTTCGACCACAGTGGCGGTCTTTGATTTAGACGGTTGAACGCCGCCATACAGCTTGCGCCAGGTAACATCCGGCAAACCGGTACGGACTACAGTCTTATGACCTTCGATTTGGTTGCATTCAACGAACGGAGCGTCATCCAAGATCGGATTGACTTGAGCCAAAGCCTCTACGATACGGAGATAAGCTCCGCTCGAATCAACACGGCTGGCAACGTCAGCAAGCGTCAAATTGTGATTAGAAACAACTGCCATTTTTGCACCTACATTACTTCAAATTAGATTTGTCATAGAGAGCACCCAGCGGGTCCTTCTCTGTAACCGTGCCGCCCTTCGGGAAATCTGCCTCGCCGAAAGCGCGACCGACACGAGCTAAGAGCTTGAGCACACCAGGGTGATTACCGACCGGAGATTGCATGAATTCGAGAATGTCTTTGTCGTACTGACCGTCTGCATTCTTTGCGAATTTATCTCGCACTCTGGCGATATCTGCGGATGAGCGCACCCAGTTATCGCCGCCGATCTCTTTGTCACTCATCGTTGCCTGTTTCCAGGCATCGGATTGAGCCTTGATGCTTTCCATTTGTCGTTGAGCCAAATCGGGGACCACCTTATCCAAAAGGTGCTGTGCCTGCCCTTGAGACAAATTGAGCTCTTTTGCCACTTCTTTGAACTGATCGAGGGCACCGTTCTGGAATTCCATTCCTTCGGGTGCTTTGAAATCCTCATAAACCTCGGGAGCGCCCTCGGCTTTTTGCTTATCCTCGCCGGCTTTCACACCGTCAGATTGAGCGGAGGATTTATCATCTTTCGGTTCAGAGCCTTCACCGTCCTTAGCGCCTTGAACTTCCTCTAAAAGAGTTTGATCATTGGATGGTGTGGCGGCTGTGACTTGCCCGTCCTTGTCGCCGCCATCGACCGGCGTAGCTTCACTTTTGTTTTCCGCTGCCGTGTCTTTGTTTTCTAGTTCGCTCATAGCTTTCCTTCAACATCGATTGATAGAGTTCAGGATCGAGAAGCCTTTGCAAATCAATTCCGAATGATCGGCGACCTTCGTTGAACGCCATCGCCAAGGCGTTGGTGTTAAACGATGACGTGTTAACTTGCGACAAGTCGAGCAAGAAATACACGAGCTCACGCCCTTCTGTCGTTTGCATCAGCGAGCGCAGAAGGTGTTTTGTTCGATCAACCACTTTCTGACGCTCAAACTCTCGTTCTTCGCGCTCAGTGGCGATTTCGGCTGTATTGAAAGGATCTCTTTTTGTCATGCCTGGAATTTTCGAGCACGTTTTTTTGCACACGCGCACAAAAAAAGCCGAGGCGTGTTGCAAACCTCGGCAAAGTTGCCCTTCGGAAAAAGGCTCGGCTGCTTTTATTCGTTACATCCCAGTCATAGCTTGAAGCCCCTGAACGGCTTGACCCGCCATTGTTTCGTCACCAGACGGAACACGTCCGAGCTTAGATAGCGTGTCCGCGGCTTGAGCGTCTTGCTCTTGGTGCATAGCCTGCTGTTGAGCCTGTTGTTGGGCCTGTAATTGCGCTTGCGCCTCATCATCAGGAACGAGAACGGAAGGCGCAACAGAGTAGTAATCCGCAAATTCATTGGCGACATTGAACGAATTGATCTTATTCAGAATCTCGGGCTTGAACTGGGCGACTTGACCCACCATGCCTAGGAAGTTAGTCAGGCTTTGCGCTCGGATCGCACGCTGAGAGCGCGCCAGCATGGACGTGTACTCAATGCTCAGAGACTGCCCTTGAAGCTCCTGCGGAGCGGGCGGAATCTGCCCTGCACGCTGAAGAATATTGAAAGCGCGTTCGATAAGCGGACGCAAAACTTCGTGATTGAGACGTGAGAGCACTGGTCCCAACATCATCAGTTTTTCTTCGTGTCTTTCCGCGACCTCCGTGGCCGTCATGTTCTTCGTACCGCCCGCGAACATGAGGAACATATCCACGTTAAACGCCTGATTGATGCGTTGTTGAACTTCTTGAATGTTCTGAGTAATCGGCGTGATATTCATCGGCACGTTCCAAGCACTTACGGCTTGATGATTTGCTCCCGGCATATCAATGTAAGACTTTCCGCCAGGGAGAAAATCAATCTCATTGTCCTTGGCGTTAACCGGAAGAATCAGCGGCGGCTCAATCGAGTAGTCGATGGCGTTGCCCTTTTGCAGCTCTTGGTGATTGAGCTGGCGCACATCACCCAGCGCAACCATTCCCGGCGCTTCTTCTGAGTACACGTCTGATGCGGACGCGCCCCAACGGCCGACAACGGCGGGAAACTCGTTATAGCCAGACTCTTCCAAAACGCCAGAATCTTTTTCGCCGCCTTCGATTAAAACAACAACCGATCGATACGGC
The DNA here is from genome assembly GCA_958347955.1 of uncultured Sutterella sp. Classification (GTDB taxonomy): domain Bacteria; phylum Pseudomonadota; class Gammaproteobacteria; order Burkholderiales; family Burkholderiaceae_F; genus Aphodousia. The sequence goes on from CATVXH010000015.1 coordinate 23,563, forward strand.
ATGTTGAGATTGTCCGATTTGCGAGTATCACGCTCGCGTCTCGGCTCAATCGCATGAATCAATCTGAACTTTCGATCAATGTCATTTTGATCGTAGGCATTGATAACCGTCTGAGGTAACTTGTTTCGACCGTAGCGCTTAACGAGTTGTGTCGCCGTCATCGAAAAGCGGCGATACAGCGTGTCTGGCTGTCCTCGGTAGTCAACGCCTATGCAGTACTCACCTACCACCAAGGGATTACAATAGAAACCGTCTCTCGGATCCTCAATGATGACGTTCGCAAGGATGCCCATCGTGCCTACCTCACGCCAGCCGTGGTGCAAAGCCTGATAGGTATTCGTGCGCTGGAAAGCCATCTCTAAAATTCTTTGGACTTGATCGAGCCAAATCTTTACCGCCTGAGAGGAATCCAAATCAGGATCGCCGGTCGTTAAGGCGAACCACTGAGAAGACGGGTCCGTCATGCCAGACATCAAACCGGCAGACAGAATATTGGCGGCTCGCGTGGCTGTGTTGTTGTAGATCTTGTTCCAGCGATCCCGAGACAAATCGCCATGCTGATCCAACTGTGAATCCAGAAAACGCCCAGAAGCAGGCGTAATCGCTTGCGAAATGGCGCGCCACTGAGGTACATAGGGCTCACGCTCTTGTTTGAGCTGCGCCCACCTTTGCAAAATCTCGTCACGTAGCTTTTTACGATCCATGGCAAACCACCGCCCTTTAAACTCTTAACCGAGGCGATTGCCACGACCGAGATTTAATTGACTGTTATCGACACCGCCTGCGCCAGTCAAAAGGGTTGAACCTCCCGACAGCATACTGTCCGTGTTGCTCTGCAAAATACCTGAGACGTCAGCGGCATTTTGATTCTGTCGACGCTCATCAGCACGGGCTTGTTCAGCCTGCCTGCGAGCCTGATCCTCTGCTTGTCGCGTGGCTTGTCGCTGCGCCGCTGTCTGTCGATCAGCCGCTCGAGCTTGCGTATAGCTGCTTGCAAGAGCGAGTGCGCCACCAATAAGACCGGAAACGATACCCATGTTCTTACTCCTCTGTTTTTGCCCAGTACACGCGATCTGTCGGCGTGAACAACCGGGCAAAGAGTTTTGACAATCGCGAGCCCTCCGGCGCTGAAAAATACACGCCGACGGCCCAATGTTCTTTCGCCATTTCCTTTACCTTGCCGATCAATCGAAGTCCTGCTGGCCCCTTGCGTTGTTCTTTTTTGATGAAAAGAGCATCGCAGACGCCGATTCTCGCCGAGTAGTGAGGGTGCTCACTGAGTATCATCGCTGCAAAGCCGATCATATCTTCACCCTCGAAAGCCCCGACACAAAACGCCAGTCCTTGCTCTTCAAGCATCAAGTACCTGCTGCAGTTAGGAACAGCGACCCCGAGATCAGCATTTCCACTCTCTTTTGCATACTCGATGCAAAGATCAGCGAAAAGTGGATGATCGAAAAGATCAGAAAAAGAAATGGCTTTTAGTTTCATGATGGGGATTTTGAATCCCTATTGCCTGCACACGCGCACAGGCGATAAACTGAGAGAAACATCAGAGGTGGAAAAATGAAAAGACTTACTCTCGCTCTTGCTTTAATCGCACTTTTAAGTGGATGCAACACGATGGGCAATTCTTCGGAAATTGTCCCAATAGGAAATGGGGCCTACTCTCTGGCCGGCGATTCATACTGGGCAACAGACAATGCAGGCTTGGTAAGAATAGAACTGATCAAAAAGGCCAATGCCTTCTGTAAAGCTAAAAACAAAGACTTCGTTTTGCTACAAAGCTGGCACAAAGACGGAAACTTTGACGAAGGCTTATCGGCCACCGCAACAATCAATTTCCGCTGCGAATAGAAAAACGCCCCTCAGTTGAGGGGCTGAGGTTAAACGGCGAAACCCTTGGCTTCCCAGTTAAATGAGTTTCTTTCCATGCTGTTTGCGCCTGAAGTTCCCAGATGACTAAATCCAGTGGTTGAAATAGATTCCGGAACGATCCCGCCTTCATAGGTTTGAACATCTCTAAAACCACCTCCACCCATTAGAATAGTCGGCAATTCAGCAAATTCGATAGGAAACGTAACTGTCGACTGAGGTGGTATTGCTACAGTTCCATAACCGAATCTTCCGCCTTGCACCAACCATCCATCTGAATAACGGTCGTACCAATAGGAACCGTTTTCGTCAGAGCCTTCACCGTGTTCGACCAAGTATCTTTTACCTATTGCATCTAGTACGGCTTTTGTCGGGTCGTACCCCCCCCCGTAATTTCAGACATTATTGCGCCCTTCCTATTGCTAAATATGCATATGTAGAACCTGTGCCACTACTCTCCGCCCTCGTGAAGCCAGTTGTAGATACTGTTTGTGGGACAAAGTATTTGTAATTAGCTTCCGCACTAGTAGCGGTTGTTCGTTGAAGAAACACTAAAGGGATCTCTGCAAATGAAGCAGGAAAAGTAATCTCTTTCGATTCTGTATCTTCAGTTCCGTTAGATAACGAATAGATCTTCATCAACCCGCTAACGAATCTCTCAATGCGGCAGCCCTCCGTATCCAGACGATCATCGACATCAATAATGTTGTCGGTGCCTAGGTTTTGAAGCACAGCGCTAACTGTCTGCTCTGCTGTTGCCATTTATCCCTCCGTTGTATTTGTCGTTTCAGGAACCGTTATCCCGTGTTCGTCCGCAAAATCTTGGAACGCTTGCAGGATCGCCGCCGCCGTATTGTCCTGAACGTCTCCCATTGCTTCCTGCACGAAAGCTGTAGTAGCGATCTGTGTCGTAGATGTGCCTTTCGCCGCCGTGGGCGCCGTAGGCGTGCCCGTCAAAGCAGGAGAGACCAGAGGCGCGTAAGTAGACGCTGCCGAAGTCGCAGTGAGCATGTCGGCGATATCGGTGGTGACTACGACTTCCACCCCGCCTATCGTGACTGTGCCCGTGAACGCTGCGCCTGCGAGCTTGGCATAAGTGCTTGCAATCACAGCGCCATTACCGTCTTGTGTGGCTTTCGTTGCCGCCGGTACGGTGCCCGTGACTTTTGTTCCGTCAACCGCCGTCACGGGGATTGTGATAGCTTCCGATCCATCAAAAGCGGTTGCGGTTCCGGTAACACCACCGCTCAGAGCGATTGTCCGAGCCGTTGCCAGCTTGTCCGCTGCGCCAGACGTGGCAGGCTTAAAGCTGCTCAAGTTTGTGATGTCACCAGTGACGTGACTGTGACTCGCAGCCGCATAGCTACCTTTGGGCTGATACGTTGCAGTCGCGTCAGTTTTAGATAGATAAGTCGAGGAAGCATCCGTCTTTGTGAGGTACGTCTGACCCGCAACCGTAGTTGTGAGATAGATAGAAAGATCGGGCGCGCCCTCGATGTCCGTTGAATAGTTAGCCTTATTCTTAGAAGAGAGAGCGCCCAAAGTCGGTTTGTTTTGAATGAACGACAGAGCCTGCGGATCAGTTTCAGCCCAGTTGGCTTGTAACTGGCCTTGGCTTGCTTGTTGCGCCCAGTACTTAGCAGAAAACTTGCCATCTTCGACCGGGCCATCAGTCTTTTCTGCCCAATCCTCTGCGAGCTGTACACTAGCAGCCACAGCCCCAACAGCTTCTTCTTTGGCTGCATTAACGGACTGCACAGCGCTGGTACCGGCCGAGCCTACTGCATTGACTTGCTCCGTTCCCTTAGAAGAAACAAGCCCAACTTGCTTTGTTCCTTCGGCCGTGACCGCCTGAACCTGAGACGAGCCTTCAGACGTCACCAGTCCCTTTTGTGTAGTTCCGGCCGATTCAATGGCTTCAATTTGTTGTTCGGCTTTCGTATTGACGGCCGAAACTTGTGTGTTACCGGCAGAATTAACCGCGCTAACGGCAGCGGTTTGCGCATTGCTGATATTGCCCAGCACCGTCTGGCCAAGAGCGTCAATCTCTTCGTACTTGTCGGCCGCCTGCTGCGCCCAATACTTCGCAGAGTATGCGCCGTTTTCAACAGGGCCATCTGTCTTGATCGCCCAGTTTTTTGCGATAGTCACTTGTGCGGCTGCATCCGTGACAGACTGAGCGGCACTAGACACATAGCCCTGCATTGTCTGAAGGTAGCCCGGTATCTGATCAAGCTCATCAGCGACTTGTATCACGTCATCGATAGCATCGCCTACCGCCACAATTTCGTCTTTGTACTGAGACACTGTCACGACTTGAGATATGCTAGGCGAGATAGTGAGTATCGCCGCCATATTGGATTCTGTGCCGACAGTCGCCACGGCGGAGATATTGTCCGCGACGTCCTGGAGTTCTGCCGTGTACGGCTCAATGATAGACGCCGCCTCGGCGTACTCAGCGGTTTCTTCTTTGATTTGCTTCGCCTCTTCTTTACTATCAGCAGCCGCCTGAGCTGATGCTGCCGCCGCATCGGCGCTCGCTTGCGCTTGCGATTGCGCAGCAAGCAGCCGTTCGATCATGTCGTCTGGTGTCTCTGAAGACGTAGCCGGGACTTTCAAAGTGCGCCCAGTCTCCTCGACTATCTGCTGAATCATAATCACGATGCGATTGAACTCATCGTTGATCATCTCGGGCGGGAATCTAGAGTAGTTTGTCAGCTCGATGTTTTTGACGTACGGCAGACACGATCCAATGACAAGTGTCTCACCTTCCTTGAGACCGCCAGGCGTCAAAAGAGTGATCGAACCGCCCGGCGTGGCGTCTTGATCCGAGCTAAGCGAGACTGTGTAGTCAGTCCCCTGATCAAGAATCGTGGATGCTTCGTCATCAGACATAGCCGTGCCGACATAGATATCTTCTTCACTGTATGTATAGAAGCCGAAGCTAAAAGTCGTTTGCCCAGCCCCCGTGTACGGGCCCGCCAGGCGCTTGATGTACTCGCTCATAAAAGTGCCCCATGAAACTCTTGGAGGCATTTTTAAATAGAGTGTGGCGTACACGCGCACGACAGCTATTTAAGCGTAAGGATCGCGTGTCCTGTGCGAGCTACTTCGTTCACGCCGTTCGGGTGATGGAAGATTGTCTAAGTACTCGTTCATTTGAATAGCGAACGTGAGAGCCAGTGCGTCAGCATCATCAGGGCTGGCCAAACCCCGCTTTTTCATATCTTCTTTTCTTTCGAGAAGTAACTGATTTGTCGGTGTGTATGTGTACTCAACGGCCGTCAAATCCGTGACCAAATCATCATCGTCTGCAATGCAGCCGCCCTGTTCAAGCCACGCACGCATGCGACCCCACATCTCGGCGCGGAGGTTTTTGTATCGTGCTGTATCGGTTGCTGCCTGACCGAAATTGATCGCGTTCACGGGGTAGTTGTTGTGCCGCAACCAGTCCACGGGACTCGCTCCGACACCACCGGTATCGACATTGATGGCTACTTTCTGCACACCCATTCTCAAAAGTTCGTTGTACCACTCGGCGATCTTCGCACCGAGCGCCCAGCCGTCCAGACCTCTGTACTTCCTCTTTTCCATCGAGCGAGCGTCTTGACCGAATCGCACACGAATAACTGACGCATCATCACCGAAGCGAGCTACGTCAACCCCCATGATCGCCACCATCTTTGTGTACGGGACATGTGGCATCGAGCGAGCTACAGCCTGATCTACAGTATCACGGCCGATGAACTGCATCGCAGACGTAGACGGGAACACACCGCGGACACGAACTTTAAAAAAGTCGCTGTCTTCGCCGTAGTCTTGCAGCCAAGCCTCAATCTGATTCTTGTTTGACATCGCCGCCTCGCGGCCATCAACGTGCATTGTCCACCAACGATGACGAAATTTATTAAAACAATCAAAGAATCGGCCCGTATTTCTTGTAGGTTTTCCGTAGCACAACCACAAAATCTGCGTGTTTTTGTCGGTCATCGCACCTTCGATTACTTCCCAAATTTTGTCGGCAATGGCGGATGCTTCGTCAAAAATGACCAAAATTCGCTTGCCCTGATTGTGCAGACCGGCGAACGCCTCCGGGTTTGATTCTGACCACGGAATCGCATCTATGCGCCAAGTCTTATCGTGGCCTGGCTGCTTAGAAAAGATCGAGGTGGCCGTGAGTTCAAACCACACACGAAAAAGACACAAGTGATACCACTTCGCTAACTCCGCCCACGTCTTTGTGCGCAACTGCGTGTCGGTGTTCGCAGTCACCACCCCACGGGTATCGGCCCTTGTGCTGATTGCCCACAGAATAACCCAAGCGACCTCACCCGATTTACCTACGCCGTGCCCGGCGGCGATGGCCGTTTGGATAACTTCATCAACAGATGCTCCGTCTTGGAGTTTGTCTCGGAGATAAGCGAGGTGTTTTTGTTGCCAAGCGTCAGGCCCGTCAATTCCTTTGAGCGTACCCTTACCCCATGGAAAGGCGCACTTGGCAAAAGCCAATGGGTCGTTTCGCCATTTTTTCGCAAAGCGCACGAGTTTGGCCTGAATTTCTGCAACTTCTACCGCACTCATTCGCCGACATCCTCCAGCTGCTCGGCAAGGCTGTCAGCAAAACCAACCTGGACTTTCTGGACAAACTTTCCACGAATCTTGGCGATGGTTTGAAGGGCCATGTTGGCGCCCTTGCTATCAAACTGCATGACGAAGTTGCCGTTTTCGTCTTTAACTTTCTGCCCCTTCATGTTGTAGACGTAATCGGGCTCCATGCACATCTTCATGATCTCAATTGCCTTTTTCAGCTCGAAGTCTTCCTCCAGCTCAAGGCGGTCATTGCGCCGGGCCTGCGCACGTTCTATTGCGCGAGCGATTGCAGGTTTGTGCAGGTTCTCAGTTCCGATTCGAAAAGCAGTTTTTTCGCTATATCCCGCCTCTTTTGCTGCCTGAGTTGCGTTACCTAAGCGGAGGTATTCAGACACAAAGCGCTGCTGTTTCGGTGTTAATTTCTCACTCATCCTTTTTGTACCTTCTAATCTTTTTCCAGCCCGCTACGCTTTGATTCCTTCGTGTACCCTTTGCGTAGTCTCTTATCGTACGTATCGGCATATCGAGCATCTGCGATATCTCTCTGAGCGTATAGTGCCCCGAAGCGACAAGCTCACGCGCATGCTCGACATCCTCGTCTAAGTACTTGGCGTTTACATGATCCTCGCCGATAGTCCTGCCGCTGTCATTGACCGTAACTACAGTCGTCACGGAAGGCTGATGGGCATTCGATACGCGCCTTTTTCTCGGCATCCCTGATGACTTTCGCGCGAGCCAGTGAACCAACTGGGAGTCCTCGGGCCACTTCTGCAGCCCGAGCCAGAGCCAGGGCTGTTGCTCTAGGAAGTACTTCAGCGATCCACGCCTCGGACTCCGGAGTTTCCTCTTTTTCTTCTCTTTCTTCATCTTGTTCTTCCACTTCCATAGCGACCTCACAAGTCATTGCCGAGAAGTCTCAACGCTTCCTCTGCCTGCAGCACGACAAGCCACTTTTTGCCGTCAGCCCGGCAGAAAACGACAGGCTTTTCGGTGTCAAGACAAGAGGCCTCCGCCTGCTCCATCCAGTCATAAATCCCGCCAATCTTTGCCCGCCGTTTAACTTCGATGTGATACTTGCCAACGGCGATATCGCAGCCGCCTTCACGAGTCTGAGAGAGATTGCGCTTAGCATCGACGCCCAAGGTGTCACGGATGAGATGACAGACTTCTCGCTCCCCTGCTGCGCCCTTAGTTCTTTGGCTTTTTCCCATGTCTAAAACTCCGGTTCAGTCGGATCAACTTCGTAAAAAGTGAAGGAAAATGACCAGCTCGGAGACTCTTTTTTGGAGTTGTCGACTTGCTGATACATGACGTCCAGACCAGAGATATGCAGCCCGGTGCGTCTTTCAAAGTGTTTTCGGATATCGACTAGACGGGCGGATGTCTTGCCGCCAAGGTCTTCACCGATCGAGTAGCCCTTGATCAAAACTTTGCACTGAAGATTTCTGACGACCTTATCTTTTTCGTGTACCTTCTTAAACTCACCAGAAAAGCCTCTAACGAGTTTTTCTGACACGGTTAAGGGCTTTGCACTAAAGAGGCATCCAAAACTCACTGAGAGGCTTTTTCGCTTCTTACAGACTGCCTGATCTAACTTTTTCTTTCCTTCGTATGAAAAATTCATTTCTAAAACTCCGTGCTTACACTCTGAAGATAAAAATCAAATGTCATCCCGACTCCTCAGTTCAAAAACCCATGTTTTTGCATCCAAGGCTTGTACTCGTTGAAGTACTCTGGATCATGGAGGCGTTGCGTAACTTGATCGATGAAGGTGTCAAAAGACTGATGGCCAACACCGAAAGTCGATTGAAAACTCGCATCCTTCACAAGCCTTGAAGCGAAGTACCCTGCCTGCTTGTCGGTGATGGTTTCGGCCGACAGCTCGGGCTTTTCGCGTTTGTCGTGAGGAAGGATGGAGTTGGGATCCTTTGAAGCGTTCTCAAGGATGCCGATAAAGTAGCCTGTGCCGGTGTTTGTTCCCTTCCAAGCCTTGACACACTCACGCAGCACCACAAGGTTGACCGTCTTTCGGCTAGCTATGGATTCGGTCTTTGGTGTGTGACTGAGCCTGATTCCGAATCCCTTGCACGCCGTGATGAGTTCGACAAGGTTTAGGGGCTTTTTCTCGTCTTCGATCTTGTCAAGGTTTTGAAGTTGAGCGTGTTCGATCTGCACATTGATGGGCGCATCGATCACCTCATCCTCAGAAAAATTATCTTCACAAGAAGAAACAGAACAAACACTGTTGTCTTTCGGAGTTTCTACAGCTTCGGATACTTCAGTTTGTTGTTTGTTAGTGTTTATATATTTTTGTTTTTGTTCTTGTTCTTGTTCTTTGTATGCCATACCGTTTGCCATACCGTATGCCATACTGTTCCCAATACCATTTTGAAATGCCTCGATATACCGTTCGCCACGGCTTAAACAATGGACTCTTGCAGAGTCAATAATCTTTTGAAGTAGCGAGCATTCAGGTAAAAAGTCCAAACATTCACGCCAGGAAATTACGACTTTAGGATTGTCTGGAGAGTTGTATTTAAGGAAGTTTTTTACCCAATACAACCCCCTATCGTCATATTCTGCGATACCCATGTCATACAGTTCTTGATACCGTATGCCATACCGTTCCATATCAAAACCTAACTCGGCAGCGACAGATTCGGCACGCATCGGTACCGCCCCAATCATTTGTGTTTGAGGCGACGTAAGTAGATATATGAACAAAAGTTTGGCGTCATTTGATAGATTCGAAAACTTCGCATCATTCCAAATACGAGGATCAATCTTTCGATACCGAGCCATGACTACCTCTCCGCAAACAAGCTATTGAGAAGATGCGGGGTCAACTTCAAAGCGTCAGAAACTCTCTTGACTTGCGTTACAGGTATTTCCCCCTGTTTGCACCAGTTAAAAACTGTTTGACGAGTTACTCCTATTCTTTGTGCCAATCTTGTGCGGCGATAACGCTCTGGACCACCAATAGTCAGAAGCGCCAACTCGATACCGGTGATATCTTTTTTAGTTTCCATTGTCATACGCCATATTTAACATTTGACGATTGACATTTTACATTCAACAGTGTTAAATGACAAATATGGTTTGTCTCGTCTCGTGTTGCATCTGTCCAAAGAAGTTTTACACTCCTAAACTAAAGGAGTTTGATATGGATTTTGATATGACAACCGCAACAGTTTTGAGAAGCCTTATGTCCGAGCGAGGCTTGACGCAAGTACAGTTAGCCGAATCTCTAGGGGTAAGCAGGCAAAGTATTGCCCGTTGGCTCAAGGGTTTTCCGATAGACGACAAGAACGTAAAAAAATTAGCTGTCCATTTTGGAATAAGTGAGCAGGAGTTGCGATTCGGCCGAGCAGCACCTGTCTCTGTGTATGATGAAGACGACATTCCTCCGGAAGACGTTGTTGTCATTCACGAATACCGCCTAATTTTTGGAGCTGCATCAGAAGGGAGAGAACTCGAGCCAGAATGGGAAATTGTTGAAGGCGGCGACGATTACTGGTACAAACGCTCATTCTTCCAAAAACGCCATCTCAATCCAGAAAAATGCAAAAGAGCTAAGGTTACCGGCGACAGCATGGAGCCATTTATTTACAGTGGCGATACAGTGCTTTTCTCAGAGGTATGTGATCCTCGCCCCACTTGCGTCATTATTCAAGACGGCAAAGTTTATGTTATCAGCGTTGATGGCAAACTCAAGATTAAGCGTCTAGCCTCTATCAAAGACGGCATTGCCGTACGCTCCGATAATCCTTCGTACAAAACAGAGGAATTCACCGGAGACGAATTGGCTCGCTTACGTATTTACGGAAGAGTAGTTGAAATCAGTCGATCTGTCTAAAGAGGAAGTCATGCGAAACGTTTTTGGTACGGCGTTGGCCGTAGCTTACTGGCTATATAGCCTATCTCTTATTTATTTCTTTAGCCAAGCCCTTATAGAGTTTACAGGCGTCTATTCAAATCTAGGACAAATTTTAATGTTTGTTGGCGCTTTCTTTGCTTACTTGATTATTCCGTTCTCATCATTATTCGCATCACTATTAGTTCTATATTTTCTAGTTGATTACGAAAGATGGAACTTACTCTTAGCGATGCTATATGTTTTTCCAGGTTTTGCTTTTGCGATTCTCGCCTTTTTGGGAGGATCTATTGCGAACGGGATAGAAAAGCTAGCGTTTAAATGGAATGTGTGGCAAGCACAACGAAAGGCCAGGAGCAACCTTGACATAACCACCGTGGAGCCGATCGATCAAAATGGTAATTTTTTCGAAAAAATAGCCTACAACGCTGCTGTTGCATTGAGAAAATACAAAGATTTCTCGGGAAGAGCCTCAAGAACAGAATTTTGGTCTTTCTTTGGGCTTAACATTCTAATAAACCTTGTATTTATCCTTTTAATAGAGGCCTTCAGTGGATATAGAACAAGGGATATTCAAAATGTAGTTGGAATAATTTGGATGTTTTACTCTGTTGTAATGCTATTGCCATTGATAGCAGTCACAGCAAGAAGATTAAATGACGTAGGAATCAGCACTTTTTGGTTGCTTGCAGCAATAGCAATAAACGTTATAAACCAAATAGTCGGAGGAAACGCTAATCATTTTGGCGTCACAGTTGTGTCGCTTTTCTATGGAGCAAGTGCTGGCTTTAATTTGTTTATAGCCATTCAGATGTTTAGAAAATCAAAATCATAGTATTACATGACTGCCTTTTTCATCAAAAAGAAGGGGCATTATTATTACATCGAAACCAATTCATTAAACAATTTATTTCTTTTCATGCCGCCTTCGGGCGGTTTTTCTTTAGCTCAAAACGCAGAAAGTCAAATTTCTTTTAACACATATCAAAATAAATTCACATTTTTGTGTTAAATACTATTTGTCATTTTATTTAACATGGTGTAGCATTTCGGTTAACAATAGTTTTCCATTTTATTTAACACTTATGGAAAATATTGTTTTACGGTCGGGCGCTGTAACTCTCTTTACTCCAAAAAACCGCACAGTTGCCCGGCCACCCAATTCAACCTACTGCGATGACGGCAGAGGCAAGAGGTGAAAGACCTCGGACCGCTGAGACTGATAGGTGGCTCTATCACGAGTGCGAGCGCGACACGGTTTTCCTTCGGGATCGTCCGTTGGCGGGGCTGGGGCCGGCCCGAGAAGGCCAATCGAAGCTACTACATCACGTAGTAGTTTCAGTGGGCTTTTTCAAGGAGATAAGTATGGATGTTGAAATCAAAGAGGGGCGACTTATCGTCACCCCGGATACACTTGATGAAGAGCGAAAGTTATTCGCTTTAGCCGCTGCTTATAAAGCGTACGAAGCGGTCATATCCCCTATATGCGGGGAACCACTTCATTGCAACGAGGATGATAGTACTGAATCAAATTCGCCTCGTCAGAATCCAAAGTTAAAAGACTTACCCCCCTACAAATAGCAATGTATTCAAATCCGAATCTTGTAGCTTCGGCCCATTTATGATGATCTGACATTCTTTCAGCCATATCAATGGTCTGACCGATATACAAAACTCGATACTTGCCTTCTTTGGTTTTAGCAAGGAATGAATACAAAGCCGGCCCCTTGTTAAACCGAATATTTTTTGGATAAACATTGAATCGATATGTAGATCCGTTCTTACCATGAAAAGTTAAAACTGTAATCGGTTCCATAGTTTTTCCTTGTGGGTTTGTTTCTGAAGCTTTAATTATCCCACTTGGATGACAGCCCGGAAAGACGGGCCCCTATTCCACAGCCTCCGAGCAATCGGGGGCTTTTTTATTACCTGGAGAGACAAATGAGACTGATCCCGAAGTTTTTGAAAGACCCCGATTTCTGGGGACTCATCAGCATTTTTGCTTTTCTGTACTTCGCCTGGACGATCGCATCAGTTGTCGATCCTTTCTAAAGAGGCTCCACTATGACACAAAATCGCATTGACTGGCTAAAGGCTCGCCGCTCAGGTATCGGCGGCTCTGATGTGGCCGCAATCCTCGGCTTGAATCGATACAAGTCCGCCCTCGACATTTACAACGACAAAATTTCCACAGAAGAACCAAAAGAACAACAGTCTGAGTCAGCCTATTTCGGAACAATCTTGGAAGATGTGGTTGCGAAGGAATTCAGCAAGCGCACCGGTTTAAAAGTGCAGCGTGTCAACACGATGCTGCGCTCCGGTATGGGCGGTTGGATGATCGCCAACATTGACCGCGCTGTGGTTAATCCTGACATTGCCGGGCGTGTCTCTGTCTATGACGAGCAGCGTCAAGCTGAAACCGGTCGCATGATCAGCACGAATTGGATCCTTGAATGCAAGACTGCCAACCAATTCAGCGCTGACCAGTGGGGAGAATCCCAAGAAAATGAAATTGTCAACGGTCAAGTCGTGACTGAGCACAAGATCCCCATTTACTACGGAACTCAAGTCCAGTGGTACATGGCTGTAACCGGTTGCGACACTTGCTTTGTAGCTGTCTTGCTCGGCGGCCAAGACTTCCGCATCTACGCCGTTAAACGTGACGAGGATGTCATCAAAGCTCTCAAAGAGCATTGCTCCGTTTTTTGGCATGAGCATGTTCTCAAGGGCATCCCGCCTGAGGCTCAGAACATGGAAGATGTTCAAAAGCTATTCCCGGTCGATAACGGTGACATGGTTGAGGCCACGAATGAACAAGCGGCCGATATCGGCGAACTTCGTACGCTGGCCGAGCGCATTAAAGAACTGACCGATCAACAAACCGTTGTGAAGTCTCGATTGATTGCCTCGCTCGGTGCGAACTCCGGCTTGATGATCGGCGGAGAGAAAGCCTGTACGTACAAAGCTCAAAAGAGCACCCGCTTTGATTCAACTCGATTCAAGAAGGAACAACCTGCTGTCTATCAAGACTACGTGAAATCTACGGAAACCCGTGTGTTCCGTCTGGCTGCTTAACGATTTTTTTGGAGAAAGATATGTCAACGACTGACGCATTAAAACAAGCTGTTGCCCCGGCTGTCGCCCGTGAACGTGCGGTTGAGGCTGTGAAGAAACCGACAACTTTGCTCGGCATCGTCCGCTCAAAAGAATTTCAATCTCAGATGGCAATGGCGCTGCCGAAAACCATGACCGCTGAACGCCTGACTCGCATCGTCATGACTGAATGCCGCAAAGTCCCTGCCCTTTTAAATTGTGCTCCGGAATCCTTTTTCGGCGCTGTGCTGCAATGTGCGCAGTTAGGACTTGAGCCGGGCAACGCTCTGGGACACTGCTACCTTCTTCCGTTCGGAAACGGTAAAGCAAAAGACGGTCGCCCGAATTGCCAATTGATCATCGGCTACCGGGGAATGATTGATCTTGCCCGCCGTTCCGGACAGATCCTTTCTATCAACGCCTACTGCGTCCATCAGGCTGATGACTTTTCGTATGAACTTGGCCTGCACCCGGACATCCATCACGTCCCCGCCAGTGTCGCCGATCGTGGTCCTGTGAGTTTCGTCTATGCCGTAGCGCAATTAAAAGGCGGTGGAGTGCAGTTTGAAGTCATGAGCCGAGCTGAGATTGAAGAAGTTCGCAAGACATCTAAGGCCGGGCAAAGCGGCCCGTGGTCGAGCCACTGGGAAGAAATGGCTAAGAAAACAGTTATTCGCCGCTTGTTCAAATACCTCCCCGTCTCCATCGAAGCGGTGCGAGCGGTTGAGGTTGATGAAAAGTCCGACAGAGGCGAAGCCGTCACGCCGTCCGATGTATTCGATTCAACTTTTGTCGATAAGGGCGAAGCGCCTGAAGAAGCCATTGACTGGGATTCTGTGGAACCAGCCAAGGCGTAAAGAATTGGCGGTGTTGCCCTGTCGTAGCGTGAGCGACAGTAGGGAGCTTCGGCAGCACCGCCAACCAACTCGGGGGAAAGCCGCTCCTTAATCCAAATCGAGGTCTGAACGATCGAACAAAAGGCAAGTACCCCAATCATAAATGGAGATGAACAATGCAAGCCGTAATGCAAATTGATGACAAACTCCAATTACTCATTGATATTGATGATGTGATCGCCTTTACTCGTCTCGGGAAAGCCACGATCTACCGCAAGATGCAAAAGAAAAGCAAGCAATATGACGCCTCTTTCCCTCGTCCGGTAGATGTTGGTGTGAAATCGAACCTCTGGCGCTATGAAGATATTAAAGCATGGGTTTCCAATCGTCCGATGCGGAGCGCAGCATGATCCGAGTAGTCATTACTTTCGTTTTACTTCTGCTCGCTGGTGGCATGCTAATTGCCGAGTTTGGTCTCGGGAGAATGTGATGCCCAAAAGCAAACACAGAAAAAACGCCCAGGGCAAGAAGCTGCAGCATAAGAAGAAATTCACTTACAGCACGATCTGGCTCCCGGAGGAACAGATCAACGCAATCAAGAATCTTTTCTTACACGCCGAAATGGTTGCCGAGATAAAACTTGTCCGAGGTATGTGTACTTATGACGATGTTGCGTGTATGCGTGACACGATGAATTTCTGCTCTTGGTGCAGCGTCTATTTGTACAACATCACAAAGACACTCAATGAGGATTGGATCAAAGATAGCTACGCAAAATTCCTCGAAGCTCAAGACGCATTCCACACTTACTACCAGCGTGGCATTAAAGCCGGTGCAATTGAAAACCCCGACTACCGCTTTGTGGCCACGGGCGAAGAGAGCGTCAAGATTCGTGACGGCATGCTTGTTGCAGGCGATGTCTGTCAGCAAATGCTAAGCACAGCGCCTAAGCATTTCATCCGATTGTTTTGTGCAATGAAAGATTACCTCGCAGGCCGAGGCCCCGGACGGCTCGAATATAACTCAAACGAGATTGAGCAAAAGATTAAGCACATCCTGCATGGGTGCTAAGGAGTTTAAAAATGGAAATTTCGCCTTTAATAATTTACGTAATCGGCTTAGTTGACAAGCTGCGATTTGTTTTTCTTGTTTTGACTATCTTCGGAGCCATTGGAAGTTTTATGTTTTTTTTCTGCAGCATATCTGACGATGAATGTATTTCCGATAAGAAAATGTTTAAATCGTGGTGCAAGCGTGTTCTAGCGGTAACTATTTTCAGCCTTGTATGCTCGGTTGCCATTCCTTCGTCAAAGACTTTGATTGCTATGTATGTCATACCGCCTATTGCCAAGAGCGAAGTCGTGAATGAAATCCCTGACGTACTTATGGATTTCGTTAAGTCATATGTTGGCAATCTGAAAAAAGATGGTGATATTTAGAAGGGAGAAATAAATGGCATGGCATTTAAAAGACCGTGAGCTTGAAAAAGTGTTTGAGGCGTACAGCGGCGGTAATTTTGTTAACGCTTTGAACTACTCGATTGAGAACGAAAATATTGACAGCGATTTTATCGTTTATGTTGAATTTGGGCGTGAGTTTCTTGGTCCAGATTTTGCTGAAAATTGTTTGTGCTTCAGGACTGATGAGCTTGAAGAAGTTGCTGAGTACAACCAACACGCATGGAACAATTACCCGGAAGTAACCCCGCCGGAAGGCGTACTGATGCGGGTTGAGATCGACTCTAACGGCATCTTACTTCGAAACTGTGCCATTTTTAGTGGAGCAGACTGGCGTATCACATCAGATGGAAGTGCCGTGTATGCAGATGGCTACACTCTCGACAATGTGAAACGCTTTCGCCCGTGGGAGGATTGAAAATGAAAAACACACCTGAAGTTACTACAGCTCTCGCAATGTTGGCCGCACGCCTCTCAAACGATAAAACTTTCGCTGGATTGCCTTGCGGATTGAAACAACTGTTTTTTCAAGTCGCTGGCTCAAGTCTTTTCAGATTCTGTGGTTTATCAACAGATCAGGAAAAAGAGTTTTCTGAAAAATTCACCGAAACGATCATTGTGCCTTGGTGCTATGAGGAGAATCAAAATGACGCACGTTGATTGGCACCCGTACCCCGAAACAAAACCGAAAAAATCTGGAAAGTTTCTCGTTACATTAAGCGGAGACACAGAAAAAGACGAGCCAATTGTCACAGCTCGTGAATACAAAGCGAAACTAGAAATGTTTTTACCAAAATGGCGCCATGATGTTATCGCTTGGGCTGAACTGCCCGAGCCATACATACCGGAGGTGAATAATGACTGAAGCGAAAATTCAGCGAATCTTCAAGCACTACGGTGAACAGTCGCAACTGATAAAAACGCAAGAGGAACTCAAGGAACTTGACGAGGCGATTCAGAAACTTATCGATCTGCGCAAAGATGACAAACGGACCTCGTTTTATAACAACGAGCGAGACTTTCTAAAAGACCATATTGCAGAAGAATTGGCCGATGTTCGTATCATGCTCGATCAAATCGAGTTCGGACTTCGCATTGAAAAGCGATGCGCAGACTGGAGAGAGTTCAAACTTAATCGACAACTCAAGCGCATGGAGGATGAGAAATAATGTATACTCACTCTGTCACGGAAAAAGACGTGACCGGGATTAGCCTCCTGAATTGTCCCATAGGCGCTGGTCGCCGTCTTTTGTACGGCTTTTTTATTGATTGGCGCAAAACGACCTAGGAAATTCTTAGGCCGTCGCAATCTCCTTTTACGGGGGAGACTTGCGGGGCGCTTCGGCGCGTCGTTACCTATGGGACGATAAGGCTAACCCGCAAGTTCTCGCCCACCCTGATTAGCCTCAGGGAGCGAGTGTTAAAAATCCATAGGAGATTGCACTATGCAATTAACACAAATCATACCGAGCGCTCCTGCGCTCTCTATCGTTAATGGTCATCCAACTACATTATCAACTCAAGTCGCAGAATACTTTGGGAAGCTCCATAAAGACGTATTAAAAGCCACCCGAAACCTTATCGAATCTGCCCCTGAACTTAACGGGCGAAATTTTGCGCCGGTTGAAATTAAAGATGCAAAAGGGGAGTTGAGGCCAGCTTACAGGATGGACAGGAAGGGTTTTGTTCTGCTGTCAATGGGTTTCACAGGCGAAAAGGCTTTAAAGTTCAAAATTGCCTACATCGACGCCTTCGATGCAATGGAGGCAAAACTACGTGGGGACAGTTCGCCCAAAGGGAACACTCTGACGCCCGCCCAACAGCTCGCAATCCAACAGGCCGTAGGACGTAGGGCGCAAAAGACAGCCAACCACTACCAGACGATCTACCGAGCGATCAAACTGCGCTATCAAATTGCAAGATATGATCAACTACCTCAATCACTTTTTGAAGACTGTTTGAAGTTCATTGAGACTGTAGATCTACACGTGCCCGAAGCACCTGCTCCAGTACAGGAAACGAGACTTGTTCAGGTTCAGCCAAAGCGAGACATTCTGACACGGCTTGAATGTGAGCGCCTTCTCGGGTTTGTCTATGAGTTCAAGTACCTGCACAAAAAGGATCTGGATGCTATCTATGAATTGCTCAAGGTTGTTCAGTCCCCACTTGCCGCCTCATTCTGGGAGCTCAAGGAAAGCTGGTCAATCGGCAATCTGGAAAGAGTGCTTGCCGCTCACGGGTACCGAGTACAAGACCTTGACTGTTACAAGCATTTGATGGGATTTGCCAAGTAGAATAATCTCTGGTTAAACAAGGCCCCGGCAATTTCGAGCGATGACCGCCGGGGCTTCTTTATTGAAAGCC
Organism: uncultured Sutterella sp.; assembly: GCA_958347955.1. Taxonomy (GTDB): domain Bacteria; phylum Pseudomonadota; class Gammaproteobacteria; order Burkholderiales; family Burkholderiaceae_F; genus Aphodousia. The sequence goes on from CATVXH010000015.1 coordinate 41,652, forward strand.
ACAGGATATAATAAGATTCCACAAAAAAAGTACACCCAAAACACCACCAGTTGAGATGAACATTATTGTATCCGATAATGTTCCCAATAAAAGAACCTCGCATACAACCCATGAAAAATAAGATACTTTATTCCCGTCTCGCCATAAAACAAGAGCCAGATAGTTTTTGCAACTGTCTGGCTCTTTTTCTTTCTCTTGTTATTATCAGCACCAGATCCCCTCTAGTCTTTTGAGTCAATTAGAAAAAAGATTGTCTGTTGCAATTTTTTTCGATAACTTAGGATTCACTAAGTTTTCCCTATCTTTTTTCTAAGTTTTCCTTTCTAAACTGTCAATCATCAAAAATGAATATGAACAAACATTAGGAGATACACCATGATGAAAAAAGTTAAGTTAGCAGCTGTTCTTTGTGCGTTGGCCGTTCCTTTTGCCGCTGTTGCCGCCGGTCCTTCGGGTTTTGACAACCAGTCCCGTCCGGGTGCACCTCAAGGCTTTTCGCACCAAAAGATGAATTCTATTTCTCAATTAAAGAGTGAAGCCAAAGACGATCAGATCGTTGTCATTGACGGTCGCTTCACCAAGCAACTCAAGAAGGAAAAATATGAATTCACTGACGCCAAAGGTGAAACGATTGTGGTGGATCTTGACGATGAGAAAAATTGGTCTCACGTTCAAAAGGACGCCTTGGTTGAATTGACGGCGGAAGTGGATAAGGACTTCACCTCGACAGAGCTTGACGCTTTGGAAGTCAAAGTTCTCAAATAAAATTCTTCTAAACCGATAACACAAAGGCCACCTCCAACGGAAGTGGCCTTCTTCTTTTAGACTGCTGAACCAGCACTATAGAGCTTGAGCTCTGGGTTTATTACCCAACAAGTGCAGCACAATAACCATAACGATCAAACACACTAAGGAGGCCGTCAGGCTGACATAAACATTGGCATCTGTGAGGCCGGCAGCCACATAGCCTACAAAAGAGGCAATGGCGCAAACCCATGCGTAGGGCAATTGGGTGGCCACGTGCTCAATGTGCGAGCAACCGGCCCCGGCTGAAGACAAAATTGTTGTGTCGGATATGGGAGAGCAGTGATCGCCGAAAACAGATCCGGCCAACGTGGCCGACAGCGACACCACCACCAAATTGGGATCCAACGCTTGCGCAACCGGCACAATAATCGGAATCAAAATACCGAACGTGCCCCAGGCCGTACCCGTGGAGAAAGACAGGAAGGCTGCCAGGGCGAACACGGCGGCCGGCAACCAAACCGCGGAAAAACCTCCGGTCGTCACTAAAGATTCCACAAACAGGGGCGTTTGGAGGAGGTCACGGCAAACACCGGAAATCGTCCAGGCCAACACCAAAATAATGTTGGCGGGCAGCATCATCTTCATGCCTTCGACCGAACCGTCCATGAAGTCGCGGAAAGAGACGACTTTTCTTGGAACGAACATAAAGAAGGCAACCACCATGGCGCCGAAGGACGACCAGACCAAAGCTTCAGAGGCAGAGCAATTGCCCAATGCGGCGGAGAAAGTGTGATAAGCGGGATCGTCTCCCCAGTAGCCGCCTGAGTACATCAAACTCAATACAGCGAAAACGATCAGGGCGCCGATCGGCACGACCATATCCCAAATCGTCCCCTTTTCACTGACTCGCATTTGATCCGTGGCTGTGTCGGTGCTGCCGACATCACCCAATTCCGCCCGCTCTTCCACGCGACGCATCGGACCGAAATCCAAACGGAAGAAGCACAAAACGAAAACAAGCGTAATGCAAGTGAGCGCGTAAAAATTGTAGGGAATGGTGGACACAAAAGCCGCGAAATCACTTTCAAAGGCGCCGGTTGATTTCAAACTGCTTCCCACTGCGGCCGCCCAGGAAGAAATCGGCGCGATGATGCAAACAGGAGCGGCCATCGAGTCAATGATATAAGCAAGCTTGGCGCGCGAAACTTTATATGTGTCCGTCACGGGACGCATCACAGTGCCGACCGTCAAGCAATTGAAATAGTCATCGATAAAAATGAAGGCGCCAAGGCCGCCCGAGGCTAAAAGCGAAGCGCGACGGCTCTTAATACGGCGGATAGCCCAATCGCCGTACGCTTTACTGCCGCCCGCCATGCTGATGACATAAACCAAAGCTCCCAACATTGTGCAGAACATCAAAATATTGAAGTCAACCTTGGTGCTCATCAACTTAAAAGTTGTTTCGACCGTACCCATCAAAAGATTGGAATGGTCCATACCGACGCTATAAATTAAAGTGCCGGACAAAATACCGATCAATAAGGAAGAAATCACTTCCTTGGTGCATAAAGCCAAAACAATGGCAATCACCGGCGGCAATATGGATAGCCAGCCTGCATTAAATGGATCCATCGTCAGGAGCCCTCAAATTTAAAAATTGGAATTTTTGATTGTAACAAAATATGAATGTTTTGGAACACTTAACTCATTGAAAATCTGAAAAAAGAAAAGGTCCGGATTAACAAAAACCGGACCTTCCGCCTATCGCAGAAAAATTAAAATCAGTTGTCTTGCTTGGTGTTGGCTTCTGAACTCAAATAAGGGCCCGCGGCCTTCAGATACACGATCATGGAATAGACCGTCAATATGGCCGCAATGTAGATCAATATTGTTCCCAACCACGCCATGGAGATGCCGAAAATCGTTTCGTAGAATAAAAGCATGGGGATGGCAACCATTTGAGCAATCGCCTTGATTTTGCCGTACCAGTTCACTTTCACGCGGGCGGCGGCGCCGACCTTAGCCATCCATTCACGAAGCGCGGTAACTGTGATTTCACGACCGATGATAATCAGGGCCACGAGCATATCCACGCGATTGAAATCAAGCAGCACTATAAGCGCCGCGCACACCATCAGCTTATCGGCCGAAGTGTCGAGAAAGGCGCCGATGGCGCTTTCCATGTTGTAGCGACGGGCAAAATACCCGTCAAAAGCATCCGTCAGGGCGGCCACAACAAAAATGACCGTCGCCCAAACATTTTGCATAAAGGGCGACAAAATATGATCAGGAATATAAAACACTCCGATGATCAAGGGAATCAGGGCGATCCGCGCCCACGTCAAAATCATCGGCACATTAACCGGTAAAGGTTTACGACTCATTGCTTTCTGGTAGTTCTTTAGGTGCCTGCCCGTGCAACTGGAGGTAGATCCGCTCGGCAAGCTTACGCGAAATCCCCTCGATTGTAGCAATATCTTCGATACTTGCGTTCTTTAATCCACGCATTCCCCCAAAACGGCTCAAGAGTTTCTGACGTCGTTTCGGTCCGATGCCCTCAAAATCTTCCAATCTGGATGTGTTGCGGGATTTAGCACGCTTGGCCCTCATGCCTGTGATGGCAAAACGGTGAGCCTCGTCGCGAATCTCGGCAACCAACATCAAAGCCTGAGACTCCCTTCCCAAGGTCAGCGGCTGTCTCGTTTCATCAGCGAAGACCAACGTCTCCAATCCGACCTTACGCCCCTCGCCTTTGGCCACACCCACAATCACCGAAGTGTCAAGCCCCAGTTCGGTGAAAACGTCTTTGGCCATTTTCACTTGACCCTTGCCGCCGTCGATGAGCACGACTGTCGGCAAATCCGCCTCTCCGCGACTGACCGGCAGATAGCGTCGTTCAATCACCTGACGCATGGCCGCATAATCATCTCCGGGCTCGATTCCTGTTATGTTAAAGCGCCGATAAAGATTATGAGCCATCCCGGCCCCTTCGTAGACAACGCACGAAGCTTGAGTGGCTTCGCCCGCCGTGTGGCTGATATCAAAACACTCCAGACGAACTTTCATCCAATCATCGTTGGGCACACTGACTTGCAGCACTTCGCAAAGCTCTTTGAGCCGCGAAAGCTGAGAACCTTCCAGGGCCAAGTGTCTGGCTAAAGCAATCTCGGCGTTGGTTTTACACATATTGAGCCATTCTCGACGCACACCGACAGGTGAATGAACAACCGTCACACGTCGCTCGGACAATTCCGACAGCACCGCTTCCAATTCCTCCTTTTCACCCGAAACGTCGGTAATAATGAGTGTCGGCACGGGCATGGATTCGTAATGCTGACTGACAAACGCCTCAAAAACTTCCACCTTATCGACGCTTTGCCCCTTAGGCAGATTGGGAAAGTAGGCCCGATCTCCCAGATGCCGGGAACCCCTGACCATGGCTAGGTTCACACATACATTTGCGCCCTGAGAAGCCACCGTGATGATATCGGCGTCCACATCGCCGCCCGTGGTTTCAACAGACTGTTTATGAAGAACATTGGATAGCGCCGCGATCTGATCACGCACAACCGCCGCTTTTTCAAACTCAAGCGCTTCTGAAAATTGCATCATTTTTGTCTGCAACTCTGTCATCAGATCTTCGGATTTACCGTCAAGAAACTGCTCGGCGCGAAAAACATCGCGCGCGTAATCCTCCCGACTGATCGCGCCCACGCACGGACCGGAGCAACGACCGATTTGCGCCAACAGGCAGACACGCGAGCGATTCTTAAACACAGGCGCCTCACAGGTGCGAAGTTTGAACACTTTCTGCAAAATCTGAATCGCTTCTTTGACACTCTGAGAATTAGGATAAGGGCCATAAAAACGGCTTTTTTTATCCACCCCGCCCCGGTAATAGGAGACTCGGGGAAATTCTTCGGCACTGATTTTCAAATATGGATAGCTTTTGTCATCCCTAAAAAGGATATTGTATTTAGGCGAGAGCGTCTTAATAAGGTTGTTTTCCAACAACAGCGCCTCGGCTTCCGATCGCGTCACCGTGGTTTCCAGACGAGCGATCTGAGACACCATGATGGCGATGCGCGGACTGAGATCATTTATTTGGAAGTAACTGGAAACTCGGCGCTTCAGATCGCGAGCCTTGCCGACATAAAGACAATTGCCCGCCTCATCAAAATAGCGGTATACACCGGGCAGTCCCGGCAAATTCTGCAAAATCGGCTTGGCATCAAACGCCATTTTTTTCTCGCTTCGCTTACACTCAGTGGTTTTAAATCGCGATCATTTTAACGGTCTTTATTGTGCAAGAGAAACTTTCTGAAATTTCGGTTGATATTTTCTGCCGTGTTATTGATAACTACGGAGACGCGGGTGTCATGTGGCGCCTGGCGAGATCCCTCGTGGATATGAGCTACCGGGTTCGGCTTATCATTGACAATCCTGCCACACTCCGAAGTCTGGCTGGATGTAAAGAAAATACGCCGACACAGGATATCGGAAAAAACGAAAAAATCACCGTGTGTCTTTGGGAAAAAGGATGGGACAATGGCCCCTGCTCGCTTGAACCCGCTCAGGTGGTTATCGAAGGTTTTGCCTGCCGGCTTCCGACTGATTATCAAAGAAAGATGACCGCGCAAACGAAGTATTTCAACATCGATTACTTTAGCGCGGAAGACTGGATTGAAGGATGCCATTTGAGACCGTCAATCGATCCTTCGACCGGTCTTGTCAAAATTAACTATTTTCCGGGAGTCACCGCCCAATCCGGCGGTCTCATTTTTGAAAACAACTATGAGTTTCTTAAGGCTCAATGGTTACAGTCCCACCCCAAGGATAAACAGACACTTCATGTGTTCTTTTTTGCCTATCCTTACGGACCGATTGATGCGATCGCTCAGGCGCTTGCCGCAGCAAACAGCAAAATTGAATTGTCTCTCACGTGTTGCGAAGCCTCTGACATGCTTGAGAAAGCGCTCAACCAAACAGCCCACTCTCACCTAGCGATCAAACATCTGCCGTTTGTCTCGCAAAAAGATTTTGATCCCCTGCTCTGGGGTTCTGACATCGCTTTCATTAGAGGAGAAGACAGCGCGGCACGCGCGATGCTTGCGGGCATTCCTTTTTTTTGGCACATCTACCGCCAGGAAGACAACGCACACATTATTAAACTCAAGGCTCTCGAAAATCGCATGAAACCGCATTTTGAAAACGAGTCGCTTTTTAAAACTTGGTGCGGGGTCCAAGAAGCGCTCAATGAGGGAAGCTTCCCGACCGGCGCTTTCAAAGAATTAATTGATCACCGCTGTCAATGGAAACAGGCCGCGGAAGGTTTTGCGCGCCATCTTCGCTCCTTAGGATCTCTTTCCGAAAAACTTTCCGATTTAATCAAAAACGGATAAAATACTGCGTTTTCGCTTAGGAGCGAAAAGAGAAACGTTTCTTTGGGATAGCAATCCCGGTCTATTTTTAATGAACTCTTCACAAAGATCAGCGCGGGTCGCTCCCGCGGTCTCGGTCTTACGCAAGGGTTCTATAAGGAAGAATTTAAGATGAAAATCGCACAAGAACTGCGCGCCGGCAACGTGGTGATGATCGGCAAGGAACCGATGGTTGTGTTGAAGGCTGAATATTCCAAGAGCGGCCGCAACGCCTCCGTGATGAAGATGAAGTTGAAGAACTTGCTCACCGGCGCCGGCACGGAAACCGTTTATCGCGCTGACGACAAGTTTGAAGACTTGATCCTCGATCGCAAGGAAGTCACCTACAGCTACTTCTCCGATCCGCACTATGTCTGGATGGATTCCGAATACAACCAATACGAAGTTGAAGCTGACGTGATGGAAGACGCCTTGAAGTACCTAGAAGACGGCATGCCCGCCGAAGTGGTGTTCTACGAAGGCCGCGCCATCAGCGTGGAATTGCCCACGATTCTCGTTCGTGAAGTTGAATACACGGAACCGGCTGTCAAGGGTGATACCTCCGGTAAGGTGATGAAGCCTGCTCGTTTGGCCACCGGCTACGTGCTTCAAGTCCCCGCTTTCGTTGAAACGGGCGACAAGATTGAAATCGACACCCGCACGGGCGAATACCGTTCTCGCGTGAAGTAATTCAAAATTTACGCTTGCCTGAAAGCCTCGGATTTTTCCGAGGCTTTTTTGCATCCGCGCGATCATAGAATTTAAGGCCGATATGTCTGCGCCTTCGGCTACAATTATTGCGTTTTGAAATGGTTTGCTTTTTATGAAACGTCTACTAAATATCGGCTCCATCAATATTGATTATGTCTATCGCGTAGCGCACTTTCTTCGCGCGGGAGAAACGCTCGAAGCCGACCGCAGAGACATATTCATGGGCGGCAAGGGCCTTAATCAAACGATAGCCGCGGCTAGAAGCGGCATTGAGGTGGCCCATGCCGGCGTGCTGGGCGAAGACGGCCGCTTTTTGTATGATTTCATGAAGTCTGCCGGCATTAATGTCGACTGCCTGACTATCGACTCTTCACGCCCTTCTGGTCATACAGTCATACAAGTAACGCCTGATGCTGAAAACGCCATTTTGTATTTTGCCGGCACCAACCACGCGCTCACTCACGAACTCATCCGCGGCGCACTGGAACATATGCGGGAAGGCGATTTTGTTTTACTTCAAAATGAAGTCAATGACGTCGCTTTCAGTCTGACTGAAGCAAAAAGAAAGGGGCTGATAACCGTTTTCAATCCCGCTCCTTTCAGCCCGCTTGTCCTTAGTTATCCCTTAGACAAAATCGACGCGCTCATTGTCAATGAAACCGAAGCGCATGGAATACTGGGCACTGAAAGCGATGATGCGAATGCATTGCTTGACGGTTTGAGGAGCCGATTGCCACACGCATTGATTTTTTTGACGCTCGGTGCCAAAGGCATGAGCTGCGCCATCCCCGGTATCAACCGGAAAATGCATTGCAACGCCTATAAAGTCGACGCGGTCGACACCACCGGCGCCGGAGACACCTTTGTGGGTTATGCGATGAGAGCGATTATGTCTTATTTTGAACGCGGCTATGATTCAACGTTTGAAACGTTGATTAACGAGGCGATGCTCGCCGCGGCAATCAGTGTCACACGAGCCGGCGCCGTGCCCTCTATTCCCACACTTGACGAATTGAAAGCTTTTAAGGTCGGACATGAGTAAAAAGAAAATCATTATTGACTGTGACCCGGGCTATGACGATGCCGTCGCCCTGCTGACGGCGGCGGGCGACCCTTCGGTCGAAGTATTGGCGATTACCACGGTGGCGGGCAATCAGACACTGGAGAAAGTCACTCGAAACGCTTTGCGCATTGCCAAGCTCGCGGGGCTGAACGTCCCCATCGCAGCGGGCGCCTGCCGGCCGCTTTTGCGCGAGCAAATAGTCGTTGCCTCCAACATTCACGGTGAAACCGGTTTGGACGGCACAACTTTGCCCGAAGCCGACTACAAAGTCGACCCGCGCCACGCCGCGCAACTGATCGTTGACACCGTCATGAATGAGCCCCCTAAAAGCGTCACCTTGGTGCCGATTGGTCCCTTGACCAACATCGCGCTGGCCGCAAGACTTGAACCCAGGATTGTGCAACGGGTCAAAGAGGTGGTGCTCATGGGCGGCGGCTTTCACATCGGCAATGTCAAACCCATGGCGGAATTTAATATTGAAAACGATCCCGAAGCCGCCCATATTGTTTTTGAGGAAAAGTGGCCCATCGTGATGGTGGGATTGGATTTAACCTATCAGGCGCTCGCCACAAACGAGGTCAAAGAAACCATCGCCTCGATTGAATCGGAGGCGGGACGGTTTGTCACGCAAGTGCTCACGAGATTTTCCGAAAACTACAAAAAAAGCAAAGGCTTTGATGAGCCTCCTGTGCACGACGCTTGCGCCGTGGCTTATGTCATTGATCCGGACATTATGGAAACACGCAAGGCGCCGGTTCACGTGGAGTACGGCGGTCGCTACACAAGCGGCATGACGGTGACAGACTTGAGAAAGCCTGCCCCGCAAGACTGCCACACATCCGTCGCGGTAAAACTTGATCGACAACGATTTTGGAACCTTGTTGTGAATTCCATTAAAAATTTTTAGATATGAGCATGGAGAAAATCACGCCCACCGCTCACGCTGAGCGCCTTGAAAAAGGCGCTCTAAAACGTGAAGCGACCCTGCTTGAATCCATGGTTCGCGATTATTGTAAGCGTCATTACGGCGGTGAGCGTCTTTGCGACAACTGCAAAGCGTTTCTCACCTACGCGCTCACCCGATTGGCTTGTTGTCCTTTCGGAGAAAATAAGCCCACTTGTCTGAAGTGCAAGATTCATTGTTATCGGAGTGAACAAAAAGAAACCGCGAAAATTATCATGCGGCAAGAGGGTCCGAGGATGCTTTTTAAGCATCCTGTCCTCACCGTGGAGCATATGATTAAGAACTTGAAAGAGGCTCCCGAAAAACCAAGAAATCCCAGAGCCAGGAAGACCGCTACAAGGTCTCAATAATGATGAAAGGAATGGATTATGCCCGTGAAAGCGAAATTAAAAAATTCCATTGAAACACTGAAAGCCGAACTCAAGGACCGCCAAGAGCGGCTGACTAAAGATTGGGAATCGGCCAAGCGCGACCTCAAAGCCCGCCAGAAGCTTTTCAGCAGAGAACTGAAAACCCGACAGGATGAATTTTTCCTTGAGTGGGATGATGTGCAGGAGCGTTATAAGGAAAAGTTCGATCAATGGCTTGATCGGTTTGACATTGAAGAACTCCAGGCCATGATTGATCGCTACAAAGAAGACAACGAGGATGTTGAACCTATCGGTGATAACGATGTGCTGCGGATGTTGCCCGTGCCGGAAAAGTTAACGCAATCATTGCAAGAAGCCCTGGAAAAACGCCGCACCTCACGGGATTTCTCGGGCGAGCCCATTGCCGAAGATAAGGTGGCTGCGCTTTTGTGGGCGGCTGACGGCATCAACCGTAAAAACCATAAGCGTACGACGCCCTCGGCGCTCAACTGGCAAGACGTGAGCATCTATGTCGTTCAAGCCAACGGCATCTGGAGATACCTCCCCAAACGCCACGCGCTTTTATTCATTGAGGGCAAAGATCAACGTGAACATTTTGGTGAAATCAAGACCTGGATGAAACTGGCGAGCCAGCATTTCGTGTTTGTATCCGACGCCAGAAAAAACGAGACCTTTGCCACCAAACTGATCGATAAAGCATTTAATGTGGACTTTGCCGATGGCGAGTTAAATGAAAGGGCACGCGCGATCAATGTCGGTGTTAAGGTGCAGGCGATGTACCTGGCGTCAGCGGCCTTGGGACTTGGCTGCACGTGCCGGATTTTGACTGACGATCAAATGGCAAGAAAACTCTTAAAGTTGGCGCCGGAGGAAAAAATCATGGCGATATGCTCAGTGGGCGAGCATCCGGCCTCAATTTTCGATCACGTGATTTGACAAATAAAAAGTAGATGAGTAATATACCGAGTCCATGCGCCGGTAGCTCAGTTGGATAGAGTACCTGGCTACGAACCAGGGGGTCGCGGGTTCGAATCCTACCCGGCGCACCAAATTTCGAGGGGGAGTCTGATGACTCCCCTTTTTCACAAGTGGAAATTTTTTCAAACGCATTTGTGTTCAAAATGCTCTGAGGGGATTCGCATGTTGTCGCATCTGCCTGTGCCGGTTGTTACCATCGGACTTTTGCTCTGCTCAAACCTGTTTATGACGTTTGCCTGGTACGGCCATCTTCGCTTCCCGAAAGTCACGCTCTGGCACATCATCATTATCAGCTGGCTGATCGCTTTTTTTGAGTATTGCTTCCAGGTGCCTGCCAACAGAATTGGTTACGGTTACTTCAGCGCGGCCGAACTCAAAACCATTCAAGAAGTTATTTCACTGACGATCTTTTTGGCTTTCTCTGTGCTTTACTTGGGCGAACCGTTAAAGTGGAATTATGTGGTGGGATTTGCCATGATCGTTGCCGCGGCTTTTATTATTTTCCATGAGTGGTAGTCAACCTTAGTTTCGTAATGCGATTGGCGAGCGCTTCAATAAGAGGCGATCATTCTCAACTGACAGATATCTGATCAATAACCTCTTTGATCTCAATTTATCCAGATTTCTACTAATTGCTGTCTTGTCCTGAAAAAAGAGCGAAAGGAGTCAATTTTTTTCTGGCTAAGACGACAAAGCCCCATCTGTCATTTTCTTTATGGGATTACCACTAGTTCCGTAAAGCCCCGACATTGATGTCGGGGATATAAGGAACGCCGATGATAATCGGCTACCGGGGCGTGTT
>CATVXH010000016.1 GCA_958347955.1 uncultured Sutterella sp.
GACGAGCTTAAGTCAAGCTCGGCCAATTGTCGGAGATCGAGTAGCGCTTCAAGGTAATTTAGATCCGATGGTGCTATTTGGCTCTGAAGAAAAGATCCGTCAAGAAGTCCGGCGCGTTATTGACGATTTTGGCCTTGTTGGACAGGGAGCGGGCCATGTTTTCAATCTCGGCCACGGAATCAATCAGTTTACTGATCCACAATCCGTTGCCATTTTGGTTGAAGAAGTGCATCGTTACAGTGCTTCTAAGCACTAACGGGAGATTTGTCCCCAAAGTTATCCACAAAAAACGTGCATAACTAAAAACCTTTGTAAATTAAAAGGTTACAGAAATATGAACACTGTAACTATTTGATTTTTAAGAATAAAAATAAAATCCCTCTGATTTCAGTTAGTTAGAATGTAATCAGAGGGTTTTGCTTAAAAAGTAGTCATCAGAATAATTATCCACAAAGTTATCCACAGTTATTCACATTTTTAGCCTAATCATTTGAAAAATAGAAGGTTTCATCTTGAAAAGTTATTAACTGGATCAAATTGAGAGATTGGATCGAAATTTAGCGTTATAGTTTCCAGAGGCTGGATTTATTATCACGCTCGTTGTTGGCAGAAAGTTGTATGCAAAAACCTCGTTTTGTTTCTGTGGCACTGGATGTTCCTTGTTTGCCCCTGTTAACTTATAAAATCCTTGATGGTACTACTCCAAGAATCGGGGATCGTTGTTTAGTGCCTCTTGGAAAAAGACAAGTCGTAGGTTTTATTGTCTCGCTGAGCGACAAAACGGATATTCCGGAAAACAAACAGAAAACATATATTCGATTACTCAATGAAACAGAGCCTTTGAGCGATTCTTGGCTAAAACTGACAAAATTCGCGGCCGATTATTATCAGCACTCTTGGGGAGAGGTTGGGATATCAACTTTGCCAAGTTTTTTCCGTTCTAAACCTGGCCCTCGGTATTTGCAGTCACTCGAAAGGTTGCGAAAACCGCGTAAAACGAAAAAAGTAGAAGCATCCGCTCGTTTGGAGCTCAATGAAGAGCAACAAGCGGCTGTTGAAATGATTAAGTCAGTGCAAGGATTTTGTCCGATTCTTTTATATGGTGTCACAGGCAGCGGAAAGACAGAAGTGTATCTACGGATGATGGAGACCGTTTTTGCCCGTAAGCCGCAAGCTCAGATTCTTTTTTTAGTACCGGAAATCAATCTTACCCCACAGCTTGAAGATCGTGTAAGGAACCATTTCCCGGATAAGGCAATGGCTACCTTGCATTCGGGTTTGGCTAATGGGGAAAGGGCTAAAGCCTGGCTTGATGCACAAGAAAAACGTGTTCAAATTTTAATTGGTACCCGCATGGCTATTTTTTCCGACATGCCGGAGTTATCTCTCATTATCGTAGATGAAGAACATGATTTGTCTTATAAGGCTGGGGACGGTATTCGTTACTCGGCTCGGGATTTGGCGGTTAAGATGGCGCATCTGCGAAAAATCCCGGTTGTCTTGGGTTCTGCGACACCATCTTTGGAAACATGGTGTAGAGCTAAAAAAGGTCATTATCATCTTTTGACTCTTTCAAAACGTGCCGTAAATGGTGCGAGTTTGCCAGTTTTAACAATTGTTAATCCCAAGGATAAAAAGTTGGTCAGAGGACTGTGTCCCGAGATTGTAGAGGCCATCGACGAAACACTTCAAAAAAAAGAGCAGGTTATTATTTTCTTGAATCGCAGGGGTTACGCACCGGTACTCACGTGTCCGAGTTGCGGATGGCTGTCAAAATGCCCTCACTGTTCAACGTATGCGGTCTATCATAAAACTCATGCGAGACTCATTTGCCACCACTGCGGTTGGTCAAGGCCAGTTTATGCACGTTGTCCTGACTGCGGAAATGTGGATCTTTTGCCAATGGGAGCCGGAACTCAACGCATAGAAGAAACGCTTTCTGAATTGTGGCCGCAAGCCCGCATTCTTCGAATAGATCGAGATACCACTCAGAGAAAAAACGCTGCCAAGATGGCCTTTGAAGCTGTCCATGCCGGCAAGGTGGACATTCTTGTCGGTACGCAAATGGTGGCTAAAGGACATGATTTTCAAAAAGTGTCTTTAGTGATTGTCCTCAATGTTGACGCTCAATTAGTCAGTGCCAATCCTAGAAGTGAAGAGAGGGCTTTTGCGAACCTAATGCAGGTGGCAGGTCGGGCAGGTCGTTTTGGTCTGCCAGCTCGGTTGATTGTTCAGAGCCGCTTTGGAGAAAGAAAAATCTTTGCTGCACTCGCTCAGCAAAATTACGAGATGTACGCAGACTACCTTTTGACTACAAGGCAGGCAGAAAATAGTGTTCCTTTCGTGTGTCAGGCTTTACTGATGGCTGACGACGCCAATATAGGAAAAGTCCTGGAATTTTTAAAAAAGGCGAGAGATCTTGGCCAGGCAATTCTTGATCAATCAGATACACCAGATGTGGTTATTTATGATCCCATCCCAATGGCACTCATGCGAATTGCCGATAAGGAACGTGGACAGTTATTGGTAGAGGCTTCTACAAAAGTGGAAATGGGGCGCTTTTTGAGGCGTTGGTACTCAACGATGTGCGCTTTACCCACATCTGTGCACTGGACAATTGACGTTGATCCGATGGATGTTTGAATGCGGTTGACGGCAATAGGCGCAAAGTTTTGAAAAAGTCCTTTATAATCATCAGTCCTGCCTCCGTGGTGAAGTGGATATCATGCGACCCTCCGAAGGTCGCGTCACAGGTTCGATTCCTGTCGGAGGTACCATCTTATAAACTTTCGTAAAGGCCATGTTGGTCCCTGTAGATATCGCCTATCACTGTCGTTCCAAAGAACTGGAACTCATCTATGAAAATGCTCAAAGTTTTAGGCTCCCTGCTGAATACTTGAGGGTTATGAGTCCCTCGGCTGAGGTTCAGGGACACACTCCGCAACAGGCGCATACGCCGGTTGGCAAGCGAGATGTCTCAATTGTGGGGATAGAGCCGATAGGCCTTTATGCGCTTAAGATTATTTTTTCCGACGGTCATGATTCCGGTTACTACGATTGGGATTACCTTAGAAAATTGGCAATGGAAAAAGAGTTGCTTTGGCAGGGTTACTTGGCTCGACTGAAAGATTTAGGTGCCAGCCGAGATCCCGACGATCCGCGAAATGAACCGTTTAAACCGCATTTAAAAAAGAAAGCTTGTCACCACTGATATGCCGCAGCAGAAGAATAATCACGAAACTGATTTTGGTTTTAAGCGCATTGCCGAAGAAGACAAGGCAAGACAGGTCAAGGAGGTGTTTGATTCTGTCGCACCGAAGTACGATTTAATGAATGACGTGCTTTCTTTCGGCATGCATCGTTTGTGGAAACGGTACGCTATTCATAAAGCGGATATTGCTCGTGGAATGAAAGTGCTGGATTTGGCGGCGGGCACAGCCGATCTTTCACTGAAATTTGCGCAACTTGTAGGACGTGACGGAGAGGTTTGGCCTACTGATATCAATCGTTCGATGTTATCTATCGGAGCTAAACGTATGCGCGAGGCCGGTTTTGATATGCCGGTTGTGCAGTGTGATTGTGAGAAACTGCCGTTTCCTGATAATACGTTTCACGTGGTAATGGTCAGCTTCGGATTGCGCAATATGACGCACAAAGACCGTGCATTAAGTGAAATGCAGCGGGTGTGTAAGCCTGGGGGTAAGGTCATGGTGTTGGAATTTTCCAAGATCAACAGACTGTTGGCACCATTTTATGACTTCTACTCCTTCCGCTTGATGCCTTGGCTGGGAGGAAAGATTTCTGGAGACAGTGAAAGTTATCGTTATTTACCTGAGTCCATTCGCATGCATCCCAGTCAGCCTGTTTTAGCTGAGATGATGCGTTCGGCCGGACTCGAGGATGTCCGTTGGCACAATCTGACGTTCGGTGTCTGCGCTTTGCACATTGGACGTAAGCCTGAGGGATAAAATAAGATCACTGTTTTTACTATTAACCTGGAAAGTTTTTAACTTGGATAGTTTGGAGTTGTCCGCATGAAAAAATGGATTGCGATTTTAGCGATTGGTTTAACGATGATGTCGTTGTCGGTTTCTGCCGATGCGGCTCGCCGCTTTGGGGGTGGAATGAGTTTTGGCCGTTCTGCGCCGACGTTGCAACGGTCGGCACCCGCGCCGACTGCGCCGGGTATTCAGCAGCAACGAGCCAATCCGGCCCAGGCTCAGCAGCCTCAGCGCCAACAACAGGCCGCTTCCGCCCAACAGCCCCGTCCTCAACAAGCCGCTCCTAGTCCTATGCGCGGTATGCTGATGGGTTTGGCCGCTGCTTTGGGGATCACCGCCTTGGCTCATGCTTTAGGGCTGGGAGAGGGTTTCGCGCAATTTTTGATGATTGCTTTAATGGCTTTAGCGGCTTTTTACATCGTTCGTTTGCTTTTGGGATTGTTTCTCGTGAAACGTATGCCGGCGGGAATGCCTGGGAAACAGGCTCAGAACGGTAATCAAGAGCAAATGCAGAATCAGTATTCTTACAGTACATCGGCATCGGACTCCCAATCTTCTCAACCTTCCTACGGAAGCGCCTCGCCCATGGCAGGCAGTGTATTGGATGAACTCAATAATCCGAACTCCGCTCGTAAAGAGCAATTGCCGGAAGGCTTTGATGTTGAGGAGTTCCTCCGAGTGGCAGAAACCAATTTTGCCAAAATGCAGAAGGCTTGGGATACGGGTAACATCACCTCACTTTCCGATTTTACTTCCGATGAAGTGTTCCGCACGGTGACTCACCAATTGCGTGAACGTGGCGCGCAAGACTATCAAACAGAAATCGTGACTTTGAAATCCGATTTCCGCGGCATTATTCGTGATGGTGATGAATATTTGGCAGGAGTTCATTTTGATGGTACGCTCAACGTAAGCGGAGAAGCCGAACGCGTGGATGAAACCTGGATCTTGTCAAAGCCTGTTAACGGTAACTCCGGCTGGGTTTTGGCGGGTATTCATCAAGATTCGGTTCAATAACATTTGTTGCTATCCGTAACGCAGGGCCGCGCTTTAGGGTGCGGCCCTTTTTGTTTCAAGCTTTAAAAAACTTTTTTGCAGTTCAAAGGCAGCGGATTGAATCGAGTACAATACGGTTAATTGACGTGTTTTCATTCAAAAGTCATTTTTATGAATATTGTTATTCTTGCCGCCGGCATGGGTAAGCGTATGCGTTCGCGCTTGCCGAAAGTACTTCAGCCTCTCGCCGGCAAACCCATGCTTGCTCATGTTCTTGAAAAAGCCCGCATTTTGGGAAAAGATAATCACATCGTTGTAGTGGTCGGTCACGGTGCTGAAGCAGTGAAAAAGTATTTTTCACAAGCCTCAGACATTACTTTTGCACTGCAAAGTGAACAACTCGGCACGGGACACGCTTTGTTGCAAGCTTTGCCTTTTTGCAAGAAAGATGAACCCACGCTGGTACTTTTGGGAGATGTCCCGCTAATCCGTCCGGAAACACTTAAAAAGTTAATCCAAGCGGCAGGTAACGGAGTCGGGCTATTGACAGTCAGGTTGTCAGATCCTAAGGGGTACGGGCGAATTGTGCGTGAATGTGGCGTCGTGCGATCCATTGTGGAAGAAAAAGACGCAACTGAGGCACAACGCGCTATCAATGAAGTCAACACCGGCATTATGGTACTGCCAACCCAATATTTAGATCGCTGGCTCAATGAATTGGGCAATCAAAATGCTCAAGGCGAATACTATCTCACGGATGTGATAGCTCGAGCTGTTGCCGAAGGTGTCGAGGTGCGTACGGCCCTAGCTGACAGTCCGACAGAGGTCGAGGGAGTCAATAATAAAGTTCAGCTGGCTGCGCTTGAAAGGGCTCATCAAAGGAACAATGCTTTCGCTTTGATGAACGAAGGTGTCACGGTGATTGACCCGGAGAGAATCGACGTACGTGGTGAGTTGGTTTGCGGTAAAGATGTTGAGATTGATGTTGGTTGTATTTTCTGCGGAAAAGTAGTTTTGGGCGACGGAGTGAAAGTTGGCGCGTATTGTGTGTTAAAAGACGTGGAAATGGGTGCCGAAACCGAGGTATTGCCATTTTGCCACTTTGACGGAGCTCAGATCGGTCAAGAGGCTCGTCTCGGACCCTATAGCCGTTTGCGTCCCGGAACAACCTTGGCCGATCAGACTCATATTGGCAACTTTGTGGAGATTAAAAAGTCTGTCGTTGGCTTGGGTAGCAAAGTTAATCATCTCTCATACATCGGTGATACCGATATGGGGGCGCATGTGAATATTGGCGCAGGAACAATCACTTGCAACTATGACGGTGTTAACAAATTCCGCACCACAATTATGGATGATGCGTTTATTGGGTCGGATACTCAACTTGTGGCACCGGTGACTGTTGGTAAGGGGGCAACTCTTGGAGCTGGCACGACGCT
Organism: uncultured Sutterella sp.; assembly: GCA_958347955.1. GTDB lineage: Bacteria > Pseudomonadota > Gammaproteobacteria > Burkholderiales > Burkholderiaceae_F > Aphodousia. The sequence goes on from CATVXH010000016.1 coordinate 6,437, forward strand.
TACAAAAGATGCCCCGGATGGGGAATTAACCATTGCACGTGCCCGTCAAGTAACACTAAAGGGGTGGAAACGCCCGACGAAAAAATAATAAATTGAAAAGGATAGAACTATGTGCGGTATTGTTGCGGCCACTTCCCGACATCGGGATATAGTGCCTCTTTTGGTACAAGGTTTAAAGCGGCTTGAGTATCGTGGCTATGACAGTTGCGGTGTGGCCGTTTGGAACGAGGGGCTTAAACGAGTCAGAAGCGTCTCTCGAGTTTCTGAGTTGTCTGAGCAAATTGAAAAAGAGAATCTGCAAGGTTTTTTGGGAATCGCCCATACCCGTTGGGCGACACATGGGGCGCCTTTGGTTTGTAATGCACATCCGCATTTTGCGGGCGACCAAATTGCCTTGATTCATAACGGCATTATTGAAAACTACGAGGAAATTCGTGCAGAACTCTTAGCCAAGGGTGTGCAATTTTCCAGCCAAACAGATTCAGAGGTGCTTGCCCATCTGGTTCGCGATTGCTATCAGGGGGATTTGCTTTCTGCCGTAGAAGGTGCCTTAAATCGTGTGCGCGGAGCTTACGCCATCGCTGTTTTTTGCAAGGATGATCCGCACCGCGTTGTTGTGGCTCGACAAGGTTCTCCTTTGGTGCTTGGTATTGGTGAAGAAGAGATGTTCGCTGCTTCTGACACCATGGCGTTGGCAGGAGAAACCGACCGCTTTATCTACATGGAAGACGGTGATGTCGCTGACCTGACGCAAGATTCTTATGCGATTTATTCGCATCAGGGACAACAATTTGTTCCTGTTGAACGAGAGGTCTGTCGCGTGCAGGCTTTCAGCAACGCCGTTGAGCTTGGACCGTACCGTCATTACATGCAAAAGGAAATTTTTGAACAACCTCGAGCGATTGCTGATACGCTGGAAGCTGTCGGTGATGTCACCGCTGGTCTTTTCGGCGATAAGGCTGACGCGGTGTTTAAAGAGGTGGAGCGCATTTTGATGATTGCTTGCGGTACAAGCTACTATGCAGCTTTGACCTCAAAGTATTGGCTTGAAGCTATTGCCGGCATTCCGTGTGATGTGGAAATCGCCAGTGAGTACCGTTATCGCAAGAGTGTCCCCAATCCCAAGACGTTGGTCGTGACGATTTCCCAATCTGGTGAAACGGCTGATACTTTGGCTGCGTTAAAACATGCCAGAGAGCTTGGCATGACGAAAACGCTCACTATCTGCAATGTGCCGACAAGCGCAATGGTTCGTGAAAGCATGTTGCACTATATCACCCGTGCGGGGGTGGAAATTGGTGTGGCTTCCACTAAAGCCTTTACCACGCAGTTAACAGCGCTGTTTTTGTTGACACTTTGTCTGGCAAAGGTCAATGGCCGACTGAGTCCCGAAAACGAGGCGGAGTATATGCGCCTGTTGCGTCATGTGCCCAAAGCCGTTAGCTCGGTGTTGGCCCTGGAGCCTCAAGTCATTGCTTGGGCCGAACGGTTCGCCAGTAAACAAAATGCGCTTTTTTTAGGACGCGGAATTCACTATCCAATCGCTTTGGAGGGAGCGCTTAAGCTAAAAGAGATCTCGTATATTCACGCCGAAGCGTACCCCGCCGGTGAACTAAAGCACGGCCCATTGGCCTTGGTGGATGAGTCTATTCCCGTGGTGACAGTGGCGCCTAACGATGAGCTCTTAGAGAAATTAAAGAGCAATATGAAAGAAGTCGAGGCTCGTAAGGGTGAGCTCTATGTTTTTGCTGATGCCGATACAGGACTGGAGTCAACAGAACATATCCATGTGATTCGAATGCCTGAAAATTATGGGCCGCTTTCACCCATCCTTCATGTCGTACCGCTTCAGTTGCTTGCCTATCATACGGCTTGTATTCGAGGCAATGATGTTGATAAGCCGAGAAATTTAGCTAAGAGTGTGACAACTGAATAAAGCAAGCGATGGTCATCGGCTAATAAAAAATCCCCGCATGTGGTAATGACAGCATGCGGGGATTTCCATTAATTGAAATGTTAGATTAGCCGCCGGTGGCGAAGGCTCGGATACCGGAGCCAATAAATTGCACGCCGATACATACCAGGAGGAATCCCATCAACTTACTAGTAATAATGGTGCCGGACGGACCGAGTTTGCGACCGCAGAAATCAGCTGATCGCATGACTGCCCAGCAAACCAGGCAACAAAAGATAATTGCCAATGTCATCATAAAGAAAGTACCGACCTGATCCTCCCAATGGGGATATTCAGCAATCTCGGTAGAAAAGCCAATGATGACGGCCATCGTACCGGGGCCGGCGATCATGGGCATTGCGATGGGAAAGAAAGCGTAGTCTTCGCGGTTACGTCGAACAAGCGGTGCTTTGTTGGGAGATGGCGTTTGTTGCCCAAATAGCATTTGGTAGCCAACAACAGCAACCATAAAACCGCCGGCAATACGCAGAGCGCCGTACGATATGCCGAAAAAGGCTAAAAGAAGATTGCCGGCCAAGAGGCTGACAAACATGATAATGCCGGCGTAAATAGCCGCCCACCTCGCCTGGGATTTCCTCTGAGCCTCATCCATGCCCTGGGTAAGGCTGATAAAAAGAGGAATTTTTGATGGAGGATTGGTGATCACTAATAGGCTGACCAATCCACCCAAAAAGTACTGTAGATGAAAGATCTCAAAAGACATGATGATCAGTACAGAAATCCAAATAAAAAAGTGTCGACATTGTTACGTTTCTTAATGAAAACGTCACTAGGTAGTAACCCTAACGACTGTTACAAATTGAAATGCTTTTTGCCTTAAAGATCAAACGATAAAAACTATTTATGAGGTATTTCTGACATAATGAACAAGCTTTCACTTTTTACTGAATGAACGTTCAGTTATATTTAGTTGTTTCATGCTGATATTGATCGGCATTGATGTTTGGAGAAAGGTAAAACATGTTTTCAAAGTTTGCCCCGAAGTACGCGGCCGTAGCCTTGTCCGTTGTGACGGCGTTATCGCTTGTTGGTTGTAAAGAACAAGCTTCGACTGCGCAAAAAGCTCCCCAGGAAGTCGGAGTTGTCACGGTGGAAATTTCCTCGCCCGTTATGACAACAGAGTTGACGGGTCGGACAAGCGCTTATCAAATTGCCGAGGTTCGTCCCCAGATCAGCGGCATCATTCAAAAGCGTATTTTCACGGAAGGTCAAATGGTTAAGGCAGGTGATCAGCTTTATCAAATTGATCCGGCTTTGTATGAAGCGGCCTATGAAGAGGCCGTTGCCAATTATGAATTGGCTTTGGCTAACGCCAAGCGCTCAGCTCGATTGGTCAAGGTCAACGCCGTCAGTAAACAGGACAATGATGCTGCGCAGGCTCAAATGAAAACCGCTCGCGCGGCCATGAAGACGGCTAAGACAAATTTGGATTACACCCGTGTAGAAAGTCCGATTTCGGGGCGTGTCGGTCGTTCCGAGGTAACACCGGGCGCTTTAGCTAACGCTTATCAAACTTTTATGACCACAGTCCAGCAACTCGATCCGATCTATGTCGATGTGCGCCAAACAAGCTCTGAGATGCTTCGCTTAAAGCACGAAGTCGCTTCAGGAAAAATCAAAGCGAAAGACGGCGCGGTGGAAGTGACGCTTTTGATGGAAGATGGTTCCACTTATCCGCAAAAGGGAAAGCTGACGTTTACCGGCGAAGAGGTTGATGAAGGAACGGGGATGATCAACTTGCGAGCGATCTTCCCGAACCCGAACGGAGATCTTTTGCCCGGTATGTTTGTAAGAGCTCGTCTGGAGGAAGGCGCACGCCCTGACTCTGTTGTTTTATCTCAGCGCTGTGTAATGCGAGATCCGAAGGGACAGGCTTATGTATTTGTAGTTACGCCGGACAACAAGATTGAGCAGCGCAATGTCGTGGCCAATCGTGTGGTTGGTACGAATTGGTTAATCGAGTCGGGTTTGCAGGCTGGCGAAAAAGTGGTGCTTGAGGGTGTCGGCAAGGTAAGAGCAGGCGCGACTGTAAAAATCGCTCAACCTGCTTCAAATACTCAACAACCCGAAGCAAAAAAATAATCCGAGTAGGCAAAGGAAATAGCATATGTCTCGATTTTTTCTAGGTCGTCCTATTTTTGCATGGGTGATCGCTATTGTGATTATGCTCGCTGGTATCTTGTCTATAACAAGATTGCCGGTGTCTCAGTATCCGCAAATCGCACCTCCTCAGGTTACCATTACGGCCACCTATCCTGGCGCTTCTGCTGAAACGATTGAAAATACAATTACTCAACAGATTGAGCAAGCCATGACCGGTTTGGACGGCTATCTTTACATGGCTTCCAACTCCGACTCTTCCGGTCGCGTATCAATTGATATTACTTTTGAAGCCGGTACGAACCCTGATATTGCACAGGTGCAAGTTCAAAACCGCTTAAAAACAGTGGAAAACAGCTTGCCTCAGGTTGTACAAGAGTTGGGTGTAAACGTCGATAAGTCGGCGGCCAACTTCTTGATGGTGGTGGGCTTCGTTGACCGAAACGGCAAAATGACAAGCGCCGACTTGTCCGACTACTTGGTCAACAATGTGCAGGAACCGCTCTCGCGTATTACGGGTGTGGGCGAAGTTGAAGTGTTCGGTAGCTCCTACTCAATGCGTATTTGGTTGGATCCCGAAAAGCTTTATAAGTATTCACTCTCCACCGACGAGGTTGTGGCGGCGATTCAAGAGCAAAACGTCCAGGTTTCTTCGGGCGCTATCGGTAATTTGCCCTCAAATAACCGCTATGAGTTAAATGCCACGATTAATTCAATGTCTCTGCTTGAAACAGTGGCTGACTTTGAAAACATCATGGTGAAAACCGAAACCGACGGTTCCCGTGTCTTGATGAAAGATGTGGCCCGTGTGGAAATGGGTCAAGAAAGTTACAACGTGATCGCTCTCTATAACGGAAGGCAGTCTACCGGCATGGCAATCAGTCTGGCTTCCGGCGCAAATGCCATGGCAACGAGTGATCGCGTGAAAGCTCGCCTCAACGAGATGCAGGTGAATTTCCCTGAAGGCATGGAATGGGTGGTGCCGTACGATACGACACCGTTCGTGCGCATTTCTATCCAGGAAGTGGTTCGCACGTTGTTTGAAGCCATCGTGCTCGTGGTCTGCGTGATGTTTCTTTTCCTGCAGAATTGGCGCGCAACCCTCATTCCGACAATTGCCGTACCGGTGGTGCTTTTGGGTACGTTCGGTGTTTTGGCGGCGATGGGCTACTCTATCAACGTGCTGACGATGTTTGCAATGGTGCTTGCCATTGGTTTGCTTGTGGACGACGCCATTGTGGTTGTGGAAAACGTTGAACGTGTGATGCGCACAGAAGGTTTGTCGCCCCGAGAGGCTACAGAAAAGTCCATGGGACAGATTCAAGGAGCCTTGGTGGGCATCGCCATGGTTCTCGCGGCGGTGTTCGTTCCTATGGCGTTTTTTGGTGGTTCAACCGGCATTATTTACCGCCAGTTCTCGGTGACAATTGTTTCGGCCATGGTGTTGTCCGTGTTGGTCGCTTTGATTTTGACGCCGGTGCTTTGCGCAACGCTTTTAAAGCCGATTGATAAAGAGCATCATGACAATAAGCAGGGCTTTTTCGGACGTTTTAATCGCGGCTTTGAAAAGTTCTCATTGTGGATTCGCACGCAAGTCGGTGTGGCGATTCCTCATACGGTCCGCACGCTCTTGGTTTACGCCGCAATTTTAGCCGGCGTTGCTTTTGGTTTTGTGAAGATTCCGTCAGGCTTTATGCCTGGAGAAGACCAGGGTATTTTGCTTGCCCAGGTTATTACGCCGGCGGGAACCTCTCAGCAAAGAACCCAAGAAGTGTTGGGGCGCATGAGTAAATATTTCCAGGAAAAAGAAACGGCAAATGTGGAGTCGGTGTTTACCGTCTCAGGTTTCTCATTCGGCGGTACCGGACAGAACACAGGTTTGATGTTTGTTCGACTGAAAGATTGGGGAGAAAGAACCGATGACGGTCAGGACGTGAATTCCATTGCCGCTCGCGCGATGGCTGAATTCTCGCAATACAAAGATGCCAACGCTTACGCATTCCCGCCGCCTGCGGTGCCGGAATTAGGTATCGCCGACGGTTTCGATATCTATTTACAAGCCAGCGCTGGTCAAAGCCATGAGGAATTGATGGCCGTTCGCAATCAGTTCCTAGGGATAGGCAACGCGCATCCCAGCCTTACGGCTGTGCGCCCCAACGGCATGGAAGATACGCCTCAGTTGCACTTGGAAATCGATACGGAGAAGGCTCGCGCACTGGGAGTCTCCATCAATTCGATCAACTCTACGCTGGCTACGGCTTGGGGCAGTACCTATGTGAACGACTTCCTTGATCGCGGTCGTGTGAAGAAGGTTTACGTCCAGGGTGACAGTCAGTTTAGGCAAAAACCTGGAGATTTGGGACGTTGGTACGTGAAGAACAGTGAAGGAGAAATGGTGCCGTTCTCGGCGTTTTCAACCACTTCGTGGACCTACGGTTCTCCTCGCTTGGAACGTTTTAACGGTTTGTCGGCCGTGAACATCCAGGGGAATCCTCGTTCTGGCTTTAGTTCCGGTGACGCACTGGCGGCAGTGGAAGAAATCGCTCAGCAATTGCCGTTGGGCTACAGCGTGGCTTATACCGGTGTGTCCTATCAGGAAAGAGAGGCCGGTGGTCAAGCGGCACCGTTGTACGCACTGTCCATTTTGGTGGTCTTCTTGTGTCTGGCGGCCTTGTATGAAAGCTGGTCCATTCCGATCGCCGTTATCCTGGTGATTCCGATGGGCGTGATCGGCGCTTTGGGGTTGACGTGGCTCAGGGGGCTGAATAACGATATTTATTTCCAGGTCGGTTTGATTACAACAATCGGTTTGGTGAGTAAAAATGCTATTTTGATTGTGGAGTTTGCTAAAGACTTGCATGATAGCGGCGAGGACATTGTTCATGCGGCTATCGACGCGGTTCGCTTACGTTTGCGTCCGATTGTGATGACGTCTCTGGCTTTCGGCTTAGGGGTGTTGCCGTTGGCTTTGGCCCATGGAGCCGGTTCCGGCGCTCAAAACGCTATCGGTTGGGGCGTGCTAGGCGGCATGATTACCGGTACGCTTTTGTGTGTGCTCTTTGTGCCGCTCTTTTACGTCATGATCATGCGCTTGTCGGGTAGCGCCAATGAGCGTAATGTGGATTTGGAAGCGGCGGCTCGTGAAACGGCTTTTGAGGCTAAGTCTTTAAAGGAAGGCGAGCTCACGTTCTACGATCGCGATGAAGACAAAGACAATCAACAAACAAATCCCTCGGCTTCTGCGCAAACAATGACGGAAGAGAAGGAAAAGTCTGATGCTGATAAGAAGGGAGAATAAGCATGCGAAAGGCTTTTAAGTTATTACCGTTGATGGCGGCCTTGGCCTTGACCGGGTGCATGTCGATGGCCCCCAGTTATGAAAGACCCGAGGCACCTATTTTGACTGCCTGGCCCAGCGGAGAAGCTTATGCCGACGCTAAGCTTAATCAACAGGCGCTTCCCGATTGGCATGAGTTTTTCACCGATGAGCGTTTGCGCAAGGTTATCCAGATGACGCTTGACAACAATCGGGATTATCGTGTGGCGATGCTTAATGTTCAAAAAATGCGTTATGCCTACAATATCCAACGCTCTGAATTCTTGCCGAGTATTTCCGGCAACGGTTCTGGTGAGCATAGCGGCACGCCGAGAACATTGAGTGCCACGGGGCAGGATACTGTCAGTCACGTTTATTCGGCCAATCTCGCTATGGCCTCTTATGAGCTGGATCTTTTTGGGCGAATTCGCAGTTTAAGTGATGAGGCGTTAAATCAATATTTCGCTACAGAAGAAGCTCGTAAGAGCTCCCGTGTGACATTGATTGCGGAGACCGCCAATCTATGGTTGCAACTTGGCGCGGATCGATCGTTATTAGCTTTTTCTAAGGAAACGCTGGACAGTCAAGAGCAGTCCTATAAGCTTTCCGAGGATAGCTACAAGGCCGGCGCCATTAATTTGTTAGAACTCAATCAGGCCAAGCAAATGTACGCCAGCGCCCAAGCGTCTTACGCATCCGCTCAACGCGCGGTGGCGCAGGATTTGAATGCTTTGGCTCTGCTTGTCGGCACAGATGTTCCAGAGGAATTGTTACCTGATAAGGTGGAAGTGGTGACGCTTGCCGCCGTGCTACCTAAGGGAGTTCCTTCTGAAGTGCTCTTAAATCGTCCCGATATTGCTCAAGCCGAATACACTTTGATGGCCGCCAATGCCAATATCGGTGCAGCTCGCGCGAATTTCTTCCCGAGAATTACTTTAGTAGCTTCAGGGGGAACCGGAGCGACAGAACTGGATGATCTTTTCTCCGGCGGCACCCGAATGTGGAGCTTTGCTCCTTCGGTTTCCTTACCGATTTTCACGGGTGGGGCCAATTGGGCGACATTGCGTGTGTCTGAAACAGAGCGCGATATCGCTGTGGCTGACTATGAAAAGGCGATTCAAACCGCTTTCAGAGAAGTGGCTGACGCTCTCGCCACGGAAGGCACGATTGAGCGCGAACTCAAAGCCACCGAGGATTATGCGCAAGCGACAAAAACGGCCTACGAGTTAGCTCAGGCCCGTTATCGTCACGGCTCTGAAAGCTTCCTGACAGTCCTTGATTCTCAGCGTCAGTATGTGAGTGCTCAAACACAATTGGCAGTAGCTCAGCAAGCTCGCGCGATGAGTTTGGTGACGCTTTACAAGACGTTGGGAGGGGGAGCTGTCGATCTGAATCAAAATGCTCAAGAGCAAACATCGGCTGTGGCAGAGACCAAGAACGAGGCTTAAACAATGGCGAAAAATTTAGCGCAGCAGCGTCGTGAAGAAATTATCCGAGCGGCGCATAACTGTTTCATCGCCAAGGGTTTTCATGCCACTGGCATGGCCGATATCGCTCGGGAATTTGGTATGAGTGCCGGTCATATCTACAATTATTTCCCGAGTAAAACGGCGATTATTGAAGAGGTTATTTCCCGAGGGATGGAGGATTTTTACAAAAATTCCTGCGCCCTTCAGGAAAACCTAGGCAGTTATGAAGAAACACTTGCTCAGGTTAAACGCATTTTCGGTGAGTGTTTTCGAAAAGAACGAATTGTTTTGTCGCTTGAGTTGTTGGCTGAAGCAAGCCATGATCCAGAGCTGGAAAAGGTGTTACAAAGAGCTGATGTGAAAGCTCGGACCCACCTTTTGGATATTAGTTATCCGAACAGCCAGGATCCAATGGATCGAATTCGGGTGGAATTGGGAATGGCCACGATCGAAGGATTAGGGATGCGCTTTTTGCGAAATCCTAATCTAGATTTTGAAGCGGTTTGCCAGTTACTTGCCGAAAGGATCCATACGCCTCGAGAAAAATTGAAAGAGAAAATTAAATCGCTCGAATCGAAAATAGTGCAATAAAAAAACAGCCAGCTTCGATCACCGAAACTGGCTGTTTTAACAGATCAATTATTTCAAATCAACCGCAATGAAAATGCGAGATTGTTGGCGTTGAACCAAGAGCGCCACTTTTTCTGCGCCGGAGACAGCTCGGCGAAGATCGCCCACAGTTTTCACACTTTTACCGTTGGCACTCAAAATAATGTCCCGCGGCATTAGACCGGCTCGTGCCGCTGCGGCGCGAACCTCTGTCACCAGAAGACCGTTGGAGAGTTCTAATTCCTGCAGTTCCTGCTCATTTAATGCGCGCACGGACACTCCGAGTTTGCCTTGAGCCTGCTTGGCTTCATTTAGCGCGACGCTGTCCTCAGGGTTCTCTGCCACCGTGACGGTGACTTCTCTTTCTTTGCCGTCACGCAGGACAGTCAGCTTAACTTTAGTGCCCGGTTTCATGGCGGAAATTTTGACGGGTAATTCGTTTGCGCTATTGATCTCTTGACCATTTAATGCCACGACAATATCGCCGACTTTTAAGCCCGCCTTTTCACCCGGTTGGCCTTTTTCCAGCTGAGTGATAACGGCGCCGCGTGGCGTCTTCATGCCAAAAGCTTCAGCGAGGTCTTGTGTGACCGCCTGAATGCCAACACCAATTCTGCCGCGGATGACTCGGCCGTTTTCAATCAATTGATCTTTGATTTGAATGGCTAAATCAATCGGAATGGAGAAGGACAGGCCCATGAAGCCGCCCGAAGTTGAAAAGATTTGCGAGTTGATGCCCACCACTTCGCCGTTCATATTAAAGAGTGGACCGCCGGAGTTTCCGGGATTGACTGCGACGTCAGTTTGAATGAAGGGGACATATTCTTCCGAGGGCAGGGCGCGGCTTTTCGCTGAGACGATGCCGGCTGTGACCGTATTATCTAAGCCGAAAGGTGAGCCGATAGCGGCAACCCATTCGCCGACTTTGAGCTTTTCAGAAGAACCGATCTTCAATACGGGAAGATTCTTGGCATCAATTTTGACGACAGCAATATCGGTTTTTTTGTCCAAGCCCAAAACTTTGCCGGAGAATTCTCGGTTATCGGTGAGGCGAATGCGGATCTCATCAGCACCTTCCACCACATGGGCATTGGTCAGAATGACACCATCGGATGAGATGATAAAGCCGGATCCCGTGCCACGCTGCTCGGGGACTCGTTGTTCTTGAGGACCAAACGGAATCATGGGAAAACCAAATCGACGGAAAAGTTCTGCCGTGCGGTCATCGAGTCCGGGGAATGGGGATTGGACAGTTTGAGTGCGAGCGTTTCGGATTGTGGAGATATTCACTACGCCTTTGCCGTTTTCTTCCACCAGTTTCGTGAAGTCAGGAAGCATAGCCTGAGCCGATGAAGAGTCAGAGGAGAAAAACGGCACCTCAGCTTGGGCCGCGGGCATAAAAGCAAAAGCCGCAGCTAAAGCAGCCACTAAAGCAGTGGATTTCAAAGCATTCTTTTTAACCATGTCAAAGTACTCCGAGTTAAATTTCTTTATTTCAATCTAATAGGCTCTATGCCGAACAATGAAACGATAATCAAAAAGTCATCGCTAATGTTTGTCGGGTTGTATCGATCGAGGCTTATTTGTAACAAAGCACGCCATTTTAGGAAAGTAAGGGCAAAGTGATGCGCATTGTTGTGCCTTTGCCGTCCAATCCGTCGTCCACATGAATTGTTCCGTGATGAATTTCCACGATTCGCTTAACAATGGCTAGACCTAAACCATGCCCTTGAGCTTTGGTGCCTAACGCCCGATAGAAGCGATCAAAAACTCGCTCGCGCTCATCAGGAGCAATACCCGGGCCGTTGTCGCTGACATTGATAACGGCGACGTTGTCTTGTTGTTTAACCGATAGGAGAATTCTTCCCTCGTTTTGTGTGTATCGGATCGCATTGTCGGTCAAATTGGTGATCAACAGTTTTAGCGCATCCTCCATACCTGCCACGACGATAGAGTCTGCGTCAGTTTCAATGGAAATGCCCTTTTGTAAGGCTAAAACCGTCAATTCATCGGCAACGCTTTTGACTACCGAGGCAAGATTAACTGTGACAAAGGGTTTCTTGTGAGCGTCCGGATCCAGGCGCGCAATCACAAGCAGCTGCTGGACAAGTCCGGTTGCCCGGTCAATGCCGGCGTGAAGCCGTGTGAAAGCTTTTTGACGAGCCTCTTCGTTTTTTGCGCGTTCGGCAAGCTGTACCTGAAGCTTAAGGGCTGTGAGCGGTGTGCGAAGTTCGTGAGCCGCGTCAGAGGCAAATCGCTTTTGAGATTCAAGGCTTTGCTCTAATCGTGCCAGCAGGTCATTTAACGCTAAAACCAATTGCTTGACTTCCACCGGCAAACCATTCACGGGCAACGGTTCCAATGAGGTTGAGGATCGGGTGGAGACAATTTTCGCAGTGCGGTTAAGACTGGCAAGTCCCTGCCCTACCAAAAGCCATACCGCTACAACAAGAAATGGCAAAAGCAAAACGAGAGGCTGCAAAATATGAAGAGCGGAATTGAAAGCAAGCTTTACCCGGATGTCTGTCGGTTGCGCCGTGATTATGTAAATACTATCGGTTTTCAAGGTGTATATACGCCATGTTTGCCCTTCGTGCCTGATATTGGCAAACCCCTCCAAATTCGTGATGGGGAAAGGGGAGGGAATGGCGCTTGAAAGATGAGTTTTCCCTGAGGCCGCATTTTGAATTTGGATAACAATATGTTCCTCATCGGTGTCGACAGAGAGCATTTTGGGAATGGTGCCGTCTGTGCTGACACTTAAAGACAGGGCAATTTGTTGAAGCTCTGTGTCAAGGAAGCGGTCTGCCTCGCTTCTGGCTGAGATGAACGTCATGTAGGTCGCGGCTACTCCGGCAAGAAGAAGCGCGATACAAAATGTCCACAGGAGTCTGTCTCGAATCGAATACATGAACGGCTAAGTTTCCAGAATATAACCCACGCCTCGTACGGTTTTAATGGCGTCTTCACTTAATTTTTTGCGCAAATGGTGAATATGCACTTCAATGGCGTTACTGCCGATGGAAGAGTCCCAGTTGTAGAGTTTTTCTTCGAGCTGAGCACGCGAGAGCACTAGGCCGGGACGTTCGGCTAAAGCGAGAAGAAGGGCAAATTCTTTACTGGAAAGTAAAACGGACTCACCGTTAAAAATCACTTCATGCGTGGCGGGCTTTATTTGAAGCCTTCCCCGTTCGATCATGGGTTCGGCGCGGCCCGCGGAACGGCGAAGCAGAGCGCGGACTCGGGCAAAGAGCTCATCAAGGTCAAAGGGCTTGATGAGATAGTCGTCTGCGCCTGCGTCCAATCCCTTGATTCGGTCCTCAACGGTATCGCGTGCGGTGGTGACCAGAACCGGGGTGAGGTTGCGTTCAGCGCGCATTTCCTCAAGCACCTTGATGCCGTCTTTGCCCGGCAAACCCAAATCCAGAATGACAAGGGAAAAGTCAGTCGTATGCAGGGCTAGGAGCGCAGAGTGCCCGTCTTGGACCCAGTCGACCGCGTAACCTTCGTCGGTGAGGCCGTCAACAACACTCTCACCGATCATCGGGTCGTCTTCAACCAATAAAAGTCTCACGATCTTTCTCCTTGCTCTTTTTTATCTGGGTGTATGAAAATGTACGAAAAATTAAAAACTTCCGCAAGAAACTTCGGAAGTGTGCTAATTTTGGTGTAAAGAAAATTATAAAGAGAAGGAAAGAGAAAAATGCCGGACTTGACCCCCTGTAGTAACCAAGGTCCCAAGAACAGTCTGTTGTTTGTGACGCAGTTGGTCTACATCCTTCATGGTTTGAGCATTGTTATCGGGTTGATGACTGGGGCGACCATTATTTCTGCTTTTTTGTTTGGGTGGCCTTCTATCGCGGCGGTCATTCTCAATTACATTATGGCGCCGGACGCTCGCGGCACATTTCTTCAATCACATTTTTCCTGGCAGATCAGAACTTTTTGGTACGGCATGGTTTGGACAATCTTGGTGGCCGTTGTCGGCGTTGTGTTAACGCCTTTGGTCATCGGTCCTTTTATCTGGTTGGGCGGCTTTGTGATTCTTGGAATTTGGGTGGCTTACCGAATCATTATCGGTTGGCTGCGGCTAAGGCAATATCGCCCGATTTTCTCTGAGTAATACGTTTGGCGGAGTCTTTTCAGAATAGAGATTAAACCATTTAGGGTAATATTAGGGTTTTCACTAATAATAAGTCATCGTTTTAGATATAAAAAATCCGCAAAATTCAGTCGTTTCACAAGCGCAAAGGTTCTGTTCTTGCTTGTTCCAAAACCTTTGCGCTTTTAATTTGCAACTTTTCCCATTCTGGAGAGAAAGAAATGTCTTTCATGAATAAGAGTGCTGCTGCGTTAGTGTTAACTGGTGTGGCCGCCGCTGTGTCGACAGCTTATGCCGCCGGTTTCCAATTAACGGAACAATCCTCTTTGGGGCTGGGCCGTGCTTACGCCGGTGCCGGTATCGTTGGTGATGACTTGTCTGCCGTGCACTACAACCCTGCTGGTATGACTTTGTTGGAAGGAACACGCTTTCAGGCCGGCGGCACTTGGATTGCCTTAAACGCTGATTACAACGGTAAATATGGTGATTCTGAAAACGGTCGCTTGAAGGGTCAGATGATCCCCGCTGGCTATGTGACGCACCAAGTGAATGACAAGATTTGGTTGGGTTTTGCCATGACGGTCCCCTTCGGAATGGGTACGGAATATGACCGCACTTGGTCTCAAAGCCAACGCGGTACCAATGCCAAGATTTACACGTTTGACATGAACCCGAACATTGCCTGGAAGGTCAGCGATTTCTTGAGCGTGGGTGCCGGTGTCTCTGTTCAATACGCTAAAGCTGAATTGGGTATGGGACTCAAGGGAGATATACCAAGGCTTGGGAATCAATATCTGGGGCACGGAAAGGTTGAAGCTGACAGTTGGGATTGGGGCTTTAACTTGGGCATCATGATCAGCCCGACAGATAAATTACGTTTCGGTTTAGCTTACCGTTCTGCTATTGAACATGAGGCCGACGGTACCACAAAGCTCAGTGGTATGAATACTCAAATTCCTCAAGTCGGTCCTATTCTAGGAGGTTTAGAAGGGCAGACCTTCGGTATGTCTACCACTCTTAAGACTCCGGATACCGTTATGTTGACCGGTACTTGGGAGGCCACGGACCAGTTGCGTTTATCCGGCTTAATTCGCTGGGCTAATTGGTCAAACTTTGACGAGCTCAATATTGAAAATGAAGTTCCTGGGGCTGTTTTAGCAAAAGCTGGAAGTTTAGGTAGCAAGTTGACCAACTTAGATGTTGTGAACGACTGGCAAGACACCTGGCTCTTCTCTGTGGGCGCTGACTACAAGATTAACAGCGCTTTCACCATTCGCGGTGGTATCGCTTATGAAACAAGCCCGATCGATGATCAATCCACCCGCATGGCGGTGATTCCGGATACCGATCGCGTTTGGTTGTCCTTGGGTGCCTCTTGGCACGCCACGAAGGATCTGCAATTTGACGTGGGCGCTACCTACCTGATGGGTGTTGGTGACACGGATTTGTATAGCGCTACCAAGGAAGACGGTGGTACAAAGGTCGGCAAGTACGATTCTTTGGATGCCTACTTGATCGGTGCTCAAATGCAGTATCGTTTCTAATTTAAGCTAGATTAAAACGCTTAGAAGGCCGGTTTCTCTGTAGCAGGGAAGCTGGCTTTTCTTTTCTGAGCGGAATAACATAATGCGCGAATGTTTTAGAGGTAAAGATATGGCGCTTGGTGCAACGATTTATAAAGCCAGTATTGATATTTCCGATGTGGACCGCGGTTATTACGGCTCTCACCTTTGCACCCTTGCGCGTCATCCTTCGGAAACTGAAGAGCGTTTGGCGATCCGTTTGCTTGCTTTTTGTCTCTATGTGGGCGAAACCGATATGCGGCTTGAGTTCGGTCGGGGCTTATCCACTGAAGGCGAGCCCGCCCTTTGGGAAATTGATGATACCGGTGCCATTGCCCGTTGGATCGATGTGGGCGTTCCGGATGTGAAACAGGTGAGAAAGGCCGCGGGCCGCAGCAATGAAGAAATTATCATTGCATATGGAGAGGATCGAATTGATCCTTGGTGGAAACAAAACGGCTCAGATCTAAGAAAAGTGGAAAAGCTATCAGTGGCGATGCTTAAAGACGCGGAGGTTGCGCAAATGGCTCCGCTCATGGCTCGCACGATGCACTTAACAGTGACGGTTCAAGACGGCGTGGTTTGGCTGTCCGACAGTCGGAACACCGCGCAAGTGCAATTGCATTGGTTATTGCGAAGAGACTGATCTCACAGAAAAATCATGGCGGCGCCCAGAGCCATTAAAGGCCAGGCGCAAAGCGGAGAAAAGAGAATTTTCAGAGATTTGTGATCAGGGATGTAGCCGAAGCCGTGAACGTAAGCGAAGCTCATCCCCAAAAGCAAACAGACCAACCATCCGTGGGGAACATTGTGCATATCCACGGCGACGATTCTTGGAAAACAAACCACCGCCACCGTGACAGCCGCGGCTGCCACGATGGAGATGACTCGTGTTAAAAGTGAAAGTCCCTTAGACATTATTCGTCTGCGCGACCATCGTTATTTTTGATTTCATACATGGCCGCCATCAATACCGCGAATACAATCGCCAGTAGCAACCCGACAAACCAATAAATGTAAAACATGTTGAGTAACTCCTAATAAAGCGATTTATCGTTTTCTTTGATGTATTGCGCTGTCAGTTTACCGCTCATCACCTTATAAGCCCAGCCGGTGTAGATCAAAACAATCGGAAGGAAAATAAGCGTGACGATGAACATTACCTGCAGTGTCAGTTGTGAGCTTGTGCAGTCCCACATTGTCAAGGAGGACACCGGGTGGCTGGAAGACGGCAAAATGAACGGGAACATGGCGATAAGAGGTGTGAGCACAATGCAAAGGATGCTCACGGCGCTCGCCAAAATGGCTGACAATGGTCTCCAAACGTATTCGCAAAGCACGCCTATAAGTGCCGCGGCAATGCCCAAAAGCGGCACAACAAAAAGCACAGGATAATTGAAGAAGTTTGTAAACCAGGCGCCTTGGCTCACTTGTACGCTCTTGAGAAGCGGATTGGCCACGCCGGCAGGATCAATGTTGGTGGCGACATAGCCTTGGATACCGAAGTAAACCCAAATACCGCCCAGCGCAAATAAGACCGCCGTGAGAGTGCCGGCAATCAGGCCTACCTTTCGGGCGCGAGCCTGCAGCTGCCCCGTTGTGCGAAGCAGGAGATAATTGGCGCCGTGAAAAATAATCATCGAAATGGAGACCACACCGCACAAAAGCGCAAAGGGATTTAAAAGTGCCCAGAAGCTGCCCGTATACGTGGAGCGCAACGTCTCATCAAAGTGAAAAGGTACGCCTTGAAGCATGTTGCCGAAAGCGACACCGAAGATGACGGGAGGGACAAAGCTGCCGATAAAAAGAGCCCAATCCCAAGATGTGCGCCATTTCTCCGCGGGAACACGGCTTCGATAGTCAAAAGCTACCGGACGCAAGATGAGTGCGGCAAGCACAATAAAAAGCGCCCAATATAGACCGGAAAAAGCCGTAGCGTACACCAAAGGCCAAGCGGCGAAAATCGCGCCGCCGCCGGTCAGCAACCACACTTGGTTGCCATCCCAGTGGGGAGCGACCGTATTGATCATCACGCGACGTTCTGTGTCGTTCTTGCCGAGGAACGGCAAGAGAGAGCCGACACCCATGTCTTGCCCGTCCATGACAGCAAAGCCCACCAGAAGAACGCCGACAAAGAGCCACCAAACGAGTTTCAGAATTTCATAATCGATCATGATGAATTACTCCTTATCGCTCGTACGGTTGCGTTCAAAGAAATAGCGCCCAGTGCCAAGGAAGCTCGGGCCGGTCTTAACGAGTTTGATCATGAGCCACATTTCCACAATTAAAAGGGCGGTGTACAGAAGCACAAAACCGGTAAGCGAGCCCATGACACTACCAACCGACAGCGTAGAGGTGGAAAGGTGCACGGGGAGAATTTCATAAATACTCCAGGGCTGACGGCCGTATTCGGCCACCATCCAGCCCAACTCACAGGCAATCCAGGGTAGCGGCAAAGCCAAGAAACTAGCCTTTAAAAGCCAGCGTCGCGAAGTGATAAGATCCTTGGCTGAATAGTAAAGACTCATGGCGAAAATCAGCAAAAGGGCAATGCCGCAGCCGACCATTGCGCGGAAGCTCCAGAACATGATGTTGACGCCGGGGATTGTGTCTTGCGCAGCCTGGGCGATCATCTCAGGGGTGGCGCGAGAGGGATCATCGGTGTACTTTCTCAAAAGCATTCCGTAACCAAGGTCATTTTTCACTGAATTGAACTGCTCGCGAAGCGAGGTATTTGTCGGGTCTTTTCTGAGCGCGGTGAGCGTCTGCATGGCGACAATACCGTTTTGAATTCGTTTCGTGTTTTCCTCAATCAGATCTTTGATACCGGGAATAGGTGTATCAAGCGAGCGAGTCGCAATAATGCCGAAAAGCCAGGGGATTTCCACGCTGGCGTGTGTGATCTGGTTTTCTTCATCAGGAAAACCGAAAACAGTCATTGGAGCTGGCGCCGGAACGGTTTCCCAGGCGGCTTCCATGGCAGCCATCTTGGCTGGTTGATCTTTGGCAACCAGATAACCTGATTCGTCACCCAAGTGAATTGTGAAAATGGAAACAACAAGACCGAATGCAGCCGCTACACGGAAAGAACGCTTGGCAAACTCCAGATCACGGCCCTTTAACATGTACCAAGCGGAAATCGCCAACACAAATAACGCACCGGTGACATAACCGGCGGCAATCGTGTGACCGAACTTCGCCTGGGCCCAAGGGCTAAGGATAACGTCAAAGAAATTGGTCATTTCCATTCGCATGGTTTCAAAATTGAAATCCGAACCTGCCGGGTACTGCATCCAGGCGTTGGCGATCAAGATCCATAACGCTGAGAGATTAGAACCCAGCGCCATGCAAATGGTAACGATCAGGTGAGTGGATTTTTTGAGTCGTTTCCAGCCAAAGAAAAACAATCCGATAAAGGTGGATTCCAAGAAAAAGGCCATGAGACCTTCAATGGCAAGCGGTGCGCCAAAAATGTCTCCCACGTAGTGGGAGTAATAGGCCCAGTTCGTGCCGAACTGGAATTCCATGGTGATCCCGGTGGCAACCCCCAGCGCAAAATTCACGCCAAATAGTTTGCCCCAGAATTTGGTCATGTCCTTATAGACTTCTTTTCCTGTGACAACATAGCAGGCTTCCATCACGACGAGCATGAAGGACAATCCCAGTGTCAGTGGCACAAAAATGAAGTGATACATCGAGGTCAGCGCAAACTGCCATCGGGAAAGATCAACTAATTCGGTCGAAATCATAAAAAACCTTTTGAAGAGAGTGAGCTAGGCACTATGGTTTTGATGCGGAGACTGCCGCCGAGTCGGAGTTTTGGGCAGTGTCAGCCAAAATTGCCTGGCTTACGATTTGCGGATCGGTCTCAATCCGTTTGTCGGAACCGAAAAAAAGATACCCCAAACAAACGATAACAGCGATTTTACACGCCAAAGTCAGGGCGACCTTGACGGCTAATTGGCGGTCATTTGAGAGGGTACTTTTTTTGAATTCCGACATGATCAGTATGTAAGGATAATAACTGACGACATATTTTGACAGAGCCTAATGGATAAAAACTATCAAAACCATTGAAAAGAAAAAGCGAGCCAGACCGGCTCGCTTTGTTTGTGACCAAGAATCGATTGATTACTTTTTGCCTTTGGCCTTTTTGGAATCATCAACGATTTCAATCATTTCTTCATCGCGGCTCTTCATTGAGATGCGGACAACAGGCGGAGGGGCCTTGGCATCTTCTTCGGTGACTCCCCAAATGGCAAGCATTTGAGCTTGCGTGGGCACCTCTCCGTTGGCGACGCGGCTGCGGCGAGCTGTCACGGAATCCCGAACGATTTTTTCAATATTGTCGAGAGGAATACGGTTTAGGTCGTTAAACAAAATGCTACGATGCTCCATGTCCACCTGCAGTTTGTCTTTAAACGCTTCAATAACAGATTCTTCGGCAACGTATAAGGTCATGGATTTGTCACCGGACTCTAGTGCAAAAAGCGGTCCCTGGAGCTCGTAAAAGGCTAGGGCGTGACGCATGCTTTCCCTGACGCCACGGGCGGAGCGGCGGATAAGACTGCAGATTTTCGCCATGGCCACACGGCGATCCGGAGGTAGATTTTGCAGGTAATCACCAACTGTCGACATTAAAAAATCCCCTAAAAATCTGGGAAAAACAGGGGACTAATTTTACACGGAAATTCCCTGTTCCTCCAGTTTAGTGGAATTTTTCTGAGTATTTTTCAGTACTTGCGCTATCGCCAGAAAACAAATTCCGCATCAAAGGGGGCTTTATAAAGTTTATTTTCCCGAGCGGGAGTGCATTTAATTTGAGGGATTCCGCCTCTGGCGTTCAAACGTTGGATATAGCGAACTCCAAGGAATGTGCCGCTGTTGGCCGCCGAAGTAACGGTAAAAAGCGCATCGGGTAAATTCTTACCGTCGCCCTTTTTGATGCTTGAAATACGAGAAGAGGCGATACGCGAACCATCGTTGTGGACAAAGGAGAAGCGATAACCGTGCTTTGCCACCGCTTGATTTGTCACGGGGTTAAAAAGGTAAGCATTCGGAGCCTCAAAACGCCAGAACCATCCTTTCATATCATGCACACAGCGAAAGACCTGTTCCCCCGAGGCATCAAGGCGCAAAACCGCTCTTGTGTTTTCCGGTGGCGTAACGCTTGTTTCTTGAAAAGTTGAGCACGCACTCAAAAGCAGTGGCAGCAGGCAAATGGATAAACGGAAAGAGACGCGCATGGAGTGATACAGAAAAGTCATTGAACAATAACGAAAGTGTACCGAAAATATTCATCAGGTAAGTAAGAGATTTATTCTCGAAGTTCTGTGAGATGTATAAGTAAAAAACCTGATCATTGTCACAAATTTTCTCCAATAAATGAGATTAGAGTCGATAAAAAATGTTATGGTAGCCATTCGTTCTCAAGCGGAGAAAAATTGAAATGGCTCGTCATTCGTTAAAACGTATTGCCATGCCTTTTCTTCAAGCCTCATTGGTCAAGCAAATTTTGATCGGTTTGGTTTTAGGCATCGCTTTGGCGTATTTGGTTCCAGAGGCTGCGAAATCTTGTGGCTTTTTAGGCTCTTTATTCATTTCTGCATTGAAGGCTGTCGCCCCGCTATTGGTTTTTGTTTTGGTGATGGCGGCAATCGCCAATCAGGATATCGAAACAAAGGCACACATTAAACCGGTTTTACTACTTTATGTTCTTGGTACATTTGGGGCAGCACTGATTGCCGTCACGGCCTGTTTTCTTTTCCCCACTACCATTCATTTAACCGGAGCGGAGGCTAATAGCGCGACACCCGGCGGCTTACTTGATGTTTTTAACAACATTCTTCTCAGTGTTGTCGATAACCCCGTGCACGCCTTATCTGCCGGCAACTACATGGCAATCTTGGCTTGGGCCGCCGGTTTGGGTGTGGCCATGCGTCACGCATCTGACTCATCGCGTGAATTTATGGCCGACCTTTCCAAAGGGGTTGAGTTCGTTGTTCGAGTGGTGATTAGATTCGCGCCGATCGGTATCTTTGGTTTGGTGGCTAATACGGTAGCCAGTACAGGCATTGAAACTTTGGCTGGCTATGTCCATGTGCTTGTTGTTTTGATCGGCTGTATGCTGTTTGTAGCTTTGGTTCTGAACCCGTTCTTAGTTTGGCTGTATATCCGTCGAAATCCTTACCCGCTCACTTTGGCGACACTAAGAGAAAGCGGTGTGACTGCATTTTTTACTCGTTCTTCGGCTGCCAATATTCCGGTTAACATGGGAATGTGCCGACGGTTAAATCTCGATAGCGGCACATACTCCATTACGATTCCTTTAGGAGCCACTATCAATATGGCTGGTGCCGCCATTACGATCACAGTGCTCACTTTGGCCGCGGCTAATAGTTTGGGCATTGAAACCAGTTTTGGTACAGCAATTCTTTTGAGTGTGGTGGCGTCGGTGTGCGCCTGTGGCGCTTCCGGTGTTCCCGGAGGATCACTTATGTTGATTCCTTTGGCATGTGGTCTTTTCGGCATTGATAATGCGCTTGCGATGCAGGTGGTGGCTGTGGGCTTCATCATCGGCGTGTTGCAGGATTCCGCAGAAACCGCTTTGAATTCTTCTTCTGACGTGCTCTTTACCGCGGCGGCTTGTCTGCGTGCGGAACGCATTGAGCAGGAAAGAGACCGTCGTGAAAAGGAAATCAACGAGAAGATTGGAAGATCTTGATTTTAATTTTGTCAGTTAGAAAAACGGGGCTGATCCCATTTCGGAACAGCCCCGTTGCTTATAAATTTGACTTACGCTTCAAAGTTTGCAAACTTGACGCTCTTGCCTCCACGCACCCAGGTGGTGCCGCGAGCGATCACGGTGTCAATATCCAGAGAGTCTGTTAACACGCAGAGGTTAGCCTTCATGCCGACAGCAAGGCGACCTTCTTTTACTCCCAAAGAATCGGCGACGTTGGAAGTTGTCATCATCAAAGCGGTTTCAAAGTCGATGCCGGCTTGCACCATTTCCTTGAGCATTTGGTGATTGGCGTTAACCGGAGCGGCAACGATAGCCACCATAATGCCGTTTTCGAACTTAGGCATCGAGCCATTGCCATCAGAGCTCATTGTGATGCGATTGCGATCGACACCGGCCTTCAAGGCTCGTTCGACACACTCGACAAACGGATAATAGTTTCCGCCACCGGAAGTGATGTCAATCACGCCTCCCTTCTTGGCAAACTCAATGGCTTGCTCGAAAAGCTTCGGTTCACGACCCGTGTGCGTCGGTGAGAAATGATGACGGGGCAGGCCGCGTGCGATGATACGTTCGAATTGTTCATAAGCGCCGCCGAAGTCACCCAAGTGCACATGCAACACGCCTTTTTTGCCCGAGAGCATGCCGCCCATGCGGACATCGGCGACAAGCTTGAGCATTTCATCGTCATTTGGGAAAGAGCAGCGGTGGTCAGCTAAGGCCAACTTAACGCCCAAAACCGGCTCAATGCAAATAATGTCTTTTCTCGGGTTCCCCGTGATGGTGGGAGAAGGGTATTGGTAAGAGCCTGTGTGCATGTAGGCAGTTAAGCCTTCTTGACGCAACCCCATTACTTTTGCGTAAAGCTCTTCAGGGAATTTTGTGGTGCCTTCAGTACCCATTACACCGCAGACTGTCGTAATACCACCCAAAAGCAATTGAGAGGGCATAACCGGAGGTACGCGAGTGGCGAAACCGCCTTCACCGCCACCTCCCGTGAGGTGAACGTGTTGGTCAAAAAAGCCCGGCGTCACTGTGGCGCCTTCCACATCGATAACCTGAACCTCGCCAGGCAGACGCAAGTCATCAAGATTGTCTTCAATGGCGGCAATTGTTTCGCCGCAAATCAAAATGTCTTTTTTGCCGACCGGAGCCGGAGTAAAGACGTTGGCGTTTTTGATAATCGTGAACATGATGGTTTCCCTTTTGAAAATCCAGACACAGTCCATTTTGATGTCTACTGTCGGCAGACGTGTCCGACGCAGTGAGTATATCAATCAAAGTGGGAGTTCGCCTGTATACTGTCGCCTGTTTAGAAAAAGTGATGCACATGACGGCGCAGGAGATTCTAAAAAAATATTTTGGTTATGAGACATTTCGAGGATTCCAGAAAGAGGTGATCGATACCGTTTTGGAAGGTCGTGATGCGCTTGTGCTGATGCCTACCGGGGGTGGCAAAAGTGTTTGTTATCAAATTCCGGCGCTTATGAAAGATGGCGTGGCTGTCGTTGTCTCGCCCCTGATAGCCTTGATGAAGGATCAGGTAGATATGCTGCGCGATGTGGGCATTGCAGCCGCAGCTTTGAATTCAACATTGACTGCCGATGAGGCTAAGGGCGTCTACCGTGACCTTGAGAGTGGTCGCTTAAAACTTCTCTATGTTGCTCCTGAGCGACTTGTCAAACCGGCCACATTGAATTTGCTTTCAAGAGTGTCTGTGAGCTTATTCGCAGTTGATGAAGCTCATTGCATTTCTGTTTGGGGGCATGATTTCAGGCCAGAGTATCAGGCTCTTGATTGTCTCAAAGAACTGTTTCCTAATGTGCCGCGCATGGCGCTGACGGCAACAGCGGATGAACAAACACGTGCTGAAATTGTTACGCGCCTTTTAAACAGCCCTCGCTCTTTTATCTCCAGTTTTGACCGTCCCAATATTCGTTACCGCATGTATGAAAAGGGAAAAGGCTATCTGGACGGCATCGTACAATTTATTTTGGGTGAGCACATGCATGAGTCGGGTATTGTCTACTGCGCAACTCGGAATAAAGCCGAGGCGGTGGCCAACTACCTTAGAAAAAACGGTATTGATGCGCTCGTGTACCACGCCGGCATGGAAAACGAGGAAAGACAGGCAAATCAATCGGCGTTTTTTGACAGGCCGTGCGTGATGGTGGCCACCATAGCGTTTGGGATGGGGATCGATAAACCGGATGTCCGCTTTATCATTCATGCGGATATGCCAAAGTCCATCGAAAATTTTTTTCAGGAAACAGGACGCGCAGGGCGCGATGGGAAACCCGCTGAGGCTGTTTTGTACTACGGCCTGGAAGATCTTGTTCAGCAGCGTTTTTTCATTGATCAAAGTGATGCAGATTCTGTGTATAAGCAGGTGTCATTGCATAAACTGGACAGCATGTTGGGGCTGGCGGAGTCAGTGACCTGCCGGCGGATGCAACTTCTGGCATATTTTGGCGAAAAACTCGATCACGCATGCGGCAACTGTGACAACTGCGAGAATCCTCCGATAACGCGAGACGCTACAGAAGATGCCAGGAAGTTGCTCTCTTGCATTTACCGCTGTTCAAAAACAAATGGTTTGGGTTTTGGTGCCTCTCATGTCATCAAGGTTTTGCGAGGAGAGGTCAGTGACAAAATTTTCGAAAAACGTCATGATGAGTTGAGCACATTTGGAATAGGCCGCGACCATACCATGAAATATTGGCGTCGGATTCTTCGCCAATTAATTGCCAAGCACTATGTGAATGTCAATTACAGGGTCTATAACGTATTGACTGTTAATCCAAGCGCCAAGCCCTTATTACTGGGCGAGGAAAAATTTTTAGTTCGTCTTGAAGGGGAAAAACAACTGTCATCCAGAAAGGTGATTGACCATGACGATCTCGATGACGCCGAACAGCGTCTGTTTGCCATGCTAAGACAGTGGCGAAAAACTTGTGCCAGCGAAAATGCTGTGGCCGCTTATAACGTCTTCCCTGACTCGACACTGATTCAAATTGCCCGACGAAAACCCAAACATCCCCACCAATTGGAAGGAATTAGCGGGATCGGTGAAAAACGAATTGAGCGTTATGGTCAGGCGGTATGTGATACTGTTATCCAGTGGTACGCCCAAGAACGGCAGAAAGAATCTCAACCCTCATAAAGTTATTTTGCCCGAGTTATCTCGGGCAAAATAAGTGTCATGCGCGATGGATTTCTGAGTTCCTGGGTTTTTGTTTGCGATTGCCGAAAATTTTGTCAAAGAGCGCATTAGGTATGATGCGTAAAAGCTTAGCCACCACACCCATTTGCCAAGGAATAGTGGCATAGCTTCTGCCTGCCAAAATTGCATTGGCCGCGCGATGGGCGAATTCATCCGGTGTAAGAATGAAGGGCATTGGATAAGGGTTTACATCCGTAAGAGGTGTTTTAACAAACCCAGGACTGATGGTGGTTACTTGAATGCCGTATTTTTTCATCTCGACGCGCAAGCTTTCACAGTATGTGATGACGGCCGATTTGCTTGAACAATAGGCTTCAGTGCCAGGCATTCCGCGAATGCCGCCCACACTGCCGATGCCCACCAATGTGCCGTGCTTTCTTTGCATCATCGGTTCGATGAATGCGTGGAAAGTGCTGGCCATCCCGAAGACGTTGGTCGCATAGACCTTTTCCATGACCTCCAAATCTTCAAAATACTGTGTTTTAACACCGACGCTGATACCGGCGTTGGCGATGACAATGTCGGCCCCGCAGACAGCGTTGTCAAACTGTCTTGCCAATTCAATCAGCTTCATTCGATCGGTGACGTCACAGGCATAGCTGTAATGACGATCGCTGTTTGGCAGGGATTTGATCAGATCGTCAAGCGCTTCCTGGCGCCTTGCCATCAGACCTAATGTTGCCCCGCGGGAAGCGAACTCACGCGCTAAAGCGGCGCCGATGCCGCTGGACGCTCCTGTAATAAATACATTCATTGACATGATCAGGCCTTAAAAGGGTAAAACAACGCTGGAATCAACGGATTTAATGGCTTGACCGAAGCGCTTTTTAATGCGTTCGAGAGCCTCTTGGGTATCACCTTCTAGACGCAAAACAACCACGGGAGTGGTGTTAGAAGAACGAGCAAGCGCAAAACCGTCTTCCCACTCCACTCGAATGCCGTCAATGGTTATAACATCACTGGCATCCTCAAAATGCAACTCTTTCTGAAGTTTTTCAACGAAGCGTTTATTTTCTCCCTCGGGCATTTCGATATGAAGCTCAGGCGTGTTGAGCGCAGTCGGCAGCGATTCCAAAACAGCTGAGGGATTGTTCGAGCGGGACAAAATTTCCAACATACGTGCTCCGGCATACAGCCCGTCGTCAAAGCCTGGCCAGCGCTTATCATTAAAGAACAGGTGTCCGCTCATTTCGCCGGCAAACGGAGCTTGAGTTTCTTTTAATTTTGCCTTCACCAATGAGTGGCCGGTTCGGCAGATTGTGGGTATGCCGCCATGCTCTTTAATCCATGGCACAAGACGGCGCGTGCATTTCACGTCATAGATAATCGGTGCACCGGGGATGTGTTTAAGAATATCAGCGGCGAAAAGCATCATCTGGCGATCCGGGAAGATGATTTGACCGGATTTCGTTACAACGCCGAGACGGTCACCGTCACCATCAAAAGCCAGGCCTAACTCAACATCTGTGGTTTTAACCGTTTCAATCAGTTGTGTCAGATTGGCAGGCTTAGAAGGATCCGGGTGATGATTGGGGAAGTGTCCGTCAATTTCTGTAAATAACGGTGTCACCTCACAGCCCAAACGTTTAAAAAGTTCCATTGCCACAGGGCCGGTAACGCCATTGCCGCAATCAATGGCAACCTTCATAGGACGGGAAAGCTTAATGTCAGAGGTAATTTTGGCTAGGTAGGGAGTGACTACGTCAATTTCCTCAACTTCGCCTTTCTTTGACGCTAGGGTAATGCCGGCATCGATTTTTTCGTGAAGTGCCTGGATACCGTCACCGAAAAGGGTATCTTTGGCCATCATCATTTTTAACCCGTTATATTCAGGAGGATTATGGCTACCAGTAACGGCCACTCCGGAACCGGTTTGGGTCATAAAGGTCGCGAAGTAAAGCACTGGGGTGGGAGTCATTCCAATAGATTTGACGTTAATGCCCATGTCGGTGATGCCGCTAATCAGTGCTTCGGAGAGTTTGGGGCCGGAGAGACGTCCGTCACGGCCGACGCAAAGAGTATCGACCTGTTTTTCTTGGGCCAGGGCTCCGAGGGCTTGGCCGATAGCACGAACAGCCTCAACAGTTAAGGTTTTATCGACAATGCCGCGAATGTCGTAAGCTTTGAAGATGGAAGAATCGATTTGCATGATGATGTGCCTACGTTAGTTTTTTTGACGAAATTGGCGTTCCCGTTCAATGAGTTTATCGAGCACTTCAATAGTTTTTTGTCTCGAGCCGGCCAGATGGGGCGCCGTTAAATACTTACCGCCAACGGCAACGTAAGGTGTGGCATCTAGACGGTAATTTTGCCAAGTTTGAAACGCCTGCTGAGTTTTCATAGTCACGGAAAAAGACTGGTAGGTTTTATTCCATTCCGTGAGGTTGACTTTGTGAGACTGGAGCCATTGTTGCAGATCTGCTTCGCTGGTGATATTGCCGTGCATGATGTCTTGCCAGAAAACAGGATGCAGGTCTTCTAGTCGACCGAGTGCCTCAAATGTGTAAAAAATTCGAGAAAGAAACTGCGTGGCAGGCTCCCAAGCGACAGGAACACGTCGAAATGTGACATCTTGAGGCAGTTTTTTTTGCCACTCATCCAGCATTGGAGCCAGTCGTAGACAGTGTCCGCAGGTATAAGCAAAAAAATCAATAACCTCAATCGTATCTCCCGAGGTTGTCACCGCAGGATTGAGTGTTCGGTAATCCTTACCGTCGGTAATCTGAGAGGCGAGCGTCTGCGCACCGATCAATGTCAGCGCGCAGACAAGCGCCGCACTTATAAGTTGTCTCATTTATTTTTGATCACCATGGCGTCAAAACCGTTTGATGTCAGGCGCTGTTGTAGTTCATTAGCTTCCCTGGCCGTATCGAAGGGGCCAAGAAATACGCGATAAAGGGTAATGCCTGCGTCGGTGGATTTAACAACGTCTGCCTCGAGTGCGATAAAGGCCAGCTCGGTGCGAATTTTTTCGGCGTCTTTGGCATTACGGAAAGCACCGGCCTGGATGCTGTAGCTTTCGCCAGTAGTTTGGTCGGCGGCGTTAACGGGTTCATCAGCCTGTTCATGAGCTGTGGGAGCCTGAACAGTTTTGATGGCAGAGAGCGCATCATCGGCTGGTGTCCCTCGTGTATTGGAATCATACAATGCGGCGTTCGGGTCTTTGCCATCAAGAGCGGCAGCGTCAACCGGCGTGGACTGTTTTTGCACTTTTTCGACAAAGGGAATTGGAGCGTTGGTGATAAACAGAGCCAAGGCGGCGCTGGCGGCGCAACCGATAAGAAAACCCACCATCGTACCGAGGAAAAAAGAGCCTTTCTTTTGAGTCACTGGCATAACTTATCCTTACATTTTTTCCGGTGCGCTCACGCCAAGTAAATCCAACCCGTTTCTAAGTACTTGACGAGCGGCAAGCAATAGCAGCAGGCGTGCGTTGCGCGTGTTTTCGTCGTCAACGAGCACACGTTCAGCGTTATAAAAAGCGTGGAAATCACCCGCTAAATCCTTGAGGTAGAAGCACAACGTATGCGGAGCGCATTCTTTTGCCGCCACTGTTAGTGTTTCCGGGAACTCGCTAATGCGGGCAATCAAGGCTTGAGCATACTTATCTGACAAAGCAGAGAGATTGGCGTCTGCCGCGCTCGCAGCATTGGGAACTGTGAAGCCTTTTTCTGCTGCTTGAGCTAATACCGAGCAAATACGTGCATGAGCGTACTGCAGGTAATACACGGGGTTTTCATCCGATTGAGACAAAGCCAGATCGACGTCAAATACAAATTCACTGTCAGCTTTGCGGCTTACCAGGAAAAACCGAGCTGCATCGCGTCCAACCCAGCTGACAAGATCGCGCAGAGTGACATAAGTCCCTGAGCGCTTGCTCATTTTGACTTCTTCACCGTTTTTAATGACTTTGAGCATTTTGTGCAGCACGTAAACAGGGAAAACCTTTGGCACATTGAGTCCGAGCTGTTTCCCCGCCACTTGAACGCCGATTCTGACGCGCGCAGTAGTGCCGTGGTGGTCGGAACCCTGAATGTCTACAGCTTTAATAAAACCACGTTCAAATTTGCTCAAGTGGTAGGCGACATCAGGAACGAAATAGGTGTAGTGTCCATCCTTTTTGCGCATGACACGATCTTTGTCATCACCAAACTCTTTAAAGTCTGTTGTGCGAAGCCAAAGAGCACCGTCTTGTTCGTAGGTATGGCCGGAAGCAATCAGGGCATTGACTGCGCGGTCAACCAAGCCGTCAGAATAAAGGGAGCTTTCCAAATAGAAATTGTCAAAAGACACGCCTAAGGCGTTTAAGTCACTGTCCTGCTCATTTTTGAGATAACCGACAGAGAAAGCCCGAATGCTTGCCGTATCTTCGACGTCTCCGCTGGCGGTAATTTCCTGACCATCGCGCGTGCGGATAGTTTTTTTATTAAGGAAATCTCGTGCGATGTCTTTGATATAGAGTCCCTGATATGCGTTTTCAGGGAAAGTAATCGTTTCGCCTTGAAGTTCCTTGATGCGTAATCGCACAGATTCCGTCAATGTTTGAATCTGAACGCCGGCATCGTTGTAATAAAACTCGCGGCACACATTCCAGCCCTGTGTTTTCATCAGATTTGAGAGCACATCGCCTAAAGCGCCTTGACGGGCGTGTCCCAAATGTAAAGGACCCGTTGGATTTGCCGAGACGTATTCGATCAAAATACTTTCGCCCTTGTGCTCGTTGTTCTTACCGAATTCAGAGCCCAATCGAAGGACTTCACGGAGCGCGAATGTTTTCGCTTGTTGGCTTAGACGCATGTTTATGAAGCCTGGGCCGGCAATTTCAAAGGTCTCAATAAGTTCAGAGGCCTTAGGTAACGACTGAATTTTTTCGATCAATTCAGTGGCAATAACTCGAGGGTTTTTCTTTAATTGACGAGCCAGTTGCATAGCAACATTGCAGG
The DNA here is from genome assembly GCA_958347955.1 of uncultured Sutterella sp. GTDB lineage: Bacteria > Pseudomonadota > Gammaproteobacteria > Burkholderiales > Burkholderiaceae_F > Aphodousia. Next base: position 36,478 of record CATVXH010000016.1, read on the forward strand.
CCAGATCGCCATGAGCGGCAACCTTAGGACGCTCCAGCAAAACAGAGGTTTCAGCAACGCCCATAGAATTGAGCGCTTCGTTAAAAAGCGACAAGATCGCTATTTTTTGATCGTTTAGCATGATGCTTTTTCAGTCATTAGCAAAGTCATTCAACACACAATACACCCTACCCAAGTATTTCATGGGTAAAGGCCAAGAATCCATCAGTTCATATTTCCTCGCGAAATCTGCGCGTAGGCCGAGTGGTTATGAATGGATTCAAAATTTTCTGCTTGCACGCAATAGGCCTCAATGTTGTTGTCACTATTGAGGGCGCCGGCAACATCGCGCACAAGATCCTCAACAAATTTGGGGTTCTCGTAGGCTTTCTCTGTGACAAACTTTTCATCGACGCGTTTCAAACGGCTCCACAACTCACAAGATGCGCTTTGTTCAACATATCGGATTTGTTGCTCAAGCGAAAGATCGCCTTTGAGCTTGGCTGCGATTGTGACGTGGGAGCGTTGATTATGGGCTCCGTACCGAGAGATCTCTTTGCTGCAAGGGCACAGACTGGTGACCGGGACTGTAACTGTTTGCGTTACCCAAGTTTGATCGTTTTTACTTTCCACACGATAGTGGACACGGTAATTCATAAGGCTGTCCAATTTAGAGACAGGTGCTTGTTTGTTAACGAAGAATGGGAACTCGAAATCAATTCGACCGGCGTGTGACTCAAGAGCCTTAAGCATATCGTCCATTAGTTCGACGAGAGTGTCTTTACACAATGGTTGATCGTGTTCTTTAAGCAGCCCAAGGAAACGAGACATATGCGTGCCTTTGTGCTCGGCGGGAAGGGCGACAAACATAGAAATCTGCGCCACTGTCGGTTGTATTCCGCCGGCGCTTTTCACCGTTACAGGCAGTTCAACCCCTCGCACTCCGACATATTCAATGGCGATATTGCGGGGGTCAGTACTCGACTGAACGTCGGGCAAGTTATTGTTTGATAGAGTATTCGTATTCATGATTGGCGTAATTTTCGCTAAAAACGGGAAAATTTGCGAACCTTTTGGTGTGAAAATTGAAAAAAAAGAAAAGCAGGTCCTGAAAATTGTTTCTAAGTGTTTTCAGCGATGGATGCAAAAAAGGAACAACCTGAGGATATAAAGGGTAAAAATGAGAAATTGTTTTCGCTGAAAATCTTACGTTCGGCAAAAAATCGACACTTTTCGTTCGCAAAGTTTTTGCTTTACCGTTAAATTATGGGACGAAACAGACAAATTTATATAAGGAAAGAAAAAGATAATGCCCATTTACATCTATCGGGGAGGCCCCCGCAATCCGCAACCTCAAAATCCGTTGTTGCGTTTTTTGGTCAGCATTGGTGTGCTGGCTGCGGTTATTGGGTTGGGCGTGCTGCTTTTACCAGTTATTGGAGCTATTACTCTGATAATTTTGGGGGTGATCGCTGTTTTGGTGATTGGGGGATTGATTTATCGTTGGATCAACGGCAATCCCTTAGATAATCTCTATCAAAGACAGCAAGGCATGCGCATAAACCCCGATGTGCGTCCGGACAGCGAACCCGTCAGAGAGCAGAAACAGGAAGAGGGAATGCGGGCTCGTCACATGAGGTTTCGCTCACAACGCCAGTCTGTTGAGGATGCGGTGATTGTTGAGGAGCGAAAGAGGGACGATTCGTAAAATCATTGTCTTTAGAGAAGGGGCGAGAGCAAGTAGCTTGCCCCTTCTTTCATGCGTTCCCAGACGGAGCGTTTGTACCAAAGGTACAAATTGATTTCAGAACAAAATTCAGCATAGCTTGAATTCAAGGTAGAGACTTTTTGACTGAATTCTTTATCAAAAACTAGCAACATCAATTCGTAGTTCAGGTGCATGCTACGCATGTCCATGTTGACGGTGCCAAAAAGGGAAAGTTCCCCGTCCACTGTGATGCTTTTTGTGTGGAGCATCCCTTTTTTGTAGAGTAGGATACGAACACCTGATTTAAGCAACTCATCGAAATAACGATGAGAAGCGTAGTTGACCATGGGGGCATCGCTTTTCTCGGGCAGAATTAGTGTTACATGCACGCCCTTGATGGCTGCATTTTGCAGAGCTAGAGCCAGGGCCTCTCCAGGAATGAAGTAAGGCGAAACAATTTCCACCTGACGTTTCGCGCGATGAATGGCTTCAAGAATGAGCCGTTGATTTGCGTCATTTGTTGTTCCGGGACCTGAGGGCACAATCATGACGGTTGCCTGATCCGGGGCGTCAAAATTGTGAATGGCTTGATCTTTAAACTCGGGAAAAGGAAGTTCAGATTCCGTTAGCACTTTCCAGTCAAAATGGATCAGGTGGTAGAGACTTGCAACAATTTCACCTTTCGCTCTTACCATGGCATCGACCCATTGCCCAACATTGGAGTTTTTCTTAAAGTAGTGAGGATCAACCATATTTAGGCTTCCGCTGTAAGCAACTCGGTAATCAATGACAGCGATTTTCCGATGCAGGCGAATATCGGCACGCGACAAAAGAGCACTGAAAATGGAAACTGGGAGGGCGCTTTCAAGATGTATCCCCTCGTAACGAAACATTTTTGCCCAATCGCTTGATAAAAACCGCGATGAACCGATTGCATCCACTAAAATGTAACACTGAACACCGCGCCTGGCAGCGCGAATAAGTGCGGCCGAAACATCGTCAGCTTTTCCGCCAACATCCCAGATGTAAAACTCCATGGCGATGAGCTCTTTGGCATTGTTAATGTCACGAATAAGCAAAGTTAATGTTTCATCGGAATCATCAAGAAGCCGGAGTGAAGAAAGCTTGGTGAGCGGGAATTTTCCCAGTCGTGTGGCCAGTTTTGATATGTCCCTGTAATCCTCCGGAGCCATGGCTTCCGTGCGCATAATGTGTCGAAAGATTTGACGACGTTTACGCATTTCCTTTCGCAGTTTTCTGGCATGCCATCGGCCCAGTGTCCTTTCACCAAACAGGAGGTAGAGAATGAATCCCGCGTAAGGAAGGATGGCGGTAAGTAAAATCCATGCGAAAGAGCTACCCGGAGGGTGACGGGTAAGCATGACTCGTAAAACGACACCGACAGTCAGTGCGACTTGCAGAACAACAGCGCACAAACCGATAATGGTGGAAGGTTCTGAAAAAGAAATGAACATATGAACTTCCAAGACTTGCCAAAGTGTAGCGCGTAAAAGTGAGAAAAATCTATGAAAAGATCAACTTTTGAAATGTTGCTGATCGCTTTGTCAGCGCCGATGGCGGGTATCGGAATGGCGCTGTTTGAGGGCGGATCGGTGGGCGCGGCGTTTATTTTATTCGGCGCGTCATTGAAAATGATAGTTGCCTATTTTCGAACGCCAAAAGAGTTGTTTGATTGGGAGAACTTTAACGGAAGTTTTGACGAGTTCAGAAATAAAATGATGAAAATAGAAGATGAGTTAGAAAATGAAAAACCGCTATTGAGGCAGTTGTCGGATCTTGCAACCTACATGATGTTGGGGGGTCTTCTAGCTTTGGTGGTTACTCAGTTTTAAAAAGATAAAAGTTTTTTTTCAAAATAGCTTGACATTTAAATTAAAACCCTACATAATGCCACTCTCGCTACGGAGGGGTGCCCGAGTGGCTAAAGGGGGCAGACTGTAAATCTGTTGGCTTACGCCTACGATGGTTCGAATCCATCCCCCTCCACCAGCGCTGACTCTTAGGAGTCAGACAATAGTGAAATTGCAGTTGGGTAATGGCCGAATTGCAGTTGTAGCTAAGGCGGGTGTAGCTCAATGGTAGAGCAGAAGCCTTCCAAGCTTACGACGAGGGTTCGATTCCCTTCACCCGCTCCACTATCGTGGACAATCCCAAGTATTTAGCCCATGTGGCTCAGTGGTAGAGCACTCCCTTGGTAAGGGAGAGGTCACGCGTTCGATCCGCGTCATGGGCACCAGTTTTCTTTCAGTCTCGAATTTTCGGGATTTTTATTGTTCATAAATAAAAGGTTCAGGAGTTCGCCATGGCAAAAGGCAAGTTTGAACGCACCAAGCCCCACGTGAACGTGGGCACGATCGGTCACGTCGACCATG
>CATVXH010000017.1 GCA_958347955.1 uncultured Sutterella sp.
TTTTGATCCTCATTTCTGTCAAGTATTTTAAAAAAGTGAGAATCAAAATTCCGAATCTACAACCTTATTTCAAGCCACTTGAAAGGTGACTATTCCCAACTGGAGACGTAAAAATATAGATTGAAAGTTGATGCTCATGAAGGCTACGTAGAAGATCAATAACCTGGTTGCTCAAGAGCACTATATGGTCATGTGTTTTCACCTTCATCTTATCAGCGGGGATAATCCAAAGACACTTGTCAAAGTCAATTTCAGACCACTTCGCATGTCTAGCATTACCAGAACGTGATGCTGTCAAAATTGCAAACTCCAAACACTTTGCTGAGATACTTGGACATTCATGCAACTGCTTCATAAAACGAGGCACATCTTTAACTTCAAGCATTGGATGATGTCTAACAGTTTTAGGGCACCTTGGCAGTAGGTGCTGAAGAACCTGATTGTCAACTGGATTATCTCCAATGAGAAGTTCCTTGGCTTTAGCCCAAGAATAAATCTGACGAACAATTTGGCGAAGCTTTTTTGCAAGAGCAGGATGTTCAGTCCAATGGGGCAATAAGACCTCTGCAATATCCTTGGCATGAACTTCATTTAGAGGCATGTTTCCAATTTTGGGTAGGATGTGATTACCTAGCCTGCTTAGGAACAGAGATTTTTCATCTTCACTAGTCCAAGCATTGAGCCTATCCTGATAGAGTTCATAGCGCTCAACTGCAGCTTTGAATGTAAGCTCTGACAGCTCTTTAACTCTTTGTTCCTGTTGGCGCATCAGAAGTTGCCGCTGAAGAAACTCAATGGGATCTAGACCTCTTTCAATCATGGCTCGATATTCATTGGCTCTGTCTCTAGCTGTTTTAATGGTGATTGTTGAAAATGAACCAAGAGTGATTTCACGGCGCTTAGTATCAAATGAGTAGCGCAAAATATAAGCGCGATGGTTGCCTCTAATGCGCAAACATAGTCCTTGAACACCTCCCAATGCATGAACGCCATTCTGTTTAAGGTTCTTTACTTCCAAGGCCGTTAGGGGTTGAATGATTTTAGGCCTACCACCCTCCTTAAAAATTCCCACCAAAATCAGTGATTACGAATAATTCTATTATTTACCCACCAACTTGTACACCAAACAATATGCGCTTATATAAGATGATTTGAAACAGGACGATACGATTGAATCCCTTGAAATATAAGGGAAAATCACTATAGATACAAAAAATCCCATACAGCTTGAGACTGGATGGGACAGTGTTTTGGCGGAAGGGGAGGGATTCGAACCCTCGGTACGGATAACCGTACGCCGCCTTTCCAGGGCGGTACATTCAACCACTCTGCCACCCTTCCGTGGTGATGTGTCGTAGGCTCGAAATTATACTGGTGATTTCGTAAATTTCAAGCCCTAGACGAAAAAAATTAAGCTTTACAGCGTTCGATGAACTTTTTAAGTTCTCCGGGGGTCTGCACCTCAACGATGCGATCGACTTCCTGCCCATCTTTGTAGAAGATCATTGTCGGAATATGACCGATGTTGTATAGATCCCTCAATTCTTGACGCAATTCTCCATCCCGATCTCCGACATTGACATGGGTGAAGTAAACATCTGTGAACTCTTCGGAAAACTTTTTGTAAAAAGGAGCGGCTCTGCGGCAGTCAATGCACCATTCAGCGCCGAAATTAACCAAGCAAAGAGCGTGAGTCTTAATTGTTTCCTGAACTTGATCAGGGCTAATTTCAAAAACCATGAGAAATCCTCCTCTAGTGATACCAAAATGATAAAAGATTTTCAAAATATCTTGTCGTACTCAAAAGGTTTCGTTAAAATAGCGATCTCTCATCTGTTGGAAGGGTGGCAGAGTGGTTGAATGCAGCAGTCTTGAAAACTGCCGACGCGCAAGCGTTCGTGGGTTCGAATCCCACCCCTTCCGCCAAACAACTCCTTACAAATCAATAAGTTCATTCAAGCCAACGATTCTCTAGCAATATGGAAGGATTTTCTGTACCATCAAGCAGGAAATTGTCTGGGGCTGGAATCATGATCGATCGTAAATTTCTTTTCAGTGGGCGCACTCTTGCCGTTTCTTTTACCGCGTCGCTTTTGACTTTGTCGTTAGTCGGTTGCGTCAGTTTCCCTGATAACGAACCTCGCGATGTTATGCCTTTGGGGCAAAGCAGTTTTAGCCAATATGTGACGGAAACCACAGCTTGGATCAACGAGCACAGACGTTTTGTCACCGGTAATCATCAGCAAGAGCTGTCCTATCAGGTTCCTTTTGAGATTAAGCCTAAGAAGCCCAACGGTAAGGGCATTTTAATGATTCATGGTTTTACCGATTCCCCCTACAATTTTGTAGATATCGCTCACTATTTAGCTGATCAGGGTTTTTTAGTTCGGACGGTGGTGTTGCCCGGACACGGAACCAAGCCTGAAGACATGTTGCCCGTAAACTTTAAAGACTGGGACCGTTTGGTTGATGAGCAGACACGCCTTTTGGCTCAGGATGTCTCAGAGGTTTATCTGGCCGGTTTTTCTACCGGCGCCAACCTTGCCGTGCACGAGGCTTACGAAAACACTAAAGTGCAGGGATTGATTTTGATTTCGCCGGCGTTGAGCGTGCGAACAAGTCTCGTGCATTTCGTCCCGTTTGTGCATTTGTTTATGGATTGGCTCCGGACACCGGAAGAATCTTCCGGCGGCATGACGCCTTTCCGATACAGAACGGTTCCTCTTCAGGCGCTTGAAACATTCAAAGAGTCTATGGATTCCGCTATTTTGAGGGTGTCGGGGGCGCCTTATGATAAACCGGTGTTGGTTTTCATGGCTGAACACGACAGCATCGTGAACACACAAGAACTTTTACCGTTGATGCAAAAACAGTTTACGAGCTCGGCCTCTCGTTTTGTTTGGTATGGAGACACGCTGCCCGAAGGGACCATCGCGAGCGACCGCCGTTTAACGGTTTTAACCGATCATTTACCGAAATATAGGATCCGAAGCTTTTCCCATTTAGGGCTTGTATATTCACCGGATAATCCGAATTATGGCATTCAAGCGGCAGAACGGTTCTGTTTGCGTGGGCAAGATGAGCGCCTTTTGAAAATGTGTCACGAAGGCAAGCATGTCTGGTACGGCTCCTGGAATGAAAATAGGGATGGACATCCTTACGCAAGACTAACCTATAACCCATATTTCTTGCGCCAGATGGAAATAATTACCTATGTGTTAGGAAGTTCGAATCGGTAGATAGGTTTTTAGGCAAATGCTTTAGTCGAATTTTTCTGATGTTTGCCTAAAGACGGCTTTTCGAATTACGACGTTGTCATTCCGATTTTTGACGCACGAAACGGCTGAAATTGGAAGCAGATGAAAAGTTCTTCATGTTTGTAATTCCTGGCAAAATTTTTGATCCATTACGAATTAAACAATTAGTTTGATTTTCGCGTTCAAGAATTTCTTTAACTTCTCACTAAAAACCCTCGGATGTTTATACTAGGAGCATTATTAACAATGCTCCTTTTTTTGTGATGTCCTCTTTTATCCAGACTTTATCTCAATCGCCCTTGGGATTATGGGGGTCGATTTTCGCCTTTTTTACTTTTCTATTGATAGTTTTGTTAATTTTCATTGTCAACAATAGGACAAAAAATCAAAATGAACTGTTAAAGGTTTTAACCGGTTTAATGCAGGATAACGCCCGAGAGCTTCGTTCAAATATGCAGCTGTCGGTCAACGACAGTGTGCAAAAAGGGAACACGCAGCTGCGTATCGAAATGAATGACTCGATGAATCGGCTGGCGCAATCTCAAAATCAAAACATGGTTGCCTTTGCCGATTTAATTCAAAAAATGAATCATGGCAACACGGAACTTCAGCTTCAAGCCCGTGAAGCTTTAAAAACACAGGTCACGCAGTTGTCCGCCGGTATCAATCAGGAATTGTCTGGCATACGGGGCACGCTAAACTCGCAATTGCAGGCGCTTCAAAACAACAATGACGTGAAACTGGAGATGATGCGCCAGACAGTTGAATCCAAACTTCAGCAAACCTTGGAGTCGCGTCTGTCGGAAAGCTTTAAACAGGTCGCCTCGCACCTTAAAGATGTTGAAAGCGGGCTGGGTGAAATGCGTGCGATCGCGGGCCAAGTTGGGGAATTAAAAAGAGTGCTCACCAATGTGAAGACCAGAGGCACTTTCGGTGAAGTACAGTTGGGCGCAATTCTCGCCAATATTATTCCCAATCACTATGAGGAAAATGTGGCCACCCGTCCCAACAGCAACGATAGGGTGGAGTTCGCTATCAAGATGCCGGGCGCGAACGACGGAGAATTTGTCTGGTTGCCGATCGATTCAAAATTCCCGATCGAAGATTATCAAAAAATTGAGGATGCCCGTGAAGCCGGGGATGCTCAAGAAGTCGAGCGTCACGCGAAGGCGTTTGAAAACCGAATTAAGGCCGAAGCGAAAAAAATTCACGATAAGTATGTCGAAGTTCCTTATACGACAGAATTTGCCGTGATGTTTTTACCGAGTGAGTCGTTATACGCAGAGTGCTTAAAACGCCCCGGCATGATTGAAGAGTTGCAAAACAACTTCAGAATTACCGTGGCCGGGCCCACAGTGTTGAGCGCTCTTTTAAACAGCCTTCAAATGGGCTTTAGAACTCTGGCAATACAAAAACGCAGCGCCGAAGTCTGGACAGTATTGGGACAGGTTAAGAGTGAATTCATGAAATTTGCCCAAGCGCTCGATTCGATGGAAAAACGTGTTGACGGAGTCAAGAGCGCCATTGCGGGAGTCAGAACACGCACTAACGTCATGGGTCGAAAGCTTCGCAATGTGGAGGAGTTGCCCGGCGATAAAAAAATCGATACAGTAGCGCCTGCAGAAATAACGGATGAGGACTAAATGTTTAAGCGAATTATGCAAATAGGAATAGCTATCGCACTGATTGTGATGGCAGCCTGTATAGTCATTCAATTTCTGGGTGCAATGACGAAACTCTGAGTGGGAAAACGCCGCGGCAAGCGGCGTTTTTCTTTATCGGTTCATTTGACCGATAACTTTTTCCACTCTTGCGGCAATATCAATAACCTTTCTGTCTTCCAGGCGTCTCGCGCCCACCGTAATCCCTATCATTGCATGGTTGGTGCGCTGCGCAAGGGGCAGGGCCACATATGGCGCTCGGCCGACCGCCCACCAGGAGGTAAACCCCAGGCAAATAATGGCTTCGGCTTGAGCCTGTTTTAGTGTGAGATCGATGGCGTCGGTGCAATTGGTGATTCCGTTTTGCAGCGCATTTTTATATATTGAGTTTTCTAAGTCGTCCGAAAAGGCCAAAGCCCCCGTGAGACGGTCCATTCCGTACGGGTGGTGCTGCGCACGCATTTCGTATATTTTGACTAAATCTTTAAAGCAGCCCGGAGTTTTCCCGTTCCCGTATTTCGCAAGGAAATTATCAAAGTCCTTTTGGATTTCTGTTGAAGAAATCACTTTGTAGTTGGTCTCCACATTTTTAATAGGGACTTCGACAATTTCAATATTGTGGTGACGTGCTGTCTCGATGAATTTTTTCAAAACGCAACGTTCCTCGTCATCAAAGGCACGATAGTCGGGTATGGCCAGGGCAAGTTTGATTGCTTTTTTATCTTCACCGAGCGCAGTTTGGAAATCTACATGGTCGGGGCATATGGCGGTAGCTTCGTCTTGCGGATCTTGTCCGCAGAGCGCTTCAAGGAGCTTGGCGGCTTGCCCGACCGTTTGAGCCATGGCGCCCGGCGTATCCAGCGAATGGGAAATCGGTACAACGCCTTGTCTTGAAACCAAACCCACGCTTGGTTTAATTCCAACAATTCCGCAGGCCATGGAGGGAATAACAATGCTGCCGTGGGTTTCTGTGCCGATGGCGCTATGGCAAAAACCGGCCGCAACACTGATGGCCGAGCCGGAACTTGAGCCTCCGGGAGAAAGTGAGGAGTCGATCGGATTGATTCCTTGACCGCCCAATTCAGAGTAACCGGGAGGCATTTTCGTGCTCAAAAAGCCGGCCAATTCACTCATAGTGGTCTTTCCGAAAGGAAGGCCGCCATGTTCGCGCAATTTTTTTACACAAAAGGCGTCATCGGCTTTGAGCTCTTTGAGTGCGTAGCTGCCGGCGGTTGCTCTAAGGCCTGAAACGCCGATGTTGTCTTTGACCAAAACAGGCCATTGTGTGTCCAGGGGAGGCTCTCGCCATTGACTCACGGCATGAATAAGATGATTGAATTTACGTATGCGGTCATTGATAATGGCGGCGTTAGGCAATTTGTCCCGATAAAGAAAATCCATGGCGACCTCCTTTCACCCTTAGATCAATAAACAAAGTTTGTCACTTTGCTATCTAGGCCGCAAGGTGTATTTGTCTTAGAGAACGAAATTTTCCGGTTTAATAACGGCGCAACCGAAACGTTTGGCTTTACTTTTGGCTTTGAGAACTTTTTTGTCTTTGGAAATTAGAAAAGAAGCTCCGCAGGCCTTTGCCAAATTGAAAAATTTATCGTCATCAGTGTCCTTGCAGTAGTGTTCTTTTGCCAGAGGCTCATCAAGTATTTCATGAATGCCAAGCCAGCGCATCAAAAGCGCGCTCTTGTCCTCATCGCTCAGTTTGAACTGGCTGCGAGAGATGACATCGGCAAACTCATAAAACGTGTCGTAATGTCCGACGGCTTTTGTTGCTTGACTTTGCAACGATTTCAGAAGAACGGCGGAGTTGCTGTCGGAGAAGTAAAGCAGATCCAGAGCCACATTGGTGTCAATCACACAAAGCGGCACGCTTAAAGGGCGCCGCAGAACACTGGCGCCCTTTAAAAGATTGCTCAAGAGTTTTTCGTCAACACTCATTAGGGCATTAAATCTTTTACAGCGTCCGCTTCTGCCAACAGTTCGTCGCGAGTAATTTCCAGACGACGGCGTACTTCCTGGTTCATCGGCATGTCACTGATAATCTGGTAGCGCGCTTCGCCCGGGCACAAGCACGGGAAGCCAAACACCAGTCCTTTGGGGATACCATAGCTGCCGTCGGAGGGCACTGCCATGGTGCAGCACTTGCCTTGGCTACCCAAAATCCAGTCGCGCATATGATCAAGCGCGGCGCTTGCGGCCGACGCGGCCGATGAGGCACCGCGAGCTTTAATGATCTGGCTGCCTCTGGTGGCGACGTCTTTAATGAAATTTTCCTGCCATTTCTGATCAAATTGGTCACTTAAACGATGACCTTTGTAGCGCAGGAAGCGAATATCCGGATACATCGTGTTACTGTGGTTGCCCCAAACAAAAACCTGTTCAACCCCGCTTACCGGTGCTTCAAGTTTTTCCGCCACACGCGCCATGGCGCGGTTCTGATCCAGGCGCATCATCGCGGAGAAGCATTCCGGCTTTAGGTCCGGAGCGTTGCGCATGGCAATGTAGGCGTTTGTATTGCAGGGATTGCCGACAACCAGTACTCTGACATCACGCGAGGCGCGTTCATTCAACGCCTTGCCTTGGCGTTGGAAAATTTGACCGTTCACGCGCAAAAGATCCGATCGATCCATACCTTCTTTGCGAGGTTGCGCGCCGATTAAAAAGACGCATTCGGCGCCGTCAAAAAGTTCACGCTCGTCACTATAGGCGTTCATTTCAGCCAAAAGGGGAAAGGCGCAATCGGACAGTTCCATCATTGTACCTTTAAGCTTTAGGCGGCTTTCGGGTGTGTTGCGGTCTAAAAGACGCAATTCAATCGGTTGTTGGCGTCCGAAGAGGTCGCCGGCGGCGATGCGAAACAAGATCGAATAACCGATCGCGCCGCAAGGACCGGTTACAGCAATACGAATGGGACGAGTCATAGAAAACTTCCTGAAAAGTCTGTTAAACCAATGTTTCATTATAAAAAGAAAAAACAAACGTATATAAATTTTTCTTGAAATTTTCTTTAAAAAATAAAAAATTCTTTCTTATGTTTAATTAAGAAAAGATTAGTGAATTCTTTTAAAAAAATGAGCAAAAGCGGGGCTTCTTATCTAAAATTCGAGCAACTAATGCAGATAGGTGGCTTCATGCACAAAAGAATTGTTTTGGGATTGCTATCCGTTTTTATTGTGGGATCAGCTTTTGCCGCTCCGGATGAGGATGCGGAGTTTATCACTCCTGAATCGTTGGGTTGGGAAGCGGGCGTTGTCGGCCCGAGTCCGTTAGACCCTGATTACATTGATCCGGAATTCAAGACACTGCAAGAGGCCGAAAAAGCTAAAGCGATTGGTGAGGCAGAACTCAAGCGCATCCAAAGACTGCGCGAAGGCCACACCTATTTGTGTCAGAAGAAAATCTTTGTCAATGATTGCATAGATCGCGCAGAGACCGTTTTGTACAAGAGAACGCGTATTGCCAATCAATTGATCCGAAAAGCCGATCATCAGATTCGAATTTTTAAGTCACAACAGCGTCAGGCAGATGCGGCTCAAGGGCCAGCTATGCCGGCCAAACGCGCTGATGTTAAAAGCGCCGATGAAAAAATCGCCGCTCAAAATGCTCGAAAGTCACAAGAACAAGCCAATCAAGCCGCCTATGATGACAAGGTAAAGGCCGCTGAAGACCGCAAGGCAGAAATGCTGAAGGCGGCTGAAGAGCGAAAAGCCAAACGTGAGGCGAAAAAAGCCGCTTATGAGGCGGAGCGCCAAAAACGTGAGCAAGCTCAAAAACTGCAGCAAGAACAATCTCAAAAAGGCTCTTTCTTTTAATGAAGCCCGCATTGGAATCGGCTATCGACCGAGCGTTTGCGGCCAACGGACTATTGTGCAGCCGTATTGAAGGCTTTAAAAGAAGAAACAGCCAGCTTCAATTTGCCAAAGCGGTCGGGGAAGCGATAGATACAAAAGGCGTGGCCGTTGTTGAGGCGGGGACGGGGACAGGCAAGACCTTTGCTTATTTGGTTCCCGCTGTCTTGTCACGCTCCAAGACAATCATTTCAACAGCCAGTAAAACGCTGCAGGATCAGCTATTCAATAAAGATGCCGGGCGAATCTGCTCCGCGTTGGCTATTGATGCCGATGTGGCCGTTTTGAAAGGTCGCGGCAATTATATTTGCAAAGAGCGTTTGGATCGGTTGGTTGACCGGGGACTGTTGCCTGAGGCTGACAGTTATAAACGTTTAAAAAAGATTATTGACTTTGCCAATCAAAGTGACACCGGCGATATAAACGATATTCCCGGTATTCCGGAAAAAGATCCCCTGTGGCCTTGGGTGACAAGCACAAAAGATAATTGTTTGGGTAAATCTAAGTGCCCTCATTATGAGGAGTGTTTTGTGAACCGGGCGCGCCTCAGAGCCCGCGAGGCCGATATCGTCATCGTCAACCATCATCTTTTCATGGCCGATTTAAGCCTCAAAGATGACACAATGGCGGAGTTGCTGCCGGACGCTGATCTTATTATTCTGGATGAGGCACACAAGTTGCCCGATGTCGGAATTGATTACTTCTCGGATATGTTTTCTCTGTGGGAGTTGCAGGACTTTTCTGAAGAAGGCCGCATAGTCGGCAAGGCCCACGCGCCCGGAGTTGTCCGCTGGGACGATCTTTTTTTGGAGATTAAAAAAGCGGCGTTGAATGTCCACCAAAGCATTCATCGGGGATTGGGTGTAGAGATAGACACCGAAGTTGAAGTGGCTGGCATAGAGAACTTCTCCGAAACCATCAAAGAACCCTTTGAGGCGTTGTGCAATTCAATATCGGAAGTCTGCAAGGCTTTCAAAGCCATTGAAGGATCAGTCGATGAGTGCGACCTTTTCTCAGAGCGCGCCCAAGAGCTCTATAAGCGAATTCAGGATTGGCAGGTCGTTTTGTCGAATCCCGAAGCGATTAAAACGGTTGGCGGCATACCTTCTGTTCTTTGGTTAAGACTTACCGATCAGAATGTTCTTTTTTCCAATACCCCGCTGTCGCTGTCAGAGCCCTTTGCAAAAGCTCGGGCGAAAATGAGTAACGCCTGGGTGCTCACGAGCGCCACCATCTCAACCCGCAGAGATGACGGATCCGCGGATTTTTCCTATTTTCTCAATGAGTTGGGGCTATCCTCAAAAACACCGACGTTTACCTGGGAAAGTCCTTTCAACTTTCCCTATCAGGCGAGATTTTATTTACCTAAAAATTTGCCCGGTGTTTTTGAAGACAATTTCGCCCATGAGCTCGTTGAAGCCGCATGGCCTTTGTTGCAAAAGACTCAAGGACGGGCCTTTTTCCTTTGCACAAGTTTTCGATCAATGGAGGCGATCGCCAACGAGCTTCGTCTGCGCATGGGGGCCAATTTCACACTTTGTGTTCAAGGCGAAGCTCCCAAATCCGAGCTTTTGGAGCGTTTTAAATCCATGCCTAACGCCGTGCTGGTCGGTTCGATGAGCTTCTGGGAGGGGGTGGATATGAAAGGCGACGCTCTGCAGCTGGTGGTTATCGATAAAATGCCTTTCGCTCAATTTGACACGCCGGTGGCCCGCGCTAAAAAAGAATGGTTCGCCCAACAGGGCAAGAATCCATTCATGAGTTATCAGTTACCCGAGATGATCACAACGTTGCGACAAGGCGTTGGGCGTCTGATTCGCAGTGAAAATGATTTCGGTGTGGTGCTCTTTGGCGATAATCGATTGCTCGAAAAGCGATACGGAAGGGTCGTGCTCGAGAGTTTGCCGCCAATGATCAGAACTCAGGAATTCGCACGCGTTTACTCTTTTCTTGATAATCCCGATGACGCCTATTAAAAAGGCCGCCCGAAGGCAGCCTTTTTAAGGGTAGGTATCTTAGCGTTCCCGGTTTTGATTGAGTGCCAAAACCCGGTCAACGTCAGCTTCCAAGTCCTTAACGCCCATTTGTTGGTAACAATCTCGGATGAGCTGCAGGGCATCATCTGAGTAGGGGGTTTGTTGGAATGTGCGCACGACGTTTTGCGCACGTTCAATAGCGGCCACATAGGCGTGCCGATCGTAATAGAACTTGGCGATATTGTATTCGTGGTGAGCTTGAGACAAAACCAGTTCATGCATGCGACGACGGGCCTCGTGCGCGTAACGCGATTGAGGGAAGCGCTCAAGCAGTTCTTTGAATGTGTCAAACGCGGTTTGAGCGGCATCAGAATCGCGTTCGTAAATATCTTGAGTGAGCAGTGCCGTGAAGATCGTGTCGCGTTGGTTTAACGTGGCGATCGCCTTCAGATAAAGCACATAGTCGCTGTTGGCATGATCGGGGTACTGACGCAAGAAGCGGTCGCAGGCCTGCACACATTGATCCACATCACCTTCGCGCCAGTACGCGTAAGCGCTTTCAATCTGCGCTTGCTGGGCATAACGGCCGAAGGGATAACGGCTCTCCAATTTTGTGTAATAATCTTGCGCCCGAGTCCAGTCGGCGTCTTCGACGGCCAGCCGAGCTTCTTCATAGAGTTGCTCTGCGTTCCAGCCCTGAGTGTGGTCGATTTCCACTTGGGTGCAGCCAGCGCCGGCCGCGGCGATCGCGGCGGCCATAATAATGGTTGCCGCACGCTTGCGCATTTGATGTAAAGTTAATGCCATTGGTGTGACTCTGGTAAATGCGGTCAATTGATTCACGGATTATAGCGATCCGACAGCCTTTGACTCAAGTAGATGATTAAGGAAATATATGTCAGCTCCTTCTGAAGAAGCGCTTTTTTTTGTTGTTGATGACCAATATTCAGGCGAACGTCTCGATAAAGTGTTGGCTCAACTCATGCCGTCTGTGTCACGGGCGCGCCTGCAAGAGTGGATTGAACAGGGGGCGGTCGTCGTCAACGGCGAGGTTGCCGCTAAAGTCCGGGCCAAAGTCGCCGCGGGCGATGAGATTGAAGTGACCGAGCAGCCCAGTCCCGAAGAACTTGCCTTTAAGCCCGTGCAAATGGACTTGAATGTCGTGTATGAGGATGAGGATATCCTGGTGGTCAATAAACCGGCCGGTTTGGTGGTGCATCCGGCGGCCGGCCATTGGGACGATACTCTTTTAAACGGGCTTTTAGCCCGCAATCCCGAATTAAAACTTTTACCCCGTGCGGGTATCGTTCACCGTCTTGACCGTGATACGACCGGTCTGATGGTGGTCGCTAAAACGTTGCAAGCGCAAACAGATTTAATCAGGCAGCTTCAGGCCCGCACCGTAAAGCGGGAATATTGGGCTATTGTGCACGGTCAGGCTCCCGAGGCCGGCTTTATCGATGAACCTATCATGCGTGATCCTCGCTCGCCGATGCGTTTTTGTGTCGGTCAGGGCCCCCGCGCCAAAGAAGCAAAAACACATGTTCGCCTGGTCGACACCGCCTCTGTGCCCGGTGTCGGTCAAACTCCCTTGACCGTTTCGTGGGTAGCCTGCAGACTGGACACGGGGCGCACCCATCAAATTCGCGTGCACATGCAGTGGGCGGGGCTGGCTCTTGTCGGTGATCCGGTTTATAAGGGTAAAATGGGTAAACTGCCTGACGGGTGCCCGCTGTCAAGCATAAAGCGTCAGGCGTTGCATGCTTCACGATTGGGTTTGCAGCATCCGAGAACAAAAGAAGCGATGCAATGGTTTGTGCCGGCGCCGGACGATATGGCGCAGTTGATGCAAGAGATCGGTTTTGGTCCGACGGACGAGCCGGTGACAGTATTTGAACAATAGGAATACATATGATTGACGATACCACCAAGCCCGCCTTGGCTATTTTGCAGCCCGACTGGGACGATATCCGTCCGGACAATGTCGATGCACTCATGACGCTTCGCGCAGGCGGAGTCTCATCCGGTCCTTACGGTGATAAGGACGGCATTGGCGGATTTAATGTCGGCTTATACACCGGTGATGTTCCTGTTTGCGTGAATATGAACAGAAATCTCGCCGCGCAGCTGGTGCCATCCGATCCCAAGTGGCTCAAACAGGTTCACGGTGATCGTGTGGTCGATGCAGAAACGGCTTTGCCTGAGGAAGAAGCCGATGCCAGCACCGCTGTTACGCCGAATGTTGTTTGCGTTGTTCAGGTTGCCGATTGTCTGCCGGTTTTGATTGCCGAAAAAAATGGGCGCGCGGTTGCCGCGGTGCATTGCGGCTGGAGGAGCCTAGCCGCAGAAATCCTTCAAAAGACGATCACCCGCTTGCGTGAAAGAGTGTCCGACCCTGATGCTCAATTTATCGCTTGGTTGGGCCCCCGCATCGGAGACGATGACTTCGAGACAGGCGGCGATGTGCTGCAGGCCATGCAAAAGACCATTAACGGAGCTCAAGTGGCTTTCAAGGATAAAGGCGATGGCAAATACCTTTGTTCCCTGACAACGCTTGCCCGCATGGCGCTTTTGCAATCAGGGGTGGAAGATGTCATTGAGGCTCGCCACAGCACTTATGCCGATCCTGAACTTTTCTACAGTTTCCGCCGTGATGGCAAGACGGGCCGTCACGCGGCAATGATTTGGATAAAAGGTTAAAGAATGTCAAACCTCGCCCGAATTGGTGTTGTTTCCATGGGGTGCCCGAAGGCACTGGTGGATTCAGAACGAATCATGACGCAATTAAGAGCCGAGGGTTATGAAATCGTCGGCTCCTACTCGGACGCGGACCTGGTGATTGTGAACACTTGCGGCTTTCTCAATGAGGCCGTTGCTGAAAGTGTGGAAGCGATCAATGAGGCGATGCGAGAAAACGGCCGCGTTATCGTGACCGGCTGCCTTGGTGCGAAAAAGCATCTGGACGGAACGCCTTATCTTGACGATGTCTGCCCGAATGTTTTGGGTGTTACCGGCCCCGGTGAATTTGACAAAGTCTATGAATTGGTCCACCGTCACTTACCCCAGCCCCATAGCCCTTATTGGGATTTGGTGCCTAAAGCCGGATTAAAGCTCACGCCCTCTCATTACGCATATCTGAAAATCAGCGAAGGATGCAATCACAAGTGCGCCTTTTGCATTATTCCGCAATTAAGAGGCAAGCTTGTAAGCCGCCCGATCGGAGAAGTGTTGCGGGAGGCGGAAATCTTACGGGATTGCGGAGTACGCGAGCTGATGGTTATCAGCCAGGACACTTCCGCTTATGGGGTTGATTGCCGCTACAAAATTGATTTCACTGATGAGGGCAAGGCTCTGCAAACCCGTCTCATTGATTTAGCCAGAGAGTTGGGCGAGTTGGGTATGTGGATTCGTTTGCATTATGTTTACCCTTACCCGCAGGTCGATCAGGTGGTGGAATTGATGGCTGAGGGGAAGATTTTGCCCTATTTGGATATACCGTTTCAGCATGCGCACCCGAGAGTTCTTAAGGCGATGAAGCGGCCGGCAGCCACGGAAAAAACTCTGGAGCGAATTCAAAATTGGAGAAAAATCTGTCCCGATCTCACCATACGATCGACCTTTATTGCCGGCTTCCCCGGAGAGACGGAAGAAGAATTTCAATACCTTTTGGATTTCCTGAAAGAGGCTCAGTTGGATCGAGTCGGCTGCTTTGCTTATTCACCGATTGAAGGGGCCAGCGCCAATGACTTGCCAGGTGCCTTACCCGATGAAGTCAGGCAAGAACGCCGTGATCGCTTCATGCAGGTTCAGTCAGAAATTTCTGAGGCTCGAATGCGTCGCAAGATCGGAACAGTTCAAAAGGTCATTATTGATGAGCCTGAAGATGAGGACGGTGTGGCGATCGGCCGAACGACAGCTGACGCGCCGGAAATTGACGGCATTATTTATGTCACCACCGATTCTCATTTGCAGCCCGGTGATATTGTTGATGTAAAAGTCACGGCTAATCAAGAGTATGACTTGATCGGCAGACAGGTTGTTTCTTCGTAGGCCAAGCTTTTATGAAGATAAAAAAAACTGTAAAGACCCTTTGTCTGACTATCCTTGCCCTAGTTGTTCTTGTCGAGGGCTATTATGTCGGTCAAGTGCTCTGGTACAGTATTGCCCCCATTGAAACATCGGCTTATATCGAAAGTGAGAGGGAGCGGTTGGGGCAAGTCAGTCACAAACCGGTTCTTTTAAAAAACATTTCCAATGATATGGTCCGTGCCACGGTGGCCGCTGAAGACGCCCGTTTTATGGACCATTTCGGCATTGAATGGGAAGCCACGGGTGAAGCCTTCATGAGCAACGTGATTGAGGGCGAGCGTGCGCCGGGCGGCTCCACCATTACCCAGCAAACAGTCAAAAATCTCTTTTTATCTCACGAGAAAAGCTACCTTCGGAAATTCCAAGAAATGATTTTGGCTTTGGTGATGGATGCTACCTGGTCTAAGGGACGCATATTGCAGACCTATTTGAACATCGCTGAATTCGGAGAGGGAATTTTTGGGGTTGAAGCCGCGGCCCGGCATTACTACGGTGTGAGCGCCCGGCGGCTCACTCATTGGCAAAGTGTTTGGCTGGCGGCGATCCTTTCCAACCCCAGGTATTACGAAAAACATGGATCAACCAACTGGCTTAGGCATCGCATTGATGTGATTGAGGGGTCAATGAAAGAGCCTCAGTTTGCCTCGATCAATAACAGAATGCGCTAAGAGAGTTCTTTAAGGCGGCGCTCAGCCATTCTTTTTTTCAGCATCAGATACGCAAGCACCGAGTAGACGATGGCTTGAGCCGCGCTTGCCGAAAGCAGGAGCGCGATATCGGCTATTTGCGCGCCTTCTTGGCTGGCCAGAACAATCGCCTGACAGGCGGGAGTCGTCGGAATGAGCCAGGCAAAGGGGAGAGTCCACGCGGCGAAATTTTCCATTGGATAAACAAGGCCTGACAAAAACACGCTAGGAGCGGAAGCTAAAACCAACCCCGCCGCATAACGGTTCGTGTTCATCCATAAGGTAAGGAAAATAGCCAAAGAGGTCAAAGAGACAGTAAACAGAAGCACTGCGACAATGGCGGCAGGCGGATTTAAAAGAGTCGGCATTGTCAGCACAGACAGACCTAATGACTCAATAAAAAAAGACCAGAATAAAGCAATAGCCCAAAAGCCCAGGCACAAGAACAAGAATTGACGGGGCGAACTCATTGCGGCTTTAAAAAAGTCCGCGGGGGCGGGACTTGAGAGCCACCCGCCCAAGGCAATACCGATGCCGAAAAGCATGACGGCCTGAACGATGACAATCGCCACCATCGGAACCGTGTAGTAGCCGTAGCCGGAAATATTGTTGTAGAGGTCCTGGGAAGTAAATGGCGACGGGCTCATTGCCATCTGTTTAACCAATATCGGATTGAGACCTTGAGCGACAAGACGGGTGGCCGCGTTTGTCATGTTTTCCTGTGTCGCAAGTGTGAGAACAGTCGCGGATACCGCTCTTCCCTTGACCGGTAGCGCGCCGTTACTGAAAACGGTCACGACCGTTTGTTCCCCACGGTGAATTTCTCTGGAAAAATTTTCACCGATCACAACAATAACATCGGCTTGGGAGCGTCTGAAAGCCTCTTTGGCCTCAGAAAAATCTGCAGTTTCCAACACGGTTTTGATGACAGGCGCCGAGCGCAGTTTATCGGTAAAGTCCTGTGAGGCGCGGCTTTGGTCCATGTCAACAATGGCAGTCGGAATTTTGACAATGACCTGGTTATCGTAAGGCAAGCCGTAAAAGATCAAGTAAAACAGGGAGGCAATCGCGAAAATCATGAAACTTTCACGAGAGAAAATCGCATAACGAATCGTTTGAAGGAAAATCCGCAGTCCGCTCATGGCCGGCCCTCCGATTCGAGCTCAATTTCCTCACGGATCCGTTTTTTATAAAGACCGTAACCCGCTGCGAACCATAAAAGTGCAAAAAGAGCGAGTTTGCCTAAAGTCCATAATGAGCTCATCAACGGCGCGTCGAGAATCCAAACTTGTCCCTGAAACTTAAAGTAGTGTGTTAAAGGGAAGGATATGGCAAGCCACTGTATCGGCTCTGCCATGGAATCCAATGGATAGGAAAAACCTGTGTAAGGAAAAATAGGTGCGATATAACCGACGATACAGCTTAAAACAACCACCCATCCCAAAGGCATGAAGACTCCGATTAAAAATAACGGCAATAAAGTCATCACGGCCATGAAAAAGGCAAAACCGAGTAACCATAGGGGAAGGCTTCCCTGAACCCACCAGCCAAGTCCCCCGGTCATGATCGCGATATAGGCAAAACCGTAAAGGCAGTAAAGCAGCCACCAGGGAATGGCCTTACCGAGAAAAGCAACAAGCGGATTGTTGGCGGCTGCGGCAAGCCAATCTTTAACGCGTCGGTCACGCCACTGGGATAGCAGGCGGCTAGCCAAGGCGAGCGTCATTGCCAGATGCAAAATACCGGGTATTAGGGTGGGAAGGATATAGGCTTGAAAATTAAAACCGATATTGCCCAGTGTCACAGAGTGCACAGAAAGCAGAGAGGTGGCGCGCTCGGCCTGTTTGGCGGTGAGTCCGGCGGTTTGGGCGAGCCTTTTAAATTTGTCCGTCTGATAGGCCAAGATTGTCTGCTTGATATCCAGTTCCAAAGTCGTCGCTATGGCATAGAGCGTTTTTGGAAAATAAAGCTCGATGGAGGCGGCATCAGGTTTGCCGCTTCGGTCAAGCCAGCGATCCGGAATCACCACATACGCGTACGTATCCGTGCGTTGAAGTGCCCTTTGGGCCTCAAGAGGCGAGTTGTAGGAAATAAGACGCACAGAGGGAATGGCATCCAGTCGGCTTTCCAGTTCAATGGATTCGGGCTGTCTGTCAAGGTTAACTATTCCGACGGGGATGTCGCGCATGAGACCTTGTCCGAAAAGTCCCGCGATGAGCAAACACCAAATGAGCGGCATGAAGACAAACATCACAAGATCCCAGGGACTGCGCAATACAGCCTGGACCTCTTCTTTGATATTGGCCAATAGCGCCTTTTTAACACTCATGCTCAATTTACAATCACACTCATGCCGGGTCGAAGATCAGCGACTGGGTTAACGGGACGGGCGCGCACTTCAAAGGTTTTTAAGTCATAGCCGCTTGACTGGCGGGTCGCACGCCAAGTGGCATAGTCGCCTCGAGGATTGATAAAGTAAACTTTGAAGCGGACATTTTTCGCTCCTAAAGCCGGTATCTCAGCCGTCAAAATCGCTCCCTTGGTGATTTGAGGCATGCTGTCTTCACGGATGTTAAAAACAGCCCATTGATCGGAAAGATCAACGACGCTTGCTAAAGGCAAGCCGGCGGCGGCGATTTCGCCCGCCTCAACATAAACCCGTGAGACTTCACCTGACAGGGGAGAAGTGACATTTTTTTCTTTCACAAGGCTTTCAACTTGTTCCAAACCGCCCGCCGCCTGACGTGTTAACGCGGCCGCGGCCTCTTTTTCCTGTGTGCGCGCACCCGTTATGGCGATGTCGTATTGTTCTCGGGCGGCCGACAAGAGTTCCTGCGCGCTTTTCTTTTGGGCAAGCGCTTCATCGTGTTTTTGTTTTGAAATCAGGCCTTCGCGAAACAGGGCGTGAACACGGTTATAAGTTTTTTGCGCTAAATCGAAGCCGGCCTGAGCCCGAAGCATTTGCGCTTTGGCGGCGCGGATCTCTTGAGGTCGGGCGCCTTCATCAACCAAATCGGCTTTAGCGGTCGCTGCGGATTTCAATGCCTGCACTTCTTTCAATTTCGCTTCAATCTCGGGAATATCGAGTGTCATGAGCACTTGACCCGGAGTGACTGTGTCGCCTTCGCGAGCGATAAGATTTTCAACCCTGCCGGTTACTTTTGCGGCAACATCCACGGTTTTGGCCTGCATAACGCCGTAAAGCGGCTCTTTTGCCGGATGGGTGCCCATCCAGAAACCAACGCCCAGAACGGCAGCGCAGGCTACCGCGGCGGCGGTTAAAAGCACTGGTTTGCTGATAGTCTTTTTTTCTTTATCTGTCATTGTTCTATTACCGTGATATCGGAACGACCAAAGGTGTTCATAAAATCCATCATTCGACCGCTAGCGGCGTGAAGAAGACTATAGGCGACAACAAATCGGTAGGCAGCGACGCGTTGAGCGACTTGAGCCGCAATGAGTTTATTTCTGGCGTCATTGACGTCATCGACAGTCGAAAGCCCTTCTTTAAAAGAACGTTCGCGAAGTTTGACGTTTTCTTTGGCTAAATCGATGGAGCTTGTGCTCAACCGATATTGCTCTAGCGCCTGAGCGCTTTTTAGCCACGCGACTTCGACCACTTTGTTAATTTCGTTGCGTGCTTGGCTTTGGGCCGCCTGGGCTTTGTTGACAAGAGCGCGGGCGCTGCCGACTCGCGCGGACCGGTCACGATTGTCCCAAAGCGTAAAACTCACGCCGATACCCGCAATCCAATCAGGCTCCGGCAGCGTGAGGTAATGCTTAATCATGTTGTAGTGGCCGAAAAGATAGACCTGGGGAAGGTAGCTGCCTTTGGCGGCCTGAACGCCCATTTGCGCTTGCTCGTGCTGCGCGTCAAGCGCTTTGAGAATCGGGTTGTGGCTAAGAGCGAGGTCTTGCCAATAAGCCAAAGTTTTCAAATCTTGCGTCACGAACATCGGCGTATCGAGTTTGCCGACAGACTCTTCTCGTAGAAGTTCGGCCAGCTCGGTTTCGGCAATCTTGCGATCTGTTTGCGAGGCAACATAATCACGTTCAGCCGCGTCGCGGTTGACTTGAGCGCTTAATCTTTCAATTTTGGCAATCATGCCGGCTTTTTCGAATCTCTTGGCGCGATTGAGGTCACGCTCTTGCTGGGCCAGCAAGTCAGAGCGCAGTTTCTCCACACTTCTGGCCAACTGCACTCCAAAATATTTTTGAACCAGCAGGCTGTCCAATTCATCTTGGGTTTTATCCAGAGCGGCCTGCGCCTGGCGAAGCGCCGCTCGGCTTGCCTGTTGTTGAGCGCTGATCGCGCCGCCCGTGTAGAGCGGCCACATCATGTCAATCGAAGCCCGAGGACCGGAGATGTCTTCTTCAAAATTAAATTTGATCTTATCTTGGCCCAAAAAAGCGCTTGCCTGCGGACCTAAGATTTGTCCCAATGCAGGATTTGAGGAAAGCGAGGATAACGGGTTGTCCAAAGACATATTGATGTCTTTGCGTCCTTCGACTTGTTGGGCGTTCAAGGATATTTTGGGACCGCTTAAAGAGCGGGATTCGCGAACCTGTTGCTGACGTTGCTCAATATCGGCGCGACTCATCTTGAGTGTGTCGGCGCGTTCCTGCATCAATGCGCGGGCATGCTCAAAACTGATCCCGGCTGCGTAAGCGCACGGGACAGTCAGCATTGCGCAAAGAGATACGGCTAAAAGTACCTTTTTCATATATTTTCCATATTTTCGGTCTATTTTAGACGTAAATTAGTTTCAATCGTCAGTTCCTTTGGAATCCAGCGCTTTTACAAAACCTCTGAGAAAAGCCAACCGTGATTCAATGTTGGGAGTGGATGTCTCAATTTTCAGTTTTGTCGGTCCCATCATCCGCATATTGCGGCTCTTTTGCATCAACTCAATCAGCTTCATCGGCTCAAAATGCGGTTTAGAGATGAAGGTGACGATGATGACAGACTCTGTCGCCTCAATTCGTTCAATGCCTAAATGTTGGCAGTACAGACGCAACCTGTGAGTTTCAATCAGCGTGTTGGCTTGTTGGGGTAATTTTCCGTAACGGTCTCCCAAAGCTTCACGAACCGTTTCGATTGCATGAAAAGACTCGCAGCTGGCCAGCTCCTTATAAAAAGAGAGTCGCTGGTGGACGTCTTCGACGTAATCGGCGGGCAAAAGGGCCGGGGCATGGAGATTGATCTCGGCCATCGCTTGAAAAGGCGCGTCCAGATCAAACGTTTCATTATTTCTCATGCTTTTGACCGCCCGTCTGAGCATTTGATTGTAAAGATCGTAGCCCACGGCGGCGATTTCACCGGACTGGTGCTCGCCAAGCACTTCGCCCGCGCCCCGAATTTCCAGATCATGCATCGAGAGGTAGAAACCGCTGCCCAAATCCTGAAGATTTTGAATCGCTTCAAGGCGTTTTTGCGCGTTTTGTGTCATTGCCTCTTTGCCCGGGGTGAGCAGATAGGCGTAGGCCTGGTGATGACTGCGCCCCACGCGGCCGCGCAATTGGTGCAATTGTGCCAAACCGAATTTATCGGCTCTGTGCATGATGATTGTGTTGGCGGTGGGAACATCGATACCGGTTTCAATAATCGTGGTGCATAAAAGCAGGTTATAGCGCTGCTGATAAAAGTCACGCATGACGGCTTCGAGCTCTCGCTCGTTCATCTGACCGTGGCCGACCACAATGCGCGCTTCGGGAATCAGTTGAGCGAGTTGCTGACGACGGTTTTCGATTGTCGCCACATCGTTATGTAAAAAGTACACCTGGCCGCCGCGCTTTAACTCACGCATCACAGCCTCGCGAATCACCTCAGGGGTTTCTTTGCGAACAATCGTTTTGATGGAAAGACGCTTTTCCGGAGCGGTGGCGATCACAGAAAAAGAGCGAATGCCTTCAAGACTCATCGCGAGTGTTCTTGGAATCGGGGTAGCCGTCAAAGTCAGTACATCAACCTCGGCGCGAAGCTTCTTTAAAACTTCTTTCTGTCTCACACCGAAACGGTGCTCTTCGTCAATCACCACAAGTCCCAGCCGTGCGAATTTCACTTTTTCAGATAAAAGCTTATGCGTGCCCACCACGATGTCGATGGTGCCTTTTTCAAGCCCTTCGATCACTTGGCTGCTTTGCTTTGCGCTTCGGAAGCGGGATAGTTCAGCCACGGTGACGGGCCAGGCAGAAAAACGATCTTTAAATGTATGAGCGTGTTGCTCGGCCAAAAGTGTAGTGGGACATAAAATGGCCACTTGCTTGCCGCCCATCACAGCGGCAAACGCGGCTCGCAAAGCCACCTCTGTTTTACCGAAGCCGACATCGCCGCATACTAACCGGTCCATCGGTTTGTCGGCTTTCATGTCATCGAGGACGGCTTCGATGGCTGCTTGTTGATCGGCGGTTTCTTCAAAGGGAAAGCTTTCGGCAAACGCTTCGTAGTCTGCGCGGGAGAAACGGAAGGCATGACCGACACTTTTTTCTCGCAACGCATAAAGATTTAATAGCTCGGCCGCGGTGTCACGAACCTTCTCTGCGGCTTTTTTCTTCGCTTTTTCCCAATCGTTTTTACCTAAATTATGCAGCGGGGCGTGCTCGGCGTCACTGCCGCTGTAGCGGGAAATAAGCTGAAGTTGAGCGACCGGGACAAAAAGTTTTGCCTCATTGGCGTAGTCAAGCCGTAAAAATTCCTCCTCGCCATTGGCCGTTTTAATTGTCTCAAGCCCCGCGTAGCGGCCGATTCCGTGCGTGATGTGGACAACAGGATCGCCGATTTTAAGTTCGGCCAGATCCCTGATCATCATGTCGACATTGGTTGTGTGCGCTTGCCGGCGTAAGGTGCGCCGGGGGGCTGAAGCGTAAAGCTCGGTTTCGGTTAAAACTGTGACAGCCTCGACAGTGAAACCTTGGTACAGAGGCCCGACAGTCAGCATCACCGGTTCGTCATCCTCGCAAAAGTCGACAAAAGACTCCGCGTAGGGGATTTTTAAACCGTTGCGATCAAAAAGCTGACCGATGGTTTCTCGTCTGCCGTTTGACGGCGCCATGATCAAAACGCGATGCTTCCTATTTTTTTCTTCAGCGATTAGACGTTCAAGGTTTTCAAGCGGTTTTTCTGCCTTGCGGTCGACAAGAATTCGTCCGGGCGGCAGACTCTGTTCAGTTTTTCCTTGGAAACGAGTGAAGGGTTTTAGGTGGGAAAAAAAGGCTTCACTATTGAGGTAGAGCATCTCCGGAGAAAGCACCGGTCGCTCCGCATCTGCCTTTAAAAAACGATAACGGCCTTGTGTTTCTTCCATAAACCTGTTAAGCGCCCCTTCATTGTCACCTAAGAGGCAGATGAGGGTGTTTTCGGTATTTAAATAATCAAAGAAAGTAGCCTTCTCATCGAAAAATAAAGGCAAGTAATATTCAATGCCGGCATTGATAATGCCGTGACTGAGATCCCTGTAGATGATCGCTTTCGTCGGATCTCCTGTAAAAATTTCGCGCCATTTTGCCCTAAATTTCATCAGGGAATCGGCATCTACAGGAACCTCACGGCCCGGCAGTACTCGGACTTCTTCCACCAACTCAAGCGAGCGCTGGGTGTCGGGATCGAAAGCGCGGATTGAGTCAATTTCCGTGTCATAGAGATCAAGACGGAAGGGGGTGGCGGCCCCCATCGGGAAAATATCAATCAAACTGCCCCTTACGCTGAATTCTCCAGGAGCGACAACTTGGCTGACGTTCTGGTAGCCTGCGCTCACAAGCCGTTCTCGTAAAGTCGCGGCATTGATTTCTTCGCCTTTTTTAAAGAAAAAGACCCGACCGGACAGGTATTGCACAGGGGCGATACTTTGCGAGGCGGTCGTGCACGTGAGTAAAACAACATCAAGGCGGTCGGATTTTAAATCACGGTTTGAGAGTTTGTAGAGAATCTCCAGCCGTTCGCTGACCAAATCCTGGTGCGGGCTCATCAGGTCGTAAGGAAGAGTTTCCCAATCGGGGAAATACACGACGTTTAAGGACGGTGCGAAATAGCGGATCTCGTCTTTTAGCCTTAGGCAGTGGGCCGCATTGTCGGCAATGATGATGAAAAGTTTCCCTTCTTCATGCATTTTGATCGCGGCTTGCGCGAGCCAAAATGAGTCCTCACCGGCCGGCCCCAGTGTGAGCGTGCGTTTGGCTTTATTACTTAAATGACTGATGTCTCGGTCGATTCTGCCGCGTAAATTTTCAAACATAACGTCCTCTTTTATTAAGGGGGTAATTATCGCCGTTTTTTCTGCCTTTGGGCTATTCAAAAAATTTGTCCCGTCTTTACAATCCTGAGCTGCAGGATTGGTATCCTTACTGCGTGAAAAGATACAGTTTGATGAGAGACCCGATACGAGGATTCACAAATGTCCGAAAGATTGCTTTTAATTCCGGCCGCGGGAGTCGGAGAACGAATGAAAATCGGTTATCCGAAGCAGTACTACCCCTTGGACGGCACGACCACGATGCTTGAGGTAACGGTCAACCGCATGGCGGCGATGAAGTTATTTGATCGGATAGCCGTTATAGTCTCAAAAAATGACAGTTACATTGACAGCTGCCGTTTCGCGCAAGACGTTAAGATTTATCGTTGCGGAGGCCAAACTCGCGCGCAATCGGTGCTCAATGGTCTCATCGCGGCGGCTCCGGCCGATAATGATTGGGTTTTTGTGCATGACGCGGCTCGTCCCTGTGTGGAAAAAAATAGCATTATGCGGTTAATTGAAACTGTCGAAAACGAGGCGGTTGACGGCGCCATTCTCGCAATGCCCGTGAGTGACACGATCAAGTGGGTCAATGAAAAAGGCCTGATTGAAAAAACAATTGACCGCTCTTACTGCTTCAGAGCGCAGACGCCTCAGGTTTTTCAGGCCGCCACCCTTATAGAGGCATTGCGTGAGGCTCAAAACGCGGTAACGGATGAGTCCTCGGCGATGGAAATCAAAGGGGCAAGCGTAAAAGTGGTTGAAGGCAGCGCCTTTAATGTTAAGGTGACTTATCCCGATGACATTCAAATTGTGAGAAACTACTTGCAATCAATAAAAAAGGACAAATGAAATGAGTTTTCGAATTGGTCAAGGTTACGACCTTCATCGTCTTGTCGAGGGGCGTCCTTTGATTTTAGGCGGCGTCAGCATTGATTATGAAAAAGGGTTGTTGGGCCATTCGGATGCTGATGTGCTGTTGCATGCCATAACAGATGCGCTTTTGGGTGCCGCCGGTTTGGGCGATATCGGCCGTCATTTTCCTGATACAGATCCTGCCTTTAAAGGCGCGGACAGCCGCAAACTTTTATCGGAGGCGGTCGCTTTGGTGGTAAAGGCCGGTTGGGTTATCGTCAATGTGGATGCCACAATTGTTGCTCAAGCGCCGAAACTTGCGCCTCATATGCCTTTGATTCGAGAGTCCGTGGCAAAGGCAATGGGAGTGCAGTTGCAGCGCGTCAATATTAAAGCGAAGACCAACGAGGGATGCGATGCCGTGGGACGCAAAGAGGCCATCGAAGCGCACGCGGTCGCTTTGTTGGAAGCTCTTTGAATGGACAAGCCCGGATAACCGGGCTTTTCAATTAAGGAGCTCTATTTTTTAGGAGGCAGAAGTGTATCGGTCGGAGCGGTTTGCTCTTCCAGGACCGGTTTTTCATTTCGCTTATTAGCCAGCGGCATCACCAGTTCAACAATAAGGCCGTGCGGATGGTTGCTCGAAAGTTTGATTCGACCGCCGGAGCGCTTGGCCACACGTACCACGATGGCAAGCCCAAGCCCCGCGCCTTTGGCGCCGCCACGCGCGGTGTCACCTCTTTCAAAGGGACGCACGATGCGCTGCATTTCCTCGGCGGGCACCCCGACGCCTTTATCGCAGATTCTCAGCACGGCGTCTTGGCCTTGTGAAAGAACTTGAATATTGAGTTCCAAAAGTCCGCTCTCCGGCGTTCGACCATAACGGTCGGCGTTCACAAGCAGATTTTGAACAGCTCGCGTCAGTTCGGTCGGATGCGCCATGACAAAGAGATTGCCCATGATGCTGGTCTCAATTCGCACATCATCTTTTGTGCGAAGGCGCATATCATCAATAGTTTCGTAAACGGTGGCGCCGAAGTCGACACGTTCCAAGGGTTGTTTGCTGCGTTTGGCGTATGCCATGAACTGATTGACAATGCTTTCCATCTGCTCCAGGTCACTGACCATGGCATCACGAGAGTCATTGGGCAAATCTGCCAATTCAATCTCCAACCGCATGCGGGTTAGCGGTGTTCTTAAGTCGTGGGAAACACCGGCTAGCAGCAACTCGCGATCATCTTCCATGCGTTCGAGCTCTTGAACCATATGGTTAAAGCTGCGGTTAACCGATTCAATTTCCGCCGTCCTGGTGTTTTCGGGCAACGGGTCAGGCTTTTCACCCCGGCCGAGCTTTTTGGCCGCTTCGCTCAGTTCCGCCAAAGGCTTCACTGTTCTCTGGGTTAATACTGTTGCCCCCATGGTGCCGACCAGGAAAGCGACAAACGCCCAAAATACCCAAGCAGTGCCAAAAGGAGGATCCAACAGGTCGCTGCGAATCAAAAGCCAGTAATCATCGCCTTCGATGACCATCGACACCCAAACGCCCGGCTCATCGTTGACCTGACCGGCGATAATGGTTTCCGGGCCCAAAACCTCTTTTGTTTGCGACTCGATGAGTTCTGCGATGCTGCCTTGCGCTTCAAGCGGCTTCCATGTGTCCGAGAACTCTTTGGGGATGATCCGCACGCCCTCACGGTAAGCAAGAATATGCAACAGATCCGGCCGCGTGGCGGGATCAGAGGATATCAACGCGTATCTTGTCAGATTAACAGTGGAGACGATTTGCTGGGATACGCCCTTGGAAAAAGGCACTTCGGAAAGCACCCTGAAGCTTTGAAGCCACGCGAGGGCTGTGATGATCAATAAGAGCATCAGCAACGTAAACGTTCGCCAAAACAGACTCGGTGACCTCAAAGACATTATTAATTACCTCAGCGTTACTGGTTGGCCTGACCGCCATCAGGAATGAAGACGTAGCCTACGCCCCAAACTGTTTGCAGGAAACGGGGCTTGGAGGGGTCCGGTTCAATCATCTTGCGCAGACGCGAAACTTGGACGTCAAGAGAGCGGTCAAAAGCTTCGTATTCGCGCCCGCGGGCGATTTCCATTAATTTATCACGTGACAACGGTTGCTTTGGATGACGGGCAAAAGCTTTGAGCACCGCGAATTCACCGGTTGTCAAAGGCACAGGCTCGCCGTTTTTGCGCAATACGCGAGTGCCCAAGTCCAATTCGAATTCACCGAATTTCACAACCTCATCGGTCATTGAGGGGGCGCCCGGCGCATCGGCCACAGGACGGCGGCGAAGCACGGCGTGGATACGCGCTAAAAGTTCGCGGGGGTTAAAGGGTTTCGGAATATAGTCGTCTGCGCCCATCTCAAGACCGACGATTCGGTCAACATCTTCACCGCGGGCGGTGAGCATAATGATCGGAGTCATATCCTTTTGCTCACGCAGGCGGCGCAAAATCTGCAAACCGTCTTCGCCCGGCATCATGAGGTCCAAAATCAACGCATCGAAGCGTTCGCGAAGCCACAAGCGGTTCATCGTGACGCCATTGTCGGCGACAAAAACCTGGAAACCGTTCTCGCCTAAATAACGACGCAAAAGATCGCGCAGGCGGGGATCATCATCAACAACAAGTAATTTAGGTGTACGTTCCGACATGATATTTGTAACTCACTTTAAAAAATAGATTGAACAATTAAACTCCTTTGTTACATTTATATTTTCAATAATTTCTCTGTTTTGTAAAGAGTAAAAATCGCCTTTTTACACTCAATTACACAATACGGACTCCATTAAAAATTCGTTTCACCTTTTTGAAGAGAATCTCCTTAGTATCATCGGTGTATGAAACTAGTGCCGCTCCGTCGGCAGAGGGTCTTTTAATAATGCTCAAAAGCGGTGGCTTACGAATTCTTGCAGCGGCAATATGCGCAGGGCTGACTTCTTGCGCATCTGCGCACCCGTTCTACATGTCCGTCTCCCACCATCACTCAGAGGATAATTATTATCTTCCCCAGTCCGTTGATAACATGCTTTTTCAGTCACCGGCCTCCGACAATAATCCGAAGCTTTGGACTGAGATGACCCCTAAAGAGCGGGCGGAAATATGGCCTTTTTTGTCGCCTAAGATGCAGCGCTATTATTGGCGGAGCATGACCGACCAGGAGCGCCGGGCAATGCGGGCGGAGTTTAGCCCCTCGGCCAATGAAAGATTTCGCAAGCGCTTTGCCTCGCCCATGGGAACGGCTCCTTGTTCCGAGCCCGCCCATCGCGCAAAATATCGTCTGAGCCCGGAGGAGAGAGCAAGGATGCGAGAGCAAATCCGTGAAATGCATGTGGAGTATCATCGTTTTCACCAGACTCCATCTATTGAAAGCGGCTTGCTTCCTGACAGTCAGTCTCAGCGTTAAGTGCCGACTGAACCGCGCTTATACATACCGGGCCATCTTACCGTGCTAAGATGGTCCATTATTTTTTCCTCATAGCGACAATGAACGGCAAATCTACTTTATTGGCTTTTGATACCGCAACCGAATACTGTTCTGTGGCTTTGGCCGTCGACAGCAATATTTATCATCGCACGGAAAAGCTCGGCAACGCGCATTCCGAGGTGCTTCTGCCCTGGATTGACGAGCTGGTGAAGCAGTCCGGCACCTCTCTGGATGACCTTCAGGGCATTATTTTCAGCGCCGGTCCCGGTTCCTTCACCGGCCTTCGCATAGCATGCGGCGTTGCTCAAGGTCTCGCTTATGGGTTTGATAAAAAACTTCTTGCCGCCTCCACTTTGACCGCCATGGCGCATCATTACCGCAAACGCGCCACACGCATTGCTGTTTTAAATGACGCGCGAATGAGCGAATGCTACGCCGCGATTTATGAAACAACAGATTCCGGTTTTAAGACGGTCATGAGCGAACATCTTATTAAGCCTCAAGAAGTCGGGGCTTGGTTAAGACAGAATAAGGTGGGTTTCGTTTTGGGCACGGCAATTGGCGTCTATGAAATGGACTTGTGCGTTGAGCATGAATATGCCTGTCCGAATGCTGTTTTTATGATTGATTGGTACAGGGATTGCCAAAAAGATCTCTGCCATTTGTGGTTAGATCCCGACAAGGCGGCTCCTTTATATGTGCGCGATCACGTTGCGCTTACCATCAACGAGCGGCTTCAGGGGGTCAAGCTTTGACATTGCGTTTCTCTTGCGCCACAGCGGATGATATTGATCAGGTGGCCCAATTGGATGCGAGCGCTTTTGAGTTCGCATGGAGCCGGAATGATTTTGAGAGCTCGCTTAAGGCCGGCCATTCGTTCTTACTCCTAAAAGAAGAAGAGTCTCTCTTGGGTATGGCGGTTTATATGCAGATTTTTGAACAATCTGAACTGCTCACCATTGCTGTCGCTCCGGATCAACAGGGCAAAGGCTACGGCAAACTCATACTCAATGAAGTGATGGCGAGGTTGGCTGCCCATGGCGCCGAGTCGCTGTTTTTAGAAGTCAGAGAGAGTAATGAGCGTGCACGAAATCTTTACCGCAACGCCGGTTTTCAAGAAATTTCCCGCCGAAAAGGTTACTATCCCACCCGGGACGGTCGTGAAGACGCAATCGTCATGCAAAAACTTTTGAGCTGATCATGTCTACGTATACTGAGCAAACTGCGCGACTTTGGCTGGCGATGGATATAGGGCCGCTTTGGATCGGGCGAGATGAGGAAGATCCTTTGTCGCCGGCGGCGATCAAGGCGGAAGATCGTAAGCACGAACTTCCCGCGCCTAAAGACAATCCTGTTGCCTCAGCTCAAAAAACATTTAGTTTGGAGCCGGGCACGAGTGCGGCCGGCAGACCTCCCACACATGAACATTCTTTCTTAACGAGTCCAGAATCTCACAAACCGAAAACCTATGAGCTTAAGCCGATTCGCAAAACCTTTGCCGATCCCGGTATTGTGGAAGTGGATTCCGAGCTGCTCACCCAAGCTCAAACGGCCGATTGGCGTACTCTTGAACAATTGGTTTCTCAATGCACGGCCTGTAAAGCGTTGAGCCAAAGTCGGCTTTCAACGGTCTTCGGTGTGGCCGAACGGACGGCCAGGATGGTGATTGTCGGTGAAGCGCCCGGCAGAGATGAAGATTTGCAGGGTAAACCTTTTGTCGGAAAAAGCGGCGAGCTACTGGAAAACATTCTCCGTGCGTTGGGTTTAAAGCGTGGCACCGATGTGGCGATCATCAATGTGCTTAAATGCCGTCCGCCCAACAATCGCGATCCGCACGACAATGAAATCGCGGCGTGCGCAACTTTTTTAACCCGTCAGCTTGAGCTTCTCGATCCCAAGGTCATTGTGCTTTCCGGACGAATCGCCTCACATGCTTTGTTAAAGACCCAAGCGGCCACCGGCAAGCTTCGCGGTCAAACTCATCTGATAGAAGTCAATGGCCGTCAGGTTCCGACCGTGGTGACCTACCATCCTTCCTATCTTCTTCGTTCGCCTACGGAAAAAATCTGCGCCTGGCGCGATTTTAATCTCGCTAAGAAATTGCTACTGCAATTGAGCTAGTGATTAATTAGTGGCGTTTTTCTTCACCAATGAGGTGAGTGGAATCGTATTCCTTTTGGTTACGGTGGTGCTTGTAAATCACAAGAAGCATGGAAATCACCACAAACAAACCAAAAGTAATCATAGTGGCCGGCGCACTCATGCCGAAATGGATCAAGAGTGAGTAGATACCGAGCATCGTCAGGATGGAGAGGTTTTCATTGAAATTTTGCACGGCAATGGATTTGCCGGCGCTCATTAAGACGTATCCTCGGTGTTGCAGCAAAGCATTCATCGGAACCACGAAAAAGCCGGCGCAGATGCCGACCGCGATCATAATGACCACGGCGACGCAGACGGCCCAGGTGACATGAAAGCCGAGACAATCAAATCCGCCGGCGGGAACCATGGACTGATTAAAATAAGCCGAGCAGGTTACTAAAGCGCCCATAATGACGCCCATCCAAAGGACTTTGAGAGAGTTCTTAAGACTGATGAGTTGGGCGGCCAGGACCGCGCCCACCGCGATGCCGACGCTGACAACGGCCTGCAAAATCGCGCCTTCAGACAAATTCATGCCAAGTGCATACTCCGCCCACTTTAAAACGAGAAATTGCAGCACGGCGCCCGCGCCCCAAAAAAGTGTGGTTACGGATAATGAAATTTGTCCTAAGCGGTCCTTCCACAAAATGGCGCAACTCTTATAAAAAGTTTTGAGAGTTTCGATCGGTCTGAAGTCAGCCTTTGGATATCGTGCGCCTGTATCGGGAATCAGAAGATTGACAGCGGCGGCTGCCAGATAGATCAGCACGATGATCGAGATGGCCGCTTGGGCGGGCGTGGCGATGCCCATGGCCTCAAATGGGAATCCGGAATGCAAAATGGCGTAACTGACCGCGTCATTGATTAACACTCCTCCCATCACAACGCCCAAAATAATTGAAGCCACGGTCAAACCTTCAATCCAGCTGTTGGCGAGAACCAATTTAACAGGCGGAAGTAATTCGGTGAGGATGCCGTATTTGGCAGGGGAGTAAGCGGCAGCGCCGATACCCACGACAGCATAGGCTAAAAGGGGATGGGAGCCAAAAAGCATTAAAAGGCAGCCGAAAACTTTGAGCATGTTGGTGAGAAACATCACCCGACCCTTTGGCATTGAGTCGGCAAAAAGTCCGACGTAGGCAGCCAGACAGATATAACTCACCACGAAAAATAATTTGAGTAACGGCGTCATCCAATCAGGCGCATTCATTTGCGTCAGGAGCGCTATGGCCGCAATTAAAAGCGCATTGTCGGCCAGGCTCGAGAGAAACTGAGCGCACATGATTGAATAAAAACCGCGATTCATAACTGCCCTGAAAAATCTGAACGCCACGATTCTAGCAGAGATACCCGGCTACGGCTTAAAGAAGCCATTAGGTACATTTCCCACTAAAAGTAACAAAACGTACATAACACCATTAGGATTTTTCCAGAATTTCCAATTTAATATCAGAAAAATTCAGAGTGCTGCGCTAAGATTAAAAAATTGTTTTTCAGAGCCTAGATAGGCTCAATAGTTTGTTTAGCAGAGTATCAAGTTATGCCACGTCCCATTGCAGCCACCATTCACATGGGGGCACTCAGACACAATTTACAGCGCATGCGTGAGGCCGCACGAGGCCGCACGCTGTGGGCCGTTGTCAAAGCCAACGCCTACGGTCACGGTTTGCTTCGAGCTGCACGGGCTTTTGAAAAGGCCGATGGCTTAGCGTTAATTGACTTATGCGACGCGGAAAAGCTTCGTCATAATGGTTGGTGCAAACGCATTTTGCTTTTAGAAGGCTTTTTTGACGCAAGTGACATTCCTTTATTGCAGAAGTACGATATCGAAACGATCGTTCATAACCGCCGCATGATTGAGTTGCTTAAAGGGCATGCGCCGTACGCCTCTCTGAAAGTTCACATCAAGATTAATTCCGGTATGAATCGTTTGGGTTTCCGTCCTGATGAAGAGGAGGGCATACGCGCTGAACTTGAAAAAATTGCAGGAGTAAAAGTTTTGGGGGTGGTAACGCATTTTGCCAACGCCGAACCTACTTACGATCAGGGTAAGCCTGCGACAGTTTCCAAGCAGCTTGAGCGTATGGATAAAATCGCCCCTTGTCCTGAACATCTCTGCATGGCTAATTCCGCGGCAACAATTTGGCACACGGAAGTCAAAGGCGATGCTGTTCGCGCCGGTGTGGCGCTATACGGCGCAAGCCCTGACAGTCATTACAGCTCAAAGGATTTAGGAATCCGCCCTGCAATGACCTTGTCGGCGAAAATTTTGGCCATCCAAAATGTGCCCGCCGGTGAAGCCATCGGTTATGGTTCACGTTTTGTGACAAAACGGGATTCCCGTATCGCTGTGGTGGCCTGCGGGTACGCAGACGGTTATCCCAGATCAACGCCGGATGGAACACCCACCTACGTGGAAGGCCGCATCGCTCCGATTGCGGGGGCGATTTCCATGGATATGCTGACGATCGACGTGACCGATATTCCCGAGGCACAGCTTGGTAGTGAGGTCGAGCTTTGGGGCAGTCATATCTCTGTCAATGAGGTGGCTCAGCGTTGCGGCACGATCGGCTATGAATTATTGTGCGCCATTGCTCTGCGCGTGCCCATCGTTGAAGACGAAAATTAACTGAAAGCGCTTTATGGCAACAAAAAAGAAAAAAGTAGAGTGGGTTTGCACGGAATGCGGAGGAACGACTGTCAAATGGGCCGGTCGCTGCCCGCACTGCGGAGAGTGGAATACGCTCAAAGAATTTGTGGTGGAGTCTGGAGCCGCGGCCCGATTCGGCGATTCTCGACATAAGGGCTTGGTGAGTGCTTCCGAGGTACTTGACCTCAATGATGTTCAAGCTCAGGAGGTGCCTCGAATCATTACAGGACTTCAGGAATTCGATCGAGTAATGGGCGGGGGACTGGTTGCGGGCGGCGTCTCTTTGATAGGCGGGGATCCCGGGATCGGAAAATCGACGCTTTTGCTGCAGGTGATGCACCGTTTGGTGCATCAGGATGTTCGTTGTTTGTACGTCAGCGGCGAAGAAAGTCCTGCTCAGATTGCACTTCGAGCTAAACGTTTAGGTTTGGAACCGCAGGGCCTTCGTCTGATGAGTGAAATCCAACTCGAAAAGATTGAGGCAACGCTTTTGGCCGAAGAGCCCCAGTTTGTCGTTATCGATTCTATTCAGACGCTTTTTTCAGATCAGTTGGATTCGGCTCCGGGATCCGTGACGCAAGTCAGGGAATGCTCAGCTCGATTGACAAGGATCGCCAAGAGCGCCGGCATCACTTTGATTTTTGTGGGGCATGTCACTAAAGACGGAGCGTTGGCCGGACCCCGTGTTTTAGAGCACATTGTCGATACTGTTTTGTATTTCGAAGGGGATACGCATTCCAATTTCCGTTTGATCCGTGCGTTTAAGAATCGCTTTGGCGCGGTCAATGAATTAGGTGTCTTTGCAATGACCGACCGAGGGCTCAAAGGAGTCAATAACCCAAGCGCTATTTTCCTTTCTGAGCATAAATCCAATGTTCCCGGTTCTGTTGTCATGGTGACTCAGGAAGGAACGCGTCCCTTGTTGGTCGAAATTCAGGCTCTGGTGGACGGCACTCATTTGCCTTCACCAAAACGTCTTTCCGTCGGACTGGATCAACAGCGTTTGGCTATGCTTTTGGCTGTTTTACATCGACACGCCGGGTTAGCTTGCTTTGATCAGGATGTGTTTGTCAACGCTGTGGGCGGGGTTAAAATCACGGAACCAGCGGCGGATTTGGCGGTTTTGCTGGCCATATACTCTTCAATGAGAAATAAGGCATTGCCCGAAGGTTTGGTGGTTTTTGGTGAAGTTGGACTGGCAGGCGAAATACGCCCTGCGCCAAGAGGGCAAGAGCGTCTGAAAGAGGCAGCGAAGCTCGGCTTTTCCAAGGCAGTGATTCCACGAGCAAACGCGCCTAAACAGCCGATTGAAGGACTTGATGTGATCGCTGTTGATCGTCTGAGTAACGCAATCGATGCGATTTGTTAAAGAAAAGAATTTATTGAGTGGAGAAAATCTATGAAAATTACAAAGATTTTGGCTCCTGAGGCCACCCCCGCTAAAGCGATTTTGGCCAGGGCTCAGCGCTTGGCACTGACTAGCGCAGAGCGGGCCGATCTGCCGGCAGCAGTCACTATCGGCGCAGATTCAGTAGAAACCGCAGTTGCCGATAAACGCCCATTGGAAGTCGACGATGTACTCTTGGATGACGCCGGACATTTTTATGTGGTGGATCCCGCTCCTGAATCTGTGATGGTAATTAAAGGGAAGGAAGATTTCGCAGCTGAAGTGGCGGTTGCACTTTTGAATCGGGGTATCCAGGTTGCCCAATTGGAAGAGGGGTTCGCCATTATCAAGGATGCTGAATTGGTTCAGATGCTCAACGATGCGGGTGTTGAACTAGAGGAAGCTCATTTGCCTTTTGATCCTATCAAATTGCCGAAACGCCATGAGGGGTGCTGCTGTGGCAGACATCATGAACACGGCGAAGGCTGCGGCTGCGGTGGGGAGCATCATC
>CATVXH010000018.1 GCA_958347955.1 uncultured Sutterella sp.
ATATCAAAGAAAAAAGCTTTTTTTGAGGGCAATTTGCTCGCAACCCCCTGGTTTTAAAGGGATTAGATGGAGTATATTATTGTTGTTCATCGCTCAGATGCTCATTTTTTAGGAGAACTCCAATGAACAAGCAAGAACTCATCGCGATTGTCGCTGAAGAAAACGAACTTTCCAAGGCTCAAGCCGGTCGTATCGTTGACTCCGTGTTTGACGCCATCATTAAGTCCGTTGCCAAGGGTGACGGTTTCCAATTGATCGGTTTTGGTACGTTTAAGGCTACGAAGCGCGCCGCTCGTGAAGGTCGCAATCCTTCCACCGGCGAAACGATTAAGATCCCGGCCACGACGTTGCCGAAGTTCACCGCTGGCGCCGCCTTCAAGGCCGCTGTTGCTAAGAAGAAGTGCTGCAAGCGCTAATCGCTCAGTAAGAAAAAACCGCCTTCGGGCGGTTTTTTTATTTGATTTAAAAAGGCTCTCGGCTGGCTATGCCGAGAGCTTGAGGAGTTTTGTTAGCGGTTCAAAATGAATTGAACGATTTCCTCGATTTTAATCATTTGTTTTTCTTTAATGGTGCGTCGATGGGCATACTCCACTTCACCATTTTTCAAGCCTCGCTCACCAACTACGATGCGATGCGGCACACCAATCAACTCCCACTCGGCAAACATAACGCCAGGGCGCATTTCCCTGTCATCTAAAATCACATCAACACCGGCTGCCTTTAAATCCTCATAAATCTTGTCGGCCGTTTCTCGCACCATTTCGCTCTTAGAGTAATTCATCGGACAGATCACTGTGGTAAACGGAGCAATCGAGTCAGGCCAAATAATGCCCTGCTCATCGTGACCTTGTTCGATAGCGGCTCCTAAAAGACGGCTCACCCCAATGCCATAGCAACCCATTTCCAACAATTGCGGTTTGCCATTCTCATCCAAATACGTGGCGTTAAGCGCTTCGGAATACTTGGTACCTAAATAGAAAACGTGTCCGACTTCAATACCACGCTGCAATTTTATGGAGCCCTTACCGTCAGGGGAGGCATCACCCTCAACCACGTTGCGCAAATCGGCTATCTTGGGAAGCGGCAAATCGCGTTCCCAGTTCACACCGGTGATATGAAAACCTTCCTCATTGGCCCCACAAATAAAGTCACTCATATTCGCCGCGGTCAAATCGGCGTAGACGACAATATCGTTACTGATACCGACTGGTCCCAAGTAACCGGGCTTGCAACCAAAAGCTTTGATAATTTCAGCGTCAGTGGCAAAACGGAACCCGTTCTTTAATTCAGGTAATTTCCCCGCCTTCACTTCATTGAGATCATGATCAGCGCGAAGCATAATCATGACAATTTGCGGATCGATGGTCTCACCCTTTTCATTGACACGATCTGCGGCAAGAACTACTGACTTCATCGAAGACGTCAGTTCACGTCCTAGAAGTTGCACCACATCTTCGCACTTCTCCTTGCCCGGAGTCGG
This sequence comes from uncultured Sutterella sp., assembly GCA_958347955.1. Classification (GTDB taxonomy): domain Bacteria; phylum Pseudomonadota; class Gammaproteobacteria; order Burkholderiales; family Burkholderiaceae_F; genus Aphodousia. Next base: position 1,481 of record CATVXH010000018.1, read on the forward strand.
AACCTTTTGCATCGACTCTTTGGGCTGAGCCCTGCTGGCAATTAAGCACGGCGCCGGGGCCAACTCGATATTGGCGGCGAAGTCGCTGTCAGGACAATAAGCGATCAAGTCTTCCCCGGTATCCGCGATCACCTGGAATTCATGGGAACGATCGCCACCTATTGAGCCGGTATCCGCCGCTACAGCCCGGAATGTCAAACCTAAACGAGAAAAAATACGTTGGTAGGCCTCATACATCTTGTCATAGGCTTTTAATGCGCCCTCTTGGTCACGGTCAAAAGAGTAGCCATCCTTCATCGTGAACTCACGACCGCGCATAACTCCAAAACGCGGACGACGTTCGTCACGGAATTTCGTTTGGATCTGATAAAGATTCACCGGTAATTGTCTCCAAGAACGAATTTCCTGACGGGCGAAATCCGTAATCACTTCTTCTGAAGTCGGTTGAATCACAAAGTCACGCTGATGGCGATCTTTGAATCGTAAAAGCTCCGGACCATACTTTTCCCAACGACCGGATTCTTGCCACAGTTCGGCAGGTTGAACCATCGGCAACAACAATTCGATGGCGCCCGCGCGGTTCATTTCTTCACGAATGATGTTTTCAATTTTTCGAAGGCTTCTCAAGCCCATCGGCATATATGTGTAAACACCAGCAGCAAGTTTTTTGATCATGCCGGCACGAATCATCAATTGTTGGCTCACAATATCGGCATCCGATGGAGCTTCTTTCAGAGTAGAAATAAAAAAGGAACGAGCGCGCATTGTTTTCTCGCTATTTAATGTAAAATTTTTCAGATGTGCACTTTTTACCACGCATTTGGTAAAAGTAAAAGAGTAATTTTAGAGATTTTGAGGCCTTTCATGTTGGACAGTGACGGTTACCGTCCGAATGTCGGCATTATTTTAACCAATGCAGACAAAAAGGTATTTTGGGCCAAACGGTTAAAAAAACCGGCTTGGCAATTCCCACAGGGAGGCATTGACGAAGGTGAAGACATTGAGACTGCGCTGATGCGCGAGCTCAATGAAGAAATCGGCTTGACACCCGATGATGTTGAAATCATAGCTCACACCAACGAGTGGCTTTACTATGATGTGCCCGAGCCCTTCAGACGTGCCGACCGCTCCATTTACCGCGGACAAAAGCAAATTTGGTTTCTGCTGAAACTTGTCGGACCGGAATCGAAGATCAATCTTTTCGCATCCGACCAACCCGAATTTGATGCCTGGCGCTGGAACGATTTCTGGGTTCCACTGCGCGATGTCATCGATTTCAAACACGACGTTTACCGCAAAGCCTTGGCAGATCTTGCCCCCCATCTTTTCGGTAAAGACGACAAACGATCAAAACCCAGTCAAGATTGGCTGCTGTACGGTTTTTGATATTCAACCCGCCTTCGGCGGGTTTCTTTTTTTCAGATCAATCACTCAAAAAATCATATTTTGTCAATCATTGTTTTTTGCAAAATAAGCATATTTTGTTTTTATAATTTTTCACAAAACAAATAGGTTTTGCACTTACTTATTTATATTTTTCAATTAGTTAAAGATTTTTAAATAAATATAATACAAAATACTTATTGACACATATTTACTAGAGTCGTAAATTCTACATATTGCAAAAAGTTAAGTTTTTGTATTGAGGAACAAGTTATGTCCTTTCATCACGACCCTAATAAAATCATTATTTTTGACACTACTCTTCGGGATGGCGAACAAGCCTTGCCTCAAAGTTTGAGCACTCAGCAAAAACTGCAAATCGCCATGGCTTTGGACCAGCTTGGGGTAGATGTCATTGAAACGGGTTTCCCAATTTCATCAGAGGGAGACTTTCAATCCGTTCAAACAATATCCAGAAATCTGAAGCATGCGATTCCCTGCGGATTGGCCAGATGTGTCAGTAAAGATGTCGAAGCTTGCGGCGAATCCATGAAAGGGGTGGATCATTTCCGTATTCACACTTTTATCGCTACTTCTGACATTCATGTTCAGGACAAACTGAAAAAAAGCAGGGAAGACATCATGGCTATGGCAACAGCCTGCATTAAGCAGGCTCGAAATTACACCGATGATGTAGAGTTTTCCTGTGAGGATGCCGGTCGGACTCCGATAGACTATCTTTGTCGAATGGTTGAAAACGCGATTTCAGCTGGCGCCACGACAATTAATATTCCCGATACCGTCGGGTACACACTTCCGGAAGAATTCGGGGGCATCATATCAAACCTCTATAACCGCGTCCCCAATATTGATAAGGCGATCATTTCTGTCCACTGCCACAATGATCTTGGAATGGCTACGGCAAACTCTCTTACCGCTATCAGACACGGTGCTCGTCAAATTGAATGTTGTATGAACGGACTGGGGGAACGCGCCGGCAACTGTTCTTTGGAAGAAGTTGTCATGGGAATTAAGCTTCGTGAGAAATTCCTTGATGGCCTTTATACCGACATCGTCGCGAAGAATATCGCTCGAACTTCGACCTTGGTATCCAAGATCTGCAACGAACCCGTACCGCCTCACAAAGCAATCGTCGGTTCCAACGCCTTCGCTCACAGCTCCGGCATTCATCAGGACGGGGTACTGAAAAATCGCGAAACCTACGAAATCCTCACTCCGCAAAGTGTCGGTTTTACAGGTAACACCATGCACATGACTGCCCGTTCTGGTCGTCATATGATCCGGGCATGTTTGAGAAACCTCGGTTATGACGATAACAGTTATGACCTCAACGAAATCTATTCTCGCTTCCTTAAACTCGCCGACCGAAAGGGGCAGGTTTTCGACTATGACTTGGAAGCCTTGCTTTTCTTTCAGCAGCGCGATGAAGCTCAAGAAAACTATTTCAAACTGGATACGATTAACGTCATGAGCGGTGGTGCTCATGGTGCCATTCCAACAGCCAGCGTTCGTCTGAAAGCAGGCAAACGCACCCGCACTGAATCAAGTATCGGTAACGGTCCAGTCGATGCGGTTTACAACTGCATCACCCGTCTGACCGGCATTCGCTGCAAACTCACCAGTTACACGATTAAGGCAAATGGTGCGGGTATGGACGCCTTGGGACAAGTCAATGTCAATGTTGACTATGATGGGCGAATCTTCCACGGGATGGGGCTGTCAACTGACGTTATTGAGGCATCCGCTTTGGCTCTTATAGACGCATGTAACAGCATTGAACAAGCTCGGGTCATTGAAAAAGAGCGTTCCAGAAAGACATCTGATCAGACATCAATGAAGGGTATTTAACTATGTCCAGAAATTATCATATCGCCGTGCTTGCCGGTGACGGAATCGGTCCCGAGGTAATGGCAGAAGCAAAAAAGGTATTGAATGCCGTTGCTCAAAAGCATGGCTTTACTGTCAAGTGTGATGAACACTTGGTGGGCGGAGCGGCCATTGATCAATGCGGCACTCCTTTACCGGAGCAAACCATTAAAGCCTGTGACGATGCTCAAGCGATACTGTTTGGCAGTGTTGGAGGTCCAAAATGGGATCACTTGCCCCACAATAAAAGGCCGGAAGCTGGTGCTTTGTTGCCTCTTCGTAAACGCTACGGCCTATTTTGCAATTTAAGACCCGCCCGCATTTTCCCGGGGCTGAATTCTTTAAGTCCTTTACGCGCCGATATTTCTGCCCAAGGGTTTGACGCCGTTGTTGTTCGAGAACTCACCGGCGGCATCTACTTCGGCACTCCTAAGGGACGCGAAGGACAAGGAGAAAATGAACGTGCCTTTGACACCGAAGTGTATTCTCGGCCTGAAATTGAGCGAATCGCCAGAGTAGCCTTTAAAGTTGCCATGGTTCGCAACAAAAAGGTCACCTCAATTGACAAGTCCAATGTCCTTGCAAGCTCCGTTCTTTGGCGTGAGATTGTCACCGAAGTCGCTAAAGACTTTCCGGAAGTGACTCTCGAACATCTCTACATCGACAACGCCACGATGCAACTTATCAAGAATCCCGCGCAATTCGATGTGGTGCTTTGCTCAAACATGTTCGGCGACATTCTATCCGATGAATGCGCGATGATTACAGGTTCAATGGGACTTCTTGCATCAGCCTCGCTCGCTTCCGGCTCATTCGGTCTCTACGAACCCGCCGGCGGCTCCGCACCCGATATCGCTGGCAAGGGCATCGCTAATCCAATCGCACAAATTCTTTCAATGGCACTGATGCTCAGATATTCATTTGGTGAAGAAGAAGCCGCTCAAGACGTGGAAAACGCTGTAGCCAAAGTCCTTAAAGATCAGATAGTCACTGCAGACCTGGCACGTGCCATGCCCAATGCTACGGTAGTTAATACAGTACAAATGGGCGATGCCATTGTGGCACGCATTGGAGAATAAAAATGGGAAAGACACTGTACGAGAAAGTCTACGATGCTCATGTTGTCTATCAGGCAGAAGGTGAGTTGCCGCTTCTTTATATTGACCGCCATTTGGTCCATGAAGTGACAAGTCCTCAAGCGTTCGCAGGGCTTCGCGAGGCCGGTCGCAAACTGCGGCGCCCCGAACTCATGATGGCCACAATGGACCACGATATCTCCACCCAGAAGGCGTCAATTGAAGCTTGTTCCTGTATCGCAAAGACACAGGTGACGACACTAATTAAAAATTGTGAGGAGTTTGGCGTCAAACTTTTCGGTCTTGGTCATCCCAACCAGGGGATTGTGCATATCATCGGCCCTCAAACAGGCTTCACTCTTCCAGGGACAACCCTTGTATGCGGTGACTCGCATACGGCCACCCACGGGGCTTTCGGTGCGCTGGCATTCGGTATCGGCACCAGCGAAGTTGAACATGTGATGGCTACGCAAACTATTAAGCAGGCCAAACTGAAAACAATGCGTATCAATTGCGTCGGGAAACTTCCTGCCGGTGTCTATGCGAAAGATTTGATTTTGGAAATCGCCCGAGTACTAACCACAGCGGGTGGCACGGGTTATGCCATTGAATTTGCCGGTGAGGGCGTCACCGCTCTTTCCATGGAAGCCCGCATGACTTTATCAAATATGGCGATTGAAGTGGGTGCCAAAGCCGGCATGATCGCCCCAGATGAAACGACTTTTGAATATCTGAAAGGTCGTCAATATAGTCCCAGCGGCAAAGATTGGGATGAGGCGGTTGAATACTGGAAGTCTCTCGCCAGTGACTCAGATGCCGTGTTCGATAAAGAAATCACCATCGACTCCGGTCACCTGACACCAATGGTCACTTGGGGAACTAATCCTGGACAGGTCTGCCACATCAATGACAACGTTCCGGATCCGGCGCTTGTCGACGATGAGCAACAAAGACACTCTATTGAGGCGGCTTTAGACTACATTCAAGTTGATGCCGGCAAACCCATCGCCGGTGTGCCCATCGATACTGTCTTCATCGGTTCATGCACTAACGGAAGAATTGAAGACTTCCGTGAAGCGGCAAAGATTCTCAAGGGACAACACGTGGCATCAGGTGTTCGCGCCTTAGCGGTTCCGGGTTCCATGGCCGTCAAAGCTATGGCTGAAAAAGAAGGTTTGGACAAAATTTTCAGAGACGCTGGTTTTGAATGGCGATTGCCGGGTTGCTCTATGTGCCTAGGCATGAATGATGACATTGCAGCAGTCGGAGCTCGAGTGGCTTCCACTTCCAATCGCAATTTTGTCGGCCGTCAGGGACGCGGAAGCAGAACCCATCTGATGAGCCCCGCCATGGCTGCCGCCGCAGCAATTAACGGCAAGATTGTTGATGTTCGAGATTACATGCAATAAGGAGAGCAGCATGCAAAGATTTACAAAATTAACAGCGGTAGCTGCTCCGATGGATGCTTCCAACATTGATACCGACCAAATCATTCCGAAGCAGTTTCTTTTGGCAGTTGACCGCAAGGGTTTCGGTAAACACCTTTTTCACACATGGCGATATCTGGATGAGGCTGAAACAATGCCCAACCCCGATTTTGTGTTGAATAAACCCTGCTACAAAAACGCAAAGTTTATCGTTGCGAGACAGAATTTCGGCAATGGCTCGAGTCGGGAGCATGCTCCTTGGGCATTACTCGATTTTGGAATTAGAGCGATCATAGCTTCTTCATTTGCGGATATTTTCTCCAACAATTCCCTAGGCAATGGACTCTTATTGGTCTGTTTAACCGAAGCTGAAATTGAAGAAATTATGCAGACGTTAAAAGCTAATCCCGGTATGGAGATTTCTGTCAGCCTAGAGGACTGCAAGGTCACGGTTGGTCAACGGCAATACAACTTTACTGTGGATCCGTTCAGAAGACACTGCATTTTGGAAGGACTTGATGCGATTTCACTGACGCTCGAACACGAGAAACAAATCGCTCAGTATGAAGCCAAACGTCCGAATTGGATCAAAAAAGGAATTTCTGTCTAGGTTTGAAAAAGGGAGCGTTAAACAAAAACGCTCCCTTTTTTTGTTTCAAAAATTAAGATTCTGAAATCTGAATTTCTTCATCCGCGATTTCAATGCGCTCGTCACCCACATACTGGTTCTCACGGCGACGCTCTTCATCCAGATATTGAGCTATAGCCGCCACAAGTTCTGGGCAGCCCTCTCGTGTAGCCGCTGAAATAACGAATACCCGTTCATCAACAGGGACCTCAAGCGCATCAAGTAAATTATTTATACGTTCTTCTTGCTCTTCCTCGGCAATAAGGTCGACCTTGTTGAGCACCAGCCACCGAGGCTTGTTGTAAAGATCCTCATCATACTTTTTGAGTTCCTCAACAATGGCCTTCGCCTCTTGTGCCGGATCAACACTTTCATCAAAGGGGGCCATATCAATGACGTGCAGCAGCAACTTTGTGCGCGACAGATGACGCAAGAACAAATGCCCCAAGCCCGCGCCTTCGGAAGCTCCTTCGATTAATCCCGGAATATCAGCTACTACAAAGCTTTGCTCCGGACCAACACGAACGACCCCTAATTGCGGATGTAACGTGGTAAAAGGATAGTCCGCAATTTTCGGACGGGCATTAGAGACGGCTGAAATAAAGGTTGACTTTCCGGCATTTGGCATCCCCAATAAACCAACGTCAGCCAATACTTTCAATTCCAGATTCAAAAATCTGTGTTCGCCCTCTTCACCTGGCGTGCATTGTCGAGGAGCCCGATTGGTACTCGACTTAAAATGCAAATTTCCTAAGCCGCCTTTGCCGCCTTTTGCCAACAAGTAGCGTTCACCGTGGCGAGTGAGATCAGCAACCAACTCTCCAGTATCAGCATCTGTAACCAATGTCCCGACCGGCATACGCAACTCAATATCATTGCCCGCCGCGCCATAGCAGTCAGACCCGCGGCCGTTTTCACCATTTTTAGCAAAATGCTTTCGTGCATAACGGTAATCAATCAGCGTATTGATATTGCAGTCAGCCACCGCATACACGTCACCGCCTCGGCCGCCATCACCGCCATCTGGGCCACCTTTTGGAATGAACTTTTCACGACGGAAGGACGCGACACCATTGCCCCCTTTTCCACCGGCAACTTCAATACGGGCTTCATCAACAAATTTCATCAAAAACCTCAACACTCAGCTTTGGGAATTGCTTCACAAGTCTCACTCAACTTCTAGACTTTAACACAGAAAAAGCCATGTCATCGACATGGCCTTTCTGATTTTTATATCGTTCCTCGGATACCAGAAGTTATCCGAGAGATGTCGCCGACAATTAAGCGGGAATCACCTTGACAAAACGATGATTTTGAGGTCCCTTGACTTCAAACTTCACCGTGCCGTCAACCTTGGCAAACAAGGTGTGATCACGACCCATGCCGACGTTGTCGCCGGGATGGAATTGCGTGCCGCGTTGACGAACAATGATGCCGCCAGCATTGATAGCCGCGTCACCAAAAACCTTCACACCAAGACGCTTAGCTTGGGAGTCACGACCGTTGCGGGTAGAGCCGCCGCCCTTTTTATGTGCCATTTTCTTACTCTCTTAGAAAAACCTAAATTAAGCCGCGATCGATTCGATCTTGAGCTCCGTGTAGTTTTGACGATGACCAGCGCTCTTGATGGAGTGCTTACGACGACGCATCTTGAAGATACGAACCTTGTCGTGACGGCCGTGAGAAACAACCGTGGCCGTGACGCTGGCGCCTTCAACGAAGGGAGCACCGACCTTGAGTTCATTGCCATCGGAAACAGCCAAGACTTCAGAGAGGGTCACTTGGGAGCCGACTTCGGCGTTCAAGGTTTCAACCTTGAGCATGTCACCGGCAGCAACGCGATATTGCTTTCCACCGGTCTTGATAATTGCGTACATTATTTAATACCTCGCCCGTTTCGCTCAGCCAACGCACTGTCTGCGAAACCTTTTTATTGTTAATCAGCAGGGGAAGCCCTGCCTACTCATGCGTGGAAACTCGGATTATTTCATATATCAATGAGTTATGCAAATCACTTGGACTTTTTTTACTGTTTTTTTTCTGGCAGGCAACAGGGTCTCAAAAAATATCCGTTCGTTACATTGATTTGTCACATTGCTGTCATAATTCTGTCATAAACTTCGCGCAACGTTACATAGCGTTAACAATATTGTGATCACTCCGTCGGGGAACTCATGGAATATTACTATATAGCGATGCTTGTCTTTTTGGCCTGCCTCGCCTGCTTTGATCTTTTCGTTGGCGTCAGCAACGACGCCGTCAACTTTTTAAATTCGGCAATGGGATCCCGAATTGCCAGTTTCCGCACAACAATGTGGGTTGCGACATTCGGTGTTTTATTGGGAGCCACTTTTTCATCCGGCATGATGGAAGTTGCTCGCTCCGGCATCTTTCACCCTCAAATGTTTAACTTCACGGAGATAATGATTATCTTCTTTGCGGTGATGATTGCCGACATTGTTCTTCTAGACACCTTTAATTCCTTGGGTCTACCTACATCCACCACCGTTTCCATCGTGTTTGAACTTTTAGGCAGCGCCATTGCCGCGGCCGCTATTAAGCTATATATGGAAGGCGGTTCTATGGAGATGGTTTTCGACTATATCAACACCAGTAAGTCGTTAACAATCATCTCCAGTATTTTGATCTCCGTGGTAGTAGCCTTTGTCTCCGGCGCCGTGATTCAATATGTTATGCGCTTAATCTTCTCTTTCCATTTTGAAAGAGTTTATCCGTACGTCGGCGGCGTGTTTGGCGGTCTGTCTATTACCGCCATCGCTTACTTCCTGGTCATGAAAGGAGCCAAAGGCGCCAGTTTCATGCGTCCTGAATGGATCGATTGGATTCAAGCCAACACAAACATGCTTGTTATTGTTTTATTTGTTGGCTTCTCCATTTTATTTCAACTGCTCATTCTGGCATGCAAATTCAACGTCTTTAAAATTGTCATCTTAGCTGGGACATTCTCATTGGCTTTCGCTTTCGCCGGAAACGACTTAGTGAATTTCGTCGGCGTACCGCTTGCCGCTTATGACAGTTTCAAGATCTGGATGGCCTCCGGCGCTGGTCCTGATGATCTCATGATGAGCGGTCTGCTCACTCCAACCAAGACTGATACATTTTTCTTGCTCGCATCGGGTCTTGTCATGGTGTTCACACTCTGGTTTTCTAAAAAAGCCCACCGTGTGCTTCAAACTGCTTTGAACTTATCCGCCCAACAAAGCGATCATGAACAATTCGGTTCTTCCATCCCGGGACGAGTTATCGTTCGAGCCTCGATGGGGCTTGGCAGCATTGTCAATGAATTGATCCCCGGGGCTGTCAAAACGAAATTGGATTCTCGTTTTAAACCCAGAAGATTGAAACGCGGCGAGGTTCCTTTACCTTTTGACTATGTTCGCGCCTCAGTAAACCTGGTGCTCTCTGCCGCCCTGATTTCTTCGGCAACCTCTCTGCAATTACCTTTGTCAACCACATATGTGACATTCATGGTTGCGATGGGGTCCTCTTTTGCCGATGGTGCCTGGGATCGAGAAACTGCTGTTTATCGCATTTCCGGAGTGCTCACTGTTATTAGCGGTTGGTTCGTCACGGCGTTAACCGCCAGTACTTTGGCTGCCCTTGTTTGCGCAATAATCTTCTTAGGTGGCGGTTTCATAGCATTCCTTCTAGCTATTCTCGCTCTCTTGCTTATTGTTCGAAGCAACATTCGCTTTAAGCAGCAAGAGGAAAATTACAAGGCCGAACAAGCTATTCGATATGACGTTGCCAAGATCCGTGAGATTTTGAATAAACGGGTTGGGGAAAACCTTCTCGGCACCGTCACGCTTTACAACAACCTTGTTGAAACTTTCCTAAATGACGATGAAAGCGGTCTTCGCAAACTTAAACTGAAGGCCAATGAAAATTTTGACAAACTCACTTATGAACGTGGCGTCTATTACAAGATGGAAAATTCTGGCTACGTTCCCACTAAGGAAGACTTTGACGCCCGTTACAGCTATTTCCGTACATTCACAAACCTGAGGGATGTTGGCAGATCTTTACAAGCATTGGCTCGAGTTTCCAAAGACCATATTGCCAACCGTCATCGCACATTCCAAGGTGAATTGAGTCAAGATCTTGCAGACCTTTCTCAATTACTGTTGGAAATCGTTGGCAACCAAAACGGACAAGCCAGCGTTGAGGCCTTGCATGAGAATGCACAAACGCTCTTATCGCGTATTGAAACAATTCAGGAAAAACTTCTTAAGAATGGTCCGGACAAAGGGTTCTCAACCCGCGGCTGCGAACTCTTTTTAAGTTTCCTGCTTTTTGCCCGAGAGCTGATTAACCATTACGAAATCATTGCAATGCTTCAGCAAAAACTCAACGCACCCACTTCGACCATAGAGAAAAAAGCCTAAGTCTGGGATACGCAAAGACCTATAGGTCTAAAAAGGGAGACATTAGTTCTCCCTTTTTTGTTGTACTTCCCAGGTATAATGAGCCCCATTATGACATCTACTAACTCTTCTTCCAGAAAGTCAGCGCAAGCTGTTTTAGCTCCCATTGCTGACGATCTCCAGGCAGTCAACGAAATCCTTATTCGAGAATTCGCTAACAGCCAAAGCCCAACTATTACCGAAATCGGCAACTACATCACACAGGCCGGAGGCAAGCGCATGCGTCCTGCTTTGTTGATGCTAATGGCCAGGGCGCTGGGATATCAGGGTAACGATCACCGAGAATTAGGGGCAACCATTGAAATGCTCCACACAGCAACGCTCATGCATGATGATGTCGTTGACGAAGGAATGTTACGGCGCGGACGTCCAACAGCCAACGCACAATGGGGTAACAGCGTTGCCGTATTGGTAGGCGATTTTATGTACACCCGCTCTTTCCAGATGATGGTAAAAATTGGAAACCTGCAAGTCATGCAAGCATTGGCCAGTGCAGCCAATACCCTCAGCGAAGGAGAAGTGATCCAGATGAAAAACGCGCACGACCCAAGTGTCAATGAAGCGCGTTACTTAAAAGTAATTGAACGTAAAACATCCGTACTATTCGCCGCGGCGGCTAAAATGGCTGCCGCCATTGCCCATGCCTCTCAAGAGGCCGAGGACGCCTTGGTCAACTACACAATGGCTCTCGGAAACGCCTTTCAAATAGCCGACGATATTTTGGATTACTCCGGTGATCCGACTCAAAGCGGTAAGCAAATTGGTGCTGATTTTGCCGAGGGCAAAGTTACCTTGCCAGTAATCTATGCGATGCAAGCGGCCTCTTCTGAAGATCGACTTTTCATTGAAGAGGCAATACGTCAAGGGCATGGCGATTTTGAAAAGATATCGTCCATCATTATTAAGAGCGGCGCAATTGAAAAATGTAAGAGCCGTGCTATGCAAGAGCTTGAAAGAGGGAAGTCAGCATTAAATGTATTGCCCTCTTCCATTTTCAAAAATTCTCTGATAGAATTGCTGTCCTTCGTTGTTGAGCGGAAAGCTTAACGGCGACTGATTGTCGGGGTGTAGCTCAGCCTGGTAGAGTACTACGTTCGGGACGTAGGAGTCGGAGGTTCGAATCCTCTCACCCCGACCATCTTAGATTTAAGCGACTGCCCGAGTCGCTTTTTTTATGCCTAAACAAAAAGGCCCCCAATTCTTTGTCCAAGAAGTGGGGACCTGTTCAATTGAAACCCTTACAACAAGTCAGTTTCCAACTTACTTCCGCAATTACAAGAAGATCAGGGAAGAACCAACCGTTGAAATCGTCGCAATGATCATCACGGGAATCGTACGGCGTGCCACTTCAAACGGTGACAGGTTAGCAATACTGGAGACGGCGATCATGACGCCCGCGATCGGAGACATAGAGCGGGCGATACCAGCGGTCAACTGAACCGGGCAAGCCATCACAACAGTTTCCCAACCCACAGCCTTTGCGGCGCTTGGCAACAAACCAGAGAAAGCAAAGAATGCCGCATTGCCAGAGCCGGTCACAAGGGCCGCAACGATCATAATCGTACACATCACAAAAAGCATCAGAACGCCTCCTGCCTCCTTCATTGAAGCAGCCGCGTCGATGATTGTGTCAATACCACCGGTAAGTTTAAGACCTTCGGCAAAAACGCCAGCGCAAATGATCAGAGCAACGGTGGTTCCAAATACACGACCCATACCGGTAAAGAATGTCTTTGTGCCGTTAACACATTCTTTGAAGTTACGGTTCGTAAGCAAATGCACGATAAAAGCAGTGAACATGCAAGTCACGATACACGTTTGAATACTTAGGCGCACACCGACAATGCCAAACTTAGAGAAGACAAAAAGCAAAGCAATCGGCATCACCGGAAGCAATGCGTAGAACCAAGGCGCATCAGGGGCTTTAGCGACAGCCTTATCGCTCTGGACAATGGCTTGCATTCCAAAGTCTGCCTCGGTTAAACGACCGCTTGCCAAATCACGTTTATCAAACCAGCGTTGGATGTACATGTGCGAGAAGCAAATGGCCGTCATCGTCACAATGGCAACAGGAATTTGACCTTCAATGAACCACGTCATTACGTCCAATTCTGAGAGCTTGGAACCCAAAATAGAATTGGCTGAGGCAGGTCCCAAATCCAAGCAACTGGCCGTTGCAATAATGGCCGCGGCCGATAATTTAGAGACACCGACGGACATCAGAAGCGGATAGATCGTCAACATCAATAACACCCCCAAACCAACGGCAGAGGGAATGAAAATGTTCATGATTTGACCCGCAACATAGGCTAAACCCAAAAGAAGATAAGGGGACTTCACATAGCTCAAGGGTTTTGAACAAACCCTCACTAAAGCTTTGGTGGCACCAATGCTGTCAAGATATTCAGCAAAGCCGCTGATCAGCATGATTTGCAAACCTAAACCACCCAACGTGGATTTAGAAATATTTGTAAACCATTCAAAAATATCGAATATAAAATTATTCGTGCTCTTTTTTAAAAGCGGCTCCGGGCTGATACACATGGTAACAACGATGAGCGCTACACCAACCAAGAGTAAAGACCACGGGGCGTAGTATTTTTTAACGACTAAATAGCCGACCAGGATTACCCCCAGCACGACCATTAATAGACCAAACATAAAGTTTCCTCCGGATTGTGTTCGACAGTCTGTAGGGCTCTAACGTCCCTTTGTTTTAATTGAAAAAACTATGCGAATTGCTTTTCCGTACAGTCCATACAATTAAGACCTTGGCAGGCTAGCAGATAAACCTTAATGTTTTTTAAGATTCAAAAATAAATTTGTGCCTAAAGGATATAAATCAAAATTCTGGAAAGTATTAACAATCTTTTTCCTCAACTCGATCAATAGTGTTTACCAGACCGATAATTTTTAAATCTTTTAAGAGGATTTCCAGCATTCATACACTGTCACGCAAACTATCCCTTTTCCAAATCCGAAGCAAAAAAGAAACTAACCTTCTCGCTTAGCAAATGGCTTTCCCAACCAATGAGAAATTTCTTCGAAGGCTGCCAGAATCGCTTGAGGCAACAAATTTTCAATCGGTTGATGGTAGGGGTTTTGAGCGATGATATCTCCCAAAAAGCCAGAATACTCGGCCTTTTTCTTTTCAAGCTTGCGTTTGAGTTCTCGAGGTGTCATCGCCGCCATGCGCTCATATTGCAATCTTTTAGATTTGACAGAAGTGTTTGACGACGCATTACAGGCCCACAATGCGTCAAAAATTTCTCGCTTCAATTGAGTTTTGTACACCAACTCGCCTTCCATAGCCAATCCGGGAGATAGGAAAAACACGCCACTTCTGTTGTTTTTGGCCAAATAATGCAACCGTCTTTCCACATCGTTTAGCTGTTTCAAAACGACATGCTTCGCGTCTCCATCATTGTCGCTGATTACACAGAAAGGTTTCCTCAAACTGAGAGCCAAGGTCAAAAAAGGCGCATAGCTCTTTCCGTCAACACCAATAATGCTAATTCCGAAAGCGCTAGGATCATCTCCAAAATACGCTTGAAACATCCCGCGAATCAGTTGTTCCTCCGTCACTCCTTCTACAAAAATCAATCCGGTTGCAAAAAGCGTCTCACCTCGAAATCTCAATATCAGTCGCTTAATGGCGCGTGTTTCCGCGGGGTCAATATTTTGCGGCAACCAACGAACATTAATATTTTCTCCGACTCGCAACATACTTCTGAATTCGTGTGGCTCGCACACCGATGCGACGTAAGGAGAATGAGTGGACACAATAAACTGATGCGACAGCGCCTTAAGTTGAGCCATCAGAGTTCTTTGGGCGTTAGGATGCAAATGGATTTCTGGCTCTTCGGCGGCAATCAACATGAATAGTGGTTTTTGTTGAATCCTCGCTTGTTTGGCTAAAAAATCTATCAGTAACACTATCGATAAAATTGCCACACTTTTTTGACTGCCTTTGCCTTGAAGTGTAGAGAAAGGAATGATTTTCTCGGAATCCGTTTTTACCAAACTGAAAAATTCCTCTATGTTGTCAGCCGTCAGCTTAATGTCATCCGGTAATTGAGCCCCTGGTCCTTCCAATGTCTGGCAAAGAGAATCCAAAAGTAAACGCAAATCTTCAATCGGCTTATCAGCATAATCGGGGTATTTCTTCAAAGCTGACCCCAAACGCTTGACCATAAGGCTCACAAAAGAGTTTTCGTTTTTAAGATCTTCTCGTAAATTTTCTTCTGCATCGATGCTTACAAACTGAATGGAGTGCGGCAATTCCGTTAACTCATATCCAATTTTTTCGTCATCCCAATGTGTAATGATGTAACGTTTTTTTTCAATAGATCCATCTTCATACCGCTTAAATAACGTTCTAAAGGCAAAATACTCCCGACGATAATGATCGCGGCTTGTCATTCGAGCAAATTCCTGATGCCACTTTTCACTAAAAATCGATAGCCGCTTCCCATCTTCATTTAACGGTATAAATCGAACATCAACCCATAACTCCGAGCCAAACTCTCCGGTTGAGTCCAGATGAAAATCCTCTTTTACCACCGGGGTTTCATTACTGAGTGACAACTCCAAAGCTTTGAGCACTGTACTTTTGCCGCAATTGTTAGTCCCCAATAATGCCGTGGAGCGCTCCAACGGCATCTTCAATGTCTGAATGCTTCTGAATCCGTGAATGCGAACTCGGTCAATGATAATCATGTTGTGTTTCCTGTTTTCACTTTATTTCCATTTTATTCGTTCAATAACATTCGGGATAGAGGTTTTTCAATGACTTCCCTACAATAAAAATGAAGCACTCTTGGAGCTAACCATGCGGGAATACACAGAGATTGAAACGATCACTCAACTTCTAGGACTTGTGGCAGAACCTGGTCACATTGATCACCATGTTTTCCAAAATATTGATTTCACAGATCTGGCAGACCTTGCCTCGCAGTCCACGTTTACTGACTGTCTGTTTTTAGGATGCGTATTACCCGATTCTTTTTCCCAAAAGCTTGATAAATCAAACTTGATCTTCCCAAAACTTGACGCGCCCTTTGATATTTATCGCAGTTATCTTTATTCGGCCAACTCGTTGTACTCTGGCTTTGACATTAGGGACGAAAGCACCATTGAGAATACATACGACCGACGTGTCTACAAACACTATTTGCAAAACGGTGTTTACAGTAAAAACATTAAAGAAACTCTATCTCGCTACCTCCATGATCACTCAATGAGTAATGCCATCAAGGATTTTTTATCCAACTATCATGAGCGCCAAATCATAGGCATCATGGGTGGTCATGACCTTTTAAGAACGGATCCTTTTTACCGACAGATCGTGCTCCTCAGCAAACGACTGACAGAGATGGGATTCATTATGGTGAGCGGTGGCGGAGCCGGCGCCATGGAAGCGACTCATTTAGGGGCCTGGCTGGCTCAGCGCTCAATGCGGGAAGTCGATGAAGCACTGTCTATCCTGTCAGAGGCACCCAGCTGGCAAGATAAGGGATGGTTGCGAACCGCCTTTATTGTCAAACTGAAACTGAGGCAAACACACTTCATCAGTCTAGGCATTCCAACGTGGCTCTACGGGCATGAGCCCGCCACCCCTTTTGCCACACATATCGCAAAATTTTTCGATAACAGCATCCGTGAAGACACCATTCTCAATATCACGAGGGGCGGATTAATATACACTCCGGGCAGTGCCGGCACTATTCAAGAGATTTTCCAAGCTGCCGTTCCTAACCACTATAAGACCTACGGATACTCAAGTCTGATGATTTTCTTAGGCGTAGATTTCTGGCGAAAAGAGCTTCCCGTTTATCCGTTAATTGAGCACCTTGTCCAAACAGGCAAATACAACGGTCTTCGAATTTCGATCACTGATGAGATCAATGAAGTGGTGCAAACCGTTAAAACATTCAAACCACAAAAAGGCTAATAACGGTCTACTTTTCAAGAGAATTGAGTAATGAAGAACGTATCTCGATCAAGTGTTTTTCCACTCGGTCGAGATCAGCTCTTTTTTCTTGCACCTGCTGGAGATATTTCTCGACACGCTCCAAAAGCCAAGAGTCGCCGAGCGAGGGGTCATCACGATATTGAAGAAAACGTTCAATGCACTCCAGTTTCATCCCGTTAGTTTTGCAGTCCATAATAAAACGAAGCCTTTCTACGTCCTTTTGTCCGTATACCCGCTGACCGCTCATGCTACGTGCAATTCCTTTTAAAATGCCCTTTTGTTCATAGAAGCGAATACTGCCAATTGGGCATCCTGTGAGTTTCGAAAGTTCTCCAATTTTCATTTCAAGATACCAAAAATTTGAAGCTACAGTTACTTGAGATTTTATGATCTTTTTCATGATGACTGAAAGGAGAACATTATGTTGTTTCAACAAATTCGCAGTGCAACATCTGTCGTAACGTTCAATGGAAAATCTCTCTTAATTGACCCGATGCTCGCTCCAGCCAATACTTATCCGATTATTCCGGATAGTCCCGTTTGCGGCAAAGGCAACCCCACTATTGAATTACCCTGCAAAGCAGAAGATCTTTTTAATGTCGACGCAATTATTGTCACACACTGGCATTTTGACCACTTTGATGACTTCGCCATGAAGATGTTGCCAAAAAATATCCCTGTTTTTGTTCAAAATGAAAGAGAGGAACAATTAACTAGAGAACAAGGTTTTACGGATGTTAGAGTTTTAAAAGAAAATGGTTCTGAATTTAAAGGGATAATTCTGTATAAAACGCCATGCGATCATGGAAAAAGTGACTTTGTAACTCATCACTTTTATGAACAATGCCAACTCACCGACCAGGCATGTGGAGTTGTCTTTAAAACGACAACAAATAGTGAAAAAGTGTTTTATCTGGCGGGCGATACTATCTATTTTGAAGGCGTTGTGGAAACCATAGAAAAATTCAAGCCTGATGTTATTGCCGTCAATGCCGCAGGTGCTCAAGCTCCCAAAGGTCACGCCTTGATCATGAATGAGTACGACGTACTAACTTTGATGCGAGACTTTCCTAAACTGCAAGTGATTGCTACTCATGTCGAAGGAGTTTCACATGCGACTGTTTCGAGAAATTCTCTCCGGGAATTTGCACAATCAAAGAATTTAAAACTCCTCTGGATCCCCGAAGACGGTCAAACACTAACCTTCTGACTGATCGTCAGGGAGAGGCAAAAAAACACTCTTCGGACTGCCGCAATGAGGGCACGTGAAGTCAGGGGGTAAATCATTAAACGAGGTCTGTTCCGGTATATCAAACTCTTCACAGCCCCGCTGAGGATCGTAGATATACCAGCAGACTTTACACTGCATCTTTGTCTGAGGCCCAATTCGTTCGCGCATGAGCTTATCGTATAGTTTATCGATAGGTTCTTGCTGCATCTTTTACCCTTCAAATTCTTCCACTTTGCAGATCATCTTTAAGCCATTTCAAAATTTCTTCGCAATGATCCGCCCCTTTTTTCATCTCTTCCGGTGTTTCTGCCACCTCTGGCGGCAATTGTGTAACCACAAAGGCGTCAAACAATGCCTTGCCAACATTATTAAATATTCGATTTCTCCAAATGCCTTTCATTGAGGTACTTTGAATATGAGCTCTTGCAAAACCCGAAATGCTGATGTCGATTTGCCCCTGCCCCAAGTAATTAATGATGAAAGCGCCGTCATCAGTGCTTAATGGCTGTCTGGTCATCTCCACGGTATAGGCGGGCTCCGATGATAACTTTGACAAATCAACCTGCTGCTGAGCAAGAGCAAGTTCTCGAACAATGGCAGGCCCGGCAAATACCCCCTCAGGGACTTCCCCGATATCAGCATTGATAATTTTCGTCGATAGATGTTCAAAAAGAACCGGAGGAACCGACACGACTTCGAATCTGTCAATTCCATCCTGCTGCACTCGCCACAGCCCTTCGATAGCCGTCTCTTCCAATTTGACGCGGTCAGCGACAACCGCCCGAACCTCGCCGCTTCCCACCGTGGCTAAGATAAATTCCAAGTGTTTTGAATCAAAATCACTAAAAGCTACTTGCAATGCGAGCTTATGAACCGATTGTTTATTGCTGAGCAACGCCTCGCGGACTGTTTCAAGAAAATGCACGGTTGCAAGCGCAGCCTCGTGTTCAGTTTGGCAATCCAGATTAACAGCTGCCCATCGATTCGAAAACGTCTTTGTCATTTGTTAAACCTCAACAGATTCTTGGCCCTCAGAACCCTCGGACCGAGCCGCCGGCAAGATTGCAATAGTCCTTGCGACTGGCCGGTTTTTAGTCAAAATTTCAGACAAAAGCGAACAGTATTCTCCCCACGTTTTTAATCCCTGTACAGCCCCTAAGAGATCCTTATGGCTGAAAACAGCCACGGCCGGCAATGAACGCAACCCCCAACGGGCAGCCATGCTTCGGGCTTCTTTAAAATTTGCCCAAGCCGCCAGAGAAAGCGTGTCACCAAACGCTTTTTTTATTTCAGGCGCTATAACCGCGATATCCATTGTGATTTTTCTCTCATTGGGATCATCCGCAAAAACAAGCAGTTTTAAACCTTCCGTATTGAGAAAATTCTCAAGGTCTCCTGTCTTAATCAATAAAAAACCGGCCTGCTCGAACAACCGTTTAAAAATCGGACTCGACTCAATATCCAACCGATTGATTTCTTCGGTAACAGCGTTAAAGGCTTTTGGCATTACCCATTCCCCTAAATGACTTTCTTTCCAACAATAGAAACTAAGTGGGGAGGCAAACGATCGGAGGAATCACTTAAATCCAAAAAAGCCTCGCTGATTTGCTTGGCGTCACTCTGCCCCCGCATAACCTGTTCAACACAAACAAGTGCACGGCGAATTTTTTGTGCTTCTGACTCATCCACAACCCTCAAAGCGCTCCCTCTGAAAACCAACACATAATCTCCAACTGACACATTCTCCACCAAAGAAGTGTCCACGCGCTCGATTTGTCCTTCATTGTCGACATCAACGCTCGAACCACTAGCCGTTTTATGGATGGCGAGCACTTTTTTGGGAATCGCTATACACATCTTTTTCAGGTTCCTGCCATAAAAGCTTTTTTATTTTAAAAAACGGATATCTCCATGCCGAAATGCTTCGCGCTCACTAGGACGTCCCTGTTCATAAACGTCTTTTTCAAGCGTCTTATCAGCCAGGAACTCAACCTTGTCCGCTATCTCGCGTTCTTTCGGTGCGAAACCCCACATGACCATTTCCGCCCCGGCGGCTTCAACCGCCGGATCCAACTGCTGATTAACGAGCTCGGTCAGACCGCCGCCGTAATCATTTAATTCCAAAGGCTGAACACCTATGACCGTGACAGCTTGAGGTTCATAACCACAAAGAAAAGCGCTCGCCAACACGTCATTCATGCCGGCCTGATGGGCGGAAATCTTTGTTGAAGCCCAAAGACGGATATCCTCATTTCTCAGAACCTTCAACGTACCGGGCATGGCTTTTAAGTCACAGCAATCGAAAATAATGAGCCTTTTGGCCTGCATCACTTCATTTATAAGATAGGCTCCAAGTGTCCCCCCGTCAATGACCCTAACGCGGGGATCATCCGCGTAACGCCGATGGTAAGCCTCTACGGCTCTGACTCCAAAACCTTCGTCAGCCCAAAGAATATTGCCGATCCCAACGATAAGAACTTCAAACTGCGCCATGATTGTTCCTCTTTGCAGATAACGACAATCTTAGTTGAATCTCAGAAAAAGGCTTGAGAGGCTAGGCACTGCGCCTCTCAAGCCCGTGAACAGACAGAACACTCAGTGATGAGCTTGCTTAAACATCCTCAAGCCCGTGGACATTGAAGACAATGTTGTCGCACCGCCCATGACATCCTCTCGGAATGACATGTAGATATGAGCGATAGAAAAAAGAATGAACACATACATGCATGCGTGATGAACCGTCCGCACCGCTTGCGCATCGCCAAAGAGGCTGAAAACCCAACCGAAGTAAGTCATCCATCCAGTATCCCATCCCCAGGCCTGCGCATAAAGCGCGAAACCGGTGATGATGACCACGATGCTGCCCAGCACAAACATCGCGAACATGGCTAATTGCGCTAAGGGATTGTGACCGGCATACTCAGGAGCCGTCTTTTTAATAAAGAGGTAATAGAGCACCTGAGTAAACACTCCCTTCCACCACTTCAAGGACCACAGCGGCGGAAGAAAAATCATGCGCGCGTAACGGTTGCCAACGATCGCCCAAAATATACGGTAAATAAAAAGCACCGTGAAGATCATTGCCGCCACAAAGTGAGCAAGCCGGATATAACCGAAATCGTAAGTCACCCATGTGTCGCCCAAATTGGCAACCAAAGGTGCCCCAATCAGAAAGCCGGTGACAATCATCACTGCCATGCAGACGGCCATAGCCCAGTGCCAAATACGCACCGGAGCCTCCCAAACATAAATCGGGTGGGTACCGCCTGTCGTATCGACTTCAAAGGTGACCGGATCAATTCTCATAGAAGATCCTCCTAACGAACCCGCACGCTGCAAAGTTCATGACCTTGCGGATCCAAAATATGAGTGGCGCAGGCTAGACACGGATCAAAACTGTGAATCGTGCGAATAATTTCCAACGGACGTTGAGGGTCGGCCACAGGTGTGCCAATCAAAGATGTTTCAAACGCCCCCTGCAAACCATCGGGTGAACGGGGCGAGGCGTTCCAAGTTGTCGGAACAATTGCCTGCCAATTCTCAATTCGAGTGTCTTTAATTACACACCAGTGACCCAATGCCCCTCGTGGTGCTTCACAAAAACCGACACCGCGGCATTCTTTAGGCCATGTCTTCGGTTCCCAAAGTTCCATGTTGGCCGCCGTTTCATCGCCACTTTTGATATTGGCCACCAAATCATCGACGTACTGAACCATCTTATGCGCCGTCCATTGACACTCAAGCGCGCGAGCGGCATGCCTTCCCAATGTCGAATACACCGCCTCGAGCGGTAAATTAAGCGTCTTGAGCAAATCAAGAGCCGGTTCTTTAAAGTGCTTAACATCCTTAGCTATAGAAACAATGAGGCGGGCCAAAGGTCCGACTTCCATCATGTGTCCTTTCCAGCGAGGACTCTTAATCCAAGAATACTTGCCTTTGTCTCCCAACCACTCAAACTTCGTCTTCGTGCCAACAGAACCTTCCGGTAATTCGAAAGCCTGGTCGGTCACACCCTCCCATGGATGCAAACCCTGCTTGCCTTCTGGGTATTTGTACCAGGAATGATCAACAAATTCTTGAATTTGCGTGGGATCTCTCAAGTCGACCTCATGCACATGGGTCAAGTCACCGTCAATGATGGCTCCGGAAGGCATCTGAAGCGACTTCTCAGACCAGTCGTTGGCGATTTCCGGGAAATCCCCATAGCAGAGCACATTCTTCTTGACGATACCACCGCCGTATTTGAACCATTCAGGATAAAACGAAGCAATCGCCTTGATATCCGGCAAATAAACATTTTCAACAAATTCAACAGACTGCCTGGCGATGTCGCGCATGTAGTTCATGGTAACTTCGTTGATCATGTTGCCGGCCGCTCCCGTCTCATGCATATTGATCGGACAGGCTACACCACCCACAAGATAGTTCGGGTGAGGATTCTTACCACCCAAAATTGTGTGAATCTTGATAATTTCCCGCTGGAAATCAAGTGCTTCAAGATAGTGTGTCACCGCGAGCAAATTCACCGCAGGCGGCAACTTCATTTCAGGATGGCCCCAATATCCGTTAGCGAAGATGCCCAGTTGACCGGAAGCCACAAACTTCTTCAACCGATTTTGCACATCACGGAAATAGCCAGGAGAGCTCAAGGGGTGATGAGGACTGATCTTCTTCTGCAGTTCTGAAACTTCACGGGGATCAGCCGACAATGAACTTACCACATCCACCCAGTCCAACGCGGACAACTGGTAGAAATGAACAATATGGTCATGCGTGTAGAGCGTTGCGTTCATCAGGTTGCGAATGATATTCGCATTCTTCGGAATCTTGATACCGATCGCATCTTCCACGCTTCTGACGGCGGCAAGCGCATGAATGCCAGTGCAAACACCGCAAATGCGCTCCACAAACGCCCACGCGTCACGAGGATCACGACCTTTCAGGATTACCTCCAATCCTCTCCACATCGTTCCCGTACTTTGGGAGTCGGTAATAATGTTGCCACCATCGCCCAACACGGCTTGCACCCGTAAATGACCTTCGATGCGCGTTACCGGGTCAACAACAATACGACGATCTGCCATTATTCTTCCCTCCCGAGATCTTTATTAGTTTTTTTGGCTCGCGCTTGCGCAACAGCCGAAAGCGCCGCATGAGCGATAGCGGCCGCGCCTACCACGCCGACAGTTGCCATACCCACTTTATCCGCGGTGTATTCAATCCCACCGAATCCCGGCGGAAGAACGGTCGTTTCGTGCTCATAGAACGATCCCTTGTCGAAAAAGTTGGGTTCCGAACAGCCAATACAGCCGTGACCGGACTGCACGGGCCAAGACAATCCCTCGTTCCAACGAATGGTCGAGCAAGCGTTATAAGTTGTAGGTCCTTTGCAACCCACTTTGTAGAGGCAATAACCAAGCTTGGCGCCTTCATCGTCAAATTTCTCAACAAACTGCCCGGCATCGAAGTGAGCACGCCGATAGCACTTATCATGGATGCGCTGACCGTAAAACATCTTAGGTCTGCCTAAACGGTCAAGCGGAGGTATACGGTCATAAGTCAAAATGTAGGTGACCACTGCTGTCATCACTTCAGGAATCGGCGGACACCCCGGCACCAACACAATAGGTTTGTCAGTAATGATTTCCGTAATGGGCACCGCATGCGTGGGATTGGGCTTGGCCGCCTGCACACAGCCCCAAGCCGCGCAAGAGCCCCATCCGATTACAGCCTTGGCACCGGCGGCGACATGTTTGATCTTGGCGAGGAATGTTTCACCCGCAGGAATACAGTTAACGCCGTCATCATTTAATGGCACATTCCCCTCTACGGCCAAAATGTAATTGCCCTTGTACTTTGTGATTGTTTCTTCAAGCGCGGCTTCCGCCTGGTGACCGGCAGCAGCCATGATGGTGTCGTCGTAGTCCAGGGAAATCATCGACAAAACCAAATCCTTAGCCACCGGATGGTAAGACCGGATAAAAGACTCAGTACAGCAGGTACATTCCAAACCATGGAGCCAGACAACCGGCATTCTGGGTTTTGTTTCAATAGCATGAGCGATTTCTTGCGCGCCAGCGCTGCCCAAGCCCAAACTAGCGGCCGTTAATGAGCAAAATTGCAGAAAGCTACGGCGGCTGACGCCCTGACGTCGCAAAGCTTCGTATTGTGTTTCATACATAAAGGGGTTCTCCTCGATCTTGTTTGACACCGGAGTCCAAGCCGAATAAAACAAGACTATCCGTAAGACGTTCTTGCGGTCTTAACTTTATTGTATGAGACGAAAAGTCCAGCACTTATGGGAAATTGCACTATTTTATTACACTTTAGGGGTATATTTTAAATATTTACATTTAAAATCAATTAGATAACTATATTTTTAGACTTTCTAGAATAAATATCCGAAACGGTACATTTTTCATCTTTATTCGCTTTTTTTTCAGAGTACCCTAGTTAATAGGTTTTTGATGAGGCAAAAGTGATCTGTCACAGTTGTAACCCTGCTTCAGAATTGGAGAGGGAATTTCAAAACATTTATCAAACCCGTATGAAAGGTTTGCCGATCTGCAACAACACCTTGCAGGTGCGGGCTCTTGCGTTTCAAACATACCGCGGGCACTGGATAGGCTCACTGGTGACGCCTTGGTCAATTTTGGTTGTATTGGTGTGTGGAAACGAAACCAATTGGCCGACGACTCGTGAAGGAACGATCGTTCCGATACCCCTGCCGGCCGGCTCTTTCAGTTTTCTCACCATGAAGAGTGAACGTTTCGGCTCATTCTTCGCTTGTTCGCTCATGAGTCCTATTGACTCTCTATTCAACCAAAGATCTGCGGAGGCTTTTGCTCAAAAAGCGTTAAACATTATGCTCACACCATCAGCACAAACCTCAGAAAATGAACACCAATCGGTCTCCGGCATTCCCGATAAATTGTCCCGAAGGGACTTTTTCGCACCATCGAAAACGGAGGTAAGTTAAATTGACCTATCCGAATACCTCCACCGTTTTATTAACCGTCTTGGAAAAAGATAATCGACTCAAGGTTCAACTGACCAATCGCCGAACCCGGGGTATCGCTCAGACAGCCGAAATGCTTGGACCCGAGAGAACTCGTGATATTTTGCGTGCGCTTCTGGGTCTATGTCCTGTGGCGCAAATGAGCGCTTTCGATGCCGCCTGTAAAGCTCTAACTGACCAAAGCACCTCCGATGGCTGGATTAAGCATTGCAACGTCTCACAAAAGCTAGTGACCGCCGAAGCCATACTGGAAACCATTCGAGTTTTAAGCATGGATGTTCAACCCTTTACCATTCACGGGAAAGTCAGCCAAGAAAGTTTAAAGACGATCGGAGAGTTACGGGCAAGGCTTTGGGGATTATCTGCAAACTGTTCGGTGGACAACGTTTTACTTGAAAATTTCCTCGAGGATCTCAAAGCACTCGTTATTCTGTGGTTTACTCGAGAAAAAGTGGCTATCAACGCAATTAAACACACATTCGAACGTTTTGACGACATTGTATTAAATGGTAGGTGCCTACTTTTTCCAGAGGAAATTACTCCCCAAGCAATACTAAACCTCTTTGTACAAATTTTAGATCAGTATCCGGATTGGGCTCTTTGCCCCCAGCTTGCCGGCAGCAGAATTCCCGGAGCACTCGCAAGAATTCGCAGTGTGCAAAGTCAAGGACGCCGCAATAATTTCTGTATTCGCGATATGGTGTTGGCGAGGTTGCAAGAGTTGAAAAATTACGCGGCCGGCCTACCTTCTGAATTTCGCGTTCAAGGAATCAATCTTGGAAATGGCTGGAGTGTTGGGCTGGCGGAAACCGCAAGAGGTTCGTTAATGCATTTTCTCAATCTTGAGAAAGGAAAAATGCGCTTTCATATCGTTGCGCCAACGGAATGGGCTTTTCAAGAAGACAGTCCAATGGTTGAGGCGATGAATACTTACGCAAACAAAAGAGCTAGCGCAGTGAAATCCATTGTCACCGGTTTAAACTTGATCGCTTGCGCCTTTGATCCTTGCACGAAAATCAATGTGACTTGGCCTAAAAGGGATATCTGATGCATGAACTTTCTATTGCCGAGGGCATCATGGACATAGTTGAACGCACGGCGGAGGCCAATTCAGTCAGCCGCGTTAAAAGTGTTCGGATTGCCGTGGGTGAGCTGGCAGGCGTTGACATTGCGAGCTTGAGATTCGCATGGTTATCGGTAAGAAAACACAGCCGCGCGAATGAGGCCGAACTGATCATTGAGCGACCGCCGGGACGGGCCTGGTGCCTTGATTGCGCTCAAGAGGTCGCATTGGCTCGCTACGGTAACGCCTGTCCGATTTGCGGTGGCTACCACCTCGCAGCGATCTCTGGCACGGAACTTAAAGTTATCGACATTGTGGCCGATGACTCAAATAAAGAACAGAAATAAGGAGACAGATCATGTGTACAACATGCGGATGCGGTAGTCACCACAACCACCTTCACACTCACACGGACGAAAACGGCAATACGGTTACGCACACCCACGAAGTGCATTCTCATGAACATAGCCATGGTCCGGCTCATGCACATGATGCGTCGGTGTCAGCCGAGAGGGCGATAGCCGTTGAAGAGGATATTTTGTCGCGCAATAACGCTATTGCCAATGAAAATCGAACATTATTACGCGAGAAACGTATCCTGGCTCTTAATTTTGTCTCCAGTCCTGGTTCTGGTAAGACGGAGTTGCTCTGCGCCACAATTAAGGCGGCAGGCAACGACCTATCCATTAATGTCATCGAGGGAGATCAGCAAACCAGCAATGACGCCAATCGGATCAGAGCCACCGGCGTAAACGCCCACCAGATCAATACCGGTAAGGGCTGCCATTTAGATGCTGAAATGGTTCAGCATGCCATTGATCACATGCAGCTACCTCAAGACAGTGTGCTGTTTATAGAGAATGTCGGCAACCTCGTCTGCCCCGCTGAATTTGATTTAGGCGAGGCCCATAAAGTAGTGATTCTCTCTGTTACCGAAGGCGAAGATAAGCCTTTGAAGTATCCGGATATGTTTCGAGCTGCCGACCTTATGATCATCAATAAAATCGACCTTTTACCCTACGTAAATTTTGATATCGATGCCTGCGAACAGTACGCCAGACGCGTAAATCCAAAGATCCAAATTTTGAGAGTATCCGCCACAAAAGGGGAAGGACTCCAGAGATGGATCACTTGGCTGCAAGCTCAAAAAACATTAACGGTTTTGTAAAAGGACCGGACCATGATTGCAAAATTTCTTCGTATCAATGGCTTAGTTCAGGGAGTTGGGTTTCGCCCTACGGTTTACAGAATTGCCTTGGAGCTGAACCTTAAAGGAGAAGTATTCAATGACGCGGAAGGCGTCGGCGTCGTTCTTGAAGGCGAAGACAAACAAGTTTTGGCTTTCCCTAAGACATTGCGTGAACAGAAGCCGCCTCTTGCACGCATTGATGTGATCGAAATGTCCGATATCCCTTTGAAAGGCTACACTTCATTTACGATCACCGAAAGCCAGCAAGGTAAGGTCAGCACAGCCATCACTGCCGATGCCGCAACCTGCAAAGCCTGTCTTAAGGACATGTTTAGCCCCGGGAACCGCCGTTACCGTTATGCCTTCACAAATTGCACCCACTGCGGCCCCCGATTCACAATCACTAAACATCTGCCTTACGATCGGCCCCAAACCACCATGGCATCTTTTCAAATGTGCCCAGAGTGCATGAAGGAATACACCGATCCGCTTGATCGACGTTTCCATGCTCAACCCAATGCCTGCTCGGTGTGCGGACCGCAATTGTTTTTTATAGACAATCGCAATAAACAGCTCGACGGTGACCCCATCGATCTCACAGTCTCAGCGATTCGCAACGGGAAAATTATTGCCGTAAAAGGGCTTGGCGGATTTCACTTGGTTTGTGACGCCAAAAACGAAAAAGCCGTCCAAAGACTTCGCGCCCTTAAGGGACGTGATGAAAAGGCGCTTGCCGTCATGATGCTTAACACGAAAAGTGCTTCGCTTTACGCTCAAGTCTCCCTTCACGCACAAAAGGTTTTGGAAAGCGTAGCCCGACCTATCGTGCTTTTGCCCAAACTTCCTCACTTTACACTGAAAGGAATTGCAGATGGCCTCAGCGATATCGGCATTATGCTTCCTTACACCCCGATTCACTGGCTTCTCTTTCACAGCTTAGCCGGGCAACCCAAGGGCTGTGACTGGACGGAAGAGTTGACTCTCGATGAAATGCTTGTCATGACGTCAGCTAACCGCTCTGGCGAGCCGTTGGTTATCGACAATGAAGAGGCAAGACAGAAACTGACCGGCATAGCTGATTATTTTCTCTGCCATAATCGGGATATCCTCGTACGCTGTGATGACTCGGTTGTCAGAATGATTGGCGATACGACAATATTCATTCGGCGATCAAGAGGATATGCCCCTGAAGCAATTAAGTTGGATGACTCATTAAGGTCGACTTTCGCGGCCGGCGCCTATTTAAAAAACACTGCGGCTTTGACACGAAACGAGGATGTGTTTCTTACGCAACACATCGGAGACTTAGACAATATCAACACAAACAACTCTTATTGCGAAGCAGTGGAACATCTTTCGCAGTTGTATGAGATCACACCGCAAGTTGTCGTCTGCGATGCCCATCCTGACTTTTTCAGCTCTCACTATGCGATAAAAAAAGCTCAAAGTAACCAAGCCCGCTTTTTTGCCATTCATCATCACGCGGCCCATATCGGTGTGGCGATGGCGGAACTGAAGCGAACCCAGCCGACTCTAGGGCTCGCGCTTGACGGCGTCGGTTTGGGACCGGGAAACCAAATTTGGGGCGGTGAATTACTCTTTGTTCACGACAAGGTTTTTTCCCGTATGGGTTCGTTGTTGCCTCTTGCCCTACCCGGAGGAGATAAAGCGGCCCGAGAACCCAGGCGGATGGCTGCGGCTGTTTTAACACTTTTGGGCAAAGAGTCGAAGATTGCCGAGTATTTCCCTGACCTTCCTAACAGCAATCATTTTGCAGAGTTAATTCGTAACCCCAAACTCTCCCCCAAAACTTCTTCTTTGGGACGCTTATTTGATGCGACAGCCGCTCTCTTGCATTTATGTGAGCTCCAACATGACGAAGCTCACGCCGCGATGTTGCTGGAAAGCATCGCCTACGGCGCAACGCCCCGAGTTCTCCCCGATAGTTACGAAATTTCAGAAAATAGGCTTTCTTTATTGCCTTTTTTTGAAAAAATGATTAACTCTACCGATCTAAGTGACAGTTCTAAAGTTGCCCAGTGGGCCGCCGACTTTCATGCGACACTTGCCCATGGGCTTGCCGAACTTACTCATAGAGCCTGTGAGCGAATCAACTATCAGGATGCGGTAATGCTTACAGGCGGTTGCATGGCTAATCGCATACTGACCAACTGCCTCGTCAGGGATCTTGACGCACTGGGAATAAAAAGCTATTACCCTCAAAAGGTTCCTGCCGGTGATGCGGGACTGGCACTTGGCCAAGTCTGGTTAAGTCATTTAGCAACTAACTCAAACTGTTGTGAATTCAAATTCGAAGGAGACCGATGATAATCATCGGGGAATCAATCATGTGTCTGGCTGTACCCGCAAAGATTGTGCGATTGACCAATAATCACGAAGTGGCGCTGTGCGACTTCAATGGAGTTGCAAAAGAGGTCAATGTCTCTTTAATTGCCAACCCTGTGCCGGGCGACTGGGTTATCGTTCATGTGGGTTTTGCGCTTAATCGCATAGATGCTAAGGAAGCACAAAAAACACAAGAACTTCTCCAAAACCTAGCTTCAAGAAACGAATTGAATTGTTAAGGTCTGCTGATGCAATACGTCACTGAATACCGAGATCGAGAAAAGGCTCTGGCACTGAGTGAACAAATCTCTTTACATTGTCTTTCCGAAAAACAGTATCGCTTTATGGAGTTTTGCGGCGGCCACACACATGTTCTTTCACGCTGGGGGCTTGTTGATTTACTTCCTCAAAATGTGAAAATGATTCACGGTCCCGGTTGTCCGGTATGTGTCTTACCCGTTGGCCGCATTGAGATGGCCATCGATTTAGCACTTAGCGAAAAAGTGATTCTGTGCACATACGCCGACACCTTGCGTGTTCCCACCTCCAAAGGTCAATCTCTGTTTAATTGCCGTTCGATGGGCGGTGATGTACGCATGGTTTACTCACCAATGGATGCCATTGCCATCGCTCAGGCCAATCCCAATCGACAAGTGGTTTTCTTTGCCATTGGTTTTGAAACTACGACTCCACCAACAGCCGTCGCCGTTCGAACAGCTGAAAAACTCAAACTTAAAAATTTCTCAGTATTTGTTAATCACGTAATCACTCCCGCAGCCATGGAGCATATCCTTCGCGCCACTGACGCTAACTCAAAGAGCCCAAAATTAGACGGATTGGTAGGGCCCGCTCATGTCTCCACAATTATCGGTTCTCAGGCCTACGAAACGTTTTCCCGCACTTGGCAGAAACCGGTTGTAATTGCCGGCTTTGAACCGATTGACATGCTGTTGGCGATTCTCATGCTTATCAAACAATGTAACGATAAAAGACATGAGGTAGAAAATGAATTTACCCGGGCGGTGACACGCAATGGCAACACTGTGGCCATTGAACTGATGAATCAAGTTTTTGAGTTGCGCAATTCTTTTGAATGGCGTGGTCTCGGCGAGGTTCCGCATTCTGCTCTGAAATTGCGGGAACATTACGAGGATTTTGATGCCGAGAGGCGTTTTCACATGCAGCAACGCCACAGCCAAGACAACAGAGCGTGTAGTTGCGGTGCCATTCTTCGCGGAGAAAAAGATCCTCAAGACTGTCCGCTCTTTGCAACGGTGTGCACACCCGCCCACCCAATGGGAGCCTGCATGGTAAGTTCCGAAGGAGCTTGCGCGGCTTACTGGCGATACGCACCCAAACGCGATGCTCGAAATAACACCAAGAGGGAATGAAAAAATGAAAACCGTCAAGCCTAATTATGTGCGTCATTTGGATTTGCGCCATGGCTTAGTGGAAATGAGTCATGGAGCAGGCGGACTTGCCAGTGCCCAATTGATTGAAGAAATTTTCGCCCGCCATTTCACCAACATCTGGCTCGATGAGGGACATGACGGTGCTGTGTTACCAGCCATAAAAAAACCGGTTGCCGTATCCTGTGACGGCCATGTGATATCTCCCTTATTTTTCCCTGGAGGAGATATCGGGCGTCTGGCTGTTTGCGGCACAGTTAACGATGTGGCAATGTGTGGCGCCAAACCGCTTTATATCGCTGCCAGTTTCATTCTGGAAGAAGGATTCCCATTGGCAGATCTGGATAAAATTGTTCGCTCAATGGCCTTGGCGGCTCAACAGGCTAAGGTTGCCATTGTGACGGGCGACACCAAAGTTGTGGAAAAAGGTCACGGCGATGGTGTCTATATCGCCACAACCGGTATCGGAGAAAAACTCACAAATTGTCCGATCTCAGGTCGAAGAGCTCAACCGGGTGATGCTGTTCTGGTCTCTGGCTCTATGGGCGATCATGGTATAGCCATTCTTTCACAGCGTGAAAACATGACTTTTTTGTCACCAGTCGAAAGTGACACTGCTCCGTTAAATGCGCTCGTGGAACAAATTCTCAAAATAGTACCAGATGTCCACGTGTTAAGAGACCCGACCCGAGGCGGTCTTGCAGCGACCCTCAATGAAATTGCTCACCAAAGTGAGGTAGGCATTAATCTCAATGAAGAAACGATTCCTATCAGCCCGGCCGTAAGCGCCGCATGTGAATTTCTGGGACTTGACCCACTTTTTGTAGCCAACGAAGGTAAGATGATTGTAATTTGTAAACAAGAAGATGCGCAAAAAGTCCTAGATACCATGAAAAAGAATCGTTACGGCCGACAAGCCGCCATCATCGGAACTGTTACCGATGAAAATCCCGGCTCTGTTGAGATGCAGACACTATTAGGCGGTCATCGGAGTGTCGACTGGCTCAACGGTGAACAATTGCCACGAATTTGCTAACGGTTTGTCCAAATAAGACCAACACCAAAAAAAGAAAACAATACCCCAGCGGCCGCATCAATCCAGCGACCAGCTTTTTGATAAACCTGACGAGGCTTCTGCATACCAAACACCAAAGCGACAAAACTAAACCAAAGGAAGGATTCGAGCACTACAAATGCAAAAAGTGCTAATTTAGCCGCTTCGCTGACTTCTGGAGTAAGAAAAGTAGAGAAAATACTTCCAAAGTAAATCATTGCCTTAGGATTAGCTAAATTTGTCAGCAATCCGAATAAAAAAGGAGACTTCATATCTGAAACAGAATTGCCAACAAGCTCATCATTTCTGGTTTGGTAGCTAAGAGAGGATTTCAGCAAATTAATGCCCATCCAAAGAAGATAGAGACCTCCGGCAATCGAAATCACACGTTGCAACCATGAGATAGTTTCGAAAAGAATATGTAGCCCCAAAATAGAGATTCCTGCCCACACAAAAATACCGGAGGCAATACCTAACACTCCGAGCATAGCCTTAGGACGCGATTGGCTCATGGCTGTACGCGTCACGAAGAAAAAATCGGGACCTGGGGACATTAGAGCCAGTAAATGCACCAATGCCAGCGTTAAAAACAGGGATAACATTAGCTCTTTCCTAAAGTACAAGAATTTTGACATCCTCCGCGTCGTGAACGACGAGGATTCCCTACGGCGTCATCGGCTCTCGCCGATGATCGCTTCGATGGGTTCCTGCTGCTGATCCGCGCCATGGAGTGTCTCCATCCGCCGATT
>CATVXH010000019.1 GCA_958347955.1 uncultured Sutterella sp.
ATTTTAATTAACATAAAGTAGGTTTGAGTAATTATAGCATAACAGTTTCTAGCCCTACCTATCAATAGACCATCTGAAAATGGGGCTTATCAGAAGTGGTCAATGTGAACTTTCCGCTGATTCTGATGATGAACTAACCGAATACTTATGACCGATAGTTCGTGAAATAATAAAAACTTGTATTGAGAACGACCAAAATTACATTGTGGAAGGCTGCTATATACCTTTTGGTTGGGAAAATGATTTTTCGCCCGAATACCTACATGAAATCAAATACATATGTCTGGTATTCAGCCGCACTTATATAAACAATCATTTCCACGATATTTCGCAGTATGAAAAAGTGATTGAGAAACGACAGTTTACTAATTTAGTCAAGGAAGATTTAATAAGTACAAACGAATATAGCCTAAAGCAATGCATGCTACGCAATTATAACTATTTTCTTATAAAAGACGACTATAAGATAGACATCGACAGCATTTTGAATGAGTAAAAAACCAATCTTTGACGGCTAATTAATATAAAAGTGCCTGATTTTTGGTCAGGCACTTTCCAACGGCTGTTGATTCAGGTTGTTACTCACACTTTCTGCGCCGCCATTAAGGCTTCTCTATTTCGAATTGGTACGAGGATTTCTCGCTGTAACTCCTCGACAAAAAGTCCAGTCTTAAAGTCTGGAATCGTAATCAAGTCTGCTCCCAAATCAGCCATACGCTCAG
Organism: uncultured Sutterella sp.; assembly: GCA_958347955.1. Classification (GTDB taxonomy): domain Bacteria; phylum Pseudomonadota; class Gammaproteobacteria; order Burkholderiales; family Burkholderiaceae_F; genus Aphodousia. The sequence continues at coordinate 723 of CATVXH010000019.1, forward strand.
CTTCATTAAACGCAGCAATTTTTCTGTCACTTAAATCAAATTCGCTTCCAGTCTGTGGTTCAAATAAATTTTCGACATCGTTTACGAAAGATACAAACGCATCACCACTTTGCAATTCAATGGCGTTTTTGACAAGTGTCGCAGCGCGAAGGTTAACACAACTCATAATGCCAATTGACTTCGTATTGTCCATGAACATCTCACTTCAATTAACGAAGCCATACCCAATGACCGTTGGTACAGTCACTGCTTTACGCTTAAATTAGTCAAAAAAGTTTTTTCGCTAATAGGGTTATTCCGTATTGATTTAGCACCCCCGTGTGGATCTAAAATTTATGGTGGTCTTTAACCCCTTTTGAAGGAGATATGATATGCGATTATCAAAAATTGCCCTTGGTATTCTCGCCACTGTTACAGTTGGTCTATCTGCTGCTCAAGCGGCAGATCGTCCTCGTGATCTTGGCATAGAGATAGGTGTTTTGCATACGGGTACTAACAACGCTATCACGGACGTTAAGGGCGTTAAAGTAGGACAAGTCACTTTGGTTGATGAAAAGAAAGGTATGCATACGGGGGTAACGGCCATTGTTCCCCATGATGGAAACATCTTTAAAAATAAGGTGCCGGCAGGTATCTTCCTTGGGAATGCCTTCGGGAAGATGACTGGCTATCCTCAAGTTAAAGAACTCGGTAATTTGGAAACTCCGATTGTCTTAACTAACACACTGAACGTGGCCGCTGGTATTGATGGCATCATTGATTATACGTTCTCCTTCAAAGACAACGGTGATGTTCGTTCTGTTAACGCAGTGGTTGGTGAAACCAATGATGGTGGAATCAACGACATCCGTGCTCGTTTTGTGAAACCTAGCGATGTTTTGAAAGCTATTAAAGAAGCAAAGACGGGACCAGTGGAAGAAGGGGCTGTTGGTGCTGGTACAGGTACCAAAGCCTTTGGTTTTAAGGGTGGTATCGGCACAGCCTCTCGTGTTCTTCCCAAGGAAATGGGTGGCTACACTGTAGGTGTTTTAGTTCAAACAAACTTTGGTGGTTTATTAACGGTCGATGGTGTTGAAGTCGGCAAACAATTGGGTGGCTATCCGTACCAAAAAGAAATTGAAAGTGCCGACGGCTCTATTATGATGATCGTGGCAACGGACGCTCCTCTTGACTCTCGCAATCTTGAACGTGTGGCTAAACGTGCGTTTATGGGGTTAGCCAAGAGCGGTGGCGTAGCTTCTAACGGTTCAGGTGATTTTGTGATTGCCTTCTCTACCAACGACAAAGTTCGTGTCCCACACAATACGAAAGCACTTGCCAAACAAACTACAAGTGTTGTCCAAAATGACGATATGACACCTATTTTCATGGCTACGATCGAAGCCACAGAAGAAGCCATTATTAATTCTTTGTTCGCCGCTAAAGATACCAATACCTATGATGGTAAAGTCGTAAAAGCTTTGCCTGTTGATAAGGTAATGGAAATGATGAAAGCTCATAACAAGTTGGTGAAATAATCTTTCAGTGGGAAGGCTTTGCCTTCCCTTGAATTCCTGACTAAATGTCAGATCCATTCGAGCTCTAAATTGAGCATTATTTGGTCTCCTTTATCTATTCCGGAGCCGGTAATCGTGTAGGCTGGTTTGTTGGAATTAAGGCGTCGATAAATTTGAGACACCCTAGCGCCTTTTACATTCAATCTCAGATGTTCAGGTAGTATCCCCGCTTCTTCTGCTTGCCAAACATTTTGACCTTCAGGAATGTATGACAAACGTTCTTCCACAACTCGGCTTTGTTTAGTGGTTTCCTGATTGGCGGCTGATGCTGGAATTCCTTCTAAGGCCTCTTTGCACGTCCTGATCTTGTAGGAAGGCTTCGGGACTGAAAAAGTCAGTCCCAAATCACCTCGGATTCCAATAAGAATATAACGATGACGTGCCTGAGGTACTCCATAATCTTCAAATTTATAGAGATTGGCAGTAATGTTGTAACCATAAAGACCAGCGTTGTTGAGCGCGTGCAGGATCAGTTTAAAAGCTTTGCCTTCATTGGCGCTGGAAAGACCTGAAGCATTTTCAGCAAAAAAGAATAACGGATTCGCTCTATTAATGTAGCGGACGCCGTAAGAGAAAAGTCCACCGTAATTTCCGTTTAATCCTTTAGTTTCTCCAACTATTGAAAAGTCGTTACAAGGGAAACCGTATAAAAAACCATCAACAATAGGAAGGCTATCAATAACCTGGCTATTAGCCCTAATCTTCACGCTTCCCCTAAAAACCGTCAAATACTCCTCTGTTCCTTTTAAGTGCGACTCAGAAGTCTATTTCCCATTTTAAATCTCCCTATAAAAAACTATCCAGAATAACAACTAAGAGCATGCGATTAGTTGCTGCGAACCTCTTCCGTCTAGCCTCCAACGGTACGCTTTATTTCTATATCTAACCAAACCGCCGATGATTTTTCAAAGTAAAAAAATAATCGCCACACTATCGTAAAAGTATTAGAATACACAAAAAAGATATTGATTCTCATTATTGTCAGGAGATTAAAATGAACAACACGACAAAATATGGCCTCTTTTTCCTTGGCGGCGTAGTAGTTGGCGCCTTGGGCGCTGTAGCTATCACACGAGGTAAACTCAATGTGAAACCTCTTGCCGCTGATCTTTTGAGCACAGGACTTGATCTTCGCGACAAAGTAATGGCTGGTGTTGAAGGCGTTAAAGAAGACCTTGCGGACGTGATGGCCGAAGCTGAAGTTAAATCGCAAGAGCGCAAACTTGCCAAAGAAGCGCTTGAAAGCACCAAGAGTGATGAAACTCTCTCTGAGCCTGACTCTTCAAAAGTTGTCGCATAAAGCACTTAAATAACTCTCGGTACTTTAGATGCTTTTTAAAAAAGTTCATGCGGTTGGCAACCGCCAGCGTTGGCGCACAACACAAACAATTTCAGTGGCCAGCATGGCTCTTGTTGCCTCAGAAATTGAAGAAATTGACGGCGTCACAGGTTTAATGGCAAACCCAAGAACCGGTTCCGTGACGGTGACAGTTGCCAATATCAGCGCTATCTATGAATTGGATAAGTATTTTGAATGGCTTAAAACCCATCCCCCTATCACCCGTCACAATTCTGAAAAAGCAAAACGAGCGCTGGCACAAACAAAGACAGAAATAGCTCAGGCTAAAAAGCCCCCTGCCATTGTCCGCACGCTGGCCAATACTTCCAGTCATCTCGTGCGTGGCATGCCGCTCATGCGCTTGGTTAGACAAATTCCCCGACTTTTTGCAAAAAAAGTGACCGACCTTGACACTGCCGAGCCAATATTGGATCTTTCTCCTCTGGCACGATATGTGTTTGTGCGGCCGTTTCTGCCTATCATGGTCAATAGCGTTAACGCTATTCTCGGTAGCCTCCCCATCATTTTTGAAGGCCTGAAGTCACTTCTTCAAGGCAAACTTAACGTTAGCGTTTTGGATGCCGCCGCTCTTTCAGTTTCTTTGTTTCGAAGAGACTTCAAAACCGCGGGGCTTTTGATCGTGCTCTTGGGACTTGGCGAAATGCTGGAGTCCTACACACGTAAAAAGTCATTGTCGAGCTTGACCGAGCAGTTGGCAATTAATGTCAATAGTGTCTGGATCCGAACGACTGACGGGGAAATTCGTCAAAAATCCCTTAAAGAACTCCAAGTTGGCGAGGAAGTTGTTGTTCATGCCGGTAGCGTCATTCCGATCGACGGCATTGTGAGCGGCGGAGAAGGCTCAGTAAATCAATCATCAATGACCGGCGAACCGCTTCCTGTTCACCGCTATCCCGGTGCAAGCGTTTTTGCCGGCACTGTACTTGAAGACGGTGAATTGACAATTCGCGCCACTCACATTGGGGGTGAAACGCGTCTAAATCAGATCGCCCGTTTTATTGAAGAGAGCGAAGTTGCAAAGGCCTCGATCCAGGGTAAGGCTGAACGCTGGGCAGACCGAATCGTACCCTTTAACTTCCTTTTGGCTGCGTTGGTCTATTTTTTCACCAAAGACTTTAATCGCATGGCCGGTGTTCTGATGGTGGATTTCAGCTGCGCATTGCGATTGGCGACACCATTGGCGATTTTAACTGCCATGCGTGTCGGAACTAGAGAAGGCGCTGTCATCAAAGGTGGTCGTTATCTTGAAGCGCTTTCTGAAGTCGACACTGTGGTTTTCGACAAAACCGGCACATTGACTGCCAGTTCCCCCAAGCTATCGGATGTCATTGTTTTGGATGGGAAATACAGCCGAGAAGAGCTGCTGCGTTTAGCCGCTTGCCTTGAAGAACACTTTCCACATCCGGTCGGACGTGCCATAGTCCGACAGGCTGCGAAGGAAGATCTGTGGCATGATCGGGAGGATGCGCACGCAGAAGTCCGTTACATTGTGGCTCACGGAATCTGCTCGGCCGTTGGTGATCGCCGTATTGTTCTGGGTTCAAGACACTTCATCGAGGATGATGAACAAATTGATGTCTCTGCCGCTCAAGAGATATGCGCCCGATTAGCCAACGAAGGAAAATCAATTCTTTACTTGGCGGTCGGAAATAAATTGGTTGGGGTACTGGGAATAGAAGATCCGATTCGCCCGGAATCCAAAGCGGTGATAGAAGAATTGCACGCCCTTGGCATCAAACGAATTTTGATGCTAACCGGTGATGATAAACGCACCGCCCAAGCCGTGGCCGCACGACTGGGCATTGATGAATTCCACGCCGGCATCCTCCCCGCAGACAAGGCAAGGATCGTTGAAGCCCTCAAAGCGCAAGGCGCAAAGGTGCTGATGATCGGCGACGGCATCAACGACACCCCCGCTCTCTCAGCTAGCGATGTTGGTGTCACTCTTCGCGATGGCGCCGACATTGCCCAAGAAGTCGCCGATGTGGTTCTAACACATAACAATCTCTCTCAGTTACCCCAAACGATTATGCTCGGACGGGCAACAATGAGTCGTATCCGCCAAAATTTCATCACATCAGTCGGGTTAAACAGCGTTTTTTTAGCCGGAGGTTTAACCGGCCGGCTTACCCCGACTGCAGGAGCTTTACTTCATAACGGCACCACAATTGGAGTTTGTTTAAACGCCATGAGAGACTCGGCCCCAATGAATAAACGCGCTGGCGCCGGAGAAATTTCAGACAGCATCCGCAATGCCATACGTTATGTCACTCAGATCGCCAACATACGGCAAGGGAATCATCATGGACAACAGCATTGATCTCAAAACTATATTAAAAACCGTTCGCTCATCGTTGCCCGGACGATTAAGACTTCGATTACCTCAACTTGTAAGCATTGACAGCGATTCCGCATTGCTGATTACTCAATGGATTGAAAGCCACGGTGAAAGCATTGCAGTCAGCCTTAATCCGAGAGTTGGCAGTCTTTTAATAACCTGGGATCCCAATCGCGATAATTTGGATACCAAAGAGCTTTTCAGTGAAGCCGCTGAATATCTCAATTACGCCACCTCTCTTGGGATAATAAATGAGGAGAAAAAATCCAAGGAAAATGCCTCAACGTACCAGATTGAAAATTGCGCCAAGTCTTTGGCAAAACAGGTCGAATTTTTAGGCAATGGTATTCTTGATCGGCTCAGTCCTTATATAGCGTACGATATTAAACAAAAAGCCAGAAAGCGCCGCGTCACACAAAATCGCTTAATGCTTGCGAGTCTTTTATTCAGTGTGGGAGTTTTAGCCACTTCCCAAACAAAAAGTCATGTTCTTTTTGGCGGCGCCTTTTTAGCTCTTCTGACTGTCCACCTTCTTCAACACCGAAAGGTGCTTTAATAAAGGAACTCTCATGCTGGAGAAGACCTCTCAAGCCTTTAGAAAATTGATTGTCATTCTTATTTTTATTTTGGCAATCGCGCTATTGATTTGCACGCTTTCAGTGCTTTTTTCCGTGTTGACACTAGCCGTCATTGCAACTCTTACAGCTCTTGTCATTGCCCCTAAAGAAACCCGTCAATTCTTTGCCAAGCTTGCCCAATGCGTTGATTCGTGGGTACAGGCAATGGTGAAAATGGTGAGCGACGGCGGAGAACTCGTTAAAGATCTTATGCGCCAGAATAAAGCAGAAAACAAAAAGAACGAGACTTCGGACAATTAAGCCTTTACAGCCAAAACATCAGAAAATCTCGTCGTGTAAGAGGGACTCTTCATATCTCGTCTCATTTTCCAATGATCAGAGTTCCTTTTCACAGCCGAAAAGCTAATAGTGTCTTTGCCGAACTTATTGTTGATCAGATCCACCACTTCTGACAGTTTATCGACCCTTTCTGTTTCAAAACCGAGCAGATCGCCGTTTGTTTCATTTACCGACTGAATACCGCTTAAGACAACACCGGCCTTTTTATAAGCGACGCCTTTCCTAAAAAGCCGATGAAGCAATTTTTCCGCGCCGGCCAATATCGTTGGCGTGTCATTGACATAACGTCCCAATTCGATCACATCCATTGCCGCATAAGCGGGAACATCTGATTTGAAACGATTGGAAGAAATGAAAACTCCGACTTTAGCCGCCACGAGTCGCTCTTCGCGCAAAACGCGGGCGGCTTCCTGCGCATGCATGGTGATGGCACTTAAAAGATCATTTTTATCATAGACATCGCCCGCAAAGCTTCGGCTCCGAACAAGACGTTGTCGAATCGGCGCGGTGGGTTCAAACTCGATGGCTTTGATTCCACGTAGCTCTCTCGCGGTATCAATAACATTGCTCGGGAAACACTGCTTCAGAAGTGCTTCAGAAGCTTCACTGAGATCAAGCGGCGTCCGTATCCCCAAACGAAGCATTCTGGAACTCAAACGACCGCCCACTCCCCAAACCTTATCCACATTCTGACAAGCTAAGGCTTTACGCCGCCTCTCGGGTGTCAAATCATTCCAATTAAGCACCCCGTTTAGCGCGGGGATCTTTTTGGCCAAATGATTGCAGTATTTTGCGAGAGTCTTTGTCGGAGCGATACCCACACAGGCCGGTATGCCGGTCCAGCGCCAAATCCGCTCCCTGATTTTGAATCCCAACGCTGTCAAATCCGGATCCGGCAGGCCGGATAAGTCCGCAAAGCATTCATCAATGGAGTAGACCTCAATGGCCGGTGTTAAAGAAGCAATTGTTTTCATCATCCGCGCGGACATATCGCCGTAAAGCTCGTAATTGCTTGAAAAGACAGCGACTTTATGACGACGAACAATATCTTGAACTTGAAAAAGCGGAGTGCCTCTTTTTAATCCCAAAGCCTTGGCTTCACGCGTGAGCGTGACGATGCAGCCGTCGTTATTGCTCAAAACGACCACCGGATGATGCTGTAAATCCGGACGAAAGACCCGCTCACAGGAAGCATAAAAAGAGTTGCCGTCGATAAGGGCGTACATCCCAGGGACCTTTAAGTGAGAGCCTTGCCGGAGAGCGCCTTGATCACAAAGTTGACCACCCCAAACAGATGCCACTCTTGGCCTTCCTGCGGATAAATGTCGTGATACAGGCCGCTGGAATTTTCTGCCTTCAGATAAAAACCCTCCGCGTTTCGCACAAGGCGCTTCACGGTGTATTCATTGTCGATTTGCATCACAACAATGTCGCCGTTTTTAGGTGTCCGCGAGCGATCAACGACAATTAAATCATCATCGCACAAACCGGCTTCCACCATTGATTGACCGGAGACACGCAGCACGAACGTCGAGGCCTCGTTGTCAATCAGCAGTTCATTAAAGTCCAATGATTCTTTGTAGCTTTCTGCCGGCGAGGGAAATCCTGCCTGAACAGAATATTCAAACACAGGAACTGAACGACGAGTATGGGCTAAAACCTTCCGCACGAAAGAAAGCTCTTCAGCGGATGTCTCTTTGAGCGACAAGGTCGCGCGCAGCCACTGCCCGCCGCCCATTTTCTTAAATGAATCTTTTTGATCCGGAGTGACTCGCGCAATGATTGTTGCGCTCAGCGCTTCATCGCCTTCGGGCTTTCGGCCCGCGTTGGGTCTTCTGCCGCCACGCTTTTTCTTTTCCATAAGGCATTCCTCTTTCTCTTTATTGATATTGTATTACATTTTCAATGAAGAATAAAAAGCTGCCAAACGGAAAACAAGTGCCTGTCAGTTTTTCCACAAACCGGCCTTAATACAGGCCTCTTTAACAAACGGATTTTCGTTTTTCTGGATTTTTTCAATACGCCCGGCTCGCGTGCATTCCCAACTGTCAACCGGATACATTCTGTCCCAAGCCGTCATGAGTTTACGTTGCTGGTCACTTAACCTAAAGCGCGGATAGGCGGAGGCCATGTAAAGATGCGTTCGGGCGATCTGACCGCGGGCCCGTTCCGGAGGCTCGGCCCGTCTGCCGTCGATTTTCATTTCACATGTGCCGAAATCGCTTTGCGCGTGAGGCAGCATTTGGAAGTTGTAATTCTGACGCGCCGCGTTTACCGCGCCAATGGCCGGATAAAGGTTGTACATGTCCGCCTGCATGAAGCGATATTCTTGGTTGGCGCGTTCCGCGCAACGCCGTCCTTTGTAGCTTTTCCCCTTATTGTTGACGCAAACCGGATCGCCTTCGCGCCACTCTTTAAATGTCCGCCCGAAGTTTTCAGCAGCCACCACATGCTCCCATTCCACTTTTGTGGCGCGCTTCTGATGTTTTTGAGCCACGAATCCGGGCGGCAAAGTAATATTCTTTTTCGCATCAAACTCGGCCGCGCAGTAAAGCGTCACGCGATGATCAAAATAAACTTGACGCTCCAGAAGTTGCTTGGCTTTATTGAAGGAATCATTGACGGTATTGCCCTGTGAAAAACCCAACACCGGAACAAAAGCCAAAAGCGCAGCAGCAATTTTGAAAGACTTAACCATGGCTCGTTTAGATAGTAGGAAGGACTTCGTCCATTATAAACACAAGATAGACTCGCAAGCGTCTTTTCTAAAATATTCGAAAAATATTGTTTTAATATTAAAACGCTATTGTTCTAATTCTTTTTCAATATTATTTAAATCCTAAAATTTCAGGAATAAATTTTAAGTGATCAATTTCAAAATCCGCTCGGATATCGGTCGTATTGGTCAAGTGAAACGGATTGTACCAACAGGATTTTATGGCGGCATTTTTAGCGCCGAGAATATCGCTAGTGAGAGAATCTCCGACAATAAGAACACGATCTCGATCCACATTGCCGATTGTTTCAAATGCTTTTTCAAAGAAAAGAGGCGATGGTTTTTCCGCGCCGAGTTGTTCGGACAGAAAAACACCGTCAAGTAATTTGATGAGACCTGAATTTGTCAGCTTTCCGGTTTGGGCAACCGTCGTTCCGTTGGAGGCGGCATATTGGAAGATTTTTCCTTTTAAAAACCGGACAAGCTCATAGCTTTTATCTCTAAACACAACCGTTTCGCCCAAACGTTTTTGATAGGCTTTATCAAAAGCTCCACAATCGTCAAAATCAATCCCCGCTTCCGAAAAGAATGTCTCAAAGCGTTTGACCAGTATCTCCGGCTTTGACATCTCCCCTCTTTCCAATTTCTTCCAATACTGCGCATTGATCCCGCTGTAGAGACTCAGCATTTCATCGCTGCAATCGCCCAAGCCAAAATCCTTGAACAACGATCGAATGGCGATTTTTTCCGCCGCTAAGAAGTCAAGCAGCGTTCCGTCCACATCCCAAAGAAGAATATCAAAAGATTTATCCATCGGAGTACTCTGAAAAAGCAACTTCAGGATTTTACCGTTTAGTCAATGCAATCCCAAAACTATTTTTTCCAAACTCGGTTCAAGAAATCACCCAATAAACGGTAGTGCTGCTTTGTTTCAGGCGCCTTCGGATTCAGGTAATACTGCACGTGAGAGAGTGCTTCGTAGACGATCAACTCTGAATGCACCTTATTTAATAACAGACGGGTATGCATTCTGGCCGAGTTGCTTAGGAAAAGATCTCGAGTTCCGGAAATAATCAATGTGGGCGGGAATGCCCGCAATGCAGAGTCAGAAGCGTAAACGGGGGAAATCAGCGGATCTTTAAGGTCATGGCTGTTCGCATAGAAACGCGCCGCTGTTTTGATCAGACGGTCGTAGGTTCCCAATATGTTGTCCACTCCTTCGTTGACTACATAGCTGTCACCGATTTTATCCATGTCGGCCCACGGACTGCCGGCAATGAGCGCGGCGGGCATTTTGACGCCGGCGGCATGGGCTTGGAGCGCCAACACCAAAGTCATAGCGCCGCCCGTTGAACTGCCGAAAACAGCGATATTTTCAGCGCCGTAAGCCTTCACAACCTCACGGTAAACGGCAAAGGCATCGTCAATCGCGGCCGGGAAGGGATGCTCAGGCGCCATGCGATAGTCCACGCATATCACCTTGTAGCCGTTTTGCGCCGCCATGGGAATGGCCTCACTGATGCAAGACACACCATGCCCAAGAATGTAACCGCCCCCGTGGATATAGAAAATCACTTTATTTTCGTTTAAGTCATCTATTCTCTTGGGGGTAAGAATGAAAACCGGAACGCCCGCCATTTTGGCTTCTTTAACTTCAACGGCCAGATCTTTGGCGGCGGCTAAATTAGCTTGGCCTGCGTTTTTCGCATATTCGACCGCGAGCGCGTGCACTTCAGGAGCCGATTGAACATTGGAGAGCCAAAGGTCGGGCGTCGGCGCATTGACCGATGCTGCCATTTCCGGACTCAATGTTGAGGGAGCCGGAAAATGACGATCATCGGAAGCGACAGCCGCAGCGGCTACAGATAAACAACCTAAGGCAACAACAAACTGGTTCAGACGCATAACAACCTCCTGCCTTCGGGTAAATGTAGCAGAAGAAATAAAGTCCAGCGTCTTAAAAATTCTCTATTTATTGCCCGGTTCTGAAAAAGACTAAAAAATCTTCTCCTTTTAGCGAGTCAAACCGTTTTTAAGCGCCGTTGATACCGCCGCGTTGATATAGGCAGCTCGAGACAGCCCCAACTCGTGAGCCGCTTCGTCAACGGAACTCAGAAGCGACTCAGATATTGTCAGCGTGATTTGTTTCTTTTTCTTGGCGGTCGATTCTTTTTTAACATTAGAAGCGGAGTCCAAAAATTGATCAACCGCCTTTTCATCAAGTTCTTTTTTCTCCACCTGCGGCTTTTTACGCAACATGGTAATGGCCATTTCAACCCTCTATCAACTATTATTTAAAAATTATTCTAAGATAAAAATAATATTAGACAAATATCATCTAGAGATTATAAACAGCTTCAGCCAAAGCTTTCAGCTCTGCGCACGCCTTGGAGTCTTTCGGCCGCAATTCAAAGACGCTTAGCCCCGCGCCGCCGGCGGTGGCAAAAGCTTTTCTTCGACCGATGGCGCGATCAAGGAATGTCATTTCCTCGCACTGCTTCATCACTTCCGCCGCTTCCTGATTGTCCGCCCCTTGACTATCCGCGCAGGACAGGAAACAGTATGCTTCGAAATCCGCCCCGATATCCCTGGCGTCGCGAATGATGTCTTCTAATTTGGACAGGGCCCAGACGTCATAACTTCTGGGTTGCACCGGCACAAGCAAAATGTCGCAAACCAAAAGCGCGGCGCGCAGCGCGCCGGTATCACGACCACCGACATCAATAATGATGTCTTCCCACTTGCTGACCTGAGTTTCAATTTGCGACTTCAGCGTTCTCGCATCGGAATAGGCCGAGCAGGCCAACGGAGGATTAACACCGTTTTCGGAGCGAATGCTGACCGCCGTGAGCGCCGATTGCTGTTCATCCCCGTCCACAAGCCACACCTCATGACCCAAACTTTGACGATAAAGCGCAAGCTGTACCGCGGTTGTGGTCTTTCCCGTGCCACCTTTAGTATTTGCAACTGCAATTATCATAATATTACTTCAATATTAAACAAAGATTGATTTAATTTAAAATAAAGAAAGTTTCGCCTCTCTAGCCCAACGCTGTCCGATCCGGTAGAGAAGCTCTTCGCAGCGGGCCATGCTTTCTTCATCACTATCAACAAAACTTCTAAGTTCATAGGAAGAAGCAAAACCCAAGCGTCTCAATTCTTTCTCTGTTGAGCAAATACGCCCCGCCACCAGGGCGACCGGTTTATTTTTAGCGCGGGCGCTCCTTAAAACGCCGACAGGCGCCTTTCCGGATAAACTTTGGACATCAAACGACCCCTCTCCCGTTATCACGTATCGGGCCTTATCCAAAGCGTGATTAATATCAACCGCCTCCAGCACCGCCTCAATACCGGGCAATAAAGTCGCGTTGAAAAACCACATAAGAGCCGCGCCCATGCCTCCGGCAGCGCCTGCTCCCTTTCGGTGAGTCACATCAACGCCAAAGTAAGAACTCAAAACCGCGGCGGCATTGCTCATCGCGTTTTCCATTTCCGCCAGATCTTGCGCGCTCGCTCCCTTTTGTGGAGCGAAAACATTCGTCGCCCCTCGAGCACCCAATAAAGGATTGTCGACATCGCAAACGGCCGTTACTTTCAAAAAGCCGTAGTCTTTTTTAAAAGAGTCCACAGAAATCTTAGTAAGCCGGCACAAGTCAGAAGCTCTCAACGGTCGAGGCAACGGCTTGTCCTCATCATCAAAAAACTTTACGCCTAAAGCCTGAAGACACCCCAACCCCAAATCGTTGGTGGCGCTGCCTCCCAGGCCGACTCGGATATGACGGGCGCCCTGACGGACAGCATCGGCAATAACCTCTCCCAAACCGAAAGAAGATGCCTCAATCACATGCCTTTTATCTGATTCGACCAAATTGAGACCGCAGACTTCCGCCATCTCTATGAGCGCGTCTGAATTCTTTAGCAAGTATCTGGGGTTTATCCTGTTCCCATAAGGGCCTTGCGCATAAGTCCGACGAAAAGACCACCCACGGCCGGTTAGCGTGTCTGACAAACAGTCAATGAGTCCCTCGCCTCCATCAGCGATCGGCATACATATGACATTTTCGGTTGAAACCGAACTAACGCCTTCGGCGAAAGCCTCGCAAGCCTCACGGGCAGGCAATGAACCTTTAAATGAATCAAACGCGACTAAGACAGTCATGGCTACTCCCTGCGCCATACTACCAACAGAGAAATAATTGCTCAAGAATTCACTATTAAATCAATCGTTTCTTAATATTGTCGGAACAGTAAAATACTTATTAAGTGCTATTAAATTGAGAGTGGAAGTTTAAACTGAATCCCAACCCGGCAATCAAAGTATCGCAAAAGGAGAAAGCGATGATCCGAGAAGACTTTTTTAGGATGATGCGAGAAGAATTTAATTGTGAACCTGATTATCCTTTTGCCGGCGATTTCGAATCCGCTGTATTCAGACACAAAGACAACTTGAAATGGTTTGCGATCGTCATGACAGTGGATGCCAAAAAACTGGGGATCGGCGCTTTCGGCGAGCTTGATATCGTCAACCTGAAGTGTACAAACGAAGATCGGGAACGGTTAACTAATAACGAAAATGTTTTGCCGGCGTATCACATGAATAAAGAAAAATGGATTAGCGTCATCTTGGATGAGCAAGAAGAGTTCGATGAAAAACTCCTCATGTTAGTTCATAGCAGTTTTGAACTAACAGGCAGAAAGAAAAAAAATAGTAAAGGCGGCATTAAATAGAAATTTTGAAAAATGAAAAGCCGGCAACGATCCGATTGCCGAATATCTTCAAGCAAAATTAAATATCGTTATCAGCATACTCATTCAGAAATAAAGAAAAATTCAGAGTCAAAATTTTCTTCGGACAATGGATTTGAACCACCGTCTATATAACATGTTTTTAATAGTCTGAAATGAACTTACCGAAGTGTCTTTAACAAAAGTTATAACCTATTAGAGATATTCAGAAAGAAAAAAACTACAGGTTAACCGTTGAAAAAAGATTAAAAGCTAAAAGAAAATTTAAGAGCAGGGAAGATATTTTTTGAAATATGTTTTCTATAAATACTCATTTATAAAATTTATCATTTGAACAAAATTATCAATCCCGGTCATTCAATAGTTTTTATCAATTTACATTTATTCTAATTGTAATTGGATTTATTGTTAAGCAATCCTGAATGTCCTCAACCGATATAGTTAAAGTGAGGATCTGGCTCAAAACATTAACCGAAAGCACAAATCCAAGGATTTTATAAATTTTCTTACACGCATTATTTTAAGTGTTCTGATGGTTTATTACGCATTATATTGAGTTTTATAAACATCTTAAAGTAATAAAATACCATTTTCAAACCCTTGACTTTAAATTCTTGATCCTCTTGACAATAGGAGATTTAATTATCATAATAATGGGTGTTAAAACACTATTTCATCATTATTTTGAGAATAATATGCGTCCTTCAGTTGCTGTTGAAGCCTCGTTAAAAGCCCTTGGCGCAAATTTAAAAATTGCTCGCCTCCGTCGTCGTTTGCCGCAATCGCAGGTAGCGGAACGCGCGGGAATCTCCCTCAACACCCTAGCAAAGGTTGAGGCCGGCGACCCCGGCGTTGCCATCGGCAATGTGGCAGCCATTATGCAGGCGATCGGTTTGGGGGCTCCCATGGGGGATATCGCTTCCCCGTCGGCAGATACCTCCGGTTTGCGACTTGAATCCGAGCGTTTGCCTAAACGCGCCCGCTCACCCCGCCGCATGATTTAAAATGCCGACGACCGTCTTAAACCTTTACTTTAAAAGTCCTCTCAATCCCCTGCCAATCGGTCAACTAAGCGTTGAAGATCCCGGCAGGGAGAATTCGCTTTGCTACTTCGTATACGATCCGCAGTGGCTGGAAGTCGGCTACAGCCTAAGCAGTGATTTGCCTTTAATTCCTAAAGTTTTTAAGACTGACATTGCCCATCCCTATTTCGGCTTCATGTATGACTTGATGCCGGGCATCGGAGCGCGTAAAGCGGCCCGATTCATCACAAAAAAAGACTTAACAAACATAGAGTTATTGCTTCAATCTCAAGAAACACTTCGCCCCGGCGCAATCGGTATCGGTCAAAATATTCAAGTGCCTCTTCAGCATCGTCAGATCGGTGCGGTTGCCCTCGATTTAGAGCGCTTAATGATGGGACACTTGAATATTTCTGACATAGATTCTCTCTATAACGCCGTTAGCGCCCTACCCGGCGAACGTTTTAAACTGGCTTATCAATCTGGTAAAAATAAAAATCTCATTTCAAAATTTAATATCCCCGATCCCAATCGCAATTTAATCATCTGGGAGGCGATTACTTTAAGTTTGGCAAGACGACTGGGGCTCAGCACTGTGACAGCGGAACTGACTTCCACTCGCGGCATGGACACTTTGATCAGCCTTCGTTTTGACCGAAACTCTCAAGGTGAGCCGATCGGTTTTGCCACCGCCAAGGCGCTTTTGGCTGCCCACGATGATGAACACTGCTACCCGGAGGTCGCTGACATTTTGAATCAGGACGGTTCAAAACCTAAGAGCGATTTGCAGGAACTGTGGAAACGGATGGTCTTTAACATGTGCGTGGGCAACACCCACGACACACTCGACAACATTGGCTTTATCCGAGACAGAGACGGTTGGCGTCTGGCGCCTTTGTATTCGCTGCGCCCCGAGCCGATCTCTGTGAGCCGTCGCCATCACGCCACGGCTGTTACGCCGGACTGCGACCGTCCGGATCTGTCCAAAGCCATTGAAGTTTGCCCTTATTTTGGTCTCACCAAACGTAAAGCCGAACAGGAAGCGCTTCATATATCTTCGTTTTGCGCCCAAAACTGGGAAAAAGTCGCCCGAGAATTTCAAGCTGATCCAATAGAAATCGACAATATGCGCAAGGCTTTTGAGCAACTTGACCTCTAAAGTTACGCTCTTGGCTGCGCACATCAACCTAAGAACAAACACTTACATCTTGTTACAAATTGCCGTACAATCCCTAAAGGGAAAGCATCTTCACAAAGAGCAAAATTAGCGTGCGCCAAACGTAACGCTTGACGAGGTTGTTTTCTTTTTTCTGAAAACAACAGATCTTTATATATACATTAGGAGCTTACTCGTATGAAACTGCGTGCATCTCTGATGGCCTGCGCCATCTCCAGCGCCTTGGTTGCGCTGCCGTTCACAACGATGGCCTGCTCGACGGTCATCGTGGGCAAAGACGCTTCCGCGACAGGTCAAGTGATTGTCGGCCACAATGAAGACAACGGCGGCCGTGTTTTTAATCCGCAATATTGGGTGCCGCCTGCCAAGCATAAGGCCGGCGAAATGATCAAATACGAACCGACCGCGGCCATGATTCCGCAAGTTCGCGAAACCTTGGGCTTTTATTGGTCTCAGACCCTTGATCCGAACGGCTCCTCTTTCTCCGACGGTTTCGTCAACGAAGCCGGTGTGGTGATTGTCTCCAACGCCTGCTCGAACATCTTCGATAAGGATCAAAAACTCAAGGACGGCGGTATCGGCTACGGCATCCGCCGCTTGATGGCTGAACGCGCTCACAGCGCTCGCGAAGCTGTGAAGATCGCCACCGACCTTCTGACCAAATACGGCTACTTCTCCGAAGGCCGCACCTATACCATCGCCGATACACATGAAGCCTGGCAGTTGGCCATTCACAAGGGCAACGTTTGGGTGGCCCGCCGCGTCAAAGACAATGAAGTGATCTATATTCCTAATAACTTCATGATGGATAAGGTTGACGCCACGGATACTGAAAACGTTATTGTTTCCCCGGGCTTGATTGAACGCTCCATCAAGAACGGTCGCTACAAACCCGCCACCCCCGGTGTTTATAATGACTTTAACTTCCGTGAAGCCGTTCAACCGGCCGAACAACGCGCGGCCGGCTACAACTTCGGTCGTAACCAAGTCGCCTGGAAGTACATTACCGGTGAAAAGATCACCGACGCTGAAAAGTTCCCCTATTCCTTCACGCCCGACAAGAAGTTCGGTGTTGAAGACGTTAAGAACATTTTGCGTCTGCACGAAGAAAATATCGGCGACGATAAGGACGGCTGGTATCACCATCTGGGCTTCGGTCCGTGCCGCGTGACAACCCATGAATCCGTTGTCTTTGAAATCAACGACATTCCTGAGCTCATCACAAGTTACCGCGCTTTGGCTCGTCCTTGCGAAACGCCCTACATCCCGTTCTATCCGTTAGCCAAGCCCAGTGAAAATATGAGCTTTATGACGGCCGAAGAAGCCACCCGCGAACACTTCAACGCCCGCGACAGCCGCTTCGACTATCATCCCGAATGGGCCTCGGCCACGTTCATTAACAATGCCAACACATTGGAATACCAACGTGAAGACCGTGACGATAACTTTGACGTTATCGAAGACCTGGAAGAAAAGTGGGCTGATGAACAGGCCGGCATCCGCGATCAAGCCAAGGCGGCTATGAAGGTCTCCAAGGAACACGCTCTGAACCTGCTGCACCGTTACAACGTCGCCAAACTTCAGGAAGCCCAAGGCGCCATCCAAGCTCATTTGGATGAAATTGCTCCTCATAAAGTGGTGATTTTGGCTGACTCCATCGATCCGAAGAGCTCCAACACGGTTAAGTTCGCCCTCTTGAGCGATGAAGAACTTGACGCGACGAAGATCGATCAAAAGAGCACCTACGGCGGTGTGGGCCGCTCAAGCCTCACCACGAGCGGTGTGATGGGCGACTTGGCCAAACCGGTGGGCTTTGCGACCGAAGATGTCAACGGCGACGGTAAGCTCGATATGGTGATGACCTTCGTTCAGAAGGACCTCGCCCGCTTCATGCTCGCCGGCGCTGTCTACGACACGTGGCTCTACACGCGTGATGGCAGCGATCACATCGCGGCATTTGACACCGTGAAAATTAAAGGTCAAACCAACCGCAAGTACTCCTCCAAGGAACGCGGCCATGACCGGTAATTAAAACCTTTTCGTTATTGTTAAGGCTTGACGCCCCGGAAAAGCTTCGGCTTTCCGGGGCTTTTTATATACACTCGGTAATAAATGCCGCGGGAACTTTCATTTTTATCTATAGATTTTATATACTTGTCTAATTGGCTCTTCATCGAGGAATAAAAAATGCAGCAAAACAACACGCCGTTGGTTCGCATTGTGGATGATGACGAAGGCATCCGTAACTCCATGGCCTTTTTGCTTGAAGGCGAAGGCTGGGAAGTCAAAACCTACCGAGACGGCTCTCAATTCTTGGCCAGCAATGATTTCACCCGCCCCGGCTGCATCATTTTGGACGTCCGCATGCCCAACATGAGCGGTTTAGGCTTGCAGACCCACCTCAATGAAATGGGAGTGGATCTTCCGATTATCTTCCTGAGCGGTCACGGCGACATTGATATGGCGGTGCACACCATGAAAAACGGCGCCGTGGAATTTCTTCAAAAGCCCGTGCGAGAAGAGCGACTGTTCAAGGTCGTCCATGACGTCATCACTGAGTATATGAACCGTCAGGAACAAATGGCTGATGTGATTGAATTTAAGAACCGCCTGAAAAACCTGACTCAACGCGAACGCGAAGTCGTCAATCTCATCAGTTTGGGCAAGTCCAATAAAGAAGTGGCTGAACAACTGGGTATTTCTGAAAAAACCGCCCAAGTTCACCGCGGCGCCGCTTACCGCAAACTTGAAATTCATAACGCCACTGAAATCGCTCGATTGCTGATGCGCGCGAAGGAAGATCCCCAAATTCAATAACCTCAACAGATTACGCCCGCGACTCGCGGGCGTTTTTCCCTCTCCTCTGCTGTACAATCAGTTAAGTATTCTTTTTAGTAGAGGATTGAACATGTATCGTAAAACCGCCGCCTGCGCGCTTACCCTTTCAGCCTGCGTGCTGCTCACCGCCTGCATGACGACTTCTCCTCTTGTCAATCCCCGCGAGCAAACCGTCCCTCATCAGGTGACGCAGAATAAAATGCACTCG
Organism: uncultured Sutterella sp.; assembly: GCA_958347955.1. Classification (GTDB taxonomy): domain Bacteria; phylum Pseudomonadota; class Gammaproteobacteria; order Burkholderiales; family Burkholderiaceae_F; genus Aphodousia. Next base: position 19,601 of record CATVXH010000019.1, read on the forward strand.
GCGGTTCTTGATGCCGCACAGCTTCGTAAATGGCGCGTCGTCAGCGACAAACCCGGCGTAATGACGCTGGCGTATCCGGGCTCGGCCAAAGCCGTGCACTTTGAAGCGATCGTCAAGGTAACCTATGACGACGACAGCTACCAGGTAAGCTATGTCTCAAGCCGCGGGCTGGACGAGAAAAAAGGTTGCCGCAATTCCCAAAATAAATATGACGAAAATCTTATCTGCGTGCATCGCAATGTCAACCGTTGGATGAATAATCTGAGCGCGGACATTATGAATGGTCTCTATCGCTGACGATTTTGAAAGACTGTATGGCTGAATCGAAATGACGCCGAAAAGCCTGCGCTTACTTGACTACAGTGTATGGGCGCCGGAGTCGCTGCCGATGAGCCCTTTGCCGGCTCCGCACAATGTGTGCTTGGCAGGAGACTCAATCCCCAAGCTCAGTTTCCTGCCTTTAATGCAACGCAGGCGCTTAAGCCCCCTGGGGCGTGTTGTCATGGCGTCGCTGTACCCGCTCTATGAAAGAAACCGGGAAGTCATCTCCGCGGGACGCGGTGCCTGTGTGTTTTCCTCCCGCTGGGGCGACATCGCCGTCACCGTTAAATCATTGGAACAATTAACCGGGGAAAAATCCGTTTCCCCTACCGCCTTTTCAACCTCTGTTCACAATGCCATCGGAGGGCTCTTTTCCCTGTTCGAACACTTCCACGGCAATATCACATCGTTGTCGGGAGGTCGAGCCGGCATTTCCGCCGCTCTCTTTGAAGCCCGGGGGCTTATCCAAGAGCACGATTTTGTGTTGGTGAGCATTTACGAAGATGAAACCCCTGATGTGTTTAAAGCGTGGCATCAATCGAGCCGGCGGCCCTACGCGATCACACTTTTATTTTCAGACTCAGAAGGTGTTCCAATAGAGGCGGCTCCGTTGTCTGGCGTTCAAAACTGCGCCCGCAAAAATCCCGTGCCGGACTTTCTGCGTTTCATAAGCGCACAGAAAGACTCTTTTTCAGAAACCGACGGAATATTGTGGATAAGGAAATAAAGAATGACCGCTGCAAAACTATACCGACGAATGGCAACGGGATTGGCTTTCGCCGTCTTCGGAGGGTTGGGCGTTTTCTTTCAATTTCTGATTTTCCCCGGCATTGTTTTAGTCATCCGCAATAAAACAGAGCGGAAAATTGTTGCCCGCCGCGTAATTCATCGCACTTTTAAATGGTTCATCGCCTTCATGCGGGCGATCGGCATCCTTGATTGGAAAGGTTTTAACCTTGAAAAGTTGCAAAAGCCCGGTCAGCTTATCCTTGCCAATCATCTCACACTGATCGACGTGGTGTTTCTTTTCTCATTTGTTCCCAATGCTTGCGCAATCATCAAGTCGGGCTTGGCTAAAAATCCTTTCACCTGGGGGGCGGTCTACGCGGCAGGATATATCACCAACGATTCCGGCCCACAGCTTATTGAAGACTGCGTGCGGGAATTGAAAACAGGAGCAAGCCTCATTATCTTTCCCGAAGGCACCCGAACCCCAGCCGGTCAAGTCCCTAAACTCAAACACGGAGCGATGATCACCGCGTTTGAAAGCGGGATTGAACCGACGCTCATGAGAATCACCTGCGAGCCTTTAAGTTTGACCAAGGGCGCTCATTGGTGGGATGTCCCCGATAAACCGATGTTTTTTACTTTCCGGGTGCTGGGACAGCAGCCCATTGAACAATACCGGGCTCTATATAAAAACAGCGGCCCGAAGGCGGTTCGAGCGTTAAGCCGCGATATTTTTGGTGTATTATTCCCCAACTTCGTTAATAAACAGAGCGAAAAAGGCAACGAGAATGTCTGATGTTTTAAAAGAAGAACTTAAAGCGCTGATTATTGAATCTCTCAATCTCGAGGATCTGACGACTGACGACATCACCGATGATATGCCCCTATTTTCTGAAGAAGGGTTGGGGCTGGACAGTGTTGACGGTTTGGAGCTGGGACTGGCTTTAAAGAAAAAGTACAATATCAGTCTTAACGCCGAGGCGGCTGAAACGCAGCAGTACTTTAAAAACATCAATTCGCTTGCCCGGTGCATTGAATCATTTCGAAGCAAATAACTCAATATGACTGTCACTAAAGAAGAAATTTTTGAAAAACTCCAAACGGCTTTAAACGAAACGTTTGAGATCGACCCCGAGCGTATCACACGTGAAGCCCGTTTAATGGAAGATCTGGAAATCGACAGCATTGATGCCATCGATCTGCTCGTGCAACTTAAGCCCATGCTCGGCAAACGCAAGATTGATCCGTCATACTTCTATAAGATGCGCACGGTGGGTGATGTTGTTGACGGCCTGTATGATCTCTTAAGTCAACCGGAAGATTCCGCGGCGTGATGTTAGGACGGATTCTCTCGGCTGTTTTAACCCTCGCTTATCCTTTCGTCGTATTTTTCGGACTCAAATACTGGGGGCTTAACGCCCTCATTGTTTTGGTTCTCGCGCTCAGCGGCCTGAATTGCCTTTTCAAACCGGGCCGCTTTTCCGTTCTATTTTTTGCGTGCGCATCGGCGTTGTCCGCGACAAGTTTCATTACGGGCTTTAGCCTGCCTTTAAAACTGTACCCGGTGGCCGTTAACGCCACTCTTTTGGCCACATTTCTCTTCAGTCTTTTTTCAGAGCAATCGGCTATTGAAAGAATCGCCAGAATTCAGGATCCCGATCTTGCCCCCGAAGGGGTGCGCTATACCCGCAAGCTCACAATGATTTGGTGCGCCTTTTTCGTTTTTAACGGTTGCGTTGCCCTTTGGACGGCGGTGGCCGCCGATGAAGCCGTCTGGGCCATTTACAACGGCTTTATCGCTTATCTTCTGATCAGTTTTCTTCTGCTCGGAGAATGGCTGTATCGACGATTTGTTCTCAAGAAACACTAAAATTAGATAACCCGCTTTAACCTTTGGCCGATTATGGATATCCTGGACGTACTCAAACACCGTGATCCCGACGCTGTTGTGGCGATTGAGAAAGATAAAGCGATCACGGCCTCGGCTTTTTTGGACGGAGTTGCCCGTTGGAGTCATTTTTTCCGGACAATGGGCTCGCCCAAAACAGTGCTTTTTTGCCAAAATCGGATCCGTTTTTGTCAGGCGCTTCTGGGCGCCTGGTGCGCCCGCTCCCTGGCCGTGCTGCCAAGCGACTTGACCGAGGCCACGCGCCGGCGGCTGGAAAAGGAAAATGCTTATTTTGTGCTCGATGATAAGCCTCTGATCAATGAGACAAAACCCGATGACATGTCAGGTCTCAGTCTTAGCTTCGATGAAGTGCTCGTTGAGCTTTTCACCTCAGGTTCAACCGGAGAGCCCACCCGGGTGCCGAAAACCCTCGCGCAGGTGCTGGCCGACATTGAATCGCTGGATGAGGACTTTCCTACCCGCGCCGCCCATGACGCCGTTGTTTACTCCACC
>CATVXH010000020.1 GCA_958347955.1 uncultured Sutterella sp.
GAGAACTGTTTAAAAGATGGTTCGGATAATTTACAGCCCCAAGTGTCAAATATTTGGATAGCCTGAGCCCCCGACTCTATTTGCGCATTAAGATAGGCAATTACACTTTGCGCATTAATATCAAGAATTCGATGCAAGAGATCCGGACGCGTATACATCATGGTCTTTATAGTTCGGTAGTCCTTACTAGAGCCTCCTTCAACCATGTAACAAGCCAAAGTGAAAGGACTGCCAGAAAAACCAATCAAAGGAACACGATTGTCTAACGCTTTTCTAATAGTGCTAACGGCATCAATTACATACCGTAATTTTTTTTCGATATTTGGTACACAAAGTTCATCCACATCCGTTTCCGTTCGAACAGGACGCTCAAATTTCGGTCCCTCTCCTGCTACGAAAGATAAACCCAATCCCATTGCGTCCGGCACAGTCAAAATGTCCGAAAACAGAATAGCCGCATCCAAATTAAAACGTTCAATCGGCTGTAAAGTAACTTCACAAGCCAAATCGGGAGATTGGGCAAGCTTCATGAAGCTGCCTGCCTTAGAGCGTGTTTCATTGTATTCGGCCAGATACCGTCCGGCCTGCCTCATCAACCAAACCGGAGTGTAATCACACTTCTGACGCAAAAGGGCTTTTAAAAAAGTATCATTGAGTGGTCTCATAGCTCACAGGACCCCGATATGGCCCCGCCTTCTTGGTTAACAGTTAAAAATCAGGACGTTATTATAAGTATCCATGCCCAACCGGGAGCCAAACGCTCAGCCATTGTTGGAGAATACGGTGAACGCTTGAAAATTGCCATTAACTGTCCTCCTGTGGATGGAAAAGCAAACGCAGCACTTAAGGCCTTTTTAGCCCAAACCTTAGGAGTCGCTAAGTCATCTGTTTCTCTGATAAGCGGTGAAACCTCAAGGCAAAAAAGGTTCATCGTTTATCATATGAACGAACAGACATGCTTGGATAAAATTTTGGGGAAACTATAGAGACACGCTCTTAACGCAGTGTTAAAAAGCGCCCCTGCCTCAATTGGTAAGGGCGGCTTTAAACTGAATGCGTTACCTCGTTAACGAACAACAAGAACCGGTCGGTCAATTTGGGCAAGGGTTTTTTGTGTTTCGCTACCGATGAATAGACTGCCTATGCTTCCCATCCCCCGGCTGGCCATCACAACGTAATCCACATTTTCGTCTTTGGCAAGCTTAATAATGCATTGCCAAGGCGCTTCGCCGTGAATAGTCAAAACTCGGCAAGGCACACCGGCCTTCTTCGCGGCCTCGTAGATCACACTTAAACGCTTTTGGATGTCCGGTGCTTCACCGGCCAATCCGTCGTCGGGAGCCGGTCCCTTGACTGCCGTCATCCCGATCAGCTCGGCATTCAACGGTTGAGCAACACCTATTGCAGCGTCAATGGCTTTAGCACTTAATTCAGAGCCATCAGTACACACTAATACCTTCATATAACCTCACCACAAAAAAAGCTAACAACAGCATCCATCTGCCTGTCATTGTCATCCTACCCCCATTGAACAGGCGGCGTTATGACTCAAAACAAAAATTTATCAGGGAAAGAGCGCATTTGAAATCTGCATTACAACTGTTAGACAGTTGATGAACACAATTATTTCCCATTCAGACATTAAAAAAGGACAGATGTACAAAACACCTGTCCTTTTGCATCGCTTTTGCGCTTAATGATGGCGTTTGAGCTTGTCGATAGCAGCCAATTGGGCTGCCAAGAAAGCCAATTCCGCATCGAGCTTTGCCAAATCGGCTTCGCTCGAGGCCTTGCTGCGCGCTTCGCGGGCGGCTGCCATGGCCTTTTCGGTTTTGGCGCGATCCATTTCTTCAGAACGAATAGCGGTATCAGCCAAAACGGTGACGTGCTGCGGCTGCACTTCAATCACACCACCGGCAACAAACACTTGCTTAATTTCCTTGGAGCCAGGCATTGTAATACGCACAAAGCCAGGCTTTATCAAAGAAATGAGCGGTGCGTGTTGCAGCAAAATCCCCAGCTCGCCAGATTCGCCCGGGAGAGCGACAAACTCAGCGTCACCAGAGAAGATTTGCTCTTCGGCGCTAACGACGTCAACTTTAATCGTAGACATAAGTTGCTCCGTGGTCGTGTCCCGGTTCTCAGGTAAGGATTACTTACCCTCACCTGAATAACCGAACGAGATTAGTGCATCGTCTTGGCCTTTTCAAAGGCTTCGTCGATCGTACCAACCATGTAGAAGGCCTGTTCAGGCAAAGCGTCGCATTCGCCGTCAACAATCATGCGGAAACCGCGGATTGTTTCCTTCAACGGAACGTATTTGCCAGGGGCACCCGTGAACACTTCAGCCACATGGAACGGTTGGGACAAGAAGCGTTGAATCTTACGAGCACGCATAACCGTAAGCTTATCTTCCGGTGCCAATTCATCCATACCCAAAATGGCGATGATGTCGCGCAATTCCTTGTAACGTTGCAGCGTTTCTTGGACGCGACGGCAAATCGTGTAATGCTCTTCACCAATGATTAACGGATCAACTTGGCGGCTGGTGGAGTCAAGCGGGTCAACAGCCGGGTAAATACCCAAAGCGGCGATGTCACGAGACAACACAACGGTAGCATCCAAGTGACCGAAGGTCGTAGCAGGAGACGGGTCAGTCAAGTCGTCAGCAGGCACATACACAGCTTGAATTGAGGTAATGGAGCCCACCTTCGTAGAAGCAATACGTTCTTGCAGCTTACCCATTTCTTCAGCCAAGGTCGGTTGATAGCCCACAGCTGACGGCATACGACCGAGCAAAGCGGACACTTCCGTACCGGCCAAGGTGTAACGGTAAATGTTGTCGATGAACAACAGAATGTCACGACCTTCGTCACGGAATGCTTCAGCCATTGTCAAACCAGTCAAAGCCACACGCAAGCGGTTACCCGGCGGTTCGTTCATCTGACCGAAGACCATGGCCACCTTGTCAAGCACGTGAGACTCTTCCATTTCGTGATAGAAGTCGTTACCTTCACGGGTACGTTCACCCACACCAGCGAACACGGAATAACCACCATATGCCTTAGCAATGTTGTTGATCAATTCCATCATGTTCACAGTTTTGCCCACACCAGCACCACCGAAGAGACCGACCTTACCACCCTTGGCAAACGGGCAAATCAAGTCAATCACTTTAATACCGGTTTCAAGCAAATCCACGGACGGGCTAAGCTCGTCGAACTTCGGAGCTTCTTGGTGAATGGTACGACGTTCCTCTTCACCGATCGGGCCGCAGTTATCAATCGGGCGACCCAAAACATCCATAATACGACCCAAGGTCTTCGGGCCAACAGGCACCGAAATACCGGCGCCGGTACTACGAACCTTCATGCCGCGTTGCAAACCTTCAGAGGCGCCCATGGCAATGGTACGAACCACGCCGTCGCCCAATTGTTGTTGCACTTCAAAGGTCAAACCTTGTTCGGCAAGAGTGTTCTTTTCATCCTTTTCTAAGATAAGGGCATCGTATACTTTGGGCATTTGGTCGCGGGGGAATTCAATATCCACCACAGCGCCAATGACCTGAACGATCTGTCCGATACTCATGGGATATCCTCTTTAAGACACGGCAGCTGCACCACCAACGATTTCTGTAATTTCCTTCGTGATGGCCGCTTGACGGGTCTTGTTGTAAACCAGTTGCAGATCACCGATAAGCTTCTTAGCGTTATCGCTGGCGGCTTTCATAGCCACCATACGAGCGCTTTGTTCAGAAGCCATGTTTTCAGCAACGGCTTGGTAAATTAAAGCTTCGATGTAGCGCTTCAAAAGCACATCGAGAACCGTGGCGTCACTGGGTTCGTAGAGATAATCCCACGAATATTCCCGACGTTTTTCGCCAATCTTTTCAAGTCGATCACTCGACAAGGGCAAAAGTTGTTCAATGACAGGTTCTTGCTTCATTGCGTTAACAAAACGCGAATAAGCAAGATATACCTTGTCCAACTTTCCGGCGCTGTATTGCTCAAGCTGGGCGTTAATTGCACCAATCAATTTTTCCAATTGCGGGCGATCACCCAATTGCACAGCATGCGAAAGTAAATCCACTCCAGCATGTTGCATAAAACCAAGGCCCTTATTACCGATAGCCGTACCCTCAACGGTAACGCCTTCGGCCTTCCAATCCTTGATCTTATTGAGCACCATACGTTGAATATTAGTATTTAAAGCACCGGCCAAACCTTTGTCCGTCGTCACCATGATCAGACCAACTTTCGCAGCAGTCGTAGGATGCGGGCGCAAGAAGGGATGCTTGTAGCTCGTCGTCGCCGTTGCCAAATGAGCAACGATATTACGGATACTTTCTCCGTAAGGACGAGCCGCGTGCATACGGTCCTGCGCTTTGCGCATCTTTGATGCCGCTACCATTTCCATCGCCTTAGTGATCTTGCGCGTATTTTGCACGCTCTTGATCTTGGCGCGAATTTCCTTGGTACTAGGCATGTGGTCCCCTTAGGTGTTTATCGACTTCCAATTAGTAGGTGCCGTTTTTCTTAAATTCATTCACCGCAGCCAAAAGAAGTTCTTTGTCTTCAGCGACTAATTCCTTCTTTTCTTCAATGCGTTGAACCAAATCAGCGTGATGGCCGAGCACGTACTCACGACAAGCTTTTTCAAAGCGCAGAGCGTCCTTAGCGTCAACATCGTCATAGATGCCTTGTTCCACACAGAACAACACCAAAGCTTCTTCCCAAACTTGCAACGGTTGGTACTGCGGTTGCTTCATCAATTCGGTCACAACCTTACCACGTTCCAACTGCTTGCGAGTGGCTTCGTCCAAGTCGGATGCGAACTGAGCAAAGGCTGCTAATTCGCGATATTGAGCCAAGGCCAAACGCACACCACCACCCAACTTCTTAATAATCTTCGTTTGAGCGGCGCCACCCACACGGGACACGGAAATACCCGGGTTGATAGCGGGACGGATACCGGCATTGAAAAGATCGGTTTCCAAGAAGATCTGACCATCGGTAATAGAAATCACGTTTGTCGGAACGAAAGCGGTCACGTCACCGGCTTGAGTTTCAATGATCGGCAAAGCGGTCATAGAGCCAGTCTTACCCTTTACTGCGCCCTTGGTGAAGCGTTCCACATAGTCAGCGTTCACGCGAGCTGCACGTTCGAGCAAACGGCTATGCAGATAGAAAACGTCACCAGGATAAGCTTCACGTCCCGGCGGACGACGCAACAGCAAGGAAATTTGACGGTAAGCCCAAGCTTGCTTGGTCAAGTCGTCATAAACAATCAGGGAATCTTGTCCGCGGTCACGGAAGTATTCACCCATCGTAGCGCCAGCGTAAGGAGCAATGTATTGCAAAGCTGCGGATTCAGAAGCGGAAGCGGCCACCACAATCGTGTAGTCCATGGCACCGTGCTCTTCCAGCTTGCGGACAACGTTTGCAATAGTGGAGGCTTTTTGGCCGATTGCAACGTATACGCAAATCAGGTCCTTACCCTTTTGATTAATGATCGTGTCCAAAGCCACGGCCGTCTTACCCGTTTGACGGTCACCAATGATCAATTCGCGTTGACCACGGCCAATCGGCACCATGGCGTCAATGGATTTCAAACCAGTTTGAACCGGTTGAGAAACAGATTGACGATCGATAACACCAGGGGCAACCTTTTCAACCACGTCAAATTCATCCGTGTCGATCGGACCCTTGCCATCGATCGGTTGTCCCAAAGCGTTGACCACACGGCCAATCAACTTCGGACCAACAGGCACAGAGAGAATGCGACCAGTCGTCTTAACAGTATCGCCTTCACTAATGTGCTCATAGTTACCAAGAATAACTGCACCCACAGAATCACGTTCCAGGTTTAAAGCCAAACCATACGTGCTGTTGGGGAATTCCAACATTTCACCTTGCATCACGTCAGAAAGACCGTGAACACGGCAAATACCGTCAGTCACAGAGACCACGGTACCTTGGGTGCGAAGATCAGCGGAGACCCCAAGGCCTTCGATACGCTTTTTCAGCAGATCGCTGATTTCACTAGGATTGAGTTGCATGTCTTACAGCTCCGAAATTTATGCGGTGAGTGCCTCTTGCATTTGAGCAAGGCGCGTCTGAATCGATCCGTCTAAAACTCTATCGCCAACACGCACACGCACGCCGCCGATCAAATCTTCATTGACCGTGACAATGGGCGTGAGTTTCAGGCCAGGGAAACGTTTCCCGAGACCAGCGACTAAGTCGTCAACTTCCGCCTGCGTCATAGGCATGGCAGTTTCGATATAAGCGTCAGCGACGCCTTCGGATTGATTTTTAAGTTCGCGGAATTGACGTGCGATTTCCGGCACGGCTTCCAAGCGACCGTTCTCAACGACCACCTTCAAAAGGTTAGCGGCCTCTTCGGGCAAACTCGTTTGTCCGAGACCAGCAATGATCAGATCGTAGATTTGCTCCGAACTCAGTTTAGGATCTCCGATCACAGAAACTAACTCGGGCGTGGTCACCACTTGGGCAATACCATCCAGAACAGCAGCCAAATCGGCAGCTTCTTCGGGTCCCTTATTGGCATCTTGCAAAGACAAAAGCAGTGCGTGCGCATAGGGACGGGCAATCGTCGAAAGTTCAGCCATAATTAAAGCTTAGCCTTCAATTGTTCAAGCATTTGAGCGTGAACTTTAGTGTCAACTTCGCGACGAAGAATTTGCTCGGCACCGGCAACAGCCAAGCGAGCGACTTCTTCACGCAATTGTTCGCGCAAACGTTCAGCTTCTTGGGCCACTTCAGCCTTAGCAGCTTCGATGATACGATCGGCTTCAACTTGAGCTTGGGCCTTTGCTTCTTCAACAATAGCCTGACCGCGCTTTTCGCCGTCGTTCATGATTGCCAAAGCTTGAGCACGGGCCTCAGCCTTAATCGCTTGACCTTCCTTTTGAGCTTCCGCCAAGGCCATTTCACCTTTGTCGGCAGCTGCCAAACCTTCGTCAATCTTCTTTTGCCGTTCTTCGATTGCTCGAATAAGCGGCGGCCAAATGTACTTCATGGTGACCCATGCACCGAAGAAGAACACGGCCATCTGTACAAACAGAGAAGCGTTGATGTTCATTATTTGAACCCCGTTATGTCAGTTCGCATACAAGTCCAATTACTAATGCTCACTGACGTCGTTAATAAAAGAAACTAAAAAGCTTTTATTAGCCGACGAACGGATTGGCAAAAGCGAACATCATGGCGATACCAACACCGATCAAGAAAGCGGCGTCGATAAGACCGGCTAACAAGAACATCTTGGTTTGCAAGGCATTCATCAATTCAGGTTGACGGGCAGCGGCTTCGAGGTATTTGGAACCCATGATACCGATACCGATACAAGCACCGATAGCACCGAGACCGATGATGAGGCCAGCAGCCAAGGCAACAAAAGCGACGTTGGTCATTGCAAAACTCCTTAATCCTTAAAAATGGAGTAAAAGTTAATAAAAAAAGTAAAAAAATCAAAACGCTAGTGTTAGTGACCTTCATGAGCCTGACCAATGTAAACCAAGGTCAGCATCATCATAATGAAGGCTTGTAAGATAACAATCAACACGTGGAAGAGCCACCAGCAGATCCCTGCCACAGCGTGTCCGAATACACCGAAGATACTCAGGCCGTCAAAACCGACCCAAAGACTACCTAACAGCGCAATCAAGAAGAACAACAATTCCCCTGCATACATATTACCGAACAACCGCATGCCCAAAGAGACGCACTTGGCCAAATATTCAATAATATTAAGCGCGAAATTAAACGGCCAAAGCAAAGGATAATTACCGAACGGAGCCACAAAAAGCTCGCGACTAAATCCGCCGACACCTTTGATCTTAATGCCGTAATAAATCATGAGGAACAGCACGCCCACAGAAATGCCCATCGTGCCGTTTAAATCGGCCGTAGGCAACGGACGCAAATAATGAATACCAAACCAACCTGCGACCATCGGAAGTAAGTCTACCGGGATCAAGTCAATGGCATTCATCAAAACTACCCAAACAAACACCGTCAACGCCAACGGAGCGATAAAAGTACGATCGCCGTGGACAATGGATTTCGCTTGTTCGTTCACAAATTCAACGAGCATTTCAACGGCGCACTGCCATTTTCCGGGCACGCCAGAGGTAGCTTTTTTCGCTCCCTTATACATAAGGAAGAGCGCACAAGCCATCATCAAAATGGAAAAAACAATCGTATCCATGTTGATCACAGAGAAGTCAATAATGGAAGACTGCTCAGTGGTCGACAGGTGATGAAGGTGGTGAGTAATATACTCGGTAGCGGTGAGAGCTTCAGCTGCCATGTTTATTCTCGGGTTAGAAGTCCCAAAAAGGAACAATTTAAGACCACAATGACCGAAGCGATCATTGCGGGCCAAATCAAGTCCTCATACAACATCACAATCAGGCATAACAACAGCACAATTGCGATGATCTTAACGAACTCGCCAATAAAGAAGAAAAGCGGTGAAATTGAAGGGCTCAGCCTAACCAAGACACTTAAATTCAACGCAAATAATGCATTCGGCACCCAACAAGCACAGCCTGCTAGAAACGCCGAAAGAGCCGCACCCTCCCCTCCGAGCAGAGCGGAAACTACAGCAACTCCAATAGTGGCAACGATTTGTAGAAGTACTATTTTCTTCATAAAAGTCAGTAGATACCCTACAAACCATTATTCTGCGCGAATTATACGATAGGTTACCTATAGAAACAAGGGTTTACACCAATGTTTTAACCGTGTAAACCCTTAATCCTATCGGACATTTTTTAGACTATAAATTAGTCCAATTCCCCAAAGTGAGCAATAATGCCATCAAACTGATCCAGATCCGAGAATTCTATAATCAATTTTCCTTTCCCCTTCTGATTCGAACAGATTTTCACTGTGGCACCCAGGAAATTAGAAAGATCTTCTTCAAGTTTCAACGTATCGGCATCTTTACGAATTTTCTTAGCAGTCTTACCCTTACTTAGTTTTTTTTGAGCCATCGTTGCAACCAAGGTCTCAACTTGACGAACAGAAAGACCTTTTTTAACAATCTCATTAGCTATTGCAACTTGCATCGCAGGCTCTAAGCTTAACAAGGCTCTTGCATGCCCCATTGAGATTTCATTAGCCATAAGACGATCTTGAACCGGTTTTGCTAAATTTAATAGCCGCAACAAATTTGTAGTTGCCGTACGGCTTCGACCGATTGCCTGAGAAGCACTTTCATGAGTCATATGGAATTCATCGAGTAATCTTTGAATTCCAGCCGCCTCTTCTAATGGGTTTAAATCTTCTCGCTGGATATTTTCAATTAGTGCCCAAGCCAAAGCTTTCTCATCGGAAATTTTGCGGATAAGCACTGGCACCTTTTTTAGACCTGCTAGCTTAGAGGCCTGATACCTGCGCTCACCGGCGATAATTTCATAACGATTTTTAGCAATTGGACGAACTAAGATAGGGGAAATTAAACCTTGCTCTTTAATTGACTGAGCTAATTCCTCAAGTGACTGCTTGTCCATCCTTGTGCGAGGCTGATATTCTCCAGGTTGGATTTGATCAATATCTAATTCAGAACTACTATCGCCCTTCACATCTGACAATGTAATAACTGCCTCTTCTTTTTTTCCAAGCAAAACATCCAGGCCCTTGCCCAAACCACTTCTTTTCTTAGCCACCATTCTTACTTCTCCTTGTTTTGCTTTTTATACTTACGCATACGCTTTAAAAATTCTGCACCAAATTCCTGATACGCTTTAGCGCCCTTACTAGACTTGTCATACAGAACACCAGGCAAGCCGTAGCTTGGTGCTTCAGCCAAACGTACATTTCTAGGGATAACTGTTTTAAAAACTTTATCCCCAAAGTACTCTTTAAGCTGCTCACTGACTTGCTGCTGCAACGTTACTCTTGGATCGAACATTACTCTGAGCAACCCAATCAATGTTAAATCCGGATTCTTTGCAGCCTGTATTCTTTTCACCGAACCAATCAAATCAGTCAAGCCTTCCATTGCAAAATACTCACATTGCATAGGAACGATAACACCACGAGCCGAACATAAAGCATTAATTGTGAGCATCGATAATGATGGGGGACAATCAATAATTACAAAATCGTAATTGTCATTCTGATCCTTTAATATTTTTTTAAGTCGTTCATCCCTATCCTTCAGTTGTATGAGTTCAACTTCCGCACCAGCCAACTCTCTATTAGCAGGCAAGATATCGTATCCGGCTTCTGTAGCATGCACAACAACCTGCTCAAAAGAAGCCTGACCAAATAACAATGGATAGACCGTTTCAGTTATCGAATCCTTACTAACACCACTACCGGTTGTTGCGTTACCTTGCGGATCCAAATCAATAAGAAGGACTCTTTGTTTCAACTTCGACAATGCAGCTGAAAGGTTAACTGCGGTGGTTGTTTTTCCCACCCCACCCTTCTGGTTTGCAACACAAAATGTTAAAGCCATTTTCTACCTCTAAACCTTCGGCATCGCAAGCCACAACTCTGTGAACCCTTGCCAAAGAATTGAAATACCTATGCACAATAAAATAAAAGCAAAAACACGAGACAATGCGTCCGCCCCAGTCGCCCCAACTGCTTGGCTTACACGATCACAATACCTGTAACAAACAAAAACTGTAAGTAAAGTAGCCAAAGTGGCTAAAAGGCAACCAATTAAATGCGCCGTCCCCTGTCCAATCATTCCTGTTCCTATTGCGGTTGAGACTGCGATCATGCCAGGGCCCATGGTCAATGGTAATGTGATCGGATAGAAGGCCATAGACAATAATTTTTTGCGTGATTTCGGCGGTTCTATATTGGCATTATCTGCCTCGTCATGAGTAGCTTCGTTCAAAGCCTTCCAGCCTGCTGATATTAGAACAACCCCGCCACCAACGCGCAACACTCCCATTGAGATTCCAAAAAAACTCAATATCAAATGTCCTGCAAACAAACTAATCAACATAATAATCATCGAATAAAACACTATTCGATTGACCATCATTTTTCTTGTGTCTTGATCAATATTTGGGGTTAGGGCCAAGAAAAACATCGCCCCACCAAAAGGATTTAAAACCGGAATAAAGGAAGCAAAGGCAAATAAAAAGGTACTTATTACTTGATCGACCATTGCTCGCACCAATCAATTTATGAAAAATTCAACCAAACTGCATTTTTACACATGTAGACCAAAAAATCTTCAGTAAGAATCAGATTTCTACATTTAATTAAAAAAAACACAACCCATCTTCAAATAAAATCAAAAAATAAAATAGTTTCACATGAAACATATCAATCATGTGATATTTTTATATATCTACCATTATTGACTACTTTTCAAGCAATTTAAAAATATTGATTAGATGTATAAATTATTTTTTCTTTTTTATTTTCAATATGTTAAATTTGCGTTGCCTATATTTTGTGCAATTTAATACGCTCGCAAATCATTTAACTAAATAACTTATCTATTCCACAATATTACAAGATTGCGATTTTCATTTAAAAAAGGTACCTCAATCGGTATAACAGAATACTGTAGATGTTTTTTGATTTTGGAAAGCTCTTCAGTTGGATATTGACCCTTAAGTGCTAACCAATATCCTCCAGGTTTCAAAAGATGATCAGAAATCTCAACAAAAAATGTTAGCGATGCAAAAGCTCTTGATGAGATCAAATCATAAGACTGACTCTTAATATTTTCTACGCGGTCATGAAATACAGTTACGTTTTTCAGCTTAAGAGTTAATGACACTTGTGTTAAGAAAGCAGCCTTCTTTCCCACTGTATCTACCAAAGATACCGAGCATTCGGGGAAAAGTATGGCAAGTGGTATACCTGGTAACCCTCCTCCTGATCCAACATCTAAAAGACGGCACCCAGGCTTCATATAATTTTGAAATACAGATACAACAGCCAAAGAATCCAATATGTGATGAGTCAAAATATCATCTTTATTATTTAACGAAGTTAGATTAAAAACTTTATTCCATCTATATAGTAGAGATGCGTATTGATCTAATTTATATTTTTGATCTTCTGATAGATCAAGAGAGAGTTTATTTAACCCTTCTGAAAAAAGTTTCGAATTTAGGAAAGTAATCATATAAGCACTATTTTTTAATATAACGACGAGATTTAATAAAGATTAATATAAGACTGATAGCAGCTGGCGTCACACCACTTATCCTTCCAGCTTGTCCAATTGTTTCTGGTCTATGAATTTTTAGTTTTTGTCTAACTTCAAACGATAATCCCTTGACCTTATCATAATCAAAATCAAGAGGAATTTTTGTGGTTTCATGCTCTAACAGTTTAGCTACCTCTTCTTTTTGACGATCAATATACCCAGAATATTTTGCAGAAATTTCTATTTGTTCAACCTCAGAACTGTTCAAATTAACATTATTCGAAATTAGAGTACCATCAGACTTTTTTAATCTCATCAATGTTTCATGTGAAACATTGGGACGAGATAATAGATTGAATAAAGAATACTCACGCTCAATCTTGCTCCCTAACAGACTTACAGAATCTTCTTCATTAAGCAAACCTGGGTAAACCCATGTTGATTTAAGTCTTTGGATCTCTTTAGCAATCGCTTCACGTTTACGATTAAAGAACTCCCAACGTACATCATCGACCAATCCCAGTTCTCTACCTATTTCAGTAAGACGTTCATCTGCATTATCCTCTCGTAAACTTAATCGATATTCTGCTCTTGAGGTAAACATTCTATAAGGCTCAGTGACCCCCTTAGTTATCAAATCATCAACCATTACCCCCAAATAAGCTTGATCACGTCTTGGCACCCAAGCTTCTTTTTCCTTAACTTGTAAAGCAGCATTCAATCCCGCCAATAATCCCTGAGCCGCCGCTTCTTCATAACCAGTTGTTCCATTAATTTGACCTGCAAAAAAGAGACCGTGAATTTGTTTAGTCTCTAATGACGTTTTTAATTCTCTAGGATCATAGTAGTCATATTCAATAGCATAAGCCGGCCTGATAAAATGTGCGTTCTCCAAGCCTGGAATTGTATGCATAAAGGCCATTTGAACATCAAACGGCAAGCTCGATGATATTCCATTTGGATAATAAACATGAGTTTTCAAGCCTTCAGGCTCTAAAAATACATGGTGCGATGATTTATCAGAAAATCTAACAACTTTATCCTCAATAGATGGACAGTATCGCGGACCAATTCCTTCAATTACTCCAGAATACATCGGCGACCTATCCAAATTTGCTCGGATAATATCGTGTGTTTTTTCATTGGTATTTGTTATCCAACAAGGCACTTGTTCAGGATGCTTAGATTGTGGCTCCAGCATTGAAAAACTAGGAATAGGATCTTGATCACCAAACTGCCGCTCACATTTAGAAAAATCAATCGTTCTACCATCTATTCTTGCGGGTGTTCCAGTTTTTAAACGACCTTTTGGCAATCCAAGGTCAATCAAGCGTCTCGCCAACTTTACACTAGCAGGATCACCAACACGTCCCGCCGCATAATGTTCTAAACCTATATGAATAAGACCATTTAAAAATGTACCCGCAGTAATAACGACCGTACGAGAATAAATCTTTACATTTGTTTGAGTAACGACACCAACTACTCGATCCCCTTCAACAATTAAATCATCAACCCCCTGTTGAAACACCCACAAATTAGGTTGATTTTCTATTTTTCTTCGCATTGCTACACGGTATATTTCACGATCAATTTGCGCACGCGTCGCTCTAACTGCAGGTCCCTTTGAACTGTTCAAAATTCTAAATTGAATACCCGACTCATCAGTGACCTGGGCCATCACCCCGCCCAACGCATCCACTTCTTTCACCAAATGACTTTTACCAATACCTCCAATAGATGGATTACATGATAATTGGCCAATTGTTTCAACATTGTGCGTGATCAACAAAGTTTTACACCCCATCCTGGCAGCAGCTAAACAAGCTTCCGCACCAGCGTGCCCACATCCAACAACAATCACATCATAACGAATTGGATAATCCATTTTTTCCTCGTTTCACGTGAAACAATATATAATTAAAAATCAATTTTATTAAACAAAATCAATTACTTACCGATACAAAAACGGCTAAATATCATTCCTAGCAAATCATCGGGCGTCGTTTCTCCAATAATCAGCCCCAGCTCTTCATTGCACAACCTTAATTCTTCTGCCAATAAGTCTAATGGTGGTTCGCTGTACGACACAAACTGGTTAGCTAACAGAAGATGTCCATAGGCCGCATTAAGAGCCTCTAAATGACGCTCACGTGCTAAAAAAGTCGACTCTGGTTGATTTTCCCAACCAACTAGCGTTAACAATTTCTTTTTCAATTCCTCTACACCCTCTCCCGTCTTGGCGGAAATAGCAACCATCTGATCTGAAGTCTTTTTTACTTTCTTTAAATCACATTTGTTATACATCTGAATAACTGGAACTCCGGCTTGTACTCGTTTCATAACTTTTTCAAGTGTTTTTTGTCCCTCTTCGTCTGAATTTTCATTGGTTGCATCAATCAGGTGTAAAACGATATCCGCCCCTTCAACTGCTTTCAGCGTACGCTCTATGCCAATGGCTTCCACTTTATCCTTAGTATCTCTAACACCAGCCGTATCAACCAGTCTTAAAAGCACACCATCAAGATTTATTTCATTTTCAATTTTGTCGCGTGTAGTACCGGCCACCTCAGTCACAATAGCAATATCTTCACCACTCAAACAATTCATCAGACTCGACTTACCCACATTGGGGCTGCCTACTAAAACCGCCGTAACCCCCTCTCGCAAAATTGAGCCTTGTTGTGACTGATGCATTAATCGCTCAAAATCGTCCATGATTTTTTTCATTCTCTCGCGAGCATGAGTACTTTCAATAAAGTCAATTTCTTCCTCTGGGAAGTCTAAAATAGCCTCGATCAAAGCTCTTAATTCAATAACCTGATCACCAATCTGATGAATTGAGTTGGAAAAATCCCCATTAAGTGAACGTGATGCTGCCCGTGCCGCTCCTTCAGTAGTGGCGTCTATTAAGTCAGAGACAGCTTCTGCTTGCGACAAGTCAATACGTCCATTGAGAAAGGCACGTTTGGTGAACTCTCCTGGTTCTGCCAAACGCAAACCTAGGTCTTTTCCTATTGTCAATATCTCACGTAAAAGAAGTTTTAAGACTACAGGCCCACCATGTCCCTGTAGTTCCAGGACCGACTCTCCCGTGTAAGATTTAGGAGTTGGAAAGTATATTGCTAGCCCTTCATCTATCAAACCACCCTTAGAGTCTTTAAATGAGCGGTAATGGGCATATCGAGGTTTTAAATACTCATTGTCACCAAAAAATCTTTTAATAAACTCTTTGATAAATGCATCTTCTCCAGACAAACGAACAATGCCAACTCCCCCTCTCCCCGAGGCTGTGGCAATAGCAACAATTGGATCACGATCGGAATATACAGGCATAGCAACCTCTAAAAAATATGCACAATTATCGCACCGTAAAAGCAGGCTTTCTTCAACTTAACAGTAAAAATTTTGCTAAATTTCCGATAAATTTAAACGACCTGATTTACAACATCATGCCTTTTCAAAACGATGAACATTCATTCTTCGGCAATGCTCTCATCGGAGCTTGTTGCGCCATAGGGGCCTCTGTACCACTTTCAGCCTATATAGCTTCATTTATTGGTGACAGTTATGAAATTCGAGTATGGGTATATGGATTGACCTTGTTATGGGTTATCTCCGGAGCGATCACAATTTTCTTTAAGACTTATCGTTCAGAGAAAAAAGCACTTTCAGTGCGTTTTATGTTCTTATGGTTTCTCTCTGTTTGGCTTTGGCCCTTATTACTTATTTTTGGGCATAAGAGGGATTAAAAAAGGGGCTCCAAAGCCCCTTTTTATAGGTTAAACCCAAACTCTCTAAGATATGGTTCTCTTTCTTCTTTCTTCTTCTATTTGTTTATTAACATACCATTGTTGCCAAATGGACAACACATTATTTGTTAACCAATAAAGAACCAAACCTGAGGCAAAGAAGAAGAACATCACGCCAAATACGATCGGCATAATCATCATAACCTTAGCTTGTGTTGGATCGGTAGGACGTGGACTAAGCTTCATCTGAATGATCATTGTCGCGACCATTAACAGCGGAAGAATCAGGTACGGATCAGGACTGGCAAGGTCATTGACCCAAAGCAACCAACTCGCACCACGCAACTCAACTGTAGCCAAAAGAACCCAATACAACGCTAAAAATACAGGGATTTGCAACAAAATAGGGAAGCAACCACCAGCCGGATTGATCTTCTCACGACGATACAGTTCCATCATAGCCTGGTTAAGGGCTTGCTTATCATTACCGTATTTCTCCTGGATAGCTTTCATTCGAGGCGCAACATCACGCATACGCGCCATGGATTTATAGCCCGCAGCGGAAATCGGGTACAAAACTGCTTTAACTAAAACTGTTAGCAAAACAATTGCCCAACCCCAGTTACCAACCAATCCTTGAAGAAAAGCAAGCAACCAATAAATCGGTTTAGCTAAGAATGTTAGCCAACCGTAATCCACTACCAAATCGAGATTCGGTGCAATGTATTCCAAACGACGTTGATCTTGCGGCCCCACATAGAGTGTGCTATCGATCGTTTTTTGGGCACCAGGAGCAACCTCTCCCATTGCAACGATAGATCCAATGGCAAAGAGATGTTTATCGAGTTGACGCGTATAAAGTTCTCGGCTGCCATCCTGTTGTGGGACCCAAGCTGTTAAGAAATAATGTTGCAACATTGCAATCCAACCTTCTGTTGCTTGGCTTGGCAATCCCGTATCGTTGTCAGCAATAGAACTGAAATCAATCTTTTGGAATTTTTCAGATTCCGTGTAAGCAGCTGGGCCCGTGAAAGTGTTATAGAAGGCACTGTCGCTGGCAACTTTACCGTCATCACGCGTTAACTGCATGTAAACCGCGGGAGAAATTGCAACGTTGCCCTTGTTAACAACTTGGTGTTGAACATCGATACCATAATGACCACGATGGAACACATAAGTCTTGATCAGTTCCACATTACCCTGTGTGGCCGCAAAACGAACTTCCAACGTCTCCTTCCCCTCTTGCATGGTCAGATCATCACTGATCAAACGGAAAGAGGTACGATGATTTGGAAAGTTTCCACCAACCAAACCCGTTTCGGCCTTGTAGACGTGCTGAGCTGAGGTATCAAACAAGACAACGTTACCAACCTCTTGCTCTTCCTCAGAGGAACCCAAAATCAAACCGGGTAAACCACGAGTTTTCCAATCGGGCGTTTGGCGTTCCTTGAGAAGTTCAGCCTTAGCAACTGAAGCTCCGTTTGCATCAAAAGTAATTTTGAATAAGTCAGTTGTAACTTGCACCGGTTTGGAGATCGTTACATTGACTTCAGAGGCTACAGCCTGACTACCGGTAGTTACAGCAGGAGTCTTAGCTTCAGACTGAACATTACCCTCGGCAACCTGCTCTTGCACAGGCGCCGGAGTACCGAAAAATGATGGATTCCCATTACGAACCTGCCATGCATCCCAAAGCATGAAAAGGCCCAATAAGAAAATCATCCACAAAAAAGCACGTTGTATTTCGCGTCCCATATGGACTCTCTTATCTATCGTTGAAATTATGAAAAATTAGCTGTTATGCCTCCAGGGAAACCATTCAAATGATTCTGGAACAGGATCATATCCATAACTTCCCCAAGGGTTGCAACGTATGATACGTGCAAACATCAGCCAACTTCCCTTTACTGCTCCGAATCGTTGGATAGCCACTATTGAGTACTCTGAGCATGTCGGCTGAAACCGACACTCTCTGCCTATCCAAGGTGACAAAGTGATCTGATACAACTTAATGATTGCAATCAGTACCTTTGACAAGCCTCTCACAGTCACTTCCCCGATAAGAAACTTTGGACATAAAAAATCCAAACAGCTTCTCAATATCATTTCGGATCAAAACTTTTCTTGCCTCTTTGGTTAACCCATTCGAACCACAAAGAGGCAATTTACACTTGAGACGAAAATTAATATCTAAACCGTATTTCCGATCTCTTAGTGATTCTGCAATAGCCGTTCGACTTTTACGAGCTTTTTCTCTTAAAAGTCGCTTAACTAACGCTCGCTCGACCGATAAATGGGCGTTTTGTTTACCGACTGTAAAACCAAAACGAATCCGTCCTACCTGATCGGTTTTCAGAGCGGAAACTGTAAAAAAATCCGAATAACTTCGGATCAGTTTCTGTTTATTTGCAGACAAAACCGCCCCGAACTCCGTTGATTTTATCAAACGGACACTTCGAGGCAGCCCATTCGGTTTACTAACCGTAATATTCACGGCTATCACCTGCCGTGAGACTCTCTAGAAAATTAGAGAGCAAGAACGTGACGACCCTTGGCGCGACGAGCAGCCAGGACACGACGACCGCCCTTGGTGCGACTACGAACCAAGAAGCCATGCGTACGAGCGCGCTTGACCTTAGACGGTTGATAGGTACGTTTGGTAGCCATGACGACAAATCCTTAAAAAGTATTTGATATGTAAAATCCTGCGGGGATCACTTGTACAGATCCCGTGACACAGACCAGCATCCTTGGTAAAAAAACAACAAAGAGCACTTCAGATCCGTGAAAAACATGGTATTACACATCAAAAGCCTATGTTTTGTCAAGTTTTTTTGTCATTTCAGCCCCTGCGAGTATTAGATCAAAAACTTTTAATTTTGTTAGTAGTAAAAACACTAGGTTTAGATAAAAAAAATTTTTATCCAATATTTTGTGTTTTTTCTAAAAAAACAAAAAATATTTTGAGTTATCCACAATTTACTGCCTATTTTTTAAGCAGTGTACAAAAAACGAAGCAATTTTTTATCAGTACAATGAGGAAAAGCTTCCGATGTTAATGGAGGCTTTTTCGTTTACATAAACAGTTGACATTTTTGAAAAAACAATCTCAACCAACTGTTTTTATTGTATTTTTTAAAAATCTAGAAATAGATTTTAAGAAAATTCACTGGCAAGAAATTGTGTTTTGAAAAACATTTAGAACAAACCAAGCACGTTATATGAATGATCTTAATAATCAGTCTTTGGAGATGTTTATTTTCTTGTCAATATTTTTATAGATCGGATTGTTCCGATAACTTTTTTCCAAAGAGTACTTTTATGAGCTTCTGGGAACAGTGTTTAATTCAATTAGCCAGCATTATTAACCAACAGGATTTTGAACGTTGGATTAAAACGTTGGTATGCATAAACTGGGACGAAAAAAACAAAACGCTCATTTTAGGGCATAAAACTTTACAAGCTATTGAAACTATTGAAAAAAATTTCAGTCCAGCTATTGCTTCAGTTGCATCCTCCATTGCACATGATGCTGTTACCGTTCAGTATCATCAAAGTGAAGGTCGGGTAGACTACCCTCAAGAACCACTACCTCTGGTTCCTGAAGACAATGCTGTCCCTGATAATTCATCAAGCAATAACGCTTATGCCTGTGGTCTTCGTGAGCAACAAACATTTGAAAACTTTGTAGCGGGTTCTTCCAATCAATTAGCTTATGTTGCCGCCAAGAGTGTAGGAGATAACCCTGGAAAAAATTACAACCCACTTTTTATCTATGGTGGCGTAGGTCTTGGTAAAACACATTTGATGCATGCGGTTGGCAATCAGATGTTGAAAAATAATCCTAACGCTAGGGTACTGTGTGTCGGTACTCAGACATTCATTAACGATTTCACAACAGCGGTACGCGAGAACAATTACGCGCCTTTTGACCATAAATACCAAAATCTGGATGCTTTATTTATTGACGATATCCAATACCTTGGTGGAAAACGTCAAATACAACAAAAACTTTTTGAAGTTTTTGAAAAATTAGTTCCCCATGGCAAACAAATTATTTTTACTAGTGATACGTATGCCAAAAGTTTAATGGACATGGATG
>CATVXH010000021.1 GCA_958347955.1 uncultured Sutterella sp.
TGAAGGTGGTCGTACGGTTGGCGCCGGCGTGGTTGCCAAGATCATCGAATAATTTGGATTTCGAAAGGACCGTCAGTAAAATGACGGTCTCTTGAGAAGGGTTAGGGGTATAGCTCAATTGGCAGAGCGACGGTCTCCAAAACCGTAGGTTGAGGGTTCGATTCCTTCTGCCCCTGCCACCCAAGATATAGTGCAAGCAAGCCGCGGTCAAGTGATCGCGGCTTGGTGTTGTTGGAAACGCTCTTTTATTTTGATATTTCAACTCAACGGATCGCCGGTATTTTGATCGGCGAAGGCGTTAAAGAAAATTATGAGTACTCAAAACGCAAAACCTGAAGAGAAAACATCCGGCATGGACCTGGCTTTGGTGACTTTGGCGGTTGTCTTGGCTTTGGCCGGTGTCTGTGGCTTCAGCTTCTTGAGCGACCAGACCTTACTCGTTCGCTTGGCTACGCTGATCGGCGGTTTAGTGTTGGCTGTTGTGGTGGCTTGGTTTAGCCCGTCCGGAAAGCGCTTTATTGTTTATGGACGCGAATCTTACGATGAATTGCGCCGTGTGGTTTGGCCTACTCGCAAAGAAACATTGAATTCGACTGGCATGGTGATTGCGTTTGTGGTTGTTGTCGCCGTGTTTTTGTTCCTGGTTGATATGATCGTTGAATGGGGCCTGTACGACGTTTTGTTAAAGCTCAGCCTCTGATAAGGGAGTCTCTACATGACTGAAATGCAAGAACAGCAACAAACCGCCTCGCCGAAGATGCGTTGGTATGTTGTGCATGTTTATTCCGGAATGGAAAAAAGCGTGCAGAGAGCATTGACTGAAAGAATTGGTCGTTGCGCTTTCCCGGAACAGTTTGGTGAAGTGTTGGTGCCTACCGAAGAAGTGGTCGAGACGCGTAATAATCGCCGCTACGTGACGGAACGCCGAATGTATGCTGGTTACGTGCTTGTTCATATGGTGATGAATGATGACACGTGGCATTTGGTTAAAAATACGCCGCGAGTGACTGGTTTTTTAGGTGGCAATCGACCTGCGGCTTTGGCTGACCATGAGATCGCTGCCATTCTTCAGACTCAGGAAGCTACGGCCGAAAAACCGCGTCCGAAGATTAGCTTTGAAGTCGGTGAGACTGTTCGCCTTAAGGAGGGTGCGTTTGCTGACTTTAACGGTCGAATTGAAGAAGTGGATTATGACCGTAGTCGTTTGCGCGTGACGGTCGAAATTTTCGGTCGAGAAACACCGGTAGATATTTCGTTCAGCGGTGTGGAAAAGATTTAATAAGCGATTAGTCTAGAGATTTGCATTTTGTGAAAATCGGTGGCATAATCGCGCTCTTTCTGTTAATAAACTACTAGGGAGCCGGAGCAAAAGTTATTTTGTGAAGGCGCTAGAACCTAAAAGGAAACCTCAAATGGCTAAGAAGATTGTCGGCTATATTAAGCTGCAAGTTCCCGCCGGCAAGGCTAACCCCTCGCCCCCAATTGGTCCCGCTCTCGGTCAGCGCGGTCTTAACATCATGGAATTCTGTAAGGCTTTTAACGCCCGTACGCAAGGCGTTGAACCGGGTCTGCCGATTCCTGTGGTGATTACTGCTTACGCTGATAAGAGCTTCACCTTCATCATGAAGACCCCTCCGGCCACGATTTTGATTAAGAAGGCCGCTAAGATTCAGAAGGGTTCTTCTCGTCCTCATACGGATAAGGTGGGTAAGATTACTCGCGCTCAAGCCGAAGAAATCGCTAAGACTAAGATGCCTGATTTGACGGCTGCCGATATGGATGCGGCTGTTCGTACGATCGCTGGTAGCGCTCGTTCCATGGGCATCACTGTGGAGGGTCTGTAATATGGCTAAGTTAACGAAGCGTATGAAGGCCGCTCAGTCTAAGGTTGAAGCGCAAAAGTTTTACGCTCTTGCCGACGCATTGGCGTTGGTTAAAGAAACGGCTAGTGCCAAGTTCGACGAGTCCGTCGATGTGGCTATTCAATTGGGCATTGATCCTCGTAAGTCCGACCAGGCTGTTCGTGGAGCGGCAGTGTTGCCCGAGGGTACTGGTAAGACGGTTCGAGTCGCTGTTTTTGCTCAAGGCGCAAAGGCTGAAGAAGCTAAGGCTGCTGGTGCCGATGTAGTCGGTTTTGATGACTTGGCTGCGACGGTTAAGGCTGGTCAGCTCGATTTTGATGTTGTGATCGCCTCTCCCGATGCGATGCGTATTGTGGGTCAATTAGGTAAGATCTTGGGCCCGCGTGGTTTGATGCCGAACCCGAAAGTGGGTACGGTTACGCCTAACGTGGCTGAAGCCGTTAAGAATGCCAAGGCCGGTCAAGTGCAGTTCCGTGCTGACAAGGCTGGTATCATTCATGCCTCCATCGGTCGTGCTTCGTTCGAAGCTGCTCGCTTGGAAACGAACATGAAGGCATTGATCGATGCGTTGATCAAGGCGAAACCTGCAGCCTCTAAGGGACAGTATCTGCGTAAGGTCTCTGTTTCTTCTACGATGGGTGTCGGCGTTCGCGTTGATGTTTCAACCGTTGTTGCTTAATTAGATTTACCCGTGAGCTCGGCAAAGGTCGAGCTCACAATAGAGGTCGTGAGGCCTCGAGGGCTTTGGGTGGGAAGTGAACTTCCCGCTGTCAAAGACCGCTGGAAACAAAACGCATAGTTTTTGGACGACAAAGAATGAAAACTTTGCTTGTTTTGTTTTAATTATCTTGGATATGATCTGTTAACGTCGTAAATAGATTTGATATTGCAAGATGTCCAGCGCAGACGGCTACCGAAGAGAGAAAATTTCGTTTGATCGTGCCGGCTGGCATGGCAGGCGAGACTCTCGGAGAGTTGCCGGTTATTTGTAAACCGGTGCCGAAATAGTTTCGGTACCTCTGAGTGGAGCCAGACCGTGGGTCTTAATCGTCAAGATAAAGCGGCAGTTATCGAAGAAGTCAAAGGCATTGTTGCCGATGCCGGTTCGATTGTTATTGCCGAATACCGTGGGCTGAGCGTACAAGCAGTGACCCAATTGCGTGCAAACGCTCGCAAAGAGGGGGTTCAACTGCGCGTGCTGAAAAACACTCTGGTGCGTCGTGCCGTTGCCGGTACTCCGTTCGAAGGTTTGTCCGACCAATTTGTCGGTCCCCTCGTTTACGGTTTTTCCGCCGATCCGGTCGCCGCTGCCAAGGTGATGGTCTCCTTTGCCAAGAAAAATGACAAGCTCATTGTCAAGGGCGGTGCGATGCCGAACAACGTCTTGGACGTTGCCGGTGTTGAACAACTCGCCACGATGCCGAGCCGCGAAGAATTGTTGGCTAAGTTGATGGCTACGATGAACGAACCGATTGCTAAGTTCGTTCGCACGCTCAATGAAGTTCCTGCGCGCATGGTGCGCACAGTTGCTGCTGTTCGCGATGCTAAGGAAAAGGCTGCTGCCTAACCTAATTTTTAATTAACAAACGAAATTTTAATTGGAGTCATAAAATGGCCCTTACGAAAGAAGAAATCCTCGACGCAATCGCGTCCATGACTGTTCTCGAAGTTTCCGAACTCATCAAGATGATGGAAGAAAAGTTCGGTGTTTCCGCTGCTGCCGCTGCTGTTGCCGTGGCTGCTCCTGCTGCCGGTGCTGCTGCCGCTGCTGCTGAAGAAAAGACGGAATTTGATGTTGTTCTCGCCGAAATCGGTTCCAACAAGATCGCCGTTATTAAGGCTGTCCGCGAATTGACCGGCTTGGGCTTGAAGGAAGCCAAGGACATGGTTGAAGGCGCTCCGAAGGCTGTTAAGGAAGGCTTGCCGAAGGCTGATGCTGAAGAAGCCAAGAAGAAGTTGGAAGCCGCTGGCGCCAAGGTCGAACTCAAGTAATTCTTGCTGTTCTTATAAAAATCGGGCAATATTCGAACGGATATTGCCTGATAAAGTCCTTGTAAAAGAGGACTTTGAACTGAGTTTAGATTAGAAAATTCAGTTCTAAGTCTTCTGAGTGAGCAGCGAAAATTCGATTGACAAAAAATTTAATGGCCGATTTGCCGCTCGGGTATTGAAAGATACCCGTGGCGGCTTTTGGCGTCTTTCTTTTTTCTCTCACTTAGGCTGAAATCGTTTTTTTTCATCAATCTCACGTCGAACGGAGTGTCCATGTCGTACTCGTTCACTGAAAAGAAGCGCATTCGAAAGAGTTTTGCGACTCGTCCGAGCGTTCTCGCAGTGCCTTCCTTGTTGGAAATGCAACTTCGGTCTTATTCCGAATTCTTACAAGCAGATGTTGCCTCCGCTGATCGCAACCCGAATTTCGGCTTGCAATCCGCTTTTACGTCTATTTTTCCGATCTCTAGCCATAACGGCTTAGCCCGCTTGGTTTTTGAAAGCTATTCGCTCGATGAACCGGTGTTTGATGTGGCTGAATGCCAATTGCGCGGTTTGACCTATTGCAGTCGTTTGCGCGCTCGCATTCGTTTGGAAATTATCGACCGCGACGATCCGACTAAAAGCCGGATCAAGGAAATCCGCGAAAATGATGTGTATATGGGCGAAATTCCGCTCATGACGGAGAAAGCCTCCTTCATCATTAACGGTTCTGAACGTGTCATCGTCAGCCAACTGCACCGTTCTCCCGGTCTGTTTTTCGAACACGACAAGGGGAAAACTCACAGCTCAGGGAAATTGCTTTTCTCTGCTCGCATGATTCCTTACCGTGGCTCGTGGCTTGATTTTGAGTTTGATGCCAAGGATTTGGTGTATTTCCGTGTAGACCGTCGTCGAAAGATGCCTGTAACCATTCTGCTCAAAGCTTTGGGTATGAATGCAGAGCAAATTTTGGAAACATTCTTCCAATTTGATACGTTCAAGCTCGGCGCCCGTAGCGCCTCCATGACGTTAGTGCCCGAACGCCTCAAGGGGGAAGTTGCTCGCTTTGATATCGTCGGTCGCGATGGTGAAGTGATTGTTGCTAAAGACAAGCGCATCACGGCTCGTCATATTCGTCAAATGGCGGACATGAAGACGGTTTCGGTTAATGATGAATTCTTAATTGGTCGCGTGTTGGCCAGAGATATCATCGATGAAGAAACCGGAGAAGTGTTAGCAGCCGCCAATGATGAAATCACGGAAGATTTATTGGCGAAATTGCGTGAGGCGAAGATTAAAGGTTTCCAGACCATCTATACCAATGAGTTGGATCAAGGAAGCTTTATTTCCGATACTTTGCGCATTGACGAAACGCCGGATCAAATGTCGGCCCGTGTTGCAATCTATCGCATGATGCGTCCTGGTGAGCCTCCTACAGAAGAGGCGGTGGAAATGTTGATGAATCGTTTGTTCTTCTCTGATGAGACTTACGATTTGTCTCGTGTCGGTCGCATGAAGGTTAATGCACGCTTGGGTCGCCCGACCTCGGAAGGTCCCGGAACACTCACTCACGAGGATATCGTTGACACTGTTAAGGTGCTCGTTGAGTTGCGCAACGGTAGAGGTGAGGTGGATGATATTGACCACTTAGGTAACCGTCGTGTTCGCTGTGTAGGTGAATTGGCAGAGAATCAATTCCGTTCCGGTTTGGTACGTGTTGAACGTGCCGTCCGTGAACGTTTGGCTCAAGCTGAATCCGATAACTTGACACCGCAGGATTTGATCAATAGCAAACCGATTTCTGCCGCAATTCGTGAATTCTTTGGTTCCAGCCAGTTGAGCCAATTCATGGATCAAACGAACCCGTTGTCAGAAATCACTCACAAGCGCCGTATTTCTGCTTTGGGACCGGGTGGTTTAACTCGCGAACGCGCTGGCTTCGAAGTCCGCGACGTGCATCCGACACATTATGGTCGTTTGTGCCCGATCGAAACGCCTGAAGGTCCGAACATCGGTTTGATTAACTCATTGGCTTTGTATGCTCGCCTTAACGAATATGGTTTCCTTGAAACTCCGTATCGCAAGGTGATTGATTGCAAGGTGACGAACCAAATTGACTACTTGTCTGCTATCGAAGAAGGCAAGTACGTGATTTGTCAGGCTAACTCCGCTTTGGATGATGAAGGCCGATTGACTCAAGAGTTGGTCAGCGCCCGTGAAAACGGTGAAACCGTTATGGTGAGCCCGGAACGTGTTCAGTACATGGACGTGTCTCCGCTACAAGTTGTTTCTGCTGCGGCTTCTCTGATTCCGTTCTTGGAACATGATGACGCCAACCGTGCTTTGATGGGCTCAAACATGCAACGTCAAGGTGTGCCTTGTCTGCGTCCTGAAAAACCTGTTGTTGGTACCGGGGTGGAACGCACGGTGGCAGTGGACTCTAAGACGGCAGTGCAGGCCAAGCGCGGAGGTGTGGTTGACTACGTAGACGCCAATCGCGTGGTGATTCGTGTCAATGACGATGAAAACATCCCGGGCGAAGTAGGCGTTGATATTTACAACCTCCAGAAGTTCACGCGCTCCAACCAAAGCACGAACATTAACCAACGTCCGATTGTCTCTCGCGGAGACGTTGTGGCACGTGGTGACGTTTTGGCTGACGGTGCTTCAACCGATATGGGTGAATTGGCTTTAGGCCAAAACCTGTTGGTGGCCTTTATGCCTTGGAACGGTTACAACTACGAAGACTCTGTTTTGATCAGTGAAAAGGTGGTGGCCGATGACCGCTACACCTCCATTCACATTGAAGAGCTCTCCGTGGTGGCTCGTGACACGAAGTTGGGCGCAGAAGAAATTACGCGTGACATTTCCAACTTGTCTGAAAACCAGTTGGCTCGTTTGGACGAATGCGGCATTGTTCAAATCGGCGCTGAAGTTAAGGCCGGTGACGTGCTTGTCGGAAAGGTGACCCCGAAGGGCGAAACACAATTGACGCCTGAAGAAAAACTTTTGCGGGTGATCTTCGGTGAAAAAGCAAGTGACGTTAAGGATACGTCTTTGCGAGTTCCGTCCGGTATGACCGGAACGGTGATTGACGTTCAGGTCTTCACGCGTGAAGGCGTTGAACGTGACGCTCGTGCCAACTCCATTATTGATGAATCGCTTAAGCGTTATCGTCAGGATTTGGACGAAAAACTGCGCATTGTTGAAGGTGACGGTTTTGCCCGTTTGGCTCGCCAACTTGAAGGCAAAAATGCCGAAGGCGGTCCGAAGGGGCTCAAAAAGGGTGTCCTCACCAAAGAATATTTGGAAGGCTTGAAGGGTTTTGAAATCTTTGATCTGCGCATGGTCGATGAAGCTGACCAGAAGTTGCTCGAAGATATGCGTGCTCAACTCGATGATAAGCGCCACGAATTTGATCGTGCGTTTGAAATCAAGCGCAAGAAACTGACCCAAGGCGATGAGTTGCCCCCGGGCGTGCTCAAGATGGTGAAGGTCTACATCGCTGAAAAACGTCGCCTGCAACCGGGTGACAAGATGGCAGGTCGCCACGGTAACAAGGGTGTGGTCTCCAAGATTTGTCCGGTGGAAGATATGCCGTACATGGCTGATGGCCGTCCCGCTGATGTCGCTCTTAACCCATTGGGTGTGCCCTCTCGTATGAATATTGGACAGGTGCTCGAAGTGCACTTGGGTTGGGCTGCCAAGGGTTTGGGCTGGCGTATCGGTGAAATGATCAAGAGCTGCCAAGTGGCTCAGATGCGTGCCTTCTTGGAAAAGATCTACAACGAAACCGGCAAGAAGGAAGATTTGAATAGCTTGACGGATGAAGAAATCATGCGTTTGGCTGAAAATCTTCAAAACGGTGTGCCGTTTGCTACACCTGTGTTTGATGGTGCCAGTGAAGAACAAATCGGTAAGATGCTCGATTTGGCCTTCCCTGAAGATGTTGCTAAACGCCTGCAATTGACGCCGTCCAAGACTCAATGCACGCTCTACGATGGCCGTACTGGCGAAGCATTTGATCGTCCCGTCACAGTGGGTTACATGCACTATTTGAAGTTGCACCACTTGGTTGATGACAAGATGCACGCTCGTTCCACGGGTCCGTATTCGTTGGTTACGCAGCAACCGTTGGGCGGTAAGGCTCAGTTCGGTGGTCAGCGCTTCGGTGAAATGGAAGTGTGGGCTTTGGAAGCTTACGGTGCCTCTTACGTGTTGCAAGAAATGCTGACGGTTAAGTCTGACGATGTGAACGGTCGTACGAAAGTTTACGAAAACATCGTTAAGGGCGAACACGTTCTCGAAGCCGGTATGCCGGAATCGTTCAACGTGTTGGTGAAGGAAATCCGGTCGTTGGGTATTGACATCGACCTCGAACGTAATTAAGGACAGAACAGATATGAATCCGCTTATCGATCTGTTTAAGCAATTTAATCAGGACGATCACTTCGACGCGATCAAGATTGGTCTTGCATCGCCGGAGAAGATTCGTTCCTGGTCTTACGGTGAAGTTAAGAAGCCGGAGACCATCAACTACCGTACCTTTAAACCGGAGCGCGACGGTCTGTTCTGTGCCAAGATCTTTGGCCCAGTCAAGGATTATGAGTGCTTGTGCGGTAAATATAAGCGTCTGAAACACCGCGGTGTTGTTTGCGAAAAGTGCGGTGTTGAAGTCACGTTGTCTAAGGTGCGTCGTGAACGCATGGGCCATATCGAATTGGCGAGCCCTGTTGCCCACATTTGGTTCTTAAAGAGCTTGCCGTCTCGCATGGGTATGGTTTTGGATATCCCTTTGCGCGACATTGAACGTGTGCTTTATTTTGAAGCTTACTGCGTAGTGGATCCGGGTATGACGGATTTGAAGCGCGGTCAATTGCTCACCGAAGACGAATACCTTGAAAAGGTCGAACAGTTTGGTTCTGACTTCAAGGCCATGATGGGTGCTGAGGCTATTCGTGAAATGCTTCGCACGATTGACGTAGACCACGAAGTCGAAACGCTGCGCAAAGAGCTTGAAGACACTTCTTCTGATGCCAAGATCAAGAAGTTCTCTAAGCGATTGAAGGTTTTGGAAGGTTTCCAACGTTCTGGCGTCAAGCCTGAGTGGATGGTGATGGAAGTTTTGCCGGTGTTGCCGCCGGATCTTCGTCCGTTGGTGCCGTTGGATGGCGGACGTTTTGCCACGTCCGATTTGAACGATTTGTATCGTCGAGTCATCAATCGTAATAACCGTCTGAAACGCTTGCTTGAGCTGAAGGCTCCGGACATCATCATCCGCAATGAAAAGCGTATGCTGCAGGAAGCTGTTGACAGCTTGTTGGATAACGGCCGTCGCGGTAAGGCTATGACCGGTCCTTCCAAGCGTCCATTGAAGTCCTTGGCTGATATGATCAAGGGTAAGAGCGGCCGCTTCCGTCAAAATCTGTTGGGTAAGCGTGTGGACTACTCGGGTCGTTCCGTGATTACGGTGGGTCCATACCTGCGCCTGCATCAATGCGGTTTGCCGAAGTTGATGGCATTGGAATTATTTAAGCCATTCATCTTCAACAAGTTGGAACGTCGTGGTTTGGCCATGACGATCAAAGCAGCCAAGAAGATGGTTGACAACCAAGAACCGGTTGTTTGGGATATCCTCGAAGAGGTGATTTATGAACACCCGGTGATGCTCAACCGTGCTCCGACGTTGCACCGTTTGGGTATTCAAGCCTTTGAACCAAAGTTGATTGAAGGTAAGGCTATCCAATTACATCCGCTCGTTTGCGCAGCCTTTAACGCTGACTTCGACGGTGACCAAATGGCTGTTCACGTACCGCTTTCTTTGGAAGCTCAATTGGAAGCCCGTACGTTGATGCTTGCTTCCAACAACGTGCTCTTCCCGGCTAACGGCAACCCGTCCATCGTTCCGTCTCAGGACATGGTGCTGGGTCTGTACTACTCAACCCGTGAACGCATCAACGCCATGGGTGAGGGGATGTTCTTTGCCGATGTCGCTGAAGTGCGTCGCGCGTTGGACAACAAGAAGATTGAACTGCAGACGCGTTGCACGGTTCGTATCAAAGAATACGAAGTCAATAAGAAGACTGGCGAGAAGACCGAAAAGATTGTCCGTTATGAAACGACAGCTGGTCGTGCCCTATTGTCAGAAATTCTGCCTGAAGGGATGAGTTTTGCGGAATTGAACCGCACTTTGAAGAAAAAGGAAATCGCCCGCTTGATCAACACCTGCTTCCGCAAGTGTGGTTTGCGTGCAACGGTGCTTTTTGCTGACCGCTTGAAGGACCGTGGCTATGCCTTGTCCACCATTGGTGGCTTGTCCATTTGCATTGGCGATATGACGGTTCCTGCTCAAAAGGCAGAATTGATTGCGGCTGCTGAAAAAGAAGTTAAGGAAATTGAAGCCCAGTACGCTTCCGGTTTGGTGACCCAAGGTGAACGCTACAACAAAGTGGTGGATATTTGGGGTCGTACAGCCGATCAAGTCGGTAAGGTGATGATGGAAGAGCTTTCCACGGAACCGGTTGTTGACCGCCATGGCAAGCTCACCAAGCAAGAATCTTTCAACTCCATCTACATGATGGCAGACTCCGGTGCTCGTGGTTCTGCTGCTCAGATTCGCCAGTTGGCCGGTATGCGTGGTTTGATGGCCAAGCCTGATGGCTCCATTATTGAAACTCCGATTACGGCTAACTTCCGTGAAGGTTTGAACGTACTGCAGTACTTTATTTCAACCCACGGTGCCCGTAAGGGTTTGGCTGATACGGCTTTGAAGACGGCTAACTCCGGTTACTTGACTCGTCGTCTCGTTGATGTGACGCAAGATTTGGTTGTCACTGAAG
Organism: uncultured Sutterella sp.; assembly: GCA_958347955.1. Taxonomy (GTDB): domain Bacteria; phylum Pseudomonadota; class Gammaproteobacteria; order Burkholderiales; family Burkholderiaceae_F; genus Aphodousia. The sequence goes on from CATVXH010000021.1 coordinate 10,676, forward strand.
AAGACTGCCACACAACTCAAGGCGTCAGCATGAAGGCCTTGGTTGAAGGCGGTGACGTCATTCAATCGTTGAGAGATCGCGTGTTGGGTCGTGTGACGAGCGCTGATATTGTCAATCCTGAAACGGGAGAAGTCGTTATTGCGGCCGGTACGCTCTTGACCGAAGATGAATGCGACGAAATTGAAAAACTCGGTATTGATGAAGTGATGGTTCGTACGCCGCTCACCTGTCAAACCCGTTACGGTTTGTGCGCCAAGTGCTACGGTCGTGATTTGGGTCGCGGCTCCTTGGTAAATGTTGGTGAAGCAGTGGGCGTGATTGCTGCTCAGTCCATCGGCGAACCGGGTACCCAGTTGACGATGCGTACGTTCCACATCGGTGGTGCCGCTAGCCGTGCTGCGGTGGCAAGTTCTGTGGAAGCCAAGGTTAGCGGTCAGGTGAGCTACTCCTCGGCGATGCGCTATGTGACGAGCGCTAAGGGCGATCTCGTTGTGATTTCCCGTTCTGGTGAAATCATCATCAGCGATAACGGTCGTGAACGTGAACGCCATAAGGTTCCGTATGGTGCCACTTTGTTAGCTCAGCCTGATCAGCAGGTCAAGGCCGGCGCACAATTGGCCACTTGGGATCCGATGACCCGTCCGATTATTTCGGAATATGGCGGCACGGTTCAGTTCGAAGGTGTGGTCGATAACGTTACAGTTATGAGCCAAACCGATGAAGTGACCGGTTTGTCTAGCCTAGTCGTTATTGACCCGAAACGTTCTACGGCCGTCGGTGCCAAGGGTAAGAAGGGTAGCACTCAGGTTTTGCGTCCAGCTGTTCGCCTTTTGGACGAAAACGGAAACGAAGTGAAGATTCCAGGGACGGATCACCGAGTGACAATTCAGTTGCCGGTTGGCGCTTTGATCGTGGTTCGCGACGGTCAGAAGATCGGACGCGGTGAAGTGTTGGCCCGTATTCCGGTGGAATCCCAAAAAACCCGAGACATTACGGGTGGTTTGCCGCGTGTGGCCGAACTTTTTGAAGCCCGCTCTCCGAAGGACGCCGGTGTGTTAGCTGAAGTGACGGGTACCGTGACTTTCGGTAAGGAAACCAAGGGCAAGCAACGCCTTGTGATTACCGACAACGAGGGCACAGATCACGAATTCCTGATCAGCAAAGACAAGAGCATTCTTGTTCACGATGGTCAAGTGGTTCAAAAGGGTGAAGAAATTGTTGAAGGTCCGGCTGATCCTCACGATATTCTTCGCTTGCTCGGTATCGAAGCTTTGTCTCGTTACATCGTTGATGAAGTTCAGGATGTTTACCGTCTGCAAGGTGTGGCCATTAACGACAAGCACATTGAAGTGATTGTTCGTCAAATGTTGCGCCGTGTGAAGATTACCGATCCGGGTGATACGAAGTTCATTCGTGATGAACAGGTTGAACGTTCAGAAATGCTTGATGAAAATGACAAGGCGGTTGCTGCCGGTAAGCGCCCTGCATTGTATGAAAACGTTCTGCTCGGTATCACGAAGGCCAGCTTGTCTACGGATTCCTTCATTTCCGCGGCTTCCTTCCAGGAAACCACACGTGTTCTTACTGAAGCTGCCATTATGGGTAAGAAGGACGAACTGCGTGGTCTTAAGGAAAACGTGATTGTGGGTCGTTTGATTCCGGCAGGTACCGGATTGGCTTACCACAAGGCTGTGAAGGCCAACGAGGCGGCCGAGGCAGAGGAATCTGTCGGTTTTACTTCTTCATTCACTGCTCAGGAACCTGTTGACGAAGCTGTCGTGACAGATTCTGTGATAAAGGAAGAATGAGTAAAATTCTGATTAAATAAGAAAGGGAGTTGAATTGACTTCCCTTAAATGCCCAAGGAGATGCTTCTTTGGGCATTTTTTTTCATTGTTATATAACAATTTATAGCAGGTCACGTGGTACACTCTCGGGATACATTTATTACAAAAAAGTTGTCAGAATGAACAAACTAGAGTTACCTGCCAGAATATTGTTTGACACTGTATTTTTGCTGCTACGATCCCTTGCTAAGGAACAAAGTCAGAAAAAGGATTTGTCCGAAGGTTTTTTATCGATATCTAAGGGACAGATACTTTTCGTTGTGGCCGAACAGACAGCGCGCTGTGGTTCCGGAATCAAACTCAAGCAGATTGCGGCTCAAACCAGACAAAGTATGTCAACGGTATCAGAAACTGTTGATTTTTTGGTTAATAATGAATTACTGAGCAGAAAAATTTCAGACAAAGATCGCCGGGCAATCGAAATTGAACTTACGCATAAAGGCAAGCTCTTTGTTAGGCGTCATATTGAGAAGTTGGCACGAATCTGGCAGGAGACTTTAGTGGGTATCAGTCAAGAAGAACAGGAGACTTTCTTTAAAGTTTTGACAATGCTTCACGAGAGGCTCAAAACTTTGGATTCTGCGAGCAAATAAGATAGGGGATGCTTTTTTTGAATTCAAAAATCACTTAACCCCTTGACAATAAGGGAAAAAAAGACGATACTCTCGATCTCCCAGGGCTGTAACCTGAAGAAACCTTTCATTGGTACGGAAATTCTGTATTGATGAAGGGGCTTTTGTGTTTGCTGTCTTGGTATTTTAAAACCAGCAATTCTGCCTTCCATGCGAGAGCCTGGTCGGAGAATTTTTATTATGGACTTTTATGCCTACCATTAACCAATTAGTGCGTAAGCCCCGTGTGCTCACGCACGATAAAAGCAAGAGCCCCGCGCTCAAGAACTGCCCGCAAAAGCGTGGCGTTTGCACGCGCGTGTACACCACAACCCCGAAGAAGCCGAACTCCGCTTTGCGTAAGGTTGCCAAGGTGCGTCTGACCAACGGCTTTGAGGTCATTTCTTATATCGGTGGTGAAGGCCACAATTTGCAAGAACACAGCGTCGTGTTGATCCGCGGCGGTCGTGTGAAAGACTTGCCTGGTGTGCGTTACCATATCATCCGCGGTTCTTTGGACACCCAAGGTGTTAAGGATCGTAAGCAATCTCGCTCCAAGTACGGCGCCAAGCGCCCGAAGGCAGCTTAATTCGCGGCGCATTGTAGCCGTGAACGGTTTATTTCATCCGAGTGAGTTTGGTGAAAAGACCGAGTAAGTCGCGATCCTAATTGAGTGATCGCATTGTTTAAGACTGAAGACTACGAAAGAGGAAAAAAATGCCCCGTCGTCGCGAAGTACCGAAACGTGAAATTTTGCCGGATCCGAAATTCGGCAGTGTTGAAATCGCCAAGTTTGTGAACGTGATCATGCTCGATGGCAAGAAGGCCGTCGCTGAACGCATCGTCTATGGCGCTTTAAGTGAAATTGAAAACAAGACTGGTAAGGACGCTTTGGAAGTGTTCAAGACCGCCCTTGACAATGTCCGTCCGCTCGTGGAAGTCAAGAGCCGTCGTGTTGGCGGTGCCAACTACCAAGTTCCTGTTGAAGTTCGCCCCGTCCGTCGTATGGCTTTGGCCATGCGTTGGTTGCGTGAAGCTGCTAAGAAGCGCGCTGAAAAATCGATGCCCCAACGCTTAGCTGGTGAGTTGTTGGATGCGGCCGAAGGCCGTGGCGGCGCCATGAAGAAGCGTGACGAAGTTCACCGCATGGCTGAAGCCAACAAGGCTTTCTCTCACTTCCGTTTCTAATTTGATTAACCTGATGCGTTTTCCCTCATGAGGAGAGAACGCATCATCTCCAACTAGGGGAAACATAATGGCTCGTACTACTCCGATCTCGCGTTATCGCAACATCGGGATTTCTGCCCACATTGATGCGGGTAAGACCACGACCACTGAACGTATTCTGTTTTATACGGGCGTGACCCATAAGCTCGGTGAAGTGCATGATGGCGCTGCCACCATGGACTGGATGGAACAGGAACAAGAAAAAGGGATTACGATTACGTCCGCTGCTACGACCACATTCTGGCGCGGCATGGACGGGAAGTTCCCCGAACATCGCTTGAACATCATTGACACGCCGGGGCACGTTGACTTCACAGTTGAAGTGGAACGTTCCATGCGTGTGTTGGACGGTGCTTGCATGGTGTACTGCGCCGTGGGTGGTGTTCAACCGCAATCCGAAACCGTGTGGCGTCAGGCTAACAAGTACCACGTGCCGCGTTTGGCTTTCGTGAATAAGATGGACCGTACCGGTGCCAACTTCTTCAAGGTGTACGATCAGATGCGCGTGCGTTTGAAGGCTAACCCTGTGCCTATCGTGATTCCTATTGGCGCTGAAGATACCTTCGAAGGCGTTGTGGACTTGCTCAAGATGCGCTCCATCATTTGGGATGAGGCTAGCCAAGGGATGAAGTTCACCTACGGTGACATTCCGGCCGAGTTGCAAGCTGATGCCGAAAAGTGGCGCGAAAATATGATTGAGGCCGCCGCTGAAGCCAACGAAGAACTGATGAACAAGTACTTGGAAAACGGTGAATTATCCGAAGAGGAAATCATCGCTGGTTTGCGTGCTCGCACGATTGCATGTGAAATCCAGCCGATGCTCTGCGGCACCGCTTTCAAGAATAAGGGTGTTCAACGCATGTTGGATGCTGTGGTTCAATTCCTGCCCTCTCCGGTGGACATTCCTCCTGTGAAGGGTGTCGATCTTAATGATAAGGAAGTGACCCGTGAGGCTGATGACAAGGCTCCGTTCTCTGCCTTGGCCTTCAAGATTATGACGGACCCGTACGTTGGCCAGTTGACCTTCTTGCGTGTTTATTCCGGTGTGCTCGTTTCTGGTGAAACGGTTTTGAACTCTGTGAAGAACAAGAAAGAGCGTATCGGCCGCTTGCTGCAAATGCACGCTAATGAACGTAAGGAAATCAAGGAAGCCGAAGCTGGCGATATTGCTGCCGCCGTGGGCTTGAAGGAAGTGACCTCTGGCGATACGCTTTGCGATATTGCCAATCCGATCATCCTTGAACGCATGGAATTCCCTGAACCCGTGATCTCTCAAGCTGTGGAACCGAAGACCAAGGCTGACCAAGAGAAAATGGGTATCGCTCTGAATCGATTGGCTCAAGAAGATCCGTCCTTCCGCGTTCGCACGGACGAAGAGTCTGGTCAGACGATTATCTCTGGTATGGGCGAATTGCACTTGGAAATTTTGGTTGACCGCATGCGTCGTGAATTTAACGTTGAAGCGACAGTCGGTAAACCCCAAGTGGCCTATCGTGAAACGATTCGTTCGACGGTTGAAAACGCTGAATTTAAGTTCGTCAAGCAGTCTGGTGGCCGTGGTCAATATGGTCACGTTGTGCTCAAGCTTGAACCGCAAGAACCCGGTAAGGGCTTTGAATTCGTTGACGCCATCAAGGGCGGTGTGGTTCCTCGTGAATACATCCCCGCTGTTCAAAAGGGTGTTGAGGATACATTGAAGGCTGGTGTGCTCGCCGGTTATCCGGTGGTTGACGTGAAGGTGACGTTGCATTTCGGTTCCTATCACGAAGTGGACTCCAACGAAAACGCCTTTAAGATGGCCGCTTCTATGGCTTTCAAAGAAGGTATGCGTCGCGCCAATCCGGTTTTGCTCGAACCGATTATGGCGGTTGAAGTCGAAACGCCTGAAGAAAAAATGGGCGACGTGATGGGTGACTTGTCTTCTCGCCGTGGCGTTATCCAAGGGATGGATGACATCGCCGGCGGTGGTAAGGCTATCCGAGCTGAAGTGCCGTTGGCCGAAATGTTCGGTTATGCCACGACGTTGCGTTCTTTGACGCAGGGTCGCGCTACCTATACGATGGAATTTAAGCACTACGCTGAGGCTCCGCGCAATGTTGCTGAGGCTGTTATCGCTGAAAAAACCAAATAAGAGTAGACTTTAAAAGTTGTTTCCAATTTAACAAATTACCAATTAAAGGATCCATAGAAATGGCTAAAGGTAAATTTGAACGCACCAAGCCCCACGTGAACGTGGGCACGATCGGTCACGTCGACCATG
>CATVXH010000022.1 GCA_958347955.1 uncultured Sutterella sp.
TTCGCGCGGCCGCTACCCCTACCAGGGCCTCTTCAAACGCAATAGCGCCGAAGATGATGAGGCGGTCGCCTGGGCGCTAGAAGCCACCGACACTATGTCCCTCGCCGAACGACAGGTCACCGAACTCTCCGGCGGCCAACGTCAGCGCATCTCGATTGCCCGTGCTTTGGCAAGCAATCCTGAGTTTTTGATTTGTGATGAACCCACCTCAGCGCTTGACGTTTCCGTTCAAGCGCAAATTCTCAACCTCATGCTTTCGGTGCAAAAGAAGGTCGGCTTAACGTACCTTTTCATTTCCCACAATCTTTCAGTCGTGCACCATATCTCGGACAGAGTCGGCGTCATGTACCTCGGACGTTTAGTTGAGTTGGCACCGAAAACTGAACTTTTCAAAGCACCCAAACACCCCTACACAAAAATGCTTTTGGATGCGATTCCGGACATGAAAATGACGGGCAAACCCCGTATTCCGATTAAAGGTGAAGTGCCCAACCCATTAAATCCCCCATCGGGTTGCGCCTTTCATCCCCGCTGTCCCTTTGCATGCCAACGTTGCCGCGATGAAAAGCCAACGCTTAAGAGTTATGAGCTCCGAGGACAAACAATCCGCGTGGCTTGTCACGCCGTTGAAGAAGGCAGACTTTAATAATCAGGGAAAAAATCGGAGTCGACAGATGGCCTGAGATCTTCGGCCATCTGTTGACTGGCTAGTCATCTGTCAAGAATAATTGACGGTCTTGAACCGAAAATTGAACATCAATGGGTTGCCCGAGCACCCTCTTGGTGTGTTTGCGGATTTTATCGGCGGCGGCCTCTTCAAGAGGAGTGGGCGCGGATAAGCTCACGTGAATGCTCAAGCGCTGTCCCTTTTTCACCAGTTTGACGCTTTGCGCTAATGACCGATGCGTTCTTTCAAGGTTTTCCGCAATAAAAAGCGAAAGGGCGGCCCACTTTTCTGAGTTTGTGGGTTGAGCGCCGGCCAAAAAGCTCGGCAATTCTCCGTTGGGCCGAGAGTGCCAGAAAACAAGTCGAGCGATGGTGATCACTTCCTGTTCGGTAAAGCCCAATAAAGGACAGTGCCGAACCAGATAGGCGCCATGCATGTAGTGTTTGTCGTAAGAGATGGCGATACCAATGTCATGCAGTCTCGCCGCATATCCCAACAGTTCCTCAAGACCGGTTTGAGGTTCGCAAAGTTTTAATTTTTGAACCTGCTCAAAAAGACTCAGAGCCAACATGCCGACATGTTTGGCGTGAGCCTTTTCACAGTGATAACGCTTGGCCAGTGTTTTAACGCTCTTTCTGCGCCAATAATTCTCACGTTTACCGTCACACTCGAAATGTCTTTCAATGTAATCGACGATTTGACCGTCCTGCAGATTGTTCGGAGTGATGTAAACACAGGGTAAGTCCAAAACCTGCAAAATCGACAGCAAAATCGCCGCACCGCCCACAATGACCTGGGCGCGTGCGGGACTTAAACCAGGCAGTGTTTCACGCTCGGCGGCGGTCATCTGCGATAACCACTTTGCTAATGAAGCAATCTGGGCGCGCTTGAGTTCAATACCGATATCACGCTGCACAAAGCCGCCCTGCGGGCCGAATTTTGACTGAGCCAATGTCAGCAGCGCCTGCGCGGTTCCGGAGCTGGCAATCGCCGCCGTGTAGTCCAAATGCCCGACAGTTTTAAGAATGTGTTGAATTTTTTCCAATGCATTTTGTTGCATCTTGGAAAAAACTCCCGATGAAATTTTGCCCTGGGCGTTACCTTTGTAGGCATCGGTCATCATCACACAACCAATGTTGAGTGACTCAAGAAAGGCAATTTTTTCCCGAGAAGAAACAGAAATTTCTGTGCTGCCGCCGCCAATATCGATAAAAAGGAAAGCGTCGCGGGTCTTGGGCAAAGAATCCCAAATACCCACTCGGATCAGTCGTGCTTCCTCATCACCGGATATCACTTGCAGATCGTAGCCTGTTTTTTCTTTCACTTGGCGGACAAAGTCCATGCTGTTTTTCGCCACTCGCAGCGCGGCGGTGCCCACCGCCACCACATCGGCTACGCCATAAGAGCGGCACACTTCGGCAAATTCCACCAAACAGGATAACGCCCGATCCATTGCCTGGGGCTGAAGCTGCTTTGTTTCAAATGCTTTTTCGCCCAAACGCACCATGCTCTTGACACGGTTTAAAACCGTAACCCGCCCTCGCTTGTCAAATTCCACCACGGTCAGACGAGAGGAGTTGCTGCCCAAATCGATGAACCCAACACGGGTCACGGTCGGATTGGGCCGAACAAAGGCTGTGTTTCCCGACTTGGCCGACTCCTCGACCAAGTTCACATACTGATGATTGGTTGTCGCCATTTTTAATACAGACTTTTCAGATGGTTTTGCGCATTCTGAGCATCCACCTTCTTAACACCCTTGGCACGGACATAACGCTTGTAAGCGCCTGTCGGCAACATGATCCATGACTGCTCGGTGTCGCTCAACTGCAACTTCAAAATATTCGTCATGATATTACGGCGAATCTTCTCGTGGCAAACCGGCGCAAGCACTTCGATACGGCCATTGAGGTTCCGGTTCATCATATCGGCGCTGCCGATGTACATACGCTCATCGCCGTTATGATTAAACCAATACACTCGGGCATGCTCAAGATAGCGGCCAACGATGGATTTCACAGTGATATTTTCAGACAAACCGGGAATGCCGGGACGCAGGCAACAGATACCGCGCACAATGCACTCAATTTTCACCCCGGCAATGCTTGCCTGGTAGAGCTCGGCGATAATATCCCCGTCAACCAGCTGGTTGCACTTGATGATGATATGACCGTTACCGTGCGCACGGTGCAATTCCACCTCCTCACGGATAAGCTTCGTAATGCTCGGACGAAGACTCTTCGGCGAAACAAAGAGTTTTCGGTAGGAAGAAATATCCCCGCAACCGGTCATCACATTGAAAAGATCGGTCACATCTGCACAGATATCTTTGTCGGCGGTGAGCAATCCGAGATCGGTGTAAATTTTCGCTGACGAGGCGTTGTAGTTGCCTGTTCCAATATGAGCGTATCGCTTGATGCCGCCTTCTTCCCGCCGAATAACCAAGCAGAGCTTGGCGTGAATTTTCAGTCCGACGAATCCGTAAACCACGTTAACGCCCGCGCGTTCCAACTCCTCGGCCCAATTGATATTGCGCTCTTCGTCAAAACGAGCTTTGAGTTCAACAACAGCGGTGACTTGTTTGCCGCGGCGACGCGCCTCAAGCAAACTGCGGATCACAGGAGAGTCGCTGCCGCACCGATAAAGCGTTTGCTTGATAGCCACCACTTTCGGATCCCGCGCCGCCTGCTCAATAAAATTGAGCACGCCCTGGAAGCGATCATAGGGATGGTAGAGCACAATATCGCGCTTTTTGATCGCCTCAAAACAATCAGACTCGCCGTCGAGTTCCTTAGCAAGTTTTGTCGGATCCGGTTTGTACTGAAGTTTAGGCCGATCAATACAACCCAAACTCATGAACTCCGAGAAAGCCAGAGGCATCTTTTGCTTATAAATCTGATGCGGTTTGACTTCCAAGTGAGCGATTAAAAGATCAGCCAAACGAACCGGCATTCCACGGCCCATTTCCACGCGAACGATATCGCCGAAGCGGCGTTGATCAACATAGTCGCGCACCGCCGCCAATAAGTCATCGGCTTCGTCTTCTTCAATTTCTCCGTCCGTGTTGCGAGTGATACGGAACTGGCCGGCGGCGTTGACTTTGTAACCCGGGAAAAGCCGCTCCATGCACTCTTCAATGAGGTTTTCCACAAGCACCACATTGATTTCGCTGTAGTTCGGGTCGTACGCGAGTTTCGGGTTAACCTCTTCCTTGCCTCTTGGCAGATAAAGGAAACGAGGAACGTTGTTGGGACACTTCAAACGCGCGTAACGGACATCACCCTTATCTTTTTCATTGACCAATTCAATAATGAAATTGATGCTTGTGTTGGAGACCAAGGGGAATGGATGGCCGGAATCAATCGCCTGAGGCGTCAAAATCGGATAAATCTCATTGTCAAAATAGTTACTCAGGATCTCACGCTTTTTCTGAGGCAAGTCCGCATAATTGACAATGCGGATGGACTGCTTTTCCAACTCAGGCAATAGCCCCGTTTTCCATAGATCTTCAGCCTGTTCTGTCAATTCACGAACCCGACGGCCAATCTCCGAGAGTTGACGCCTCGGGGGCAGCTTATCGGCGCCGGTCGCCTCTGCTCCACTTTGAACCTGCTTCCAAACATTGGCCACACGAACCATGAAAAATTCATCCAAATTATTAAAGAAAATGGACAAAAATTTCAGTCTCTCTAAAAGCGGCACCGACGAGTCCTGAGCCTGCTCAAGAACTTTACGGTCAAAATCAATCCAGTTGATTTCACGATTAAGGTAGAACTCAGGGTCTTTCACATCCACCGGTTTACCGCTTTTAATTTCCGGAATCGGCTTTTCTCTTTTTTGAGTAGCGCGATTGCGAGCACGCTTAGCGGGCGAGGCACTCTTTGCGGTATTCTTTTTTTCAGCAACCACTTTGACACTCGTGTTATTTTCGTTACTCTTTTCCACCTTGACACCTATACGGAAAAGACAGAAGCATCCCCTGACCCTCTGTCGCAGTCATATTCGAATCGCCAGTCTTGTTCAAAAAAAGCGGTTCAAAGCCCTACTTTTTAGAGACCTATTTTGAAGCACTAATGTGACAAAACCGTGAAATTAATACTAATTTATCACCAAAAAAACGCTTACGAAATTTTTTTTTCTTCGAATAAAACAATAGCGCAGGCTTCGTTTCCGAAACCTGCGCTAACGTCTATCGTTTAGATCTGCGAATAATCAAAAACACGTCATTGTTATTTGATCATGATTTGCTTTTGAACAGGCACTTCAGGGGTCTTCTTAGGAACAGTGATCTGAAGAATGCCATTTTCAAATTTCGCATCAATGTCTTCTTCGCGAATCTGTTCGCCAACATAGAAGCTTCTTGAGCAAGAGCCGCTGTAGCGTTCGCGGCGAATGTAACGACCCGTCTTCTTTTCCTGTTCTCCGCGCTCCATTCCCTTTTGCGCCGAAATCGTCAAATAACCGTCTTTCAGGTGAGCCTGAATATCTTCCTTCTTAAAGCCCGGCAAATCAATGTCTAATTCGTAGCCCGTTTCCGTTTCACGGATATCGGTTTTCATGATGCGAGAAGCGTTCTTACCAAACAACGGATCACGCTTGTTTTGCGCATCAAAGGGCATCAAACCGAACATATCATCAAAATCATCGAAAAGGTTTTCACCGTAAACAGTAGGGAATAACATCTCAAACTCCTTAATTCTCATCATCGAAGGCGAGGCTCTGTTTTACCAGTTCTGAGGGCTTCGACTTCGAGCAACTTTTACGAACCCGCAATGGTTTTTATCCATTGTTCATCGCTTTCTACAGGGGAATGTGAGTCCTTTGATTCACCATTTAAAGAGTCATTTTGTTTCGTTTTGTAACCAAGTTACCAAAAGTAGCTATTTGTTCGACTTAATGGAACGTTTTCTGTAGCCAACCCTAGTATTATTATTGACTTAGAATTGAGATAGTTCGGTTATCGAATTATAAAAAAATAAAGATTTACGAAAAGCGGAGAAAAAATGGTCACCACCTTTGATAAAGAAAAAACCCGTCAACTCTTGTCCTACCGATTAGAGCTGGGCTTAACGCAAATGGAAGTCGCCAAACGCATGGGAACCGTCCAACCCGCGGTCGCTCGTTTGGAAGGCAAGTTAAACCGTGGAATTTACCCGTCCATGACAACATTGCAGAAGTACGCACAGGCCTTAGGCAAGTCGGTTGTGCTGAAATTTGAGTAATAAAAACACTGCGCTCAGCCGTATGGAGCGGTTCTTTGCGGCTGATCGCTCTTTCGGATTTGGGCATTGAGCCATCAGCCCAATTGATCCGACATGTTTTAGGCTCGATCCACCGCTTTGAGAGCCGGTGTCGGTGTCTCAGTTACATTCTCAAAGATTTCTTCCTCGTTTCAGTCAAAAAATAACAAGACAAAAATCGGTTGAACACTTAAAATTCGCTCCCAACACAATTTCCTTTTTGTATCCCCATGGCTGAAACTCATCGCATCAATGTGATTTTTGTGGAAAATGACCCCAGTGTCGCTTTTCGCCTGGAAAAAACTCTAGGTGATTTAAACGATATTCATGTCATCGGATCCGCCGCTACCCGTCGCGATGCCGATGCGTTAATATCGCGATTTAAATTCCAAATGCTGTTGGTGGATTTGGCCCTGCCTGACGGTTTCGGTTTAGACATTATTCGTCGGGTTGCTTCCGATCATTCGGACATCGATATTATGGTCCTAGCCGACGCCAACGATGATCCCCACATCGTCAGCGCCATCGAGTCGGGAGCCACAGGCTACGTGCTGAAATCAGAAATTGAAAGTAACTTAATTTCCGCTATCAGGCTTTTAGTCGCGGGCGGCTCCCCAGTCAGTCCGGCGGTAGCGAAAAGTGTATTGCGAGCTCTGAGAACTTACACTTCTCACTCTATTGAGAAAAATCCTGTCTCCATGCAGCCCAATCCTTTGTCGGAACGCGAGACAGAAATTCTTCAGCTTCTTGCCAAAGGCATGAGCTTTAATGAAATCGGTGACATTCTTACAATCTCACCACATACGGTCACCGCGCACATCAAAAAAATTTATCGCAAACTGCAGGTTCACTCTCGAGGCGAGGCTGTTTATGAAGCCGCGCAGATGGGACTGATCCCCTAATCAGAATTGCGACTTATTTTCTTTTAACGTTTTAATTCTCCAGAAACATGAGCATCAGAAATTTTTCTCTTGCCCTTTTGGCCGTCTGCGCTTTTGGCGCTCATGCGGCAGACTGGCCCGGCGCCAAACCCATCAAACTGGTTGTGCCATTTCCCGCCGGCGGCGGCGCTGACATCATCGCCCGCACAATCGCTCCTGAATTAGCAAAAAATATCGGTCAGAAAATCATTATCGAAAATCGATCAGGCGCGGGCGGCAGCCTCGGAACTGAATTGGCCCTTCGTGAAAAGGCCGACGGACAAACACTCATTTACGTCACCAACGGAACCCTTGGCACAAATCCCGCCCTTTACTCAAAGGTGGGGTACGATGTCAGCCGTGATATTGAACCAGTCGCCCGCTTGACAGATATCACATTGGTGATGGCCGCCAATCCCAAACGAGTAAAGGCTAAGGACTTAAGCGAATTTCTCAACCTGGCTCAAAATGCTTCCAAACCCCTGACTTTTTCATCGGCGGGCAACGGAACCACGAGCCACTTGGCGGGAGTTTTATTCAGTCAGAAGACAGGAATTGCGTTTGAACATATTCCCTACCGTGGCGGCGCGGCCTCCATGACAGATGTGTTGGCAGGCAGAATTGACTTCACCATTGATGTGGCTCCCAATGTTTTGCCGTATGTTGAAAGTGCGCGGCTTGTCGCGCTGGGTTTGGGCTCTGCCCGCCCCAAAGATCTCGCGGATCAAATCAAACCACTGAGCGTTCAGGGCGTGGACGGCTATGAGCTTTTCGCCTGGGACGGCATAGCCGTTAAGAAAGGAACACCCGAACACATCGTGAAGGCCTTGTCCGATGCGGTCCAAAAAACTCTCTCAAATGATAAAGTACGCCAGGCGCTCATTATGCGCGGAGCGAGACCTGTTTTAGGCACACCGGAGGAATTTTCAGAATTTGTCCAGAAAGAGCAGAAAAAATGGGCCGATCTTGTTAAATCCTCGCGAACATCTTTAGACTAACGACGTTTAGATTTTAGGAATAGTGATTATGGATACCAACATTGAAATTAAAAAAGCCCTCGATTGGCAACCTGCCGGCGAATTCTCCGACATCCTCTATGACAAAGCTGAAGGCATCGCCAAACTCACCATTAACCGTCCACGTGTTCGCAACGCTTTTCGCCCTGAGACGGTTCACCAGCTGTGCCAGGCTTTTGCCGATGCAAGAGAAGATCCTGAAATCGGTGTCATTATCTTAACCGGCGCCGGTCCGTTGGCTTTTTGCTCCGGCGGAGACCAAAAGGTCCGGGGTAACGGTGGCTACGTGGGTGGCGATGGTGTGCCGCGCTTAAATGTGTTGGACTTCCAACGCATGATCCGCACGTGCCCGAAACCCGTCATCGCCATGGTTGCGGGTTATGCGATCGGCGGCGGTCACGTTCTTCACATGCTCTGCGATTTGACTATTGCCGCGGACAATGCCCGATTCGGTCAAACCGGTCCCCGCGTCGGCAGCTTCGACGGCGGTTGGGGCGCCTCTTACATGGCTCGATTGATCGGCCAGAAGCGCGCCCGTGAAATGTGGTTCTTGTGCCGCCAATACGATGCTCAACAAGCCCTGCAAATGGGACTTGTTAACACCGTGGTTCCGCTTGAGGAACTTGAAATTGAAACCGTCAAGTGGTGTAAGGAAATCCTTGCCAACAGCCCCATCGCCATTCGCTGCTTAAAGGCGGCTTTAAACGCCGACTGCGACGGACAGGCCGGTATCCAAGAATTGGCCGGCAACGCCACGCTTTTGTACTACATGACCGACGAAGGCAAGGAAGGCAAAAACGCATTCCTGGAAAAGCGCCGCCCCGATTTCTCTAAATTCCCGCGTTTGCCGTAATCAAAATGGCTAATTGCTTCAGCATCTTTGAGGCTGCGGCGCAGTGCCCCGATCAAATCGGCCTGCGCCGGGCCGGCGAAGATTATTCCTTTGCGCGCCTGGCCACCCTCACTCAAAACACAATTGAGCGTTTGCTCAAGGAAAAGGTGTTGCCCGAAAAAGGCCGTCCGATTGTTGTCGAAGGCAAAAACACCGTTGAGACAATCGTGCTTTTGTATGCATTGCTAGAACTGAAGGTGCCGGCTTTGATGCTGCACCCTAAGCTCACCGCGGCTGAGCGCCATGTGCTTTTATCCAGTATTCGGGAAATTCGTGAGCCACTGCCCGAAGACACGGTGGCGGTGCTGTTTACCTCCGGCACGACGGGACTGCCGAAGCCAGCCATCATCACACGGAAAATGCTTTGGGAGTCCGCCAAAGCCAGTGAACTGAATTTAGGTTGGCAGGAAGGTGATTGTTGGCAACTTTGCATGTCAGTGACACGCATCGGCGGATTATCGATTTTGACCCGTTGTCTGCTTGCCAGAAAAACGTTGGCTATCTCGCCTCTATTTAGTCCGGAATCTTTCACGCAAGCTTTGGTCGACGATCGTGTCACGATCACAAGCATCGTTCCCACGATGCTTGCCAAAGTTTTTGAAACATATCCCGATTGGCGAGCGCCCGAAGCGCTGCGTGTGATCCTTCTGGGCGGCTCATCGGCAAACGATAAACTCCTCGAGAAAGCTCATAAGCATGAGCTTCCTATTGTCACCACCTATGGAATGACAGAGACTTGTTCCCACGTCGTGATGACTCCTTACAGCGAACGACTCAATCTTGTAAAAGGAAGCGGTAAAGTCATCTCCGGAGCTCAGGTACGGATACGCGAGGGACAAATTGAAGTGAAAAGTCCCATGAATACGCCGGGATACTGGGGGCGACCCAGAATCACGAATGAGTGGTTTGAAACCGGAGACTTGGGAGAATTTGACGAAGACGGTGTGCTTCATGTTCATGCCAGACGGCATGACCTTATTTTGAGCGCCGGCGAAAATGTCTATCCCCTTGAAGTGGAGAATATGCTCACTCGCTCGCCTTTCATCAAAGAGGCTTTGGTGTTGGGAGAACCAGATGAGACGTGGGGAGCGATAGTATGCGCGCTAATTGTTCCGGAAAAAGGCACTCATCCAAAAGCAGAAGACGTCAGGCGTTTTTGCAAAGAAACGCTTTCAGCCTATAAATGCCCCCGAAAAATCGCATTTGTTGACTCATTGCCTGTCAATGCCGCCGACAAACCCGACAGACGCTCTCAGATTTTGGAGCGTTATAACCTGACTACACTTCATTACAAGCATTAGAAAAAGGCCAGTCAGTTATTCAGCCGGAGCATTTTTTCAAAACTGGTAGCGCATTCTGACGGGTAACCAGATAAAACCGGTGCTTACGAGTTTACCTCATGAGCACCGGATTAAAACGAGCAGATCAGCTATACGTAAAACAAGTTTGCCTATCTTTACTTCAATAGATGAGCCTGCCCTTTCAAAAAATTAGTTCTCGAATTAGTTCTCGATTGCGAAACTATATCCTCTTCTAAAGGGTAGAGTTTAAGTCGCTAAAAAATCGCCCCAATTTCCTACATTGTTAACATACAAATAGATAATAAGAAACTGTATTGAGCGCCTTATTGATACGTTCTTTTGTGATTACTTAGGAAAATCAGACTTAGCGCATTTGGCTGAAACAATAATCTGCCCATTTCTGCAACAGTCGTCGACGTTGTATTGTTTGCCTTCCACGACGATAAGCCCCTCGGTAACGGTCAGTACCATCAACGTGAGCCAAACACTTCTCAACAACATTTAGGTCTTGACCGGTTTCTTGTGCCCAAGTTGCAAAAGTAGCTCTGAACCCATGTGGCACTACTACACGATTACCTTGTGATGGATCCCTTAGAGCTTCATCTCCAATACGCTCCAATCTTTTATTGACATCTTGTAAACATTTTCTCATCGTCGCTTCGGATAACGGTCTACCCAAATGCGAAAAAATAAATGCTTCCGAATTTTTCTCTTCTTTCTTGAACTCTAACAGTAAATCCAGCGCTTGATGACTTAGTGGCACATCGTGAGGACGACTAAATCCTTGTTTACCCTTCATATGATTAGCCGGAATATGCCATTCTTTGAGAGACCAATTAATTTCATGCGAGGTAGCCATTCTTACTGGTTGAGAACGTGAAGCAGTCAAAATTAAAAACATCAGTGCGTTAGAGCCTGTTGTATTTAGAGCCGATAGTCGAACCATTAGCCGAGGAATATCCCGCCAATCCAATGCTGGATGATGGCCTTCTCTACCTTTTGTCTTAACCCCCATCAAAGGTTCAATTAAAGACCAATCCGTTGGCAATCGCTGAGTAATAGGACGTATTTTTTTAGCCTCACACCAACGTAAAAACTGAGACATGGCAGTCAAAACTTTACGTTGTGTATGTTCAGTCCTTTCATTTGCTAAACGCATGGCAAAAACTACATCCATGGTTGAAATCTCAACCGGCGTTTTATGACCGCAGGCAGGGAAAACGTATTTAGTCCCCCAACCCATACGACGCTGGAAGGCGTTGTTATCGCTCCATGCCTTTAGTTCTTTGTACTCTTTAATCCATTGGGGCCACAGACTTTGAACTGTGTAGTTTGCGCGCTCCGCTTTGATATACCAGAACTTTTGAAAAAGTTTTTGATAAAAATTCATTTATTGTCTCCTTCTTGAGATGAAATAAATACAAAATTGACTTAAATATCACTATCTTTCAAGAAGGTTCTTCAGTTAGAGAGCGAACCTGAGGTTGCTCAGATTGGCAAGACTCCGAATAATGTACCGTTTGCAATTCCGAAGAAATGGAAATGGAACCAACTGCTGGACATATTTTATGTGTACCAGCCAAAAACCATTAGCATGAAGGAATTGAGTGATAGTGGAGATTATTTTGTCTATGGTGCAAATGGAATTATTGGCAGGTATACCAACTACAACCATGAAAACTCGGAAGTTGTCATAGCATGCAGAGGCGCTACTTGCGGAGCAGTCAATGTTACCCTGCCAAAGTCATGGATTAATGGCAATGCCATGGTTGTAAAGCCACGCAACGATTTAGTTTGTCATGACTATTTAGTGGCTTTCTTAAAAGTTTTCAACTGGAAGAAGGTGATATCTGGATCAGCACAACCGCAAATAACAAGGAAAAATTTGGCTACTGTTTTATTTCCTTTGCCTCCACTAGAAGAACAACATCGTATCGTTGCCAAGTTGAATCAATTATGTGACCAAATTGAGAGTGCTGAGAATGCTTACAAAGAACTCTCAGGCTCTCTCTCCGAACGATTCAAGCAATTGTGCCTGGAGAAAGCTGTCCAAGGAAAGTTGGTTCCACAGCTAGAGAGCGAACCTGATGGAATTCAACTTGGAGATGTGCCTAATAGGTGTCCATTTAACATCCCAACTAAATGGCGATGGGTTTATTTTTCAAATGTTGTTGAATGCTTAGACCGAAAGCGAGTTCCCGTAAAGAAAGCCGATAGAGATCGGATGAAAAAAATATTTGATTATTATGGTGCGACAGGAGTAATAGATAGGGTTGAAAATTATATTTTTGAGGAGCGTTTATTATTAATCGGGGAAGATGGTGCCAATCTTCTGTCTAAAGCAAGGGATAACGCTTTTTTTGCGACCGGAAAGTATTGGGTAAATAATCACGCTCATGTTTTTCGAGGAACAAAAAACTGTTTGCTTGATTATTTAGCAATTTATATAAACGCTATTTCTTTAGCACCTTATGTTACCGGCTCTGCACAACCAAAGCTGACACTGAAAAATTTGTCATCTATTCCGGTTCCGTTGCCGCCAATAGAAGAACAACAACGAATCGTTCATCAAGTTTCAAGGTTATTATTAATAATTAATGATTTGAGCGTGATTAACAAATAATTTTTAATTGAGAAAATAACCAGCTAATTTTTTCTACAATTCGGTGTTGTTCCGTCAGGGGCGGAATTGGGATAGGCATTTTAAGAACAGTTTTTCGATCAATTCCCGGAATCATGCTTTTTGCATTGCTAGCTAATGATTTACTGTAGAAAGTCAAAAAATATTTAAGATATTCTGTATCAACTTTGCCTGATGATCTTATGGCCATGATTTGTCGTGCAATGTGGATTCGCCCTACATTATTAATCGTAATTTTCCCAACAGTACCCTTGCATGTCAAAAGTACATCTCCTAATTCACTAAAAACAGCTGGTGATTTTGTCCATCGATTAACAATGATTGTCTCATCTTGGATTTGACTGGCACCGGTAATGTAGGGAATCCCTCCTGGCGACTCAACAATCAGACTTTTTTCCAAATCTCGTCCAGAGATGAGGGTGGTGACATTCTTTAAACAAGTCCATTTCCATTTTTCTGGGATTGAAAAAGGTGGATCTTCAGACAGTTCGACAATGGAGGTGACTTCGGGTTCGCTCTCTAGCTGTGGAACCAAGCTTCCCTGAATGGCCTTCTCCAAACATAGTTGGCGTAATTGTTCGGAGAGAGGTCCTGAAAGTTCGTTGTAAGCCTTCTCAGTACGGTTAATTTGCTCAAAAAGTTTTTCAGTCTTCGCAACGATACGCCGCTGTTCCGAAAGTGGCGGAAGAGGAAGTCTGCATTTTTTTAATTCTGAAGTTCCTAAGCGTTGTTGACCTGCGGTCCCTTTGAAATTTTCTACACCATAAGCTATGAACCATGGCGATTTCAAGAACAGCAGAAGGTAGTTCCTATCCAAAATGTTCTCATTTGTTCTTAGAACATGAAATTCACTTGATCCACAACCGATGCCATTAATTAAGTTATTTGCGATAGCTGATTTACGGTTTTGAAAACAGGGAGTAATTTTTGCAATAAGAACATCTCCATCAGCAAACTTAGTGTAGCCATTTTTTACAGCCTTCCAAGGCTTTTCCTCTTTCAATGCAATATAGTTCAAATATCCAGCAGATACGGCTGCCATTGGGATAAAAGAAACATTGATATTTGAATCAGTAGCTATAACTTTTGGGTTGATGCAAGCTACATCCAATACACGAACCCACTTCCATTTTTCTGGAACAGTAAACGGCACATCATCCTGAGTTTCACTGATCTGTGCAACCTCAGGTTCGCTCTCTAACTGAGGAACTAATTCACCACGGATGGCCTTATTAAGAATCTTATTCCGCAAGGCTTGAAAATCTATCACTTCAACTCCTCCCTCAAAGAAGCAATAGCTTTTGCGATTTGATCGCTTTTTTCTTGTAGTGCCGACAAGATTTCTTCAATTGTCATTTCTTCAACTGCGGATTTTTCATCTTGAATCCAAGATGGAAGGTCTAAGCTCAAATTATCGTTGTCTAAAAAAACTTTTACCGGGAATTTCCTCCAACGCCCATTAGGATTTTTTTCACTATAAGTCTCCTCTCTAGTTTCAATATCGTCAGCCTTAAAGCAATTTACGAACTCATTTAGATGTTCTCGTCTAAGTCGATTAGTAACACGAGTATGCTTAATTCCTTTACGATAGTCGTAATACCATATTTCCTTTGTTGATCCTCCCTTTGTAAAGAAAAGAACATTTGCTTGAACCCCTTGAGCGTAGAATATCCCGTTGGGTAAACGCAAAATTGTGTGCAAATTGTATTCATTAAGCAACTTTCGCCGAATTTCTTTACCTGCACTATCAAAAAGTACGTTATCAGGCAACACTACCGCAGCCCGTCCCCCAGTGCGCAACATAACCATAATATGTTGCAAAAAGTTCAACTGATTATTGTTTGTCTTAACCCAAAAGTCCTCACGATTCAATCCAACTGCTCCAGACGGTCTATCACCGAATGGCGGATTTGTTAATACAACATCACATAATTCTGTCGGTGGATTTTCAAGAGAGTCTTTCCAATGAATCAAAGCATTTTCGACACTAACACCATGGAGATACACATTCATAGATGCCAGGCTTACAACAAGAGGGGTATTGTCATTCCCCGACAATGCTTTAGTTCTTAAAAATTCTTGTTTATCTTTATCGTAAGACTGTTCTTTCATGTGGTCGTAGGCCGCCAATAAAAATCCGGCTGTGCCACATGCAGGATCCATGACTTTTTCTGTAATCAATGGCCGGGTTACATCAACCATCGCTCTAATAAGGGCACGAGGAGTAAAGTATTGCCCCGCTCCACTTTTCTTATCTTGACCATTTTTATCCAAGATTTCTTCATAAATTGCGCCTTTCAAATCGCCATCGACGTCTGTCCACTGAATTTCATCTAACATTCCAATCAGCTTTTTGAGATACGCAGATTTTGTGAGTTTGCTTTGAGCGTCAACAAAAATGGTTGAAATCAGCTCATTTGAGGAATCTCGTAAGACCCCTAATGTTTCTCGGTAATGAGTTACTAAGTCGTCTCCATTTAGTTCTAATAAATCCCTCCACTGATATCCCTCCGGAATTGCGCTTTCATCACCAAAAACACATACATTTTCGTAGTCCATTTTTAGAAACAACAAATAAGTCAACTGAGTGATGTAATCGGTAAACGCCACCCCCTGTCCCGATAAAACATCAGCCATTGACCATATTTTTTTAGCTAATAAGTCCGCCGTATTTTGCTTTTGTACCATTTCTAGGCTACCTTTCGATTAAGTAAGAATGCAGACAAACCGATGACTGCGTCATTTGCTGCAACCAAAGACCCCATTTCTTTTGTTAACGCTCTACGTAATTCGGGATCATTATTTTTAAAAACGTTAACTGTTGTTATTGCTCCATTTTGAGCGACATATCGAGCAACCTTACTGAAAAGAATCTTTTGCTTATCAGTCAAAACCCGCTGAATCTGGCCACACCATAATGCAAAAAGTTGAGCGCAAAGCGAGGGCACTGAACAAAGCTTTTCAATGGAACGATATCCGAAGCGCACTAATTGTATTAGATTAGTCAAAGCATAGGC
>CATVXH010000023.1 GCA_958347955.1 uncultured Sutterella sp.
TGCGGGGGCAGGATTTGAACCTACGACCTTCGGGTTATGAGCCCGACGAGCTACCAGACTGCTCCACCCCGCGATCATCTAACGAAGATCATGATTATATGCAAATACTTCGGCAATTGTCAAGTCACTCCAGTCAATTTTTTCAATATCACGTTACTCTATTTCTGGAAAGTTCTTTTTAACAGGTTTGTTTAGCTTTTATTTTTTTGAAGATACATGCTTGGTCGCCACCAAGCAGGCTGCTTAGATATGTGTTTGACTAATTCAACGGGTTGACCGATTAACGGAGTGACGAGGTTAATTGAGAACTTATCCGCTTGAAGGCTAAGTCTTTCAAAGGGTTCATACCATGGGTGCATCGAAATGCAGAATTTTCCGATATGAGCCGGAATGAGGTTTTGTGCTCTTAAGTCTTTGGCAGCCTGAAGCGCTTCATCGGGATTCATGTGAATATAACGCCAGCGTTCGTTATATTGTCCGCAGTCAAGTAGCGCCAAATCAATAGGCCCGAAATGATCGCCTATGTTTTTAAAGTGGGGGCTATATCCGCTGTCACCGCTAAAGAATATGCGGTATTGAGGACATTGAAGCAAAAAGCCCGCCCAGAAGCTTTTGTTTTGGTCCAGAGTTCTTCCGGAGAAATGGTGGGCCTCCAGAGCGTAAATTTTTAGCGAGTCGGAGATTTGTAAGGACTCATCCCAGTCAAGCGGATGCAATTGTTGCGGTGTAAAACCCCATCTTAGGAAGTGCGCTTCCACCCCCAGCGGACAAACCATTTCTTTAATACACGCTTTTAGAGAGCTTATTGTTGGAAAGTCCAAATGGTCCCAATGATCATGAGAAATGATCAAAACGTCAATTGTCGGAAGATCTATCGGTTGATAAGGATTGGTTCCTTGAAAAGCCTTTGTGCTAAATGAGACTGGAGAGGCGTAATCACTGAGAACCGGATCAATCAAAATCCGTTTACCGGAAACCTGTAAGAAAAATGAAGAGTGGCCGAGCCAGACGATGAAATCTCTCCACCGAGGCAATGTTTTTAAGTCGACTTTGACACTGGGAAGTGGGGCAATGGGTTCTGGATCGACTTTTTGGGTAAAAAAAGATTTGGCAAAAGCTTCGATGAAGGAGGAATTATCCGTAAGTACCGGAGTAGGCAAGGTGTTGTGAAAGATTCCGTTGTAAAAATGAGAACATCTTGCAAAGGATTCTGGCGAAGAGGGCAGAGCCCCAAATTTGGGTTGCTGCAAAAATCGATAAACTCCGCCAAAACAGGCTGCGACACCGAGCGCAATTCCTGTACAGATGAAAGTGGTTCGACGTTTCATTTCTTAAAATATATTTTTGTTGGGAAAAAGGTGACTAACAATTCTTAACGCCTAACTTTTTTGAGTTGTTTATAATTTTGCGCTTATCCGTAAATTATGACCGACTTGTTCGGATTTCCACATTTATATACTTTCCGTCCGTTATAGAGTGTTTGTTGTTAGACATGCCGGAAAGACTTTGACTATTTAAAAATGCCATCGGCAACGATATCGAACTACTTTCTGAATAAAGCTCGTCTGTGGCGAAAGAACGGCTCCACACGCGTCAGTGTGATTGTGAATTTGTTTTGGTTGGCGTTGGCGTGGCTGTTGCTTCCACTGGAGTCAAAAGCCTTTACCCTTTACCGCGAGACATTTAAACAGCTCTATCCTCAAATTAATCCCGATGCTCCCAAAGGATTGGATTGCATTCGTTGGTTTATCCAAACGTTATACCTGCTTTGTTTTAAAGCCAATGCCCAACGAACTTGGTTTGCCAACGTGTTAGTGCTGTTGGCTCGGCGTGTTGCCGAAGTCCTCACGCGTTTGGGAGACTGGGTCGGTTATCGCGGCGCGTTGCTTTTGGACGGCAATCACAGCAGTTTTGACACGATCGATAAAAAAGGTGAAACATTATCTCGCCCAGTCAAATTAACCCTTATCTCTATTTTGGGCGGTTTGGCGGCGGCATTGGCTGTGTTATGCATTACTCAGCCTTTTAACATTCAAGGTCAGGTAGTGTTTCTCTCTGTAATGCTTTTGTCCGCATTAGCCTTAAGAAAGATCAAAGCCCGATTGACGCTGATGCTGCTGTTTGTCATTTCGATGGTGGTCTCAGGGCGTTACCTGTGGTGGCGTTGTACTTCAACATTGAATACGGATTCCGCTTTGGGAATCTTTTTAAGTTTCATGTTACTTGCCGCCGAACTCTACGCCTTTGTTGTTATGGTGTTAGGGTACTTTCAGGTGTGCTGGGTGCTCGATCGCAAGCCCTACCCGATGCCAGCCGATGAAAAAGTCTGGCCGCATGTCGACATTTTTATACCGACGTATAACGAGTCGCTTGATGTGGTTAAGCCAACAGTTTTCGCGGCACTTAACTTACAGTGGCCGACCGAGAAACTGCATGTCTATATATTGGACGACGGCAGCCGTCCGCTGTTTGAAGACTTTGCCAAAGAGGTCGGAGCCGGTTACATCAAGCGTGAGGAACATAAGCACGCAAAGGCGGGGAATATCAATCACGCCATGACCGTAACATCAGGCGAATTTGTAACGATTTTCGACTGTGACCATGTTCCGTCGTCAGACTTTCTGATTAAAACCATGGGGTGGCTCATCAAAGACCCCAACATTGCGTTGATTCAAACCCCGCATCATTTTTATTCTCCGGATCCTTTTGAAAAGAATCTGCACTTGGATCGCACGATACCTATTGAAAACTCGCTTTTTCATGATTTCATTCAAAAAGGTAACGACACGTGGAATGCCACAATGTTTTGCGGCTCTAGCGCAGTGATGAGAAGAAAGGCGCTGGAAGAGGTCGGCGGCATTGCCGTTGAAACGGTAACCGAGGACGCGCACACTTCGCTAAAACTGAATAGGAAAGGCTGGTCTTCAGCATTTATTGACTTGCCTTTGGCTTCGGGGCTTTCTACCGAGACGTTGGCTGCTCATATTGGTCAGCGCATTCGGTGGGCTCGAGGCATGATTCAAATTTTCCGTTTGGATAATCCATTTTTGGGCAAAGGGCTAACTCTTCCGCAGCGTCTTTGTTTCTTTAACGCGATGTTTCACTTTTTCCACGGATTGCCGCGACTAATTTTCTTGGTGGCCCCGCTTCCTTACATGTTCGCCAATGTGTATGTAATTTACGCCACTGCCGCGGCCATTTTCGCGTACGTGCTTCCTCACATGATTCATTCAGCGTTGACGAACCAGATTTTGCAACGGGGTTATCGATATCCGTTCTTGAGCGGAGTCTATGAAACGGTGTTGTCTTGGTATATTCTGTTGCCAACAACAGTCGCTCTCATTTTCCCTCATAAGGGAAAATTCAACGTAACAGCAAAGGGTGGAACGATCGGCGAGAAGTACCTCGACTGGCCTGTGTCCAAACCCTATCTTGTTTTAATTGCCCTGAACATGGTCGGCTTGCTGATCGGTTTTTATAAAGCGTTTTTTGATCCGAACCCCGAATATCTGACGTTGGCGATTAACATGGGTTGGATTGCCTATAACTTAATGATTTTGGGGGCCACCATGGCGGTGGCAGTTGAAGAGTCTCAAAAACATCAATTTCCCAGGATTCATTGCAAAATTGATGTAAATATTTGTGATGAAGATGATCACAATTTCAAGGCGGTTATGACCCAGTATTCCCAGACGGAAGTGCGGCTGAATCTGACTGACTGTGAAAAAAGATGGGAAAAGGGTGAAACCGTTCGCCTTTTGATGACTTACAAGGAAAAGTATTACTGCTTTAGCTCTGAAGTGTTGTCCTCTGATAGCGATAACGGGAGTTTGGAGCTTAGTTTAAAGCTTCAGGATTATGAAACCGAAAGAGCATTTAATCGTTGCACATTCTCGCGTGAAGGCATGTGGGTTCCTGAGAAAACGCAAGTTGATGATCGTATGCTGACCGGTTTTCTTAAACTCGGTTCGCTCGCATGGTACGGGTACCGTTCCATGATTGAGTTTTTGCCGGGTAAGTTACAAATTGTTCCTAAAGTTTTGAGTTGGTGCGCGACCTTTATTCCGAGGCGGTCTAATCGTGCGCTAAACTCAAATGAATCATAGAGATAGTAGAGAGAGTCCAAAGTGAATTTGTCAAAATTGTCCACTGTGTTAATCAGCGCGATGCTTTTAGGATCGATGGCATCTGTCGCATCGGCTCAGCAGACTCCCAATGATCCGTCCACCGTGGCGCCGGTATGGCGCACTGATGTGACGGGTTCCTTTACGCAAAAGATTTCGCTTTTGAAACTGGTTCCTGGAGGTCAGGCGACTGGCATTCGTTTAACCGGGGTAAACAATGTTCAGTATCTTGATTTCGGTGTGCGCGCAGACGAGTTAGTGTCCTCTGCCACACTGGAATTGGCTTTTACCGCCTCTCCCTCCCTGATCCCGGTTCGTTCGCAAATTAATGTCTATTTGAATGGTCAATTGCAACAATCTTTGCCTGTCACGGCAGAGGCGTTGGGAAAACTGAACCGTGCTCAAGTCACTTTGGATCCCAAGCAAGTCAAGACAGTTAACCAAATTTCATTGGAATTTATCGGTCACTATCAGAATATTTGCGAACGTCCTTCCAGTGAGACACTGTGGCTCAACATTGATGCCAAGAGCCAATTGTCACTAATTAAGCAAAAAGTTAAGATCTCAAACGATTTGGCCAGATGGCCTGCTCCGTTTATTGATACTTATACTAACGAGCCAACAGTCCTTCCCGTTGTCTTTGCCAAAGCTCCTGACAGCGAAACTAAAAAAGCCGCGGCAATTTTTTCCTCTCTCGTCGGGAAATACACGCAATGGCGCGGTGCGGATTTTCCCGTTTACTACGATCGTATCCCTACGAAGGGACATTTCTTTGTTTTCGCGACAAATTCAAGTCGCCCGAGCTTTTTAAATAATTTGCCGTTGGCCGATGGTCCGCAAATTTTCATGATGGACGCTCCGGAAAGCCGTAGCGACAAAATGCTGATTTTCTCCGGTCGTGATGAAGCCGACCTTGTTGTGGCTGTTAAGGCATTGGCTTCAGGTGAGCATGTGTTGATTGGCGATAAGCTCCCAATCAAAGAATTTAAAGAGCCGGTCGAACGAAGCGCTTACGACGCCCCCAATTGGGTGCCGATTGATGAGCCCATTGCGTTTTCACGTCTGATGCAGTACCCCGGGCAGCTGACGTCCCGAGGATACGCACCTCCAGCGGTGCATATGCCGATGAGTGTGGCCCCGGATCTTTACATGGTCGGCAGCGGCGGCATGGATGTCAATCTTAAGTATCGTTACACCAAGCCCGAGGGGGGTGACCAAGCCCAACTGCGGATGCGCATCAATAATTACTTGATTGACTCGGTGAATTTGTCCAATCAGTCAAGTAGCGGTGAGCGTGAAATGCGTCTGCCGTCTTTTAACGGACCTCTGGCAACTAGCCCGTCGGAAGCCTTGGCGTTGGCTGCTCAAAATGACTTAAGTTTTGAAGTGGTGTATCGCCGAGAACTCTCCGAAGGTTCACCAGACAACTGTAAGTCGGTTGTTCTTTTGCCGCATCAAATGGAAATTGATCCTTCGTCGACTTTGACGTTAAAAGGCCTTTTCCATTATGCGCAAATGCCGAATTTGACACTATTTACCCAAAGTGCTTATCCCTATTCCGTTTTCGCGGATCTTTCGCGAACAGTCGCCGTCATACCTAAAGAAGCAGCAGCGGAAAAAGTGACGACTCTTTTAAATACTACGGCTCGAATTGCGGCAGAAACGGGTGCGGTCGCCACTAAACTAACGGTGCTTGATAAGGTCAGTGAAGAGGCGATGAGCGGCAAGGATGTACTCTTTATTGGTGAAATGCCGATTACATTGCCGGACTTTAAGAAGGACAACGCTGAAGAGTTGCAACAGTCGATTTCCAGCGTTTTACGTGGAGAAGAGGTGCTTCAATCCGAAGATACCCTGTTTAGTCCGGAAGGCGGAGTTGGCGCAATTGTTTCTCTGCAGTCGCCTTTTGATTCGGATCGCACGGTTGTTGCCTTGTTGAGCGAAGGCAGTTCGGGCAGTTACCTATTGAATCAGCAATTGATGAATCCTTCCTCAATGGCAGCCGTTAATGGTTCTGTCGCTATCGTTAACGAGCGCTCTGTTGTGAGCTTCCAGGTGGGGGATACCTACACCATAGGTGATCTTCCGTGGTATCAAAAGATTTGGCAGACAATGAGCAATTACCCCTTGCTGTTGGTTTTATGCGCGTTGATTTGTGCTGTTTTAGTGGGCACTGGAATCTTCTACTTCATGCGCCTTTGGGTGAGAGGACGTTCACGATGAAAAAATTGGTTTTAGCGTTGGCTTTAGCAATGGGGCTGAGTTCAAGCGTTTATGCTCAGTGGCCGATGTGGCAGGATTTTAAAGCCGTCGGCATGGAGGGGGCTCGCGTTGTTGATTACAGTGACTCCAGAGCTGTGACAACTTCGGAAGGCCAATCCTATGCCATGTTCTTCGCTTTGGTCGATAACGACAGAGAGACCTTTGAGGACATGCTTGCTTGGACGGAAAACAACCTCTCAAGTGGTGATATCACTAAAAACTTTGCGGCTTGGCTTTGGGGAAGGGACGGTTCACATTGGACGATTTTGGATACCAATAATGCCGTCGACTCTGACATGTGGATCGCCTATTGTTTGCTTGAGGCAGGAAGACTTTGGGATCGTCCTGACTATATCGAAAAAGCTCACGCCATGCTTGAGTTGCTGAAGACGCAAGTACGGGATATTGAAAATTTAGGCAAGGTTTTATTGCCCGGACGTATCGGTTTTGAGCATGATGATCAGGTCAAACTCAATCCGAGTTATTACCCGCTATTTTTAATTAAGCGTTTTGCTTTGGAAGACAAATACTGGTTGGACGTTTTTGAAGGTTCCGCAAGAGTGCTCATAAGAAGCGCGCCCGCCGGCATTTCTCCCGATTGGGCAACGTTTACCACACGAGGTGAACTCGTTAATGTTGATTCCGAAGACAACACAATCGGCAGTTATAACTCCATCCGGGTTTATCTTTGGGCAGGGATGATGTCACCCAAGGATCCCGTTTACCGGGAACTTAAGACACATTTTGAACCGATGGTTAAAATTACGCGCGAGCTCAACATGCCGCCCGAAAAGATTGACGTCAATACGCTCAAAATCAATCACCCGGCATGGGACGGATTCGGTGCTTGCCTGCTTGAGCTTCTTGGTCAGGATAAGTCGGCGGACTTAATCCGCACGATTTTGTCCAGTGCCCCCATAGAAAAAGAAAACTACTACCGAAATGTATTGACTCTTTTCGGTTTAGGGTTTGATGAAGGATATTTCGCGTTCGATGAAGATGGGCGAGTGTATTTCCCCAATCAGCGCAAACAATAAAAACGAATAATTGATGCAGACAACGACTCAAAATAAAACGCTCGGAGCTTTTTTCCAAGGTTTAGGACTTTGGAATGTGTACTTTATTTTAAAGTTCGCGCTTGCTCACTACGAGTATTTGACACTCAATCTGTTGTATAACGGATTGCTGTTGCTTTTTATTTTATTGCCTCTTTCCAATAGAGCTTTGCATCTGTTGCGAACGGTGTTGGCCGTCTTCGGCGCCATTGTTCTTGTCTACTCGGAGAGTTGGTTGCCGGGCCCTGAAAGTATTTTCAGCAATGCGCAAAATATTGCCGGATTTTCCCTGATATACATTGCGCAGTTGGCTGTTGACTTCATCAACGTTAAGATGGTGGTTTGGGCGGTTGTCGCTTTTCTCGCCTATAGTCTTGTCAAAAATTGGGTTCGTCTTTCTGTTTTTACAGTCGGCTATTTCCTATTTCTTGTATTTCAACCTTATTACGTTTCCTGGAAGGCTCAGCCGGCGATTGCTCCGGCGGTTGAAGTGGCTCAGACTCCGTCCAAAGTCATGGAGGCGCCCCAGCAAGCAGCTCCGAGTGATCCTTCGGCCATTACTTCTGAAACAATCGAGAAGTGGTACACCGCGTTCATTGACTATGAAAAAGATCGTCGCGCGGAATTTCCCCAAGGTTTATCGGCCAACGATACACCGTTTGAGATTATCTTGATGAACATCTGTTCGTTGTCCAATGATGATTTAATTGCAGCGGATCTGATGAATCATCCGGTCATGTCTGAGTTCAATATTCGGTTTGACCACTTCAATTCCGCAACCTCTTACTCTGGACCTGCGACCTTGCGCTTGCTCAACGCCATGTGCGGACAGGTTGATCACGACACGCTTTACGACGGTCGGCGTCCCGAGTGTGAAATCATGAATCGTTTGGATCAATTGGGTTATCGTCAGCATCTTTATCTGGATCATCAGGGACAGTACGATAATTATCTGCAAACGCTTCGTGATAAAGCGGGTCTGATGGCGCCTCTTGAAAGTACGGGCAAATATCCTTTGCTGTACATGGCGTTTGATGATGAAGAAATTGCCAATGATTTATCGGTGATGCGAGATTGGATGAAAAAGACAGCTCAAGACAAGAGCTCCAATCGCCATGTCACACTCTTTAACTTTATTTCCCTGCACGACGGCAATCGCTTGCCGCGTCACGGTCGCTGGGAAGAGTTTAAACCTAGGGCTGTTCGCTTCTTAAATGATTTGCAAACCTTTATGAAGGAGTTGGAACGATCAGGCCGCAAGGTTATGTTGGTGGTGGTGCCGGAGCATGGCGCCGCAGTCCGTGGTGACCGCATCCAAGCGCCTCGCTTGAGAGATATTCCGAGCATGAGAATTACCGAGGTGCCTCTTATGGTGAAGTTCTTTGGCATTAAGGATTTACCACAGGAACCTATCCATGTGACAGGCAATACGAGTTACCTGGCCATGAGTACGCTGATCGGACGAGTACTGGAGAAAAATTATTTCGGTGCTGACGGAGGAAGCGTTCCGCTTGAGGATTTGGTTCGAGATTTGCCTGAGACAAATCCTGTATCCGAAAACGGTCAGTCTGTAGTGCTAACTTACCGCGGCAATGACTATATCCGTCAAAAAGGCGGAGAGTGGCGTCCCTATCCCCGTGAACGTTAAATTACAGTGCCTATGAAATGCATTGATGCTCCGCAGTATAAGTTTTGTCCAATGTGCGGTCGACCTTTGGTCACTAAGCGCCCGGACGATGACGTGCGCGTTCGTCGTGTTTGCGAGCATTGTGATTTCGTGCAATACGTCAATCCGATTCCTGTTGTGGGCACTTTGCCGATCTGTGGGAATAAGGTTTTGCTGTGTAAGCGCGCTATTGAACCTCGAAAGGGTAAATGGACGCTGCCGGCCGGATTTATGGAGGCGCATGAAACATTGCTTGAGGGCGCGCTTCGTGAAACCTACGAGGAAACCGGTGGTCGTGCCAGAGGCGGAGATCTCTTTACAATCATTGATGTGCCGTATGCCAGTCAGGTGCACTTTTTCTTTCTTTCAGAATTTGAGTCTCTTCCGGTGAGTCCCGGACCTGAGACTCAGGAGCAACGCCTCTTTTCTGAAGATGAGATTCCTTGGGATGAAATTAGCTTTACAACGGTTGAAACGACGTTGAGACATTATTTTGAAGATCGCCGTGATGGGACCTTGCAACTGCATCGTTACAGGCTTGACGATTAGTGAGCGGCCGACAGCGTAAAAGGCGCTTTGATGCTGAAAATGATCGGCTAAAATTACTCAACGGTTTTCAGATTTTGACCCATCAAAAAAGGGGAAAATAATGCTCTATTCCATCGCCCGCAAGATTTTATTTTCCATGAATCCAGAAACAGCGCACTCAGTGATCATGTCCAATTTGGATTGGGCGGTTAACCTCGGGCTCACTAAGCTGGTGACACGGGATCCTTTGGAAGACCCGATAGAGGTGATGGGATTGCGTTTTCCGAATGTTATCGGTTTAGCTGCCGGGATGGATAAAAACGGCGAATGTGTGAGCGCATTCGGAGGCTTGGGATTCGGTCACGTTGAGGTTGGCACCGTTACCCCGAAGGCTCAGCCGGGTAATCCAAAGCCGCGTTTATTCCGTGTTATTCCTGCTCAAGGAATAATAAATCGTATGGGATTTAATAATCATGGGGCTGATGAGGTGCTCGAGCATCTCAGAAGCGCAGCCGGTTTTAGGAGCCGAGGTGGAATTCTTGGAATCAATATCGGCAAAAACGCAGTGACCCCTATCGAGCGAGCGGTGGATGACTACTTGATTTGCCTTCGCAAGATCTACACTCATACGGATTACGTTGCCATCAATATTTCTTCCCCAAACACAAAAAAGTTGCGTGAACTGCAGGCCGACTCGCAGTTAAGTCTTCTTCTGTCGGCACTCACCGATGAACGGAAACGTTTAATGGATAACAATCGGGGAAAATATGTGCCCATTGCTTTGAAGATAGCGCCGGATTTAGATAATGACGACATTTTGAGAATAGCTGATCAATTGGTGCGCTATGGTATTGATGGCATTATCGCCACCAATACGACAATTTCTCGAAATGCGATCCAGGGGATGCCGCATTGTGAGGAAGCGGGTGGATTGTCCGGCAAACCTCTTTGCGAACGTTCCACTGAAGTGGTTGATCTTTTATACAAACATTTACAGGAAACACTCCCGATTATTGCCAGCGGGGGTGTTATGAGCGCCGAAGACGCATTGGCAAAAGTGCAAGCCGGCGCCAAACTGGTTCAACTTTTTACAGGTTTTATCTATACCGGTCCTGTACTTGTTGCTGATTGTGTAGATGCGATCGCTAAGTGGAGAAAAACTCAAACAGGAGCGATGGCGTCGTTGAGACCCTAGAAATATGCGGCTTCGGCCGCTTTTTTTTAACATTTTCCAACAAGTTCTTCTGACGGAGCGGTCACTCCGTACTACACTGTTTTTATGGAATGTCTTCTTATTGAAGAGGTGGTGTATGTTCCGGAAAATTATTATTGGTCTTGTTGCCATTATTGTCGTTGTCGTCGGTGGCTTATGGGCTGCTGTGACTTATTTTTTAGATGATGCGATGATTGCTGAGCAAATGAAAAAGGAAGTTTCTTCTCGGCTTAATCGAACATTGGTTTTCCAAGGAAATTTAAAAACCAACTTCTTCCCTAAAGTGCAATTGGTTTTGCCTCCAACGACTCTTTCGTTTGAAGGCAGCGATAAGCCGCAATTAACTTTGAAAGGGGCGCAAATCGGTGTCGCGGTTTTACCTCTGCTAAAGGGGGATGTCCGTTTTGATGACATCGTCATTGACGGCTTAAAGGGGCAAATCAATGCGGCGCGACTGCTCCAAAAGACTCACTCAGCTTCAACAAAAAATGAGGCGACGAAACCCGAGAGCGGACAAGCCAAACAATCAGGGCAGAGTTCTTTGATCCGTAATCTCGAGGTGGCCAGTTTAGAAATCAAAAACGCCGGCCTAACCGTTTACGGGTTGCAAAATAAAAAGATTTACGCGGTAGATTCTTTAAGTTTGTCAACCGGTCAACTGGGACTTCAAGGGACGACCCCATTGAAATTCAGTACTAATTTCTCAGAAAAAACTCAAGGCATAAGCGGCCAAGTTTCCTTGAATACAACGCTGACCTATGACATCCAAAAGGTGCAGGGCAGTTTGTCAAAACCTTCTTTGACATTGTCTCTTGAGCAAAAGGGCGAAAAGATCTCCGCGGAGATGCAGGCGCAACAAATTGGATATGTCAACAGCGATGTTTCAGCTAAACAAGTGGCTTTGACGGCCAAAATCGGAGAAATTAGCGCCCAGCTTGATCTGCAGTCTGCGCATACCGAAAAGATGCAAAAGTGGAGTGCGGATAATCTGTCGATCAATGTCTCTGAAGGCAAATCTCTGAAAGCTTCTCTGTCCGGGAACTTCTCCGGAAAGATTGATGGCTTTACCTTGCAGAGTCAGGGATTAAAAGGAGAGGTGTTGGCGGCATTGAATAATGTAACCGCGCAAGTGCCATTTGATGGAGTGGTGTCTCTAACAGTTCCTGAGGAAAAAGTTAACTTGAGCTTAAAGGGAACCTTGGAAAAATCGCCTTGGGATACATCGATTCAGGTAAAAGGATTCGCAGTTCCCAATGTCAATGGCCATTTCACGTTGGACGCATTGGTTGTAGATAAGTGGTTGGCTGAAAAAGCACCGACACAAAAACAAGTTTCATTACAAGATGTTGAAATGATTGGGGCGGCTTACGCTAGTGAGGCTAAGGGACTTGAATTTTTAAATAGCGCGAACGGCCAATTCAAGGTTCACGTCAATTCATTGAAGTACCAAGGTCTTGTTGTACAAGGGCTTGAAACGACAGCTACCTTATCGAAAGGTCAATTGACACTCAACAACATTAAAGCCAACACCTGTTCGGGCACGGTTTCTGGAACGGCGAAAGTTAATGCCTCTGAATATTGGTCGCTGAATGTCAATGCGAAAGGGATTGACACTGAACAATTGATTAAGTCATTTGGCAGTCAAGTTCAGTTCTATGGTAAGGCCAATGCGGCGGTGCAATTAGCGGGGCTTGGTTTGGAAAAAACATCTGCGCTCAAAACTGCTAATGGCAGTATTTCACTGGCGGCAAACAACGCAGTTTTGAAGGGGTTGTCTTTAGAAAAGATAGCAAGCGCGGTCAGAGCAAAGAATGTGACAGCTTTGGCAATGAATCCCCAAGATGAAACCCGTTTCAGTGTTCTTAGCGCCAATGCAGCGGTGAGCAATGGAGTGCTTGATGTACGTTCTGTTCAAGGTAAAGCAAATGTGGCAGAAGTTAATGGGCAAATGAAGGTTGGTTTGCTCGATAACACATTAAACGGAGAAGTTGCGGCAAGATTGGCCACCAGTGTTGACGGACGCCGGGTTACAGTGCCGATTAAATTGGGCGGAACAATTCAAAACCCATCCTACGGTATCGATCTTGAAGTAGCCCTGAAAGAAGGTGTTAAAACCGTGATTGAGGAGGCCGTTAAGGATCCGAAGATTCTGAAAGGACTTGGCAAGTTGTTCAGACATTAAAATAAGCGGAGTTCGGGGGCGCAAGCCCCCGAAGTTGTATGGGAGAGTGTAAGAAAAAAAGTAAAGAAGAAACAGAGGGTTGAAAGGTGGGTTAAATTTTTTTGTGAGTTAGGGCTTGACAAGTCAGAAACGAGGGTTAAAAT
>CATVXH010000024.1 GCA_958347955.1 uncultured Sutterella sp.
ACCCGCGACCCTCGGCGTGACAGGCCGATATTCTAACCAACTGAACTACCACTCCGGCGTTCACAATCATGTGTCTGATACTTGGTGGGTGCTAAGAGGTTCGAACTCCTGACCTACGCCTTGTAAGGGCGCCGCTCTACCAGCTGAGCTAAGCACCCAAGCCATCAAACAGAAATCCGCATATTACACTACAAAACGCCTTTATTCAAGGATTTTCTAAAAGTTTTTTCAAATGCCACGCTATTTCTCTCTCAGTGAACGAGAGTGACAATGCGAGCATTGCAGTTGTGAGCCTAACTCGTTTCCCAACGTTAAACACGACGAACACGTTTGTGATGTACAGCGCGGATCCACATACATAACGTGGATACCTTTTCTTTGCGCTTTATATTCAATCTGCTGCTGAAGCTCTCTGAAAGACCAGCGACGCAAGCGACTTCTCACTCGCTAGCCGCACTTGACTCGCTATCTGATATGCGTCAAGTTTTCCGAGACCACCAATTTCGCTTTTCGCTTGACCGCCTCTTGAACAATTGACTTACTCACAACGTGATTGATGTGTGTTACGTGGCGTCTTTCCCTGGCCGAAGCCTTGCGCAAGTGCTGTCTGACACTTTGCGAGCCATCAAAAAGGGGCGTTTGCACGCCCCTCCCCTAAGGAAAAATATCCTATTGACCAAGAAATTAAGACGCTGCCGATCCGGTTTGATTACCTAAAATCGGCGAGGCGATCACACCTGTCTTAACTTCTCCGGTAAGTTCTTCAAATCGCTTCATCGGATTTTTCACCAATGCGATCGGCAAAATCTCATCAATCCATTTCACAGGAATAATTTCCAAACCATTTTTAACATTTTCCGGAATTTCCTGTAAATCTTTCACATTGTCCTTAGGAATCAACACGGTCTTCACACCGGCGCGAAGCGCTGCCAAAAGCTTTTCTTTAAGGCCGCCGATTTCCAAAATCTCGCCATGCAAGGTAATTTCACCGGTCATAGCGACATCCGGACGCACCGGTATCTTTGTTAACGCTGAAACCATGGCCGTAGCAATTGCGCCGCCTGCGCTCGGACCGTCTTTAGGCGTCGCCCCTTCCGGGAAATGCAAGTGCCAATCCGTCTTGCCAAAAATATCGGCATCCAACCCAAGGCTGTCGGCGCGGGCGCGAACTACACTGCGGGCCGCCTCAACGGATTCTTTCATCACATCACCCAAACTGCCCGTGCGCTGCACCTGCCCCTTACCCGGGAAAACCGCCGCCTCTATTTGAAGCAAGTCGCCGCCCACCTCGGTCCAGGCCAAACCGTTAACCTGTCCGATTTGAGGTTCTTTTTGCGCCAAACCGATGCTGAAGCGTTTCACTCCAAGATATTCGCCAATATTGGCGGAATTGACAACAACCGTATCAATCGAGCGCTTCTTAGCCCCGCGTTTTTTCGGTTGGCTGTCAAGCGCAATAAGCGCATTTTTCACAGTCTTGCGGCAAATCTTACTGATTTCACGTTCCAGACCGCGAACACCGGCTTCGCGTGTGTAATAGCGGATGATATCGAGGATCGCCTCGTCTTCGATTTGCAGTTCTTTATCCTTCAAACCGTTTAACTTCATTTGTTTCGGAATCAAATGACGTTTAGCGATATTAAGTTTTTCATCTTCGGTGTAGCCGGAAAGATAAATGACTTCCATACGATCCAAGAGCGCCTGCGGAATGTTGAGCGAGTTACTCGTCGCCACGAACATCACATCCGACAGGTCGTAATCGACTTCGACATAGTGATCCTGGAAGGTGCTGTTTTGCTCAGGATCGAGCACTTCCAAAAGAGCGCTTGCCGGATCACCGCGGCTATCCATGCCCATCTTGTCAACTTCATCCAGTAAAAAGAGTGGGTTACGGACACCGGCCTTCACGATGCTTTGAATAATCTTGCCTGGCATTGAACCAATATAGGTCCGTCTGTGGCCTCTTATTTCCGCCTCATCGCGCACACCGCCCAAGGCCATACGAACAAACTTACGGTTCGTAGCACGGGCGATAGATTGACCTAAACTAGTTTTACCGACACCAGGGGCGCCCACTAAACAAAGAATCGGCGCTTTCACCTTCTCCACTCTGGATTGGACAGCCAGATACTCAAGAATACGTTCTTTGACCTTTTCCAAACCGTAGTGATCTGCTTCCAGGATGTCGCTGGCTTCCTTAATGTTCTTGCTCACCCGACTCTTCTTCGTCCAAGGCAAAGACAAAAGCGTATCGAGATAACCGCGCACTACCGTCGCTTCAGCCGACATGGCCGGCATCATGCGAAGCTTCTTCAGTTCCCCTTCACATTTTTCCCGCGCTTCCTCACTCATGCCGCTTTTTGCGATTTTTTCAGCATATTGGTCAATATCGACCATATCATCTTCACCGCGACCGAGCTCTTTTTGAATCGCCTTCATCTGCTCGTTGAGATAATACTCACGTTGATTGCGATCCATCTGACGCTTGACCTGACGCTGGATTTTCTCCTCGAGTTGGACTTTGTCAATCAACTCGCTCACTCGCGCCAACACCTTCTCGACTCGATGAATCAAATCAGGTTCTTCTAGCAATTCCTGACGCTGTTGAGCGGAAATATCCAAGTAATGGCTTGCCAAATCAAGTGTTTCTTCAAGTGTGGACTTGTTTTTAAGCAAATTGATCAAATCTTTGGGCAAAGCAGTATTAACCTGCGTAAAGTTATTAAACGCAGTCATTAGAGCCTTAAGCCACGCCTCTTCCTCAAGAGGTTGATCAGGACGCACGGTCACCAAAGGCTCGACCATGGCGCTGATGTAGCTCTGCGTAAAATCAAACCACTGAACTTTTACTCGGTAAAGAGCATTGATCAAAAGTTTGACCGAACCGTCTTGAAGAGTGATGCGCTGCAACACTCGTGCCACCACTCCTACATC
Organism: uncultured Sutterella sp.; assembly: GCA_958347955.1. GTDB lineage: Bacteria > Pseudomonadota > Gammaproteobacteria > Burkholderiales > Burkholderiaceae_F > Aphodousia. The sequence goes on from CATVXH010000024.1 coordinate 2,935, forward strand.
GTACAAATCCTCAGCTTTGGGTTCGTTCACATCGGGCTTTTTTTGAGTCAAAATCACAATCTGATCGCTCTCGCCCATGGCTTGAATGGCCGCCAGGCTCATGGCACGACCGGCATAAACCGGTTGAATGCACCCGGGGAAAATCACCATGTCGCGTAGCGGCAGAACAGGCAAAACAGCTTGTTTCTTTGTAGATTTCGTTGTCATCGATTATTACCATTAAGACTATTACAGGGCCTATATGGGGATAAAAATCAACTTTTCAACCCTAATCAAGCCTAATCCAACATTATTCTGCATCCGAGCGTATCAGCTTTATGAGTTTTTAGCTGAGTGTGTAGACAAACGGATACAAATTTGATCGGTTTAAGCAAAATTACTCAAAGGCGCCGGCAAGAGACCGTTATTTAATCTATTTCTGTTGAATTTTTGTTAGCAAACCACAACTGAGCCAGTAGAGCACCTTACTGCATGCTGTTTGCGAAACGAATAATACTGTTGGCCGAAAAGTTCGTTGTTATTAGTTGGCCTTACCGGTTAAACCTTGATCAAACACTTGTCCTCGGCCTTGGAAATGGAAAAATATATGATCTGCGCGAACAGCTCAGCAACTCTCTTAAAAATGATTCGCACGACTGAACCGTAGCGGAGTCAGTCGTGCGGTCGTCAAAGAGGTAAAGGCATCGATCATCAATGAATGTAGGTCGGTTTGGCACCATCATTTATGACGTGCTCATCAACCACTACTTCTTTGATATCGCCTAAGCTCGGCACTTCATACATGACATCTGTCAGCACATTTTCGACAATGCTTCTCAAACCACGCGCGCCCGTCTTACGGCGAATCGCTTTTTTGGCGATAGCTTTAAGCGCTTCTTCGGTAACCGTCAATTTGACGCCTTCCATACCAAAAAGCGTTTCATATTGTTTGATCAGTGCGTTTTTAGGTTTAACTAGAATGCTGATTAAGGCTTGTTCAGTCAGTTCTTCCAATGAGGCGATCACAGGCAGTCGACCGACCAACTCCGGAATTAAACCGTATTTAACCAAGTCCGTCGGTTCGGCTTGAGCAAAAAGTTCGGTCAATGACTTCTCACTCTTACTCTTTAATTGAGCGGCAAAACCGATACCTGCTCGTTCACCGCGTCGTTGAATGATTTTATCCAACCCGTCAAATGCGCCACCGCAGATAAACAAAATATTTGTCGTATCCACTGTCACCATGGCCTTGCCCGGGTTCTTTCTACCACCTTGTTGAGGAAGATTGGCCTGAGTGCCCTCAATCAATTTGAGAAGTGCCTGTTGGACACCTTCTCCGGACACATCACGGGTAATCGACGGGTTTTCACTCTTACGGGCGATTTTATCGAGTTCGTCAAGATAAATAATGCCGCGTTGAGCACGCTCAATATCGCCGTCGGCAGCTTGAAGAAGCTTTAAAACAACATTTTCAACGTCTTCACCGACGTAGCCGGCTTCGGTGAGCGTCGTAGCATCGGCGATGGCAAAGGGAACATCAAGCATGCGAGCCAGCGTTTGAGCAAAAAGCGTTTTACCTGAACCGGTTGGACCGATTAACAAAATATTGCTCTTGGCCAATTCCACATCCGCAGTCTTATCGCTCAAATGTCTCAAACGTTTGTAATGGTTGTAGACCGCGACAGAAAGAATACGCTTGGCGCGATCCTGACCGATCACGTATTGATCAAGACGCTCGAAAATTTCCTTCGGTTTGGGTAAAGGTTTGTCAAGGAAGCTTTCTTTGGGCGCTTCACCGGAATCGCTCGATACTGAAGGGCTTTCTCCAGTCATCGATTCCAAGGCCATACGGGCACAGTCAGAGCAAATGCTCACACCATTAGCCGTAACCATGTGTTCGACTTCTTTTTCGCTTCGTCCGCAAAAAGCACAGCGATTTTGTTTATCCGCCATCGTTATCCTTAATTAAGAAAAGGGAGGCATGGCCTCCCCTGTTGAAACACTGAAAAATAAGTAATTTATTTCAACATTTGGCCGCGTTTGACATAGATCTCGTCAATGATACCGTATTGCTTAGCCTGAATCGGGTTCATGTAATTATCGCGATCAGTATCACGGGCGATTTTTTCGATAGACAGTCCGGAGCGTTCGGCCAAAATGGTATTGAGGGTAAGCTTCAAATCAAGAATTTCCTTGGCTTGAATTTCAATATCACTGGCCATGCCTTGTGAGCCGCCGGAGGGTTGGTGAATCATAATGCGTGAATTGGGCAGCGCAAAACGTTTCCCCTTGGCACCCGCGGCCAAAAGGAAAGCGCCCATGCTGGCAGCCATACCCACACAAATGGTGCTTACGTCAGGCTTGATGAATTGCATCGTGTCATAAATGCCCATGCCGGCGTAAACACTGCCACCCGGACTGTTGATATAAAGCGAAATATCCTTATCAGGATCTTCACTTTCCAAGAACAAGAGCTGGGCGATAACCAAGTTGGCGCTCTCCGTCGTCACCGGGCCTGTCAAAAAAACCACGCGATCACGCAAAAGGCGAGAGAAGATATCAAACGCACGCTCACCGCGACCGCTCTGCTCAACAACGGTCGGCACGAGGTTCATGTCAGCAAAAGTCAACGCCATAGCTCATTGTCCTTATCGGTTGGCCATTAAAGGCCACCCATCAACTTGTCAAACTCAACCTTTTCTTCAGTGGTCTTAGCCTTGCTCAAAGCCCATTCAGTGATCTTGTTTTCCAACACATAGGCTTGTGCGTCAGACATACGGCGAGCGTCGTTGGTAAACCACTTCTTGACTTCTTCCGGATCTTCGTAGCTAGCAGCCAAATCAGCAATATGAGCTTCGACTTCTTCCTTAGTCGGGGTCAAGTTTTCTTTTTCAACCAAGGCGTTCACGAGCAAGCCCAAACGCACACGACGTTCAGCTTGTTCCTTAAACATTTCCACAGGGATCTTGTGTTCCTTGGGATCCATACCGCGAGCGCTCATGTTTTGCTCGAAGCCACGGGCCAAGGCTTGTTGTTCGTCGGCAACCAAAGCCTTCGGCAAATCAAAATGGCAAGCATCGTTCAAAGCATTCATCACGCCATCCTTGGTTTGTTGCGTGATGCGGGCCTTGACTTCGCGCTTCAGATTAGCGGCGATTTCCTCACGCATCTTGGCAACGCCGTCATTGATGCCGAGCTTCTTGGCGAATTCGTCATCGATTTCAGGCAACTTCGCCACTTCAACCTTCGTGAGTTCCACTTCGAATTCGACGGTCTTACCGGCCAACTTTTCAACATAGTCAGCGGGGAAGGTCATTTCAAAGGTCTTCTTTTCGCCCGTCTTCATGCCCATGACGCCCTTTTCAAAGTCAGGCAGCATTTGACCGGCACCGATCACAAAGGCAAAACCGTTGGCCGTACCACCTTCGAAGGGAGTGCCATCGAGCTTACCGACAAAGTTGATCGTCACGCGCTTTTCTTCAGCGGCCACGCCGTCTTCTTCAACTTCATAAACGGCACGTTGCTTACGCATGATTTCAAGGGTCTTTTCAACTTCAACGTCCGTCACTTCACAGACGAAACGCTTCATTTCGACATCCTTCAAATCAGGCACTTCCACTTCCGGGAAAACTTCAACCTTAGCCGTAAATTGCGGATCGGCATCGTCCTTGATTTCACCCTTGGGGGTGATTTCAGGAGCTCCGGCTACTTTCAAACCGGCTTCTTCAACAGCTTTTTCATAAGCCTGACCGATCAAGTGATTCATGGCATCCATGTAGGCCTGAGCGCCATACATTTCACGGACCATCTTCATCGGAACTTTGCCCGGACGGAAACCGTGAGCCTTGGCAGTCTTAGCGCGACGCTTAAGGATCGTTTCGGTGTCAGCCTTCAATTGTTGAGCCGAGATCGTCAAATCAAGGGTACGTTCCAAAGAACTCTTCGTGGTTTCTTTTTCAGTCATTTTCTACTACTAAATAAAGTGTCCGAAATGATCGGTCATTCCGAACGGTTCAATAGTCAGGGAGCGTACTCCCCGCCCAATTAACAAAATTGTCATCGGTGCAAAATTCAATAACTTTTCGCACAAAAACGCTTGATTATAGCTATTGCTTAAGTAATTTTGTTATTTAGACATTAATAATTGAAATACTTAAGTCTATTCGCATTACATTAAACAACCAGCCAAACGGAATACTTTCTTAAAGTAACACTTTAAAATTCTTTGCATTCCTCTTATTTTTCAACACGTTAAAATGCCTATAGCCGTTTCATCAAGATTTCACGAGCCACATCGCCGGTGACATTTTGCGCTTCCCCCAAATGAACACCCCGCTCGTTAAAGCGACGCGCAATCTCTTCCACAATATCAATGCCAATGTTTTTTTCCGATAAACGTGTGGCTAAACCCAACGACTTAAAGAACGCCTCAATCTTTTCAATTACCTGATCAATACGTTCTTCGTCGCTACCTTCGTTGATCCCCAAAACTCTCGAACCGAATTGAAGAAGCTTATCTTTTTTCTGTTCTCTCAGTACTTCAATAGTTCCGGGGTAAACAATAGCGAGAGACTCCCCGTGAGTCACACCGCAAAGCGCGGTGAGTTCATGACCGATTTGGTGCGTGCACCAGTCCTGGGTAACGCCCATACGAATGAAGTTATTGAGCGCCATTGTTGCGCTGAACATATAGTCACTCATCAGGTCGTAATCGCGCTCACCGCTCAAAATCCGCGGAGCAATCTCCATTGCCGTTGCAATCACCCCTTCGGCCCAACGGTCTAAAACACGATTCTGCCCGCCCGTTGTCATGTACTGTTCAAAACAATGAACAACAATATCAGCCAAACTGCAGGCTATCTGATACTTCGGAAGCGAATATGTTGTCTGCGGATCCAAAATGCTAAATTTCGGGTAGTCACCTCTGAAAGAAAATTTTTCTTGAGTTGCATGACAGGAAATCACAGCCCCATTATTCATCTCAGAACCTGTGGCCGGAAGTGTCATCACACTGGCAAAAGGAATCTGCGCGCCAGCGTTGCCCGACTTAACAATTGCCCAAGCGTCATTTTGAGGCTGAGCTATTGCTGCCGCAATCAATTTTGTACCATCCAGGACAGAACCGCCGCCGACAGCCAAAAGCATATCTATCTTCTCATCCAATCCTAATTTGACGGCTTTTCTTAATGTTTCAACCGCAGGATTGGGTTCAATGCCCCAAAATTCAACAGTGTCATGGTTTTGCAAGGCGTCTTTAACCTGCTCGTAAACACCATTGCGCCTCACGCTGCCGCCTCCGAAAGTAATCATTACCTTCTTATCTTTCGGAATAAGTGTTTCCAGTTGGGCAATTTGTCCCTTTCCGAAAACGAGTTTGGTTGTATTTTGAAAAGTAAAATTGAACATATGAACCTCAAAAACTGGTTGCTAAATTCTAACAAGAGGTTATGGTTGATCCTTTAGGGAATATTGCCTCAAAATCAGCTGATCGAATATCTGTGCGAATTTCTTCGGAGCTTAATTCTATTTTCATGTACAATCACAGCCTACGTGCGGGGATGGCGAAATTGGTAGACGCACCAGGTTTAGGTCCTGACGCCATTTAACGGCGTGTCGGTTCGAGTCCGATTCCCCGCACCACTCTTAACACCTCACCAAACTTGCCCAGGCATTTCATCATTATTGACGAACAGAGCGATTGCTAGCTATTTCTCAGAAAAATGAGATGCAAAATCAAAGCTTCGTCACATCAATCCACTGAGCCTGCAACACTTCTTGCAATTTATCCGGAGTGATTTTGACCGCATTTGTAGGTGATCCCGCCGCTGGATATACAACGTCGTATTTTTTTAAGCTTGTATCCAAAAATACTTCAACACCTTTTTGTAGAGCAAACGGACAGACTCCACCCATAGGGTGACCAAAAAGATCCATGAGCTCATCGGGAGGACAAAAATGCGACGTCTCTTTAAAAAGTTTTTTGAATTTGGAATTATCTAGGCGAGACCGCCCCGAGACCACAATAACTAAACATCTTCCGCTTTTTAACTTGATGGCGAGAGATTTGGCAATTCGATCGGGCTCACAACCCAGTTGCAGCGCTGCCAATTCCACAGTCGCGGTTGAACCGGGCAGTTCAATATAACTATCCAAAAGCCCTTTCTGACTTAAGTAATTTTTAACGTTTTCAACACTCATGGCAAGAAAAGGCGGGCAAAAGCCCGCCGACTAGATTATTCAGTTTTATTCTTTTGGCTATCGCAGTGGTTATCTTCGTGATGATAGTGATGATGGTTTCCACCGCAGCCGCAGCCTTCGCCATGTTCATGATCGTGATGACCGCCGCAACAGCATTCATCCTCTTCATGGTGATGGTGGTGATGATGCTCCCCACCGCAGCCGCAGCCTTCACTATGTTCATGGTCGTGATGACCGCCGCAACAGCATTCACCCTCTTCATGGTGGT
>CATVXH010000025.1 GCA_958347955.1 uncultured Sutterella sp.
GACACTGTGTCACTCGCCAGAACAGCCATGCCGTCGGCTTCAATGACCTCTTCCTTAGCTTTTTCTTCAGCTAAGAGTGTGCTGTCATAAACGCGAATGAATGGGAAGTATATCGCAACGTCCAGAACCAACGTCAGTAGAACAAAGACGAAAGCCAACGGGGCAAACCCAGTCGAAATCAAAATCCCAATCGGTCCCGGAACTGTCCATGGCATGGTGTACATCATACTGTTCATGCCAAGTACACTCACAAAGAATTTGAATAAGCAAACGTTCACGATCGGGGTTGCTAAGAACGGAATGAATAACATGGGATTCATGATAATCGGCATTCCGAACAAAACAGGTTCATTGACCCCGAAAGTGCATGGCACAAAGGCAGCCTTACCAACGGCTTTTAATTGCGCTGATCGGGCCGCAAACAGCATGATGAAAGGTACCACCAATGTTGCTCCGGTTCCACCAAAATTCATGACGTAGTCCATCGTGTTCATGGCCAAAACGTGCGAGACATGTTGCCCTGCCTGATATTGCTGCAAGTTAGCTGCTGTATTCGCAATCATAATCGGGACAACAGCCGGCTGAACAATTGATGGGCCTTGGACACCACAGAACCAGAAGAAAGCCATCGCGCCAGCAATCAGGGCTAAGCCTAGATAAGAATCGCTGGCTTGGAAAAGCGGCGAAAGTACTTGAATGATCCAGCGTGGCAATACAGTACCCGTTGCCGCTTTGAAGCCAACACCGAAAAGCCAGAAGGCTGTCACAGAAAGGCCCATCGGGATAAGGTCTTTAAATGACTGGGCGATATTACCTGGTACCTGCTCTGGTAATTTAATCGTGACATTGTTCTTAATACAGACGTAGTAAATATTTGGCACGATCAACCCAACGATATAAGCGCAGATCAATCCCTGAGTCCCCATGTAAGTCAGGTCAACACCGGTTTTAAGCGGCAAGATCGACAAAATGACAAAAGAAATTTCAGACGCCACAATGACGGCCACTGGATTAATTTGATTTGTTTTCGGTAATTCAAGGTTCTTGCTGTCAGTCAAGTTTTTAGCAGTCGTTCCCGCCACAAACAGTGCCAGCAAGCCCATGGAATAGTTATAAGCAACCATCAACGTATTCGTTACGTTGTCTGGCCAGTAAAACCCCCAAGCGTTCGGAACATAAGCAACCATCATAAAGATACTTGAGAAGATGATGATCGGCATACATGCGATAAAGCCATCACGAATCGCGGAAATATATTTGTTAGCAGCGATGGCTTCAAAAACCGGTTTTAATTTATCAAAAACCTTATTCATGAGTCTTTTCCTCCTGAGCGCTTGGAAGCCAAAGTATAAGCGTGCTTGAAGCAAACTGGCCCAATCTTTGGTAGATTGCTTCAAAGCCCTTATGTGTAGGCTTCTACGACTGCGAGCGCGTTATAATGAATCGTTTTGTGAATGATTCTGGGCTGGTGCTTCGTTTATCAATCGCTGAATGTGGATGATGAAGTAAAGTCGTTCGTCCTCACTCATACTGCGATAGAGTTGATCCTTAATTTCATCGAAAATTTCTGAGGCAATCTTGTAAGACTGCGGATAGTTTTGCTTAAGTTCAGTGGCAACCTCAGGGACAATGGTAACGGCATATGTATCAACACGCTGCAGTCGGTCGATGAGATACTGGAGATGAATCATAAATCGGTCATAGTAGTTGCCATTTGAATGAGAGCGAGTAATGTGATGACGCTTCAACACTTCTTGTACAAGTTGACTAAGTGAGGCTTCATTGCTTTTACCAAAAACCTGCTCGCCATCGTCTTCGCCGGAAGCGTTGATAAAGTGCAACGCCAGATTTTTTATTTCCGACTGTGGAAACTGAACGCCAAGGTTCGTGGCAATGATTTGCAGTGCCTGTTTAGCCACCGCATATTCGGCCGGATATTGAATATGAAAATCTGGTACCATTGTTTCTTGATAAGTCCCTGCCTGATAGCGTTTATATGCCTCGTAAATATGATCACTCAAGGTAATGTAGATATAATCAAGCACTTTCAGTCGATATTGTTTCTGGGCAACATCAATAATTTCATAGGTAGTCGTCACCACGTCAATCGGAATATTTTTTAAGAGAAAGTACAAATTTTGTCGGGAAGTCTCGTTCGCTAGATAAAAGATCTTCTCTATCTGCTTTGTCGGAATAACATCTCCTCGCCTCTTCTGAAAAGCGATGCCACGTCCCCTTACAACGGCTTGGCCGCGGTTGTCTAGATCAACCAAGGCCACGTTGTTGTTAAAAATCTGAGCTATTTTTGGCAAGTTGTCATCCCCTCCCAGTGCAAAGAAAAAACCACAAATCACGCGCTGCGATCAGCACTGCGATTTGTGGTCTCGCCTAATTAAATAGTCACAATCCACATTGAATATTCCTATCAACAAACAAATTGTACCATATCTGAACAGAATGTAAACGTTTTATTTTATTTTTGTAGCATCTTTAGTTTTGCTGTTCTTTTTTCTTTTTCAACAGTGTCCATCCAGCAAGCCATCGTCAGTTTTTTAGGACAATTATCTGTGTTGCCTTTTGTTCTTTAATGATCAGTGCTAGTCATGTCTCTACAAACGAATCACTTTATTTGACGCCTCCGTTAATTTGACGATAATGATCAAAACGAGCTTCAAGGAGGCAATTACGTCGAACTTAGATTTAACCATCGTTGTGCCAACTTACAATTTAGGTCATTATCTGCCTGAGACATTAAAAAGTATCCAGCAACAAACAATTGATTTTGAACTTTGGCTCATCGACGATGCCTCTACTGATGGTACCGCTCAGACAGTGGCTGATTTTGTTAAAGGTATCCCTAATTTTCACGCGACCGGTTTTAATGACCATCGTGGCATCGGTGCTGCGCGAAACTTTGGCATTGATCATGCCACTGGTCAAGCTGTGGCGTTTGTTGAGAACCTGTCTAGCATCTTTTAAGAACTATGTTCAAGAAGGCCAATACAACCATTTGAAGACTGCTGTTAAGGGCGCGTTCACAGTTTTTCCAAAGTCGCCGACATTTGTCTAGCCAACTCCATGAACGTTCAATGATCCATCGTTGCGGTAACACCGTGAACATATGCAACTCGTTGCGTTTAGCTACCGTCGTCTTAGCATTCAAAATGAGCTTCACCTGATCCGCAAAGTCATTGCCAGTGTAGCCACCATCAACCATGACATGCTGAACCAGCTCTAAATTTTGGCTAGCCAAACTAAACATAGCCAATGCACCTGAACGATCTGATACATTAGCTCGTGTCACGAGAATGGCTTGTGGTAAACCATTAATATCAACCGCCATATGACGCTTAATCCCTGAAATCTTTTTGCCGCCATCGTAGCCACTATTTTCGTTAAATCAGTGGTTTTAACACTTTGAGCATCAACAATCACAAACGACGTTCGGGCCGATCGGCCCTGTGCAAAGCGATAGGAAGCAACAGTTTTTTTAAAGCCTTTCTAATAGCGAATCAGCTGTCGGGTCTGGTTTATCTCGCCACATATCGTAATAGCGGTAGACGGTATGCCATTCCGGGAAATCGTGCGGTAATTCACGCCATTGACACCCTGTAGTAAGCGAGTAAAGGATGGCATTGAGTACGTCATAAAGATCATAACGACGCGGTCTTGTATGCTTGCGGAAGTTTTCTAAATCAGGTTGTATTAACGCAAATTGCGCTCGAGAAATATTGCTTGGATAATCTGGCATGACAAACTCCTCAGTCGGTTTTCCACAATTCTACCAGATTCAGCAGATACTAGACAGGTTCTAAGCACTCCACAACGAACCGGGTTGAATCTTAACCATTGATGGTATCTCAGATCCCTGGGTTCAAACAAAAATAGCGGGCGACCAACGCAGTTTTGTGCGTTAGTCGCCCGCTTTGGTTTCTCTATTAAACACGACACGTGGCCTGAATTTCTGGAGCCCCCGGTAAATAAGCCTCAATATCTGGCGTGTTACGTTGCGTGTAAACCGTTAGTAATGGTTAAAAATACTTAAAGACGTCCAGTTTATTTAATTTTTCCATTTGT
>CATVXH010000026.1 GCA_958347955.1 uncultured Sutterella sp.
ATTTTGCTGAGTATCGCTCTCAGCCGTCGCACCGGATTAGGGCTTTCTGCGCAGAAACCTCTATTCATCACGGCGCAAGAGTTTTCTTCTGCCTATGGCTCAGATGTCAAGAATGCATATCGGCAACTTAAATCGGCCACGGAAACACTCTTTGACAGGCAAATTACGTACAAAGATGTAGTCAATGGGACGCGTGGTGTTAGTCGTATCCGATGGGTCCAAAAAATATTCTATTCGGACAGTGAAGGCGCGGCTGCCATTCAATTTTCTGAAGAGGTCATCCCCCTGTTCAAGGAATTGGAAAAGAACTTCACTTCCTATTACCTTGATGAAATACGTAACCTCAGTTCTACCTACGCAATCCGGCTCTTTGAGCTGTGCTCTCGGTGGAAGAACGCTGGAAAAACGCCTTATTTCACTGTTGAGGAGCTGAAGGAGCAAATTGGCGTGGTAGCGGATTCCTACCAGGAGCTCAGGGTATTCAAGCGACTGCTGGATAAATCCATCAATCAGATAAACAAAACCACCAGCCTCAGAGTCTCCTACGAACAACAAAAGCGCGGGCGCAGTATCGTTGGTTTTGCCTTTTTCATCACGTCCCCGACCCCAGTTAAACAACCTGCTCCGACAAACATTCGAATGACGCCCGGACAACGAGATAAGTACGCCCGGAAATTAGTCGACGCCATGAATGGGAACAGAGAGATCAGTGACCGCCTGTGCCAATTTCCGGAATCCCGAATTTCTGCTTATGCCCTGCGCGTAGCGGTATCTAACGCATTATCGAAACCTAAGGTACTGGCGAGCTTTTTGCCATTGTTAAAACAAGTTGGCTTCCGTCAAAGAAAACGAATTCCCCGAGACGAAGATGGGAAACCGATCATTGAAGACACGATTTCTGCCAATTTCGATTTCTAATGGGGACAGATTTGGGAGTCAAAACAAGCGCGATTTGACTAGACAAGACCGCTCTGTCGGATTCTCATTTCCGACAGAGCGGTCTTGTCCTTCTCGAAGTTTCAACGAACGCACGCAACAATATGCACGCTACAAACTAAACGCAACAGATTTGCCCGGAACATTTATGGGTTGAGGTTTGGGGGTTTACGGGGTCTCGGGGCGGAGCCCTGAGCGAACGAACGTACTTATTTTTAAGCGAAGCGTAAAATAAGTACAGTGAGTTACTCTTTTTCAAAGAGTAACAGAAACCGACCTTACCGATCACTATGCCCGAAGCTGAAAATCAATACTGCATCATCCGGATGAGGAAGGTCAAAATGACCGCTCTAAAAGCATCCCAAATTCACAACGAACGGCTAACCGATCGACACTCAAATCCGGACATCGACATCGACCGATCTGATCAGAATGTTGTTTTCTTCAAAACGGGAAACCTCTTAGAAAATGTCCGGGAAAGGGTTGCGGATATCCAAGCCGGACAAAAGCGAAAAATCCGCCGAGATGCACCCGTTGCCATCGAATACATGATTACGGCCTCACCAGAGGCAATGGCCCGCCTGAGCAAGCAAGAACAAGAACAATACTTTGCCGAGAGTTTGAATTTCGTTGAGGCTCGTCATGGCACTAGAAATCGGCTTAGCGCCGTGTTGCACTTGGACGAAACAACTCCGCACCTACACGTGTTGGTGTTTCCCGAGCGAGAAGGGAAACTAGACGCCAAAAGCTTCTTCAAATTACCTGCGCTGACAGCTATGCAGGACGAATTTGCCGTCAAGGTAGGCAGGCAGTTCGGACTGGAACGAGGTGTCCGACTAACCGAGCTACTCGAAAAGGGAGAAAAACCGCACAGACACCAAAGCGTAGCGGTCTACAAAGCCAAAAAGTTGAAGGAAACCGAGCAAGCGTTGTCCAGACTGGAGCAGACAACAGAGGATTTGGCAGCTATCGAGGCGATACAACCTCAAAAGAACCTTTTTTCTTCTCGTGTGAGCGTCACTCAAGACGAATTTGAGACCTTATCTTCGCAAGCGAAGGCTTACGCGGCTACAAAAGAAATCCTTCAAAAACGCTCAAAAACGCTCTTAGAGCGCGAACGTAGCGTTGAGAGTAGAGAGACCTTAACCGACAAAAACGAGTGCCTTACAAGGCAAAATAAAGCCCTTGCAGAGGAAAATTCTCGCCTACGTGGCGCATTAAGCACAGAGAGATCAAAAAATTCGATCTTGTTAACTCGCATTGCCGAGCTTGCCCGGCTGGAGCAGGCAGAAAAGGAGCTGAGAGAGCTAAAAGCGAAACTAAAGGATTTCGAGTTTTACAAAAATGTCCATGACTTTTTGAAAAGCAGTCTTCAGGACTTCAACAAGTTTCTCGTTCCAATGAACCAATGGCTTCAGAAAAAACGAGCGAACGAACGAAAACAAAACAACCTCGAACGCTGATGTCCTCCCTCTTCCCCTCTCCCCTTTGGGGAGATGTGCGCGCGCACGCGCGCGTACGTGCGCTACGCGCATGCGCGAAGGAGCAGTCTTGAGCGCTAGTCAAAGCCGGAGCCTTGTAAAAGTTTGAGCGTAGCGAAAACTTTTATGAGAACGGCTTGACGAGCAAGCGAAAGACGAAAACGCTTTAGTCATGAGGGACAGAGAGAGCCTTGCTCGACCTGTCCCTCTGACGACTGATGGCGAATCGCTCCTCCCTCTGGGAGGCGGGGGAGGGCCGAGATCCAAGGCGTTGGCTTTAGCCAATGCCGGGATCGAGTTTTCTACGCCCGGAGGGCGCTCTTATCACGCTAAAACATGGCTGATAAGCCGTGTTTTATGCGTGTGATAGTTTTAGTACTTTTATATTCTTTTAATACTTTTAGACACCTTAGAGGCCTTGTGCCCCAACGGATCGAGGACGCATAATGCACCATTTTTACGGTCATAATGCACCATTTTTACGGTCATAATGCACCATTTTTACGGTCACAATGCACCATTTTTACGGTAAACTTCACCTATAAAATCCTATAGGTGAATTATGGCGCGTGAATTGGTGACTAAAGAGAACTCTCTTGTAGCGGCCTCCTACAGCTTGGATTTAATCGAGCAACGATTGATTTTGCTGAGTATCGCTCTCAGCCGTCGCACCGGATTAGGGCTTTCTGCGCAGA